>JABMNL010000045.1 GCA_013204585.1 SAR202 cluster bacterium | reverse complement strand
GATACGGTCAGCCTCGGGCGTAATTGGATGGTTAGCCGCCTCCAATATCAAGCGGGCCTTGATGTAGCTGGCGTTGTCTTCCGTGATTACATTGTCGATGGCCGCTGGCACCAGAACGTCGCAGTCCAATTCCAGAAGCTCGCGGTTGGAGATGCTTTCGCCGCCGGTAAATCCGGTGACTCCGCCAGACAACTTCTCAAAGTCCTGCAACCGGGGGATGTCCAAGCCGCCGGCATTGTACACGCCGCCATCAACACTGCTCGCCGCAATGATTCGGCAGCCAGCGTCGTACATCAGCCGGGCTGCCCAGGAGCCGACGTTGCCGAAGCCCTGAACGACAATTCTTGCGCCCTGAATCTCTAGGTCAATATCTTTGGCGGCCTCCTGGAGCAGGTAAGCAACGCCGCGTCCAGTGGCCGATTCCCGGCCCAGAGAACCGCCCATCTCAACCGGCTTTCCGGTCACGATGGCGGGAGAATGCCCGTGTACCGCACCGTAGGCATCCATCATCCAAGCCATGGTCTGGGCATTGGTGCCCATGTCTGGGGCGGGGATGTCCCGGTTTGGCGCAATCAGATGGATGATATTTTGGGTGTACCGCCGGGTGAGACGGTTAAGCTCGCCGTTAGAGAGTTGGCCCGGATCCACCTGGACTCCACCCTTTGCCCCGCCGTAAGGCAGGTCAACCAGGGCATTTTTCCAGGTCATCAACGACGCCAAAGCACGTACCTCTTCCAAGTCGGCGTCAGGGTGATACCGAAGGCCGCCCTTGTAGGGTCCACGTGCGCCATTGTGCTGTACTCTAAATCCGGCGAACACCTGTATCTGTCCGTCGTCCATGCGCACTGGCACCTGGACTTGTAGTTCGCGCCAGGGCCGTTTCAGCATTTCCCGCAGGCCGTTGGTCAGTCCGAGTCTATCTGCGGCAGTATCGAAAAATAGATTCACCTCGTCAAAGGTGCTTAGTTCTGCGGTTTTAAGCATTAATACACTCCGGTGTTAGTCAGAGGGTCCGATGGTCCTTTTACGTTCCCGTTTCTTAAGGTATATCCCAATCAGCCCCAAATATCTGTCCCTTTGGGTCCAGATGGGCGGGCCTGTAGGTACCGCCTACTTTGGGCCTCTGGGCCACTAATTATTCAGATGCGCCTCAGCGGCTACGGTTGTACCGCAAATGATAATATTGGGAAAACGCCTGATTGAGCCTGACCACGTAGGCCAACCCAACCAAAAGAGTAGGAAGTCTGAAAATGCTGGTCGAAGTTGAAGTCGTTGGCGGAGAGAACAGTCCGCTAGACCTGCACCGGATGTTCGATCTGTTGACCGACCCCATTGAAGTTATGCGGGTGTTTACCACGAACCCGATGGGAGAGGATCTGTGGTGCCGCGTGACCGGTTGGAGTTCCCAGGGGCCATGCCCCGCGATTTCGGCCCAAGCTGAGGACTCAGGCGAGGGTGTGGTGCTCCTGGTTTACGGCGGAGACCAGGGTCTACGTTTGCAGCCAGCGGGGTCGAGTGACGATTGGGAACTGGGCAATCCAACTCAATGGGGAGAAGCGTGCCTAATGCTGGCAACGGGAACGCCGGTAGAATAAGGGGAAGTTAGAAAGCTGGCCCCGAGATTTCTTTGATTAGGGACGACATGGCTTCTTTGTAGCGAGCCTCGTCCTCCCAACCCCTGAAATCCACTACTACTCCATCCCGCAGACCGGAACACAGGCGGTCTTCGCGATTGAAGAAGATATCGTCGGCAGCGGCCGATATCAAGGTCTCTCCCAGACCGAAACCTGACCCGTTCATTAGGGTGCTGAAATATCGGCTGGTATGGGGGTTTTCCAGAGACCCGGCAGTGCAAAGCAACACCAACCGGTCGTAGTAGACAGCTTTGTCCAGGCTGACATCGCCAGACTGAAGTGAAGCTTCATCATCTGCCGCAACTACCCAACTAGGAACCTCGGCCTCGGCAAGGTCCGCCTGGACCTTGGCAGCAAAATCCCCATCGTTCTCCGACCCCAGCAGCAATACCCTGGTGTGGTTCTTGCCCGATTCCCTGAAGGCGTCTTGGGCAGCTATTAACTCCGGTGCCACTCCGGCCCCGGCCAGGAATTTGGCGGGCACCCGGCCTTTGGAGCGCGAAATGGTATCGAGCGATATCATGCTCGGCCCGGCATGGCGCATTTCTTCGAGGCCAATTGCCATGGTCAAGTCGCAGTTGGCGAAGGTTGTAACCCCGCAGACCGCGAATAATAGGCTGGTACTGTTGAGGGCAGCCTTGATAATGGTAGCCCCACGGAGGTCGGCCCCAGTCAGGTCGGCCATGTCCAGAGTGGTACCGGTGAGCCGCGCGTTCCGGAGGTCGGCCTTGTTCAGGTTGGCCCATGACAAATCCGCTTGGGTGAGGTCGGCTCCCGATAGGTTGGCTCCCTCTAGGTCGGCAGATGACAAATTGGCGTAAGAAAGGTCCGCCCCTCTAAGGTCCGCAAGTCGCAGGGTGCTATTGGACAAATTGGTCCGACCCAGCGTGCAACCGGCCATGTTTGCTTCGTTTAATTTGGCGCGCGACAGGTTCGAGCGCCACAGGTGAGCGCCTTGAAGATTGGCCCCGGAAAGGTCCGCCTGATTCAGGTTGGAACCGGTCAGGTCGGCACCGCTGAGATCGTCGTGGGCCAAATCGGCCCCGGCCAACTTAGCCGCGCTCAACATCGCGCCAGAAAGGTTCAAAGAAGGCCGACCGTAGATATATTCAGGTGGGAAGGTTTCGCCTGCGGCCCGGTCTTCCAGCCGGTAACCCAAGTTATACCGAGGCAACTGAGTATTGGGGCTTCGCCACGTGGCCTCCCGCCAACGGGATATGGCGCTGGGCCCTGATTTTGCCAGGGTTATATGTTCGGGGTCAGCCAACGGCGACTCCTGTGTTGGGTACGCTGTCCGACAAGCGTACCCTTTTGATAACTAATTTACGTGTTGATTGATAAACGGGATTAACTGCGGCCCGTAAATACTGGCATTACTTCTTTGGAGAATATCTCCAATTGGGCACTAAGTTCGTGCCATGGCATGCCCTCTGGCCATTGTAGAACTATATCTTCAAGACCGGGGTATTTCTCTTCAAAATACTTGAGCGTCTCGACAAAATGTTCCGGCGGCCCACAAATCCAAGCTTTTTGCTGCACTCCATCCTCAACCTGAGGCGTGCGTGCTGGGGCTCCCGGTTCGCCCCACATCCGGCCCTGTTCGTCCACATACCGGACGAGCCCGAAGGGAGCAAACCACTTGTAGCGCTCATCGTGGAAGGGACGCACCTGCTCAATGGCTTCCTCTTGGGTGTCGGCGATATAAAAGCCGAAGCCCAAGGCCATGTCCTGTCCTAATGTCAGACTGCGTCCAACCTTATCTGCGGCGTCTCGATAGGTGTGGAAGAATTGTTCCACCACCTTCTCACCACTGAGGGCGGTCATGCCCTTAATCCCCTTCTGGGCGATGAACTCGATGCTCCGCCCGCTGGTCATGGGCTGCCAAATCTCCACCGGCAGATGGGCTGGCCGCGGCACCAGGGTAATGTCTTTTAGTTGATAGCCCCGGTAAGGAATGTCTGGGGGTATGTTGTAATGCTTCCCGTGGTGGCTGAAGGATTCTTCGTTGAAGGCCTTCAGGATAATCTCAACCTGCTCTTCAAAGAGCTCCCGGTTGGCGACCTGGTCAATTAGAGGCGAGCCAAAAGTCTCGACCTCCCTTGCCTGATAGCCGCGGCCAATCCCGAAGATTAACCTGCCGCCAGTCAGAATATCGCCCAATGCAAAATCCTCCGCCAATCGCAGCGGATGCCACATGGGCAAAATGTTGAACGACGCGCCGAACTTTAGGTTCTTGGTGTGCGCCGCAAGGTGGGTGCCCAGCAGGGTCAGGTTGGGAATGCACTCGTAGCCTTCCCTTTGGAAATGGTGCTCGGCGGCCCACATGCAGTAGTAGCCTGAGTTGTCCATCTGTTTGGCCAACTTCATGGCGTTATCGTAGGTCTGGATGAGTTGGTCGTTGGTGTAGCGGCGGTCGTCCGGCGCTGTACCGTTGGCCCCCACGTTTTCTAGGTCAATCTGACCTACGTACAGGACTGAGAAACGCTTAATCATCTACTTTCTCTGTACCCCAATATTAGCTTGGTGTCGAATCAATCTTGATAGTACCCACTTGATAGTAACCAGGTTATGTTATTCCTGAACGACCAATTCGCAGGACATAGAACGATGCGAATATAGGCATCCATTTGAACGGGCATAGTATAGCATGCCTAGTGCCTATTTTTGTGCCCAATAATAGCCGCCTGGCAATCGCCTGGTACGTGGTGCAACCGGGGCCAACTGCATCTATAATTCCTGTGCCCCGCACACCGATGGAATTTGGTCGGGGTTCTCGATTTAATTGGGGACTTATACAAAAATCTCTCCCAGCACAGGAGGCGGTAATGGACCTAGCGCTGCAAGGCAAAGTTGCAATGATTACCGGAGGCAGCCACGGCCTGGGCAAGCAGGCGGCGGACTCCTTGGCCCGCGAAGGCTGCAAGGTAGCAATCTGCGCCCGGGGCAAGGAACAACTAGACGAAACCGTCGCCGAGCTTAAGGCCAAGGGGTACGAGGTTCTGGCGGTACAGGCCGACGTCACCAACAAAGACGACCTAGTGCGTTTTCACCAGGAAACCATCAACGCCCTGGGCGAAGCCGACATCCTGGTTAATAACGCCGGTGGACGTAGGGGCACTGCTGATTTCCAGGAGACCGGAGTGGCGACCTTCCGTGAAGGTATGGAATTTAACTTCATGAGCGCCGTTGAACTGATTGCCCTAGTCTTGCCCCACATGCGGGAGCAGCGCTGGGGACGGGTCATTAGCATCTCATCCATCTATGGCCGGGAATATGGCGGCTCCATTGATTACATGACCGGCAAAGCGGCCCTCATCGCCTTCTCCAAGCACCTGGCGTTGAACCTGGCGTCGGAGAACGTGCTGGTCAACTGTATCGCTCCTGGCTCCATCGACTTCCCTGGCAGCAGCTGGGACCGGTTTCAGAAGAACAGCACCCCAGAACAAGTAGCTGATTTCATCGACCGGAACCTACCGGCTGGCAAATTCGGCTGGCCCGAGCCCATCGGCGACACCGTGGCATTCTTGGCCTCGGAGAATGCCAACCTAATCACCGGCACCTGCCTGAACGTAGACGGCGGCCAGTCCCGGTCACTGCTCTAGGCAATAACAACTCCTCTGTGGTGTTGTCCGCTAGAAAATCCCCCATCCTAACCTTCCCCCGACGCGGGGGAAGGGATTTGTTTCTATGGCACCTAAATCCGAAGTTTAGTTTACGCTGATTTCGCCGAGGAACTGACGCCAGGCTAGGACGCACTCTTCGGGCGCTGAGTGCTGAACGTAGCCGCTGGTGCCGGGGATGGCCACCAACCTTCCGTTGCCCAGTTTTTCGGCGAAAACCGTGGTGCGCTCTGGGTTGTCTTTGGCGTTCTGCTCCGAGGCCAGCACCAAGGTCGACGTCTTGATTTTGGGCAAAATGTCGGTTAGGTCTTGGGTGGCCAGGTAGGTCAGGGTTTCCAGCACCACTCGCTGCGAAGTCTGCGACATCTGCTCGACGTACCAATCGTGGTGAGCCGGGTCAGACTTCCCAGGTTCCAGCCTCCTGCCGCCAGTTTTGCGGGCCCAGGCCGCCACCCCTTCTTCGCTAACCAGTTTGTAGAAATCTTTATAGGTGTCAATCCCGACAAACTTATAGGGAGAGGTACAGGTGGTTAGGGTGTGGAGACGCTCGGGGTGTTCATAGGCGAACTGGAGAGAAATGGTGCCGCCGACGGTCTCGCCGATGAGGTGCACCTTGTCCAATTCCAGCAGGTCGAGCAGCCGCAACAGGTCAGTGCCAAAGTTGCTCAACGACCAATCATATCCTTCAGGCGGGACAGACGACTGGCCAAAGCCCCGTGCGTCCAACCGCACCACGCGGTACTGGCGGGCCAGCAGCGGCACCCAGGCATACCACAGCTTGGTGTTCTTGGAATTACCGTGGTGCAGCACCACCGTCTCTGGCTTACGCCAGGGGTCGGTGAAATTATCGTCCTCGTAGTACATTTCCAACGTGTCGTCAATCTTGGCGAATGGCATAATTTTCTCCGCTATTTGTTGTTACTAGTCTCTAATCTACCAACGGCACTGCAATCGAAACGCGAGGCTGGTCTCCGTAAACGGCGGTGGTGTGCCCGCGTCCGGTCAGGTCGTCGGCCAGCAAAACATCGCCCGCGTTGAACACCCGTTTGGTGCCGTCGCCCAGGCCAATTTCAGCCTGTCCTGACACGGTTATCACGTACTGGCGACGCGGAGCCGCATGAAAATCGATGAAGTTCCCCGGTTGGTAGCGGCGGAAATGTATGCTCTCGGCTTTTTCGACCGCCGTTCGTTCGGCAGTGGCTACCGCCTCGTAAGGCAGGTCAATTTCTTCAAAATGGGATTCGCCGTCGTCTCCGGTGTAAATACGAACAACTTGCATTGGGCCTCCCGGTTGTTTAGAGAGATTTTAGAGGGTCTGGGATGACTGAGGCATCATAACCGCAGGCGTGGCAAGCGTCAATTTGGGCTGGATTTAGCCCACTACGATGCTAGCCTGACCCGTGGCACAGACGTCCAAAAGGCAGCACCCTTGGCATCGGGGCGTTTTGGCGCAAGCCTCTTTGGCGTGGTTGTCCCAAAGAGCATGGAACTCATTGAAGAATTGAGTCTCGTGGGGGAGGTTGTCGTGGAACATGGCCTGATAATCGCCGTACTTAGGACGGGTACCGTCCGGAGAGATTCCCATACGGTCCATGATCCGGCGGGTGTAGGTATCGATAACGAACGAAGGCTTGCCCGCAGCGTAGACTATGATGTCGTCGGCAGTCTCTTCGCCGATGCCGTGGATGGACAGCAGTTCCTGGCGCAGAGGAACAGTTGCCTTGGACATGAACCGATCCAAGTCTCCCTCGTAGTTATCGGCCACGTGGGCGGCAAAGGCCTTTAACTTCCTGGCCTTGGCGTTGAAATAACCGGATGAACGCACCAACTGGGCCAGCTCTGGTTCAGTGGTGCGGTGGAGTGCGTCCAGAGACCAACAGCCAGCGGCCCGCATTTTAGCCAGGGCCATCTCCACGTTGGTCCAGGCCGCCGATTGGGTCAAGATTGCCCCGACAATAACCTCAAACGGGCCGTCCCCCGGCCACCATTGCTGCGGCCCATAAGCGGCATAAAATCGGTCGTAGACGTCCATCAGTCTGGACGCAATCGAATCGTCTTTAGCCATTTCCGAAGCCATTTCCGAACGCTTCGGCATACGGGCGTATTACCAGCGCACGGTCAAGTTGGAGCACTCTCTCGGTAACTATGCAGTTGTAGGCGTAGGCTTCGACGCCCGCCGCGACTGCGGACTGAAATGCCTCCGCTAGTACCGGGTCTGACGGGTCATTGGTTGAAAACGACGTGGCGTCGGGTCTTTGAATCACGAAGATAACCGCAGCCCGGTGGCCAGCCTCCAGGACGGTTTCCAGTGTTCCAAGGTGCTTGGCTCCCCGCACGGTGGGGGAGTCTGGAAACAGACCAACGCCATCTTCCACCAGGGTTACCGACTTAGCCTCGATGTAGCATCTACCCTGCGGGCCTTCCAGCATCACATCGAAGCGGCTATCACCGAAGGTAACCTCGCGGTTTATATCCGAGTAACCGGCAAATTGACTCAGATGGCCGTTGGCCACACCCTCGGCGACCAGCGCATTGGGCATCCGGGAGTCTGCCGAGGCCAAGGCATGGCCCATGTCCACCAACGCCAGGTCAAACTTGGTCTTGCGGTGTTCACCCGGTGCAGCGCGGACCAACACCCGGCAGCCGGGGATAAACAACTCTTTCATTCGGCCCGAGTTGGCTACATGTACGCCCACTTCCCGGCCGTCGACCTCAACCCTGGCCAAAAATCGGTTCACACGCTCGATAAATCTACCCTCAACCAGGTCAGAACCCAAGTCCAAAATCGTCCTCTTCCATCAAATACGGCCAAATACGGCTAATCCGGGTCATGGTAACCCAGATTATCGGAACACATCTATAAGTTATGCACTGGCTGTGGCGAGCGTGGGGTCGTGTATAATTTTCGCACCTGGCGACTACGGGGCAGATAGCGGAGATAGGGAGAACAATGAGCGGCTTTACCGACCGATTGGAACAGGCATCGCAAGCAACCAAGAGCCTGGTCTGCGTAGGGTTAGACCCTGACCCGGCCAGGATGCCGGTGCCCGGAGTTTTCGAGTTTAACCGCGCCATCGTGGACGCCACCGCCGAATTGGTCTGCGCCTACAAACCCAACTTGGCTTTCTACGAAGCGATGGGCATACCCGGCCTACAAGACTTAGAAAAGACTATTACCCACATTCGCAGCGCCGCACCGGGCGCAATCATCATCGGCGACGCCAAACGGGGAGACATCGGCCCTTCCGCTCAGTCCTACGCCAAGGCCTTGTTCGAGGTATGGGGGTTCGACGCGATCACCATCAACGCCTGGGGCGGCCAGGATACCGTTACACCGTTCCTAGACGATGAATCGAAAGGGGTGTTCGTCTGGTGTCGCGGTTCCAATCCGGGCTCGGCCGATTTCCAAGACGTCCAGATAGTAACAAAAGACGGAAACATGCCGCTCTACCAGAACATGGCCCTGGCCTGCCGGGACTGGGACACGAAAGGAAACCTGGGCTTGGTGGTGGGGGCAACGGTGCCGGAACAGTTACGAGAGGTCCGCGCTATCTGCCCATCGATGCCCCTGTTGATTCCGGGCGTCGGCGCTCAAGGAGGCGACTTGGAAGCTGCCGTTCGGCTGGGAACTGACAACCGAGGCCGGGCCGCGTTAATCAACTCATCGCGAGGGATTATCTATGCGTCCAGCGGCGCTGATTTCGCGCAAGCAGCAGCCAGAGAAGCGGGCAAGCTGAGGGAGAGCATCAACCAAGTACTGGAAGCTGACGGGAAGGGATGGCCCTAGAATTAAAGATTGGCGACGTTCTTCAAATGAAGAAGCCCCACCCTTGCGGCGGGTCGCTCTGGACAGTCACCAGGCTGGGCGCGGATATTGGTATGACCTGCCAAGAATGTGGACGGTACGTGCTACTGGCCAGGTCTCAGTTGGCGCGTCGTTTGAAACAGATAATTCCAGCAGGCCCAGACTTAAACCCGGACAAAGGCCCAGGCACCTAGCAGACTAGTCCTCCCTGGAACCCACTTCTGCAAGCCTGGCTTCGGCCTTGCTTTCCTCAACCCATAGCTCAAGTTCGGCGTGGTAGCCACGCATCTGTCCCGACATCATTTCGACGAAGTTCTTGACCGCCTGTCCCGCAAATTTACCTTTGAGGGTACATACGCCAATCACCGAACCGGGGAACAGGTGCCCAAGACTAACAACTCCAAACCGGTGGTGGTCTTCTTGGCGGAGGGTAAAGTCGCTCCCGATTGCGACACCCATCCCAATCTCAACGTAGCGTTTCATAGACTCGGTGTCGTCCAAAGCCAACACCACTTCAAACCCAAGTCCTCGTTCTTTAAAGGCCTGTTCCACCCGTTGCCGCAAAAGGCTCTCCGGTGCCGTTAGAATGAGCGGCCACGCGGCTAAATCCTCCAACTTAATTGGCTGGCGATGTACTAATTCGTGTCCTGGCGGGGTCAATAACACGGTGTTGTAGTTGAATAACTCTTGAAACTCTAACGACGCATCGTCGGCCGGCGGGGATGAGCAGAATGCCAGGTCAATCTCGCCGGAACGGACCAGTTGAATCAAGGGATTATAAGACCGAGCAAGCAGCCGTATTCGAACGTCAGGGTAGTCTTTCCGGAACATCTGGATACCGATGGGCAAGTGATGAGTAACCAAGTCGGGGTAGGCCCCAACAACAAAAGAACCGCGCTGTTCGGCGTAGTTCATCTGGGTCTTCAGTGCGTCAACAGAGGTGACCACCGGGGTCACTAACTCGAGAAGGGTAACGCCTTCGGAGGTCAATTGAATCGGCCGTTTGATACGGTCGAAGAGGGTGATGGCAAACTCATCTTCCAATTTTCGAAGATGGGTTGTAACTGTCGGCTGACCCAGTTCCAGGGCCCTTGCCGCCTTAGAAACGCTGCGTAATCTGGCAACGTGATAAAAACTAATTAGCTCCCGTAGTTCCATTCAACCACCTCTGAGCACCACTAATCGTCTAATAGAATATATCATATACTATCCCTTGACAAAATAAGTACACAATTTGAAAATGTACCAGATAATGCATTAGTATGTGGTATTGTTGCGCCTAGCTCCATGACCAACATTCAAAAATATTTAACGAAGGGATCAGTTTGCCTTATATAATTACTGAACCTTGTATCGGGGTTAAAGACGCCTCCTGCTTGGAGGTCTGTCCGGTTGATTGTATTGCTACCACCGATCAAGTAGAGCAGTATTTCATCGACCCAACGGTCTGCATCGACTGCTCGTACTGCCAGTCGGTCTGCCCGGTCAACGCGATTTTCGACGAATTCACCGTGCCCTCCGAGTGGCGCGAATGGATTAGAAAGAACCGCGAATTCTACAAGTAGACCAAACCCCGGTCTTCTGGAATCACCAAAACTGAACCTAGGAAGCAGGGAACACCGACCCTAGGTCCATCCTCGATTTCATCTTGAGTGTTGGCTCCTTCATATAGCCAGTGCCTTTACCTCAACGTATACTAGCCATCGCCTAGCGTTAGTCCGTACGCAGATTAGATGGTGGAGGTATACAAATGACCCTTTTCCTAAAAGACGACGAAGTGGCCCAGTGCGTGACCATGGACGGCATGCTAGAGGCCATAGAGTCCATGCAACGGGACTACGGCAACGGCCAAGCCCACAACATGACCCGACGCAAGATAATCGCCGAAGGCGGTATGTTGTCCGTGATGGGCGGTGGTCTCTTTCACCAAGGGTTGCTAGGGGTTAAGACGTACACCGTCGTCAAAGGGTCGTACTCTTTCCAGGTTAGCCTCTACGACGCCGACACCGGCAAGCTTCTCTGTTACACCCAAGCAAATCGGATGGGCCAGCTACGCACCGGCGCAACCACGGGCATAGCTGTAAAACACCTGGCCAACCCCGGAGACGCCACGGTGGGAATCATCGGCACCGGCGGCCAGGCAGCTACTCAACTGGAAGCGGTGTCCAAGATCCGGGGCATCAAGAAGATTAAGGCCTTCAGCCGCACCAAGGAGCGGCGGGAGGAGTTCGCACGCAGGATGACCGACGCCATGGGTGTCGAGGTTTCCGCCGCCGCGACCAACGAAGAGGCCGTGCGCGATTGCGACATCGTTATTTGCATTGCCGCCACCATGGAACCAGTAGTCGAAGGGGCTTGGCTCAAGGACGGATGCACCGTCATTGGGGCCGGACCAACCACCTGGCGCGCCCGAGAAGTAGACGAAGCCACCATCACCCGAGCCGGAAAGTTGATTGTGGACTCGACAGAGCAAGCCACTCTTGAGGCTGGAGACATCTGTAGCGCGGTGGACAAGGGGCTCGTTCAGTGGAGCAAGGTGCAGGAGCTTCGCCACGTTGTTTCAGGCGCAATCACCGGCCGGGACAGCGGAAACCAAATTGTCTACGCCAAGATGATGGGAACCGGCTTGGCCGACGTCGCCGCTGCCAAACTTGCCTATGACTTAGCGAAGGCCAACGGCCTAGGCACGGAAATGGACTGGTAGGGCGTGGCCGTTACGACATTCGCCAGCCTGATTAAATAATTGGGCCGCCATTCAGGTACTCAGCAGTCGTCGCTATCTCGTAAATGCCAGGTTCAAGCGACAAACTCTCTGCCGCCGCTCTGGCGGTGTCCAAAGAAGTAAAGCAGGGTATGTGTTTCTCAACCGCCGCCCGGCGAATGTAGAACCCGTCCCGCATGACTTCCGGCGCGCCAGAGATGGTATTAATTACCGCGCTCACGCTGCCGTCTTCAATCACGTCCACAACGTTCGGATGACCTTCGCTTAGCTTCTTGGTGGTCATGTTCACCGGCAGACCCATTGCTGAGATCATAGCGGCAGTGCCTTCAGTGGCGTAGAGCAGACATCCAGCATCGTTGAGATTACGCACCAAGGAAACCGCTTCCGCTTTGTGTTGGTCGGCAATACTGAGCAGCACGCCGGTGCCCGGTCTTAGATTCAAATTCGCTGCCAGCAGGGCCTTGGTCAACGCTCGCTGAAAGTCTCGGTCTAGGCCCATGACCTCGCCGGTAGACTTCATTTCAGGCCCAAGGTGCCAATCGACGCCCACCAGTTTAGCCATAGAGAACACCGGCGCTTTAACGGCAACCAAATCCTGAATCGGCCATAATCCGCCCTCGTATCCTTGCTCCTTCAGCGTGTCGCCCAGCATCACCCTGGTCGCCAGTTTGGCCACCGGCACGCCGGTTACCTTGGATATGAACGGGATTGTCCGGCTGCCCCTTGGGTTTACCTCGATTATGTAAACCGTGGTCGGCTCTGTATTGTCTTGGGGAGCCATCGGACTGCGGTATGCTGCGCCCCCGTGGATGACGAACTGGACGTTCATTAGCCCTTTCACGCCCAACGCCAGACCAATTCGAGTGGTGTAATCGACGATGGTGTCGACTTCCCGAGGGCTGAGGTTTAAGGCAGGGTAGATGGCCATGGAGTCTCCGCTGTGGACTCCGGCCCGTTCCACGTGCTCCATGATGCCCGGAATAAGCACTTGTTCGCCGTCGCAGATGGCATCAACTTCGCACTCTTTCCCTTCCATGTACCGGTCAATCAACACCGGCTTGTCCGGAGACATCTCGGTAGCTGCCGTGATGTAGTGAATCAACTCGGTGGCGTTTTGGACAATCTCCATGGCGCGCCCGCCGATGACGTAGCTGGGCCGAACAACCGAAGGATAACCAATGTTCTGCGCCACCTGTAGCGCCTCTTCCACCGAGGTCACCGCAGCGCCCGGCGGCTGGGGTATGCCCAACCGGGACAGAAAGTCCTCAAACTTTTGCCTGTCTGCAGCTATGTCGATGGCTTCAGCGCTGGAACCAAGAATGGGCATGCCAGCTCTAGCCAGCGATTGGGAGAGATCGATGGCCGTTTGGCCGCCAAACTGAACCACCGAAGGCGGCACTACGTTGTTTATCTCTTCGTTCTCCAAAATGTCCCGTAACGATTCCTCGTCCAGTGGCTCGAAATACAGCCGGTCGCTGGAATCGAAGTCGGTGGAGACGGTCTCCGGGTTGGAGTTGACCATGATACTGCGCACCCCGGCCTCGGAGAGAGCCCAGGCGGCATGGACGCTGCAGTAGTCAAATTCTATACCTTGGCCAATACGGATGGGGCCGCTACCAATGACCACCGCCTTCTTGCCTTCGAGGGGCAGGGCCTCATTTTCTTCGTCGTAGGTGCTGTAGTAATAGGGTGTAACAGCCTCAAATTCGGCGGCGCAAGTGTCCACCGTCTTATAAACTGGTCGTAGACCCCACTGCTGACGTAAACTGCGTGCCTGTTCGGGCAGCATGTCCGCCAAAGTGCCCACCTGGCCATCGGAGAAACCCATCCGTTTGGCCGACTTAAGTAAGCCTGCCGTGAGTTCTTCGCCCAGCAACCGGCGCTCCATCTTAACGATGCGCTCCAGGGCGTTTATGAACCAGGGCTCGATATAGGTGTGGTCTACCAGTTCATCCACCGTTGCGCCCTGCCGCAAAGCCGACATCAATGCCCACAGCCGCTGGTCATTGGGCCCCAATGGCAGCCGGTCCAAGGATAGCTCACCCTCTGTCCGCCAGGCCGAGTCCTCCCAGAGCAAGGTGCGGCCGCTCAGTTCCAGGGAACGCGTTCCCTTCTGAATTGCAGCCTCGAACGACCGGTCAATGGCCATTATCTCGCCGGTGGCCTTCATCTGGGTGGTAGTGGTGCGGTCGCCATTGGGGAACTTATCGAAGGGCCACCGCGGAATCTTGACCACACAGTAGTCCAAAGCAGGTTCGAAGGCAGCCTTGGTTTGTCTGGTGACCGCGTTTTCTATCTCGTCCAGTCTCTTGCCCACCGCAATCTTGGCGGCGACCCTGGCAATTGGGTAGCCGGTTGCCTTGCTGGCCAAAGCTGAACTACGGCTAACGCGGGGATTAACCTCGATTACGTAGTATGGCGAATCTGGGTTCCAGTCCTGACCGAGGGCCTTGGAGATGCGTGGGTGGGGCTGTAGAGCGAACTGGACGTTGCAGCCGCCTTCAATGCCGAGCCCTCTAATAATCTTGAGGCTAGATGAGCGCAGCATCTGGTATTCCTGATCGCTCAGTGTCTGGCTGGGGGCCACCACGATGCTATCGCCGGTATGGACGCCCATCGGGTCCATGTTTTCCATGTTGCAGATGGTGATGCAATTGTCAGCGCCGTCGCGCATCACTTCGTATTCAATTTCCTTCCAGCCGACCAACGAACGTTCTAGCAGCACCTGGGAGATGGGACTAGCGGCCAGGCCCGACCGGGCAAAGGCGTCGAATTGCTCTTCGGTATTGGCAATGCCGCCGCCGCTGCCGCCTAGAGTGTAAGCAGGCCGTATGACTAGGGGCAGGCCCATCCGCTTGGCAGCAGCCCAAGCCTCTTCAATGGTGTTTACGCTAATGTTCTCCGGCTCCGGCTCACCAATCTCATGGAGAAAACTGCGGAAGAAATCGCGGTCTTCGGAGCGCCTAATGGTCTCTAACGGAGTGCCCAAAAGACGGACGTTGTACTTTTCTAGGATTCCGGCATCGGCCAAGGCCACGGCCATGTTCAGCCCGGTCTGGCCGCCGAGGGTGGGCAAAATGCCATCGGGCCGCTCCCGTTGGATAATCCTTTCCAGGACCTCCACAGTAAGCGGCTCGATATAGATGCGGTCTGCGATGCCCTGGTCGGTCATAATTGTGGCCGGATTGGAATTGACCAGGACGGTTGTAACACCCTCTTCCCGGAGGGACTTGCAAGCCTGCGTGCCTGCGTAGTCAAACTCGGCTGCTTGCCCAATAACAATGGGGCCGGAACCGATTACGAGCACCTTATTTGGCTTGACTGGTATTTCAGTCTCCCTTTCCGCAGTGCTCTGCGGCCACGGCCCCATTTGGGGTCTAAGATTAGTGCCTATAGATGTTATACCGGGCTGCGTTTTTTGGCTATACGGTCGCCCTGCAAAATTAATCTATACGGCTTGGTTGTACGGCCATCCTCACGGGTCAACCCCTAGGGGGCAACCAATAAGGTCACCGGCTATACAATCGGTAGCACGCCCGGCAATTCGATGAGCTCCCGCGATTGCAGAGAGTTCAATAATTGCGAGACGAAGGCTCCAAAGAGTCTGCCATCCCAATCGACGGCATCTTCTCCGAGAACCCGTTGCTCAATCCGGGGAGGCACGTTAATGTGTGTCACCCCAATGCCGACGGGTTCCACCTCAACGCGTCCTATGGGATACAAGGGCTGGCCTTCCATGTCGGGGTCCATGGCGTTAATCACCAAGTTCCAACGCCGTCCTAGCGTCCCTTTCCCTGCTCTAACTTTGTAAATGTACTCACCACAAGAATAACGGGCCGTTTCCTCTTCTAGAAAACGGGCAATCCCGTCAAAATCCACCGCCACCTCCACATCCACACCCCCCTCCAAAAGAAACATCGCGAACGAAGACATTAATAATCCTCCAAAATATAAGCGTCTGTTGGGGTCGGAATCTGAAGCTCGGGCTTGTTAAAACAATCGCCCTAACTGTTTATCGATGTTTACGCAGTGTTTGCTCAGTAGCACTCTCCTTATCCGTTACGTGTTCATACCAGGTCGTTGTACCCGGTTCGATTTGCTGGCTTCCAGACATTGAGCTGTGGTATCTCAGCCCTGAAAATCTTCGACCATTTCGATGAACTGATCGAACAAGTATTCATTGTCTTTGGGTCCGGGTGAAGCCTCTGAATGATATTGTATGGTAAATAGGGGCATGTCTTTATGGCGAAGTCCTTCCACAGTTTCGTCATTTAAGTTGATATGTGAGACTTCCAAGCCTGAGGGTAATTTCTCGGGACTGACAGCATAACCATGGTTCTGAGCGGTTATGTAAACGCGGCCGTCGGACAGGTCTTTCACGGGATGGTTGCCGCCACGATGGCCAAATTTTAGTTTGAAGGTCTTGGCGCCCAACGCCCGGGCGACAATCTGTTGTCCCAAACAAATGCCCATCACCGGCACGCGTCCCAAAATCTGGCGGGTGTTGTCCACCACATAGTCCAATAACTCGGGGTCGCCAGGTCCGGGGGAGAACAAAATTCCTGAGGGCTTCATGGCCAACAGTCTCTCAGCCGGCGTAGAAGCTGGTACCACAGTTACCTGGCAGCCGCGACGGCGCAGTTGCCGCAGGATGTTGTACTTGAGGCCGCAGTCCGTAACCAATATGTGGTGCTTGGCATCTTGTTCCTCTTCGGCCAAGTTATGCCAGTCGTATTCCTCTTTGGTGGTTACTGTGGCAACGTAGTCACGGTCGCCGTATGCCGGTGAGTCTTGCAGTCGCCTCAGGGCTGCGTCTGGCTCTCCGGTGGTGATGATGCCCATCATCACTCCCTGGGAGCGCAGCCGCCGGGTAATTGCCCTCGTGTCGAGCTCACTAATGCCCGGGATGCCCTGACTGGCCAGAAATTCGTGCAGCGTTTGCTCGCTACGACCGTGGCTGGGCAACTCGCAATGCTCCCGCACGATGAGTCCGCCCACTTGGATCCGGGCCGACTCATGATCTTCGGCATTGATGCCGTAATTTCCCACCAGAGGATAGGTGAGCATTACCATTTGTCCGGCGTAGGACGGGTCGGTCAAGACCTCTTGATAGCCGGTCATACTGGTGTTGAACACCACTTCGCCAAGGCCATCGACCTCGGCGCCAAATCCTACTCCCTCGTGGACAGATCCGTCTTCAAGTACCAGATATGCTGGCTTGTGCAATCTAGCGCACCCGCAAGTTCATAAAATTTTGCCTGAGATTTTGCTCCCCGGCGCTAACCGGGGCTAACCGGGGCTAATTGTAGTTTGGGGCCGGTTAGGGTTTGGCGCGCGGCGCTTCAAACCTTAATTCGGGGCTTTCGTAAACAATATTTCCGGCCGCAAACGTGGCTACCACGCGGCCCTTAAGCACAGTGCCTTCCAAGGGTGTGTTCTTACCCTTAGATTCAAACTCGGAAGTGTCCACCGTCCATTCGGCATTGGGATCGAACAAGACGATATCGGCTGGCGTTCCCGGCTCCATTGAGGCCAGGTCTGCAAAACTTTCTCCCAACACTCTGGCTGGGCCATTGGTTAGGCGCTCGACCATGGCACCCATGCTCAACTTCCTGCCGTGGACCAACTGAAGCAGAGAGCCCAAAGCTGTCTCCAAAACACTGATGCCAAATGCCGCGTCTTGGTAGGTAACCTGTTTGCTAGTAACATCGTGGGGGGCGTGGTCGGTGGCAATGCAATCTATCACACCGTCGGCAAGCCCTGTTACCAGGGCATCAACGTCCCTTTGGGAGCGCAGCGGGGGATAGACCTTGGTGCTGGTGTCATAGGCCAAGCCGCCGGCTGCGGCTGTCGGTTGGCCTTTGCTTCCGAAAACCCATTGGTCGGTGATGGTCAGATGATGGGGGCAAACCTCTGCGGTGACAGAAATACCCCGCTCCTTGGCTTGGCGCACTAGCGAGACACTGCCTGCGGTGCTTAGGTGGGCGACGTGGAGCCGACCGCCCGTCGCCTCAGCCAGGGCGATATCCCTGGCAATCATTGCTTCCTCAGCGGCGGCTGGTATGCCGTCTAGGCCGAGGTGGGTGGCCACTGAACCTTCGGCCATCACTCCGTTACAAGACAAAGAACGCTCTTGGCAATGGTTGCTAATCGACAGACCCAGATCCGAACTGTAAGTCAGGGCCAGGCGCATGATGTTTGCATCGTAAACCGGGTCGCCGTCGTCGCTGAAGGCCACCACTCCGGCGCTGGCAAGTTCTTCCATCTCCGCTAGTTCGTGGCCTTTGCGCCCCTTGGTTACACAGCCAATGGGCAAGATGCGGATAAGAGAATCTTGGCGGGCCCGCTGGTGAATAAACTCAACCACCGCAGCGGTGTCGATGGGTGGGTTGGTGTTGGGCATACAGCACAGGGTGGTAAAGCCACCTTTGGCCCCAGCCTTGGAGCCAGCGGCGATGGTCTCTTTGTACTCAAAGCCCGGCTCACGCAGGTGGCAGTGCAGGTCGATAAATCCGGGACTAACCACCAAGCCCGAGCCGTCGATTACCCGGCAGCCCTCCGGCCGGCGGTCCACACCCACTCTGCCAGTGCCCAATATCTGACCGCCGCCAATCAACACATCACCCACCCGATCCAATTGACGCCTGGGGTCGATAATCCTGGCACGGCGTATCACGATGTTATCTGTTTCCACACACCTCTCCCGCGTTCTGGTTACCGTGTTCTAAGCTGGCCCGTTTAATGGGGCCGCTTAATCTAAAATTGCTGGGTTATTCTCCGGTCTAACTACTCAGGTGCGCCGATGGTCAGCTTATAGAGCAGGGCCATGCGCACGGCCACACCGTTTGTAACCTGTTCTTCTATCACCGAGCTACCGCCGTGGGCAATGCTATTGCTGATTTCTATACCTTCATTCATCGGGCCGGGATGCATGACCATGGCCTTCGGCTTTGCCTTGGCCAACCGGTCATCAGTTACCTGCCAACGGCGGATGTACTCCCGAAGGCTGGGCAGGAACCCGGCGTTTTGCCGCTCTTGTTGGAGGCGAAGGGCCATGACCACGTCAGCCCCTTCTATGGCCCGGTCCAAATTGGTGTCCACTTCCACCATGGAGGCAATCTGAGAACGGGCGATGTTTCCTTTGCTGCGCAGAAGGTCTGGCGGCATCAGGGTGTTGGGGCCAGACAGTACGACTTTGGCTCCCATCTTGGCGAATCCCCAAATGTTGGAGCGGGCCACCCGGCTATGGAGCACGTCACCAACGATGACAACCTTCAGCCCTTCCATTGAATCCGAACCCCGTGAATCCGAACCTCGTGAATCCGCACCTTGAGAATCTGACCCTTGGCCGCCGACACCCAGTTTGTCCTGCACGGTGTAAAGGTCCAGCAGGGCCTGGGTCGGATGGGCGTGCAGCCCGTCTCCTGCGTTAATAATGCTGACTTTGTTCAGGTGCTGGGCCAGCAGATAGGGCGCGCCCGAGTGGGGATGTCGAATGACGATGGTGTCTACGCCCATGGCTTGGATGGTGAGGCCGGTGTTGAGTAACGACTCACCCTTTTCGGCGCTGCTGCCCGACGCCGACATATTAATTACATCGGCGCTTAGTACCTTGCCTGCTTCTTCAAATGAGATTCTCGTCCGGGTGCTAGCTTCGTAGAAGAGGGTCACGATTACCCTGCCACGAAGGGCGGGGACTTTCTTGATGTCCCGTCCCAGTACCTCTTTCATGCTGCGGGCGGATTCCAAGACTTCCGAAATCTCCTCTCTCGAGAAATCGTCCAAGTCCAAGACGTGTTTTCTCGGCGGCCGCGCTACGGCTAGCGCGTCGTCAATATTCGGAGTTTCTATGGTTCGGGAGAGGCTCATTTTAGTCTGTCCTTATTCTCCCAATTTGGGTTCGGCTGCTACTCATCATCATCTTCTTCTAGGTCTAGGTCTTCAAAGAGCTCTTCTTCCTCAATTTCGTCATCAATTACCAGGGCAACCTCGTCGATGCCGTCGGTCTCTATCAAGCGGACTTTGACTCGCTCGCCGATGGCCGTTGGCAGGTTCTGCCCCACATAGTCGGCCCGGATGGGTAGCTCTCGGTGTCCCCGGTCCAGCAGTATGGCCAACTGAACCTGGGCGGGGCGGCCAAAGTCTACCAAGGCGTCAAGGGCCGCGCGCACTGTTCGACCGGTATAGAGCACATCATCGACCAGAATCACCCGCTTGTCCTGGATTCCCATGGGAATATCGGTTGGCTGAATCTTGGACGGTGCTCGCGCTCGGAGGTCGTCCCGGTAGAAACTAATGTCGAGGGTTGCCACTGGCACTTCCACACCCTCGAACTCCATCAGATTGGCGGCAAGGCGGCGTGCCAGGTAGACCCCCCTGGTGTGAATGCCAACGATAATCAGGTCATCGGTGCCCCGATTCCGTTCAAGAATCTCGTGCGCTACCCTCGCCAAGGCCCGGCGCACGTCTTCTTGAGTCATTATCAGTCGTTCTTGCATTCGTTTATTTGTCTCTATTTCTGGCGACTAAAAAGGCCTTACCGTTAAAAGTCATCGGGCAATAAAAAAGCCCTTACCGTTAGAAGTCATCTAGCAATAAAAAAGCCCTTACCGTTAGAAGTTATCTAGCAATAAAAAAGCCCTTACCATCAGGCGGCAAGGGCACGAATAGCTCACGCAAATGGTGTTCAACCACACTTTGCGGAGATTCGGGGCGCTCAACTTTGCCAGCCTCACGGGACCGTCTTAAAAGTGTGGCCAAGCCTCAATCAGACTGGCCGCACGACCCTGATGTTTATTCGATTGTGTATTTATCTTAGCAGAGCGGGTGTCCACAAAAAAGGGGAGACCCAGCCCAATCCAAGAACCAAATTTATACGTGGCGCTAGGCTGACACCCGCTTCCGGCGATTGTTCACATAGTCGACGAGCAGATATTCACCCAGGTTGGAGGCGCTACTGTAGAAAACCCGGCCTCGGTTGATGCGGGTCATACGGTCGACGAAGTTCACTAACTGGTAATTGTTCTCCAGCATGAACGTGTTAATTAAGATGTCTTCTTGGGTGCACCGGCGTACCTCTTTCAAGGTCTCCAGTTCGGTGCGGTGGCTGGGCGGGTAGGCGAAGAAGGCCCGATCGCCCTCAAGGTGGGCGGTTGGCTCCCCATCGGTTATCACCAATATCTGGCGGGTGCCGCCCTTTTCCTTGGACAGCATTTTTCGCGCCAGCATCAGGGCGTGGTGCAGGTTGGTGCCTGAGACCCAGGAGTTCCAGTTGCACTTGGCCAAGTCTTCTTCTTTTATCTCGCGGGCATAGTCAGAGAACCCGATGACATGGAGGCTGTCCCTCGGATATTGAGTGCGTATCAAAGCCATAAGGGCCAGGGTCACCTTCTTGGCCGCCTGCCAGTTATTGAACAGTCCCATTGACCGGCTTTGGTCTAGCAAAACCACGGTCGCTGCCTTGGTCATGTGCTCGTTGCGGTAGACCTCGAAGTCCTCGGCGCTAAGGCGTACTGGAACCTGAGGGCCGCCGCGAAGGACTGCGTTCTTGACCGTGGCCTGCAGATCCACCTGGAACGGGTCGCCAAATTCGTAAATCTTGGTTTCACCAAGCGTGTCGCCGTTGGCTCCCCGAGCGTCCATCTGATGATTGCCCATCCGGTCTTTCTTGAGGTGAACAAAAACCTCTTTGAGGGCCTTCTGACCGATGCGGCGAATTCCCCGGGCGGTGAGGTCCAACTTGTCGTCGTTGGTTACGTACCCAGCGTCTTGCAGCAGCTTTCTTAGCCGGTCCAGCTCGTCGTAGGTACGCCGTGCCTCGTCGCCCAGCAACTCGGCCAATTTGTCGGGGTCGATGTCGTCCAAGTTGCCGCTGCGCATGGCATCTTGAAGCGATTGTTCCAGTTGGTCCAGTTCTTGGAGGCCACGCATCATTTCCATGGCCTGGTCCATGGTCAAGCTATCGTCGCCCAGAAATGGATACTGGCGGCGCAGGTCGTCCATGGGCATCATCTGCTCCATGAGGGAGGCGAACTGGGCCATCTCGCGCTGGATATCTGGATCCAATGCCTGAGCCAGGGCGTCTTCCATCTCGCGGCGGGCTTCGGGCGACATGCTTTCCAGCATGGACTGCATCTGGGCTAGCTGCTGCTGCAACTGCTGCATCAGTTCATCAAAGCTTTGGGGCGGATTGTCGCCGAACATCTGGCCGAACTCTTGCATGAACCCTTCGAAGTCAGGTTCATTGCCAGACATTTTGTCCCGCATCATCTGATTCAGCTTCTGCATCATGTCGCGGGTGGCGGCCATGTCGTCTTCCGACATGCTCTTTATCTGGTCCGTCATCTGCCGGCCCATGTTTTGGGCCATCTGGCTCTTCAGCATGTCCAGCAGTTCTTGAAACTTCTGCTGGGCATCGGGATCCATGAAGTCGTACTCCATCAACTCCTTGAGCTGACCGCCAAGGCCTTCGGGCAGACCGTCCAAACGCTCTTGGTGTTGCTCGGCGCGTTTTTCCAGCAGTTCATAAAGGCTCTCCTGCTGGGCGCGGTCCTCACCGTGGTTGGCCTCAACCTGTTCTAGAGCGTCTTCCAACCGGCTCTTGATGCCCGCACGCTCGGTGTTGACAATATCTTCCAGCCGTTCTTTAAGGTCATCGACCACCGAGTCCATGTTGTGCTGTTGGAGTTGTTCGCGGCGCTGGTTCTTCAGCTGCTCCATCAGTTCTTTCAGGCCCGGCATCTGTTGTCCGTCGCGATCTTGGAGTCCCTGGCGCAGCAGGTCACGAAGCGCTTGCATGACATCGCCCTGGTTGAGGATGTCGTCGGAGAGACGGTCCATCAACTCGTCGGCGTCCAGTTCGAATATCCGCTGGGTGCCGTCCCATTGGGAGTATCTATATGAGCGGTAGAGCATTTGCGCCTTCCTCACCGTCTAACACGTTAGCAACCGGGAAACGATAACCTTAAATATAACCTGGGCTTGGGCCTGGATATTGGCCTCATGATACCTGGGGGTTTTGAGCAATAGCAAGGATGACGAGCCGGATTTAGCTTCGTTAAAGCCCACTTTGCCAAGTTATGTTAATGGCCCTAGGTAACAGTCGCCCCTAGAATATCTTTCAAGTGGGATAGCGCCCAGTTATGGGCGTCTGGGTTGAAACTAGCCACGCAATCGGATGGCACCTCAACCAGGTAGTCACGGTTGCGAGCGTCGGATGTGGTGTGCAGTACACAGATGTCGGTGCAAACACCACAGATAATAATCTTGTCGGGAGAGACCTCGGCCAACTTGGCGTCCAGACCGGTGTTGAAGAAACCGCTGTACCGGTTTTTGGGTATCACGTTGTCCCAAGTTACAAATTCGGACAATTCGGGAATAACGTGGGGTTCGTCGGTGCCCTTTACGCAGTGCACCGGGAAAATCCGGAATTCCAGGTCGTCAGGGTCGTGGTGGTCCGAGATGAAGAGAATGTCAGAACCGGCGGCCTGTTCCCGAGCAAGCAGGCGGTGGACTCTAGGAATAATCTCTCGGGACTGGTCGCCGCAGTAGAGATTATGGCCCGGTTCTAGGAAGCCTTTAACCATGTCGATGACCAGCACTACGTTCGCCATGTGTTAGCCCTGCCTTGCCGTACGTCATTAAGATTTGGGCAGATGTTATTTGGGGGCCAATGAGGGCGTAGCAGCCGGAGCAACGGGCGGCGGCTCCTTGGCTGGTTCGTCGGGAGCCTTCGAGTCCCTTGGGTCAAAGGGCTCTCCATCTACCAGCAGTTCTTCTATCACCGCTGAGCCTCCGGAACTAACGGCCACCCGCACCTTTACATCGCTTGCTCTTTCAATGATCTGCCCCGTGCCTTCGGGGACAAAGAATGTGTCAATGCCGAACTCTAGCCGCCCTCCTGGCTTCACCGTACCCCTGATGAACACGTCGTCGGAATCGGGTTTTTCAGTGTAATACCCGCCAGCGCCCCAGACGCCGTCCTGGCGTTCGATCAACCGGATATAGAACCTTTGGCCCGTTGAGAAAACGACAGAATCCGGCAATTCAGCAATCTCATAGTCCAAGATGGCATAGTCGCCTTGCAGCACAGAGCGAGGGTCTATGGGCACGGTCTGCAGCAGCACGCTAGTTCCCGAGCGCAGGGTGTTCTCTTTGTAGGCGACGAATGCCAGGAGCAGGATAATCTGCCCAGCCACCGTGGCCCAGAACGCAATCTTCATATAGAGGCTCATGACCGGCCTCCAGTCGTCCGGATGCGCTCAAGCATCTTTTGGCGGCCCTTCTCAGCCAAGTAACCGCCCAGCAATAGAATCACACCTGCCGCCACGAAGATGAACGACCGGTCCAGCAGGTCCCAACTGTATTCAAAGTAGCGGGCAATAATGTCGATGCCGATGAAGACGAGGCCAATGTTCACAAAGGCCTCTCGTCCCCGCATATATCCGGACACCAACACGCCAAGCAGAGTCACCGCGAAGAGGGCGTTGAAGACAATGGAATAGACTACTTCGCCTCCGGTGTTTACGCCGACAACCAAATATGCTGCGGCCAACAGAATGGCAATGGCCACACCTTCCACTCCAGTGACCGTGAATTCCGATTCCTTGCGCCGGTGCAGCCAGGCGGTAGCCAAAACAAGGGACAACGTAATTGCCCCCGCTGCGGCAATCATAATCCGGAACCCCAGCTCGGCCTCGCCGTCGTAATACAGGCCTCTGTCAAAGGAATCGAAAACGTCCTTGAAGGTAAAGACGAAGACCGCCCCCAAGGCAGTAATCATGCCCACCAACTGGAAGACTTCTGAATAGGGCCGAAGGAGTTGAACCTCCTCTTTCAATCGCCCAATGGCCAGAATCAACAGGCCCAGAATCAAGAACAAGGAAGTTCCTAGTATCACCTCACCGTGGGAGATACCACTGAACCAATCGGGCAACCGGAACCCCACCGCCAACAGGAATAGCGCTAAGCCCAAGAATTGAATCGGTTGGGATCTAACGATGTAGACCAGGGGGAAGACGCCGAGGAACCAGAAGAGCATCAGCCTGGAGTCGTTCACGTCGACGTTATAGACCTGGCCCACCAAATGAACGCCCGCCCCGTAAATAATGCAGGCTAGAAGCACCATAGCCGAGCCAACCCGGAGATAGCCACGGTGGTAACGCAGGTAATAACCAAGCCCATGGGCGGCAATAATTACGCCCAAAATAATCGCGAGTTTCGGCCATCGGTCAATGCCGTCCCAATTGGCGGCGAAGAAGAGGATAATACCCAGCCCAACCAACACAGCGCCGATTATGGACAGTCCGGTGACCATCCTTCCCTGAGCACGTAGGGAGCCGGGGATTAGTTCAGAAGGGGAATAGCTGCCAAGAATTGCCTGGCCTTGCTCGGCCGTAATTAGACCGTCATTCGTCCAGCGGGAAACTTCCCTGGGCAACTGCTCGTGGAATTGCCCGCCCTCTGGCTCGGTGTTGGAATTGTTCAGTGCCATATCCCTAGTTTAGAGAGGGAACACGTCGAATAACAGGTGCAGCCGCACCGATATGCGAGAAGTTATGGCCCGCAGGTCGGGATGCCGCACGACTACACAGGGCTGGCAAACCGGGCGTCTTCAGCCAGCATGGTAGACAGGCCCATGGACTCAAAACAGTCCTCCAAGCTAGTCATGCTGTTCACCAAATGGGCGGTTGTGCCCTTTTCCTTAAGCTGGGCCATGACCTGACCGACGACATGGGTCACCGACAACAGTGCGCTGGCCGGATAGATGACAATCTTAAAGCCCAATTTCTCCAATTCCGAGGCCGCGAGCAAGGGCGACTTGCCGGTCTCGACGAAGTTATAAAGCAGGGGAATGTCCAGGTTCTTGGCGGCGCGCTCAACCTCTTCCGGCGTGCGGAGGGCTTCGACGAATAGCACGTCAGCCCCGGCTTTCATGTACTCCTCGCAGCGGTGCATTGCGTCGTCCCAGCCGGTGACGGCGATGGAGTCGGTGCGCACGATGATTGTGAAATCATCGTCAGTGCGGGCGTCAACGGCGGCCCGTATTTTCTGCACCATGTCCTCGGTGGAAATGACCTTTTTGTCGTCCAAGTGGCCGCAGCGTTTGGGAGACTCTTGGTCTTCGATATGGATCGCCGCCACGCCAGCCCGCTCGTACTGCCGAACAGTACGGCGCACGTTCAACACGCCACCATAGCCGGTGTCGGCATCGGCAACCAGCGGAACGCCCAGAACCTCGGTAATGGACGCCGCATTGGCCACCATCTCAGTCATGGTTGCCAGGGCCAGGTCCGGGTAGCCCAGTTGCGCCACCGACGTACCGGCCCCAGTCATGTACACCGCTGGAAAGCCCGCGCTTTCTATTATCTTGGCGGTCAGGCAGTCGTAGGCGCCGGGAGCCTGAATTATCCCCGGTTGATTGAGCAATTGGCGGAACTTTGTAGTGGCGCGCATGGACGGCCTCCGGTGTGAGTGGATTAGTCGTACGGAATTGCCCAATTGTAGCGGCGAATACCCGAATACTCCACCCAGATTGGCCGTGGTAGCAGCGCCTAGAACGCCTATATAGAAGCTAGCGGGACACGCCCGGTGGCAGCCAGTAATCCGCTGGCAATGGGTCTATGTAGCCCACATTGGCCAGGTCGGGACAGTCTGGGTTCCCATGGCGAAAATAGTCGTCATTCCCAATATCTAACTTGGGCGGCAAATCCCAAGGTGCATCGCCGGCCCACATCAGGTCATTGGGCGAGTCGGAAACGTGGCCGGACGAATGTTGATTCGGGGCACAGGTCGGGGTTAGACCCAACGAATGAACAAACTCGTGGAGCATGGCAATATCCAGGTATCCCGGCGTCGTCGGAGATGCTCCCAAGGTGTTCGAGTCACATGGAACCGGACCGTCTGGCAACCCCTTTAGATACATGGCACCGACCACGCCGTAAAGTAACGGCGGCCAAGCGCCGCCGCCACAGGCGTAGGTGCTGGCTCCGTCGTAGAACACCATGTATTGTTTACTGCCCTGGATTCCTCCGGCGGCCTTTAACTCTTGTTCCAGAACGTCACGGACGTAGGCCCCCAAAGCGGTGACCGATTTCTCCGTTGACCCCAAACGGAAGAAAGTGACGTCCAATTCCCCGTTATAGGTATCCCAACGGAGGTCCAAACCGCTGCTCTGTGTTCTGAACCAATAACGCACCGATTCAACTGATGTCTTGATTGCGCCGTTCGTGTCGAAAAATCGGTCTACTCCGTCGGACGCAAGGGCGTAGACCAGATGAATCTGAGGCAGGTCCGAGTCGTCTGGCCGGTCAACGGTTGTGCGCTGACCGATTGGCGCCGCCGTGGGCATCGGAGTCGGTGCCAGCGTGGCAGTAGGAATTGGAGCAGCCGTCGGGGCCACGGTAGCCGTCGGCAATGGCGTATCAGTTGGAATCGGAACTGCCGTTGCAGTCGGCCCAGTCGTGACGGTTGGTGAAACCGTAGCCGTGGGCGATTGCGTCGCACCAAAATTCGTCGTCGGAGTAGGCATGGCTGTCGAAATTGCCACTGGCGTAGCAACAACAGCCAATCCGCTGCACGCGACGGCGACGAGACCCAAACAAGCTGCTAAAGAAAAGAGAAGCAGTCTGATTGGGCGGCGCATCAGGCGATCATGCCGCCGTCGATGGTCAAGACTTGCCCGGTGATGTAGCTAGCGCCGTCGCTGCAGAGAAAGACTACCGACTCAGCCACGTCCTCTGCCGTTCCGAACCGGCCCATGGGGATGCGGTCTAGTATCTTCGCCTGGGTCTCCTTAGACAACTCGTCCACCATGCCGGTGGTGATATATCCGGGAGCCAGTGCGTTGACGGTGACGTTACGGGAGGCGACTTCTCGGGCCACTGCCTTGGTCAGGCCGATTAGTCCTGCCTTTGCCGCCGCGTAGTTTGCTTGCCCAGGGTTGCCGGAAAGCCCCACCACCGACGACATGTTAATCACCCGGCCCGAGCGTTGCTTAATTAGATGGGGCATGACGTACTTGCTGCAGAGAAAAGCGCCTCTCAGGTTCACGTCCATCACGCTATCGAAGTCTTCGGGGGTCATGCGCATCAAGAGGCGGTCTTTATTGATGCCAGCGTTATTCACCAGAATGTCGATGTTGCCCCAGTGCTCGACAATCTGCTTGATGACCGACTCGGCGGCTTCTTGCTGGGAGACATCGCCGCCGACCATAATGGCTTCCCCGCCTGCCTTGGTGATGGATTCCACGACCAGCTTGGCAGCGTCGGGGCTAGCATGGTAGTTAACACCAACCTTGACCCCTGCTTGGGCCAGACGGCTGGCGACAACAGCGCCAATGCCCCTGGAAGCTCCGGTTACCAGTGCAATCTTGCCACTCAGGTCGATTCCGTTCATTAAACCAACCTGTAAATCAAACTGGCGGGAACCAATCTACCGGACGTCAATTTACTGGCCTGCGCCGGTGCTGGCCGGTTTGGTCTTGGCCATTTTAGTAATTGATGCCAGGTCTTCCCGCATGATGTCGACCATTCCCAACTCAACGTAGCGAGCGGCAGTGGTCACTGCGGCCACAATTTCGTCGGCCCCGCTAGAGCCGTGGCCCAATATCACTGCACCGTTAATGCCAAATAATGGGCCGCCATTGGTGCGGGTACGGTTGGTCAACTGGAGCATTCCACCCGCAAATTTATTCAGAGTGGCTTCGTCTAGCGCGGAAGAAAGCTGCTTTTTGGCGAACCCGGCGAAAGCTGCGCCGATACCCTCGGTAAACTTAATCAGGATGTTGCCGACAAATCCGTCACAGATGATGACTTCGGCCTTTTCGGTGAAGAAGTCCATCCCTTCGACGTTGCCGACGAAATTAAGATGACTGTCCTGGAACACTCGATAGCTTTCTTGGACTTGCTTGTTGCCCTTAGCGGACTCAGAGCCGACGCTAAGTAGCGCGACCCTGGGATTGTCGATTCCCATATAGGTACGAGCGAAGGTAACACCCAAGGAAGCGAAATTGAGCAGCAGCCCCGGTCGGCAGTCCAAATTGCTGCCAATGTCCACCAGAACTGTTCTGGGAGCAAAACCCAAGAACGGGCCGCCGATGCAGGGGCGGTCGAGCCCTTCCATCAGGCCCAAGGTCAGCACCGCGCTGGCCATTGCCCCGCCGGTGGAACCCATGGTCACTACGGCATCGGCATCACCGCGCTTTACCAACTGGGTGGCCACCATCACCGAGTTCTTCGGCTTGGTTCTCATCGCCTGAATCGGATGCTCGTCGTCGCCAATCTTACCTTCGGACGGCACAAAGCTGATGGACAAGCCAGTCACGTCATGGTTGGCCAGCTCTTGCTCCACCGGGCCTTGGTCCCCCACGAGAATCATCTCGACGTTGGCAGACTGGGCGGCCAATATTGCGCCCTTAACGGTTTCCGCCGGGCCGTGGTCGCCACCCATCGCGTCTAGCGCTACGCGAACCGGGCCTGTTCCATTATTTGTATCTTTCTGCATCGTGTTCCTTCCCCGTCTGGCTGGAGGTTCTCCGTAGTTTTTGTCGAAGACTACCCGGCCATTCGCCAAAGGTTCCTGTGTCTATTTTATGTTAAAGCTGGCAGTGCCCGTAATTAGATTTTGCCCACTGGTAGTATTCCTGACGCCAACCGAAAATGTGCGCGAAGAGTCTTGCTCTTGTGCCGATTTGCCCCATGCCTCAACCCGGTCGCCCAGATAGGCTGCGCCCTTAAATCTGACCCGCAGCGACCCCGATTCGAGCCAATCGCTGCCGTGGGCCGCGGCCATCATCTCAGAGATGAAAGCCAGGGTGAGCATGCCGTGGGCGATTATTCCGCCAAACTGGGTCTTGGCGGCGAACTCTGGGTCAAGGTGCAGTGGATTATCGTCGCCGGATGCCTTGGCGTAGGCGTTCAACTGCTCTTGATTTATCTCTTTTGAAACGATGGCAAGACCACTTTCGACAGTCTTGTCTTCCTGTTCTTTTGGCTCCCTTGGCGTCCCTTCAGACGGTGTTTCACTGGGCACCAGCACAGTGCTCTTCGAGATTAGTGCCGCTACTCCGCCAGTTTCAACGGCACAGACGGCGGTAATGAACTCAAGTCCCGCACGGCGGCGGGGTTTCTCCACGAATGCGCTGACCTTTACTTCGCTGCCTATGGCAACGGTTGTCAGTGTCTCTATCTCTTGTAAGCTGTGAATGGCACCGGGAGGGAGCGCAAGTTGTTTAAGCAGTGAACCCAAAGCGGAAGCTGCCAAGTACAGGGGCGGCACAATTCCGGTCTCTTGGTAAATGGGCAAGGAATCACTTACTGAACGCAGGTACTCGTCAACCGAGTCCTGTGCCGCTTTGAACGACCCTAAGTTCAAGGTCTGCTCAGTATCAAGCGCCAATGCTGGCCCGCCTCCTTGCACCGGTCGGTCACCGTCCCCCAAACAAATTCAGTAGAACCCAAAAAGGGAGCCGCAGCCCCCAGATTACTTCCATATTAAGCACGGGCACGCCCGGCTGGCACGATTATACCTATGGGTAGCCAACCCCAGCAACATTATGTACAGCCAGCTACCGCAGCTTTGAGGATACCCTTATCCCGTACCTAGGACGAGAGACTAAGACGAAGCTCCAAAGTTATTTACTGCCAGTCCGGCAATGTGCTCGCCAATCGCAAATGAAGAAGTAGCGCCCGGCGACGGCGCATTCAGCACGTGAATCGAATCTTTGCCTTCGATGATGCTGAAGTCGTCGAGCAGAGAACCGTCATTGGCCACCGCTTGGGCACGGACCCCCGCGCCGCCGCCGGCTAGGTCCGAGTCCTTAATCTCCGGCAGCAACCGCTGCAAGTCACGCAAGAACACCCGCTTGCTGTAGGAGCGGTAGACCTCTCCCATGCCTATTTTCCAGAATTTCATGGCCATCTTCCAGAAACCCGGATAGGTCAGGCTGCCCAGGGTTTCTCCCAAGTCGAAGTCGCGCTTACGGTAGCCTTCCCGGCGCAGGGCCATCACCGCGTTGGGGCCAGCCTCAACATGACCGTGGATGTTGCGGGTGTAGTGGACGCCAAGGAACGGGAACCTGGGGTCTGGGACCGGATAGATTAATCCGTTGACCAAGTAATGACTCTCGGGCCGCAGGGTGTAATACTCGCCCCGGAAGGGGATGATTCGCACGCCCACCTTTTCGCCAGTCATCACGGCAACCTTGTCCGCGTAAAGCCCGGCGCAGTTGATGATGTGCTTGGCCTGGAGGGTTCCCTTGGGGGTTTCCAGAGCCACCGAGCCAGTGGAGCGGACAATCTTCCGCACCGGCGCTCCGGTGAAAATGTCGCCGCCAGCCTGCTGGAATTTTTCGGCGTAAGCAGCAGCCACCTTGGTGAAATCGACTATTCCGGTGTGGGGCGCCCACAGAGCCTTCACCCCTTTAACGTAGGGTTCAATCTCTTTCAGTCGTTCCTGGCCAACAATCTCCAAATCGGGCACACCGTTGGCCGTTCCCCTCTCGTAGAGATCCTGGAGGCGGCCAAATTCGGACTCATCAGTGGCAACTATGACCTTGCCACACTGTTGATACTCAATCTCGTTGTCATTGCAAAACTGCACCAGGTTGTTCAGGCCAGCCACACAGAACTTGGCCTTGTGGGAGCCAGGCCGGTAGTAAATGCCCGAATGCATCACTCCGCTGTTGTGTCCGGTCTGATGAGTGGCCAGCGCTTCTTCTTTCTCCAGGACGGCGACCCGCCATTGGGGAGCCCGGGCCGCCAACTGCATGGCGGTGGACAGGCCCAAAATGCCGCCGCCGATAATCGCGATGTCGTACTGGCTCGATTCCATGGTTGGCCCCTTGGTTTTGGGTTATGGTCTCTTGCCGGACTTAGGCCGAAAAGAGTGTAGCAAGGGTAGTCCGCCGGGCGAGGCCGGTCAAGGCGGCGCAAGCGGGCCATTTTCTTGACCCTGGGCGCGCCATGCAGTACTTTTGACGTGGTTCTAGGCAGTAGCGTTGCCATTTAGGTAACGCTACTTTGAGCAGTTCGCCTTTCCGACGTCTATATCTTAGAAAACGAGGAAAATCCCATGCAGTTTGGCGCATTCATGGAGTTCGGTAACAGGGCTGGAACCACCGAGGCCCAGGCCTTTCAAGAAGGGTTCCGGATGGTCGACTCAGCCGAGGAAATGGGACTGGACGGCGTCTGGCTGGCCGAACTACATTTCAACCCGACCCGCTCGGTGCTTTCTTCTCCCATTGTGGTAGCGACCTCCATAGCCACCCGCACCAAAAGACTCCGGGTGGGTATGGCCGTGTATGTGCTGCCGCTGAGCAATCCGCTCCGCATTGCCGAGGAGGCGGCCACCGTTGACCACATCAGCGAAGGCCGGTTCGAGTTTGGCGTCGGTCGCAGCGGGTTCGCCCGCTCTTACGATGTTTTCGGTTTCCCCTACAGCGAGAGTCAAGGCCGGTTTGCTGAATCGCTAGAGGTTATTCTCCAAGCGTGGCAGGGCAAAGAGTTCTCCTACCAGGGCAAATATTACACGGTGGATAAGGCCACTATCTCGCCGACCCCGTACCAGCAGCCCCACCCTCCCATTAGAATTGCTGCCAACTCCGCCGAGACCTTTACTCGGCTGGGCAAAGATGGTCATCCGATATTCGTCGGACTGCGCGGATTGGACATTCCCGAGTTGCGCAAAAATATTGAAGAGTACCGGAGATGCTGGCGAGAGGCCGGTCACCCAGGGGAAGGCGATGTGTCGCTCCGCATCCCGGTTTATGCCGGAGAGACCCAGCAACAGGCGAAAGATGAGCCCTTCGAGAGCATCAGCGGCTATTTTGGCCGAATGGGCACGCTTTACCGCGAGGCCGCCGGGAAGGCCGGACTTGAATCCACCGAGTTGCGCGACGGTCGGGCCGAGCGTCTGGCCGGTCTCAGTTACGACCAGATGCTACAGACTAAAATTGCCTTCGGGACCGCCGAGGGACTGGTGGATCGGTTGACCCAATTGAAGGAAGAACTGGCCCTGAACGGAGTGGTGGCCGAGCTAAACGCTGGCGGCCTGATTCCCGAAGAACGCGTCCTGCGCAGCCTGCGCATCTTGACCGAGAAGGTCATGCCCGCCTTCAAGTAAACCTTTCTTGATTAATTATTGAATAACGGAACGGGTGAATAACGAACGGGTAACGAACAGGCAAACACTAAGCCCCGCCCGAACCACCATCAAATCCATCATTGGGAGATGAACAAGTTGAAACTAGCAGTATTGGACGATTACCAGGCCACGGCCAAAGACCTTGGCGACTGGTCTCAATTGCCCTCCGGGACTGAGGTTGAATATTTCCACGACCACATCGCCGACGAAGACCAGCTTGTGGAGCGGCTCAAAGATTTTGACTTGGTCATGGGCATGCGCGAGCGGACTCCCTTCACTCGCTCAATACTCTCGCGGCTGCCCAAGCTGCGGCTGCTGATTACCACCGGTCGTCGGAACGCTTCATTCGATACCGAGGCGGCTACCGAGATGGGCATCGCGGTCTGCGGCACGGGCGGCGCTGGCGAAGGCCCCACCGAACTAACCTGGGGTCTAATTATCTCCATGCTGCGCCACATCCACGAAGAAGACACCCGAGCCAGGCAAGGCACTTGGGGTACGACCGTGGGAGTGGGACTAAAGGGCAAAACCTTGGGGCTACTAGGGCTTGGCCATATCGGTTCGTTGGTGGCTAAGGTTGGTGCGGCCTTCGACATGAACATCATCGCCTGGAGCCAAAACCTGACCGCCGAACGGGCAAAAGAATGCGACGCCACGCTGGTGGACAAAGAAACTCTATTCAAAGAGGCAGACATTGTCTCGGTACACCTGGTGCTCAGTGACCGCTCCCGAGGACTGGTCGGCGCGCCCGAGTTAGCGCTGATGAAGCCCACCGCTTATCTGGTAAACATTTCCCGTGGGCCGATTGTCGATGAAAAGGCCTTGATTGACGTTTTGCAACGAAAGGCCATTGCTGGGGCTGCCTTGGACACCTTCGACATCGAACCACTGCCATTAGACCATCCACTTTTCAAGACCCCGAACACCCTAATCTGCCCGCACCTTGGCTACGTCACTGAAGAAGGGTACCGGGCCTTCTATTCTGGGGTGATTGAGAACGTGCGCGCCTTCACCAGCGGAGAGCCGGTGCGGGTGATTAACCCCGACGTGCTGACCTCGTCCCAGTTCCGCGGCTACAACTAGTCCACTAAACCATTCAACCTAACGGAGTGCCCAGATGAAAGCGGTCCGCTTAAACAAGTTCGGCGGCCTGGAAGTATTGGAAATCGAGGATGTGGCCGAACCCAGGCCTCGACCTCACCATGTGTTAATCAAGGTTGACTCCGCCGGAGTTAACTACGCCGATATCCTCCGCCGGGGTGGCAACTATCCCGGACCCGCGCTGCCATCTTCCATGGGACTGGAAGCGGCGGGCACGGTCATCGAGGTTGGCTCGGAGGTCACTGGAATCTCCGTGGGGCAGAAGGTAATGGGCATGGGGCCGGGCGGCCAGGCAGAGTACGTCGCCATCAACGGTAACTTAGTGTTCCCCTATCCCGACTCCCTGGACCCAATTGTGGCCGGAGGCATGCCCATAGTTTTCCTGACCGCCTACCACATCCTAAAATCTAGGGGCCAGTTGCAGGCCGGAGACACCGTGTTGGTGCAGGCCGGGGCGTCCGGCGTGGGAACCGTACTAATCCAATTGGCCAAGGCCTGGGGCGCAAAGGTCATTGCCACCGCTTCGACCGAAGACAAGCTGGCTTTGTGCAAATCCCTTGGGGCCGATGTGACCATCAATTACATCACCAAGGACTTCGAAGAAGTGGTCAACGAGGAGACCGGCGGTGCCGGAGTACAGCTGGTGGCGGAATGCGTGGGTGGTGAAGTTTTGGAGAAGAGCGTGCGTTGCGTTGCGTCTTACGGGCGTCTGGTCAGCTATGGCAATGCCTCGCAGACCCTGGCCAACATCCCGGCGTCAGACTTCACCACCGCCAACCGCTCCATCATCGGCTTTAGCATTGGCCGCTCCCCCCAGGGTCTGCTGGACCACAAGGCGGCGATGGCGGAAATGTTCGGACTGATTAGCGATGGCAAGGCCAAGTTAATCGTCGACCAGGTGCTGCCGCTGGCGGATGTGGCCAAGGCCCACCAGCACCTCGCCAGTCGGGGAGCGCGGGGCAAGGTAATTCTCACCCCATAGACTGGGCAGAATTACTCGTAGCGCAACGCTTCGGCAGGGTAGATGCGGGATGCTTGTCTGGCGGGTAAGAAGGTGGTGGCCAGCGAGAAAAAGTAGGCGATGGCCACTATGACGCCAATCTGTAGCCAGGGAATGGCGAACCGCACGGTCTCAACATCAGACTGAATTTCCTTCACGATGTTGTAGGAGATTACCGTGCCCAGCCCCACTCCTAATGCTGTGCCCATCAGAACGATGAAGGACGATTCGGTCAAGAAACTCAGTTGCACCATTCTACGGCGGTAGCCAATGGCCCGCAGCACGCCAATCTGCTGGCGACGCTCCACCACTGCCCTTAGGCTGACTACCCCTAGCGCAGCGACGCCCACCAGCAAGCCCAGGCCCATGAAACTGGTGAACAGGTAATTGAAGGCCCGGTTCGCGGCAGCTATGTCGTCAACTAGGTCAGACAAAACGTCGCTTTCCATACCGTTCTCGCGAAAGGCCGATTCCAAGTCCTTGGACAGGGCAGTAATATCAGTCCCTTCTGCCGCCTTAAAACGGTAGGTCGTGGTTGGTATTTTGAAAGGTATGGCCTCATCCAGGCCCCGCCGAGAAGCAATCATTCCAACGCCCAATTCTCCGAAAGCATCCGAGAGCCGGTCCAACACGCCAATCACCTTCAAAGGGATTACTTGCCCGGTACGGGGCTCCCGGACCTCAATATCAATTGCCTCCATCTCGGTGTCCTCGTAGAAGACGCCCTCCAGTTCGAACGGAATCTCATCGTTGGCAAAGCCGTCTCTGGACGGCACGACCAATGAATCGACCACCACCAGACTAGAGTCCTGCCGAAGGGCTTCCCAGACATCTTCCGGGGTGTCGCCGTAACCGTTGGCAATCAATTTCAGGCTGGCGCCAGTTTCCAGTAGAAACTGGTCGTCGGCAGCGCGGACGGCGTAGAACTGCCATCGCTGTTCTTCGGCTCCCACCTGCCGCGTCTCGACTGGAATTGCCGTATACCCGCCAATGGCTGTCATGTCTCGATTATCCAGGCCCGGCTTGTCGTCAATTGCTTGGCGCATATCGTCGATGGGGGTGTTGAAATTGACCGTAGCCTGGATATCCCAGCCGCCAGCCACCTTGTCGGAGTCTCCAACCGCCGCGCTGAAAGCCTCGGTGAGGATGGACATCACAATGAGGGTGAATATGACCAAGGCAAACATTGCCAAGGTCAGGCCGGTGCGGAACTTGGCGGCCATAGGGTAGGCCACCGCAGTGACCAAAACCGGCCTGAGTTTGCCAAATGGGCCGGTGACAAAAGTAAGCACCTTGAGCAGCAGGTCGGCGTTGTACATGACAGTCCACACCGCCGCCGTCACCATGGCCACGCCGGAGATGAAGAACATCTCGATGCCGCCTTCCATTTCGCCAAAGATGGTCTGCATCGAGCTGAAGGGAATGACCCAGAACACCAAAGACACCACGCCAATGAAGGTGTAGGCGATGCGGTCACCGACGTCGGGCCGGAGTTGGGTGCGGTGGTAAGCCGTCTTGATGGTCAGGCCAGCGCCAATAATTACCAGGGTAACTCCAATGCGCAATGGTGCCGCCTGGTCGCTTGCCATGCCCAGCCAGGTGAACAGACCTCCAGCAACCACAGTCAGCCATCCGTGACTCATGGGTACCCAGAGGACTTGAATCACACCGGTGAAGAAATTTATGGGAGCCGTAACGGTGGCCCATATCGCCTGGAGGAATAATGCCTGTCCCCGTACCCAATCACGGGAAGCAAGGGCACGCAAGCCACTAGCCGCCAATAAGAAAGGACGGACACCGGAGCGCAGCGGGGCCAGTAAAAGGTCCCGGAAGCGCGTTTGAGACCGGTGGATTGGCGGTGGCAGACCGCGAACCGCTGCCACGATATTCAAGCGACTGACTCGGTAGGCCGAAACACCTACTGTCCCTAGGGTAATGACCATACCCAAGCAGTAGGCGACCACCGCGCTTCTAATCTCAAAGTGGGCCGCCATGGTGAAGCTGTCCGGCGCTCCCGACCCTCCGCCCTGAAATATCCGGTTGGCCACAAAAACGATTACGGCACTGGCGCCCAATCCCAGCGCCACACCCACCGCGCCCGACATCACGGAATAGGCCGTTCCTTCAAAGATGAACATCTGCACCAGGTGCCGACGCTTGGCGCCCACCGCCCGGGCCATACCCATTTCAGAACGCCGCGCCGCCGCCAACATCACAAAGATGAGGAAGATCAGCAGCACGCCGACCATGATGGAAAATAGTCCCATGACGATGAAGATACTGGTCACGCCGGAGCCAACCCGGTCGGCTTCGTCCAAGACCTGCTTTTTGATATCCAAGACCCGGAACTCGGCCAGGCCAGCGAACAGAGTGCCCACCTGACGTTCCACTTCAGAGAGTTCGGTTTGGCTCGCCGCCCTCAGTACTTGTTCTTGTGCGTCCTCGTCGGCCAGCACCCCAATGAATTCGTCGGTCATCTGACTTTGGGCCAGTCCTCGGGACAACATCCCCAAGTCGTCGGCCATCTTCGGTTCCAAGGTCGGCATCAACGCCGTCAATTGCTCCAGGACTTCATCCCGGTTTAAGAGGGTCTTGAGTTCTGCCGCGATGGCCCGGTCGGTGAAGAGCACCCGGAGCGCTTTGGTAACTTCGTCGCTATGCTCCGCGCCACCGAAAACCCCGCCCAAATTGGACACGGCCATCGAGTTAATCAAGCCTTCCCGCCCAAACATCTCCTGGGCCCGGTCCAAACGGACGAGCAACGTCGATTCCCGTCCCGCCAGGCCGCCGCTATCCACGATGCCCTGCACTCTGAATGGCACACCAGAGCCAGCGACAAAGGCCACCAACTCATCACCGGGTACCGCGCCCAATTCCTTGGCCGCTTCCTCGTTGATGAGGGCGTCATTGGGGCCCAAGGTCTCCAAACGGACCTCTTGTCCGTTCAGCAGCTTGAACCGGCCAAACCCGGCCAGTGTATTTGGATCGACTCCCGCAATCCGCATCTGTCCCTCGCTTAGGGAAGTCCGGCTATTAACGGTTGGTACAAGCTCGCCAATACTGGGAGCCAGGCCGTCGATGGAATCCAGGCCCGACAGGTCTGCTTTCAGCTGCTCGTAACGCTGGGATGGGAAGTAGCTTGCGCTGCCGATGGTATCGGACTCCGTGGCGCGGGCCGAAACTATGATCTCGTCAATGGTGCCCAGAGAATCCACGGCGTTGCTGCGGATGGAGTAACTAATTGAATCGCCGGTGCCGAAAGCGGCGGCCATGATTAGGGTGCTAATCATGATGCCCACGACAATTAGGACGGTCTGGGACTTGCGACGGGGAATATTGCGCAGACCCAGCTTGAGCATAACCGGGTTGCGCCAAGCCATGAAGACAATCCCGGCCAGCACCGGCAAAAATACCACCAGCAGGGCAATCATGATGGTGTCCATCGACACGCCGAACAGTTCTTCCATTAACGTCCTGGTACCGTCTTGGGCGTTTACCCGCTTGGAGGTTTTCTCTCGGCGCTAGGTGCCTGAAGCTTGGCCATTGCCGTCGTCAACAATCGCTCCGTCACGCATTCGAACGATGCGGTGGGCCCGATTGCCAACATCAATTGAGTGGGTAACAAGCACAAAACTCTGGCTGTTTTCGACATTGAGTCGGCACATCAAATCCATAATCTCGCCCGCCGTCTCGCTGTCCAGGTCGCCAGTGGGTTCGTCGGCCCAAACGATGGACGGTTGGTTAACCAGCGCCCTGGCAATCGTCACCCGTTGTCTTTGGCCGCCGGAAAGCTCTCCCGGTAGGTGCTGGGCTCGATTACTCAGCCCCACCATATCCAATAATTCCATGGACATTCTGCGGGCGTCAGTCGAACTGGTACCAGACACCAATAAAGGCAGCTCAACGTTTTCCACGGCCGACAAGACGGGAAGCAGGTTGTAGAGCTGAAAAACGAAGCCCATGCGGCGGGCGCGGTAGTCGCTGCGTTCGTCGTCGGGAAGGTCGTGGAGGACCACACCGTCAATCACCACTTGGCCGGACTCAATCTCGTCCAAGCCGGAAAGACAGTTCAGCATGGTGGTTTTGCCGCAGCCGCTGGGCCCCATAATCGCGACCATTTCACCGCGTTCCACTGTAAGGTCAACCCCTCTAAGGGCGTTCACCTTTACGGTGCCGGTATCGTAGGTCTTATGGACGCCGGTGGCGCGGATAATGGAGTCGGGCATGGTCTCGAAAACAGGGTGGGCGCTAACCGCAGGCAGCGGCTGCTCCTAGCTGAGACCAGTATATCTGAAGACAGAGGCGACAGATACAAAGCCCGCGTCCGGTTTTCGAGTCACCGGGGAAGTACGATTCGTCTGGGTATGCCGGTTATGGTTCGCCGTGAATCCTGGCCTTAACCTCTTCCAGCCACCACCACAGGCGTTGCCAGACCACTCTTCGTTCCCCGCCCTCCAGGCTACGGCCAGCATGTCTGCGGATTGTAGTTACCGCCTGCCCCGCCAGAAAACCCCAGGCACCCGGTTCACCTTTCATCCAGCAAACCACTTTGCCTTGATTGGCCTTCACCACCTCGGCCAATATCGGATCAATAACCTCGTTTTCTACTGTGAATATTTTTACCATAAGACTATATTTTAACTAGACGAACCCAAGAAAAAGCCCCCAATTCATCGGGACAGCTCGAGAACGCCAGGATGTTGAGATTTAAGTTTGCCTAGGCTGACGGTGTTACCCGCCGCCGACGGGACGGACAATTTTAAATACGTCGCCATCTTTTAAGATAACATTTATCCCTTACCAAATATCCAGGTATTGTACTGCAATCCGCCTGCCGTGTGGCGGAACAAGATACGCTTTGGAACTTGGGGGGATTAAAAAGCCTTACCGATTAGTGATAAGGCTTGTGTTTGCTGTTACAGTCGCCAATTTGGCACCTGACATTGATTTAACATGGGTCTAAGCCGAAGATAGATATGGCGATTCTTCCCCATGGACCAGTGGGGAAGAATTCCACACCCGCCGACTCCTAGGAGGCATTATGTTTAAAGGCATCTTCTTGGCCAAGGAAGTAACCGCAAGTATTTTCAAACGCTGGAATGCCCTACTGCTCTTGGGAGTCGGCGTATTCTTGTTGGCCGCTGCCTGCACCTCAACCGTGCCTGCCGAGAAACCGGGCGCTACCCCACCGCCGACGAGCATCACCACGCCTGAGCCGCTTAGCGACGACGGCACTCCCTCAGTTAACACCCCTAACACCCCCGAACCTGGGGCAGACCGCAGACCCATACCAAACGACGGCGACAGTACGACCCGGCGCATTCCTGAAACACCCGTCGTGGAGTCTAATCAACTACTGCCCAGCAATACTTTAGCCCTGGTCTTGGCAATCAGCGGCGGCAGTAGCGCCAGCACCCTGAAGACCATCGTCAACGACTCCAGCACCGGCGAGATGTTGGGCACCAAGTTCATCGCCCTTGAGAGCAGCTCCAAATCGGTCGTGCTCTACCTCCCTGACAGCGGGGAAGTCACCGTGTTGAATTCCTATACTTCGCCCAGCTACGCTCCTCATTTCAAGCGTCCTTACACCGTAAACGACCATCTGTACTTGTCTGACAAATACACCAATGGCGGGTCGATGACCATTACCGAGTACTCGACCAGCGACCTTTCGAGAGAGGCTGAATGGGGAACATCAACCGACGTCATTGACCCCGGATACGCCGTGGCCGGTGGTCAGGTGTATTTCAAGACCGCCAGCACGGAACAGTGGTCAATGTCCCGAGGTTTTTACAACACCCCCGGAGACTTCATCCGCTCGTCCTTCGGTGACCGCTCGCAGACCAGTGAACTCACCAGCCCCGAGACCAGTTTCAAGTTGATATCTTCTGGCGATACTATCTACGGAGCGCACTTACCCACCGGCGGCGACCCGGTGACCGGCGTATTCACCGTTGACCCGAACACTGGATTACCAGCCGCCCAGTACATCGCGGCCTTCGAAGTCGATGGGCTGGACAACTACATGAGCATGAGCTTCCAGCATGTGGTGATTGAAGACGGATTCGCCTACTGGTTGGCCGCCCACACAAGTACGGCCACTCCAGTGGTCGAATTCTACGCGACCGACCTGACCGACCCGAGCGGCACCATTCAGCAATGGAAATTCTCACTGCCCGAATCCTCTGCCGCGGTTTCTGGACTATCAAGGACATTCGATGTGGACGGCGGCTACCTGGTATTTCAGCCCTACTACGAAGGCGGCGACCGCTCGAAGTTGGTTATCTACGATACTGTTGAAGGAACCGCAGAATTGGTCGATACCGGTTTTAGCATCATCGACACTCAAGTAATCTATATTGAATGACCAACGCCAATCCCGCAGTCCTAAAAGTTAAAGCTCGAACTCTTTAACGTCGGGCGAAATGGTCAATCTGGCCCCGGTTAATTGCTGCACCTCTTCAGGTGTCCAACCAGGGGCGACTTCTTTAAGGGTTAGTCTTTTTCCATCGCACTCAATTACCGCCAGGTCGGTAACGATTAGGTAAACGCACCCTTTGCCGGTTAGAGGAAATGTGCATTCTTCGACTATCTTGGGCTGGCCATTCCGGTCGGTGTGTTCCATGGCGACGATGACACCGCTGGCCCCTGCCGCCAAGTCCATGGCGCCGCCAACGTTGCCCACACCGCGCTGAGGCAACATCCAGTTGGCCAGGTCGCCAGTAGCCGACACCTGGTGCGAACCGAGAACTGTCACATCCACATGCCCACCCCGAATCATGGCGAAGGCTTCGGCAGAATCGAAGAATGACATACCGCCGACACGCTGGAGAAACTGGCCTCCCGCATTAATCAGGTCAATGTCTTCCTCGCCTTCGTCCGCGATGGGTCCACAGTTAAGGATGCCGCTTTCGCTGTGGTAGAAAACGGTCCGGCCCTCGGGTACAAAGCTGGAGACCAGGGTGGGGATACCGATACCCAGGTTCACGTACGCGCCGTCGGGCAGCTCTTTGGCAACCCGCATCGCGACAATCTCTCTGGGCAGTCGTTCCTTATCGGCTAACGATTTCATTTATCGGACCTGTGCTCTGCGCCCTAAGTTTTACTGGATTCATCATAGGTAGGCGGAAAAGTCCGGGGGCCGCAAAACGATGCGGTCAACGAATAGGCCGGGGGTAACTATCTCTTCGGGGCCCAGTTGGCCGGGTTCGACAATCTCGTCCACCTCCACCACGGTTATCCTGGCAGTAGTGGCCATCACTGGGTTGAAGTTGCGAGAGGTGCCCTTGTAGACCACGTTGCCCAGGGTATCGGCCTTGTGACCCCGGATGATGCAGAAGTCGGCCCGCATCCCCATCTCCAACACGTACTCTTTGCCATCAATGGTCCGCGTTTCTTTACCTTCAGCCAGCAGAGTGCCGACCCCGGTGGGAGTGTAGAAAGCGGCTACCCCGGCCCCGCCGCTGCGGAGACGCTCGGCCAGGGTACCTTGGGGGACAACCTCTAGTTCCGTCTCGCCCCGGTTGTAGGCCTCTTCGAAGGCGCTGGGACGGGAGGCCGACGGCGACACCGGGTATGACGCGGTGGCCTTGGCCACCTGGTTGTTCTCCACCAGAATGCTGTGGTCGATGATGTTGGGCGCTCCGAATGCACTCATCCTGGCGATTCCGGCGGTATTGCTAATTAGCTGCAACCCCTTAACGCCCACATCGCGCAGTCCAACCATCAGGTAATGCGCCATTCCACCGGGACCGGCAAAACCGTCAACGTTGACGACCGCCCCTTCCGGAACGTCTTTAAGGGCTTCAATAGCTGTGGCATAGACCTTGTTGGGCGGAATCAACTCCGGCACCTCGAATGTCATGTCTTTAACGTTGGTGGCCAATGTTAACGGTGCGTCGGTGATGGCAATGATTTCGTCAGCAGTCCAACCAGGGGCTATTTCCACTAGTTCCAACCCTGTGGGACCGACACGTATCACAGCCGCATCGGTGATGATTATGTCAACACAACCGACTCCATCAACCGGCAAACTGCATTGGGAAACAATATTTGGCTGACCAGCGGGGCCTTGATGGGGCATAACCGCCACCACCCTTGATGCCCCGAACGCCATATCAACCGCCGAACCAGGAGCAAACAGGCCATCGGTAGCGCTGGTCGTCCCGGTAGCGTTGGTCGTCCCGGTAGCCCCGGTAGCGTTGGTCGTCCAATGAACAAAATCCCCGGACGCGCTGACTTGGGCTGGCTGAAGAATCGCGAGATTGGTGTGTCCGCCCCGAAGGATACCGGCAATGTTTACTACGCCGGTGAAGCTCCCACCGGGAAGCAGCGCAACTGGCTCGCCCGACCCATCTACCACGTTTAGGTCGACTCCTAAACCTTGAAATCCCACCACGCCGCTTTCGGCCAAGAACCACACTCCGCCATTGGGGGGTAGCTCGCCAGGCAACCGGCAAGGTATCCCAGGGCCAAGCGCAACCACGGCTCCGGGAGTTAACTCCTGGGCGGCGCGGCGGGCCATGGCGGTAGGGTCTAAAGGCTTACCAGGCATCGAGGAATCTTCTCCTATCAATAACGGGCTATGGGTTAGCTTGCCAGTACTAGACGGTCGATAAAGATGGCCTGGGTGATGATTAATTCGGGGTCCAGTCCACCACGTTCGCGCACCTGGTCAACCTCGGCAATGGTTACCGCTGCCGCCATGGCCATGATGGGATTCCAGTTGCGCCCGGAGCCTTGGTAGACCATGTTACCCAGGGTGTCGGCGGCCTGGGCCCGGAGCAAGGCGAAATCTGCCTTGAGCGCAGCCTCAAAGATATGATCCTGGCCGTCGAACTGGCGCACCTCTTTGCCTTCGGCAAATCTGGTGCCTACCCCTGTGGGCAAGAACACTCCGCCGATGCCTGCGCCCCCTGCCCTTAGCCGCTCGGCCAAAATACCTTGGGGCACAATCTCAAGTTCCAGCTTGCCTGCTTCCCACAATTCTTTCACTGGCCCACCATTATCGGGAAGAAAGGGCAGTGGCGAAATAATTTTCTTGACCTGCCCGCCAGCAACTAGGTCAGCTATTCCAAACTTGCCCGATTCCTGGGGCCAGGCGCCTTGGCAGATCAACGTCAGGTTGCCAACTCCGATTTCGGCCAGCCCCCGCAGCAGTTTCACCGGTATCCCGCAACCGCCAAACCCGGCAACCAACACCGAAGCACCATCTGTGATGCCATTCAAGGCCGCCAGGCCCGAGGGAAAGACCTTACCCTGTCTAGGGGGATTTTCGGTTTCGCTGGTCATAGAAGTTTCCTGTATCAATTGGACCTGGGCGTTTTCGGCAGCAACGCATTATAGCCGCCCATGGCCGGATACACCATTGCAAGGGCTTGGAATCCGCCCCGTTAAATAATACGGGGTAAACAAAAATCCGCCCCGTATTTAACGGGGCGGATTTTGTTGGTGCTAAGTTTGGAAGGACCGAAGGAGTTGTGCCCCTTAGAAGTCCATTCCGCCGCCGGGCATGGACGGCATTGCTGGCTTGTCCATGGGAATTTCACTAATCACCGACTCGGTGGTCAGTACCATGGCTGCGACGCTGGCTGCGTTCTGCAGAGCAGATCGGGTTACCTTGGCCGGGTCAACGATGCCACGCTCTAGCATGGGACCGTATTCACCGACATCGGCGTCGTAACCGTAGTCGTCAGCTTGCTGTTTAACCTGGTTGAGGACGACTGCGCCCTCGAATCCAGCATTCTCCACAATCAGCTTTAGGGGCTGTTCGAGGGAGCGGCGGATGATGTCCACGCCAACCTTTTCGTCGGCGGGGATGTCTTTCAGGCTGTCCAAGGCGCGGCTGGCACGGACAAGGGCCACTCCACCTCCGGGGACGATGCCTTCTTCCACTGCGGCACGGGTGGCGGAAAGGGCGTCTTCGACCCTGGCCTTGCGCTCTTTAAGCTCAATCTCGGTGGCGGCTCCAACCTTGATAACGGCTACGCCGCCGGACAGCTTGGCCATCCGCTCTTGGAGCTTTTCCCGGTCGAACTCTGAGGTGGTGTCTTCAATCTGGGCTTTAATTTGGCCAATCCTGCTCTGGATGGCCTCTTCGGAACCCTTGCCCTCAACGATGGTGGTCTCATCCTTGGTTGAGGTAACGCTGCGGGCGCTGCCGAAGTCTTCGATGGTGGCAGTATCCAGTTTCCGTCCGGTCTCTTCGCTGATCACGGTGCCGCCGGTGAGGATGGCAATGTCTTCCAACATGGCCTTCCGCCGGTCGCCGAAACCAGGAGCCTTGACGGCCAAGACGCTGAGGGTGCCGCGAAGCTTGTTGACCACCAGGGTGGCCAGAGCCTCGCCGTCCACGTCTTCAGCGATGATTACAACGTTCTTTTTACCGACCTGGAGCAACTTCTCCAAGGCAGGGAGCATGTCGGCGACAGCCGAAATCTTCTTGTCGGTGATGACGATGGTGGGGTCTTCCAGCACCGACTCCATGCGGTCGGGGTTGGTTATGAAGTAGGGGGAGATGTAACCGCGGTCAATCTGCATCCCTTCAACATATTCAATCTCGTCGGCCAGTCCCTTGGACTCTTCGACGGTGATTACGCCGTCTTTGCCAACTTTTTCCATGGCTTCGGCAATGGTCTCGCCGATGGCTTCTTCGTGGGCGGAAAGGCTGGCCACCTGGCCGATGCGCTCCCGGGTTTCCACGGGGACAGACATGCCTTGGAGTTCAGAAACGACCGCCGCTACGGCTTTCTCGATGCCCCGTTTGATGGCCATCGGGTCGGCGCCAGCAGTAACGTTCTTGAAGCCTTCCTGAATAATCGCCTGGGCCAGCACAACCGAGGTGGTGGTGCCATCGCCAGCGGCGTCGTTAGTCTTGGTGGCGGCTTCTTTCAGGAGTTGAGCGCCCATATTCTCGAAAGCATCGGGAAGCTCAATCTCTTTGGCGATTGTTACGCCATCGCTGCACACCTGGGGGGGGCCAAAGGACTTGTCCAAAACCACGTTGCGGCCCTTGGGACCCAGGGTAACTTTTACTGCATCAGCGAGTATGTCAATGCCAATCCGGAGGGCCTTCCGCGCCTCATCGGAGTAGGCCAACTTCTTTGCTGGCATTCTATTCCTCCTTCAGGTAGGTCAAGGCTGGGCTTATTGCCCGCCCCGTTTTGTGTTTCCAGATACGAGAATCTCCGGTAGGGAAATCCTATTAGCCAATCTTCGCTAGAATATCGCTTTCCCGAAGAATCAAGAACTCGTCGTCACCGTCTTTGTACTCGGTGCCGGCAAACTTGGAGTAAATAACCTTGTCTCCCTTGGCTAGTTCCATGGGGATTCGGCTACCGTCATCGCTAACCCGGCCGGGTCCTACTGCGACGACTTCACCCTCCTGGGGTTTTTCCTTGGCGGTGTCGGGCAGGTATATGCCGCCCTTGGTGGTCTGCTCACCCTCGCTGGGTTTTACCACTACTCGCTCGCCTAATGGCGTAAAATTGGCCACTGCGGCCTCCTTCAATTCGCCGGGTTAATATGGTATCCCGGCATTAATCTCACATGGGATTAGCACTCTCAGATGGAGAGTGCCAAGCTATGTTAAGGCGGGCGTTAAACCTTGTCAAGATTCGCGTGTCCGTCCTAATATTTATGGGGTAACTTCTAAAGTCCGTCCGCCATTTTACTTCTACCAAGCAAGTCCGCGAGCAAGTCCGAAAAGGAGCCGGTATCGCCAGTACCCCTATAATCCTAGAACGCACCCAAACGGTGGCCACCGTTGTATTGAATCGGCCAGATACCGGCAATCGAATTGATTCTGAGATGGCCTCGGCAATCCGGGAAGTCTGCCGACTAATTGGTGAAGACGACGGGCTGCGTCTGGTGGTATTGACGGCCAACGGCGACGTATTTTCTTCCTGCAATCCAGGCCAGGCGGGAGATGACGTTGAATCATTGGCCGTTGCCTCGGCGGTGGCTGGCCTGTCGATTCCGGTATTGGCTGCGGTGAACGGCGATGCAACTGGACCCGGATTGGAACTGGCGCTGGCGGCAGACCTGCGCATCTGCGTCCCAGCCGCCCGTTTCGGATTTACCGGCCTAGCCCACGGCGTTCTGCCCCAAGACGGCGGCACCCAACGACTGCCCAGACTGGTAGGGCCTGCCTGGGCTAGGGACATGCTGCTAACGGGCCGTTTGGTGGACGCGCAAGAAGCGCTGGCCATCGGCCTGGTAAACCGAGTGGTAAAAGAACCGACTACGTTGACGGCCGCCGTAGATGAACTGGCGGCACAGATTACTTCCGGTGGCCCCATCGGAGCACGCTACGCCAAAGAGGCGGTGGTCAAAGGAATGGACCTGACCTTGAATCAAGGTTTGGGACTGGAAGCCGACTTGAACGTTATACTGCAAAGCACATCAGATAGGGCCGATGGAATCAAGTCTTTCTTGGAAAAGCGCGGCCCCGAGTATTCAGGGTCTTAGGCAAGCATATTGGCAATCAAGATAGGAAAGGAAATCCTGTGAAACTAAAGCTAGACCTCCACACCCATGTGTGGGAGGCGTTCAATTTCGTGCCGCCATCCGTGGAAATCGCGGAAAAGGTGGTCGCCCAGATAAAGTCCAAGGGCATCGACGGCATCGGCATTACCGACCACCACAACAAAGAGTGGGCCTTCGAGTTCCGCGAATTAGTGGAAGAGTTGTATCCCGGTCAGGTATACATCATTCCCGGTTGGGAGATTGAGATTCGGCCCGAGGCCAACCCCTTCGCCGAATACCAGGTGGCCGAGCTATTCCTCCCCAACGGCGGCGGTGTCTTCCGCACCTACTGTCACCCCGGCTATTACTCACCAGAAATCTTGATTGAGCCGGACATCCACGCCATTGAGATTGATAACTACATCCACAATTGGCACATCCGCAAAGACCAGGTGGTCGAGGTCGCCGAAACCCACGACCTGATGCTCTTTGCAGTAAGCGACGCCCATAACTTGGAGAACATCGGCCTTCGATACACCGAAGTTGAACTGGACGACCTCTACGCCAGGGCCGTTCCCCAAAGTTAGGCTCCCTTTAATGCCGTCTTCGCCGTCTTCGCCGTCTTCGCCGTCTTCGTCCGCCTTCGAGACCTTGCTGTTCGAGAAGCACGGCGCCGTGGCCCAAATATCGCTAAACCGGCCCCAGGTGGTTAACGCCTATAACGTCCAGATGCGGGACGATTTCTTCCAAGCCCTTTCCGCCGTCCAACACGACCCAGAAGTCGGTTGTCTATTGATAACCGGCGAAGGCCGGGGGTTCTGCTCTGGGGCCGACCTGACCGAATTTGGCACAGCCCCATCCCAGGTAATCGCCCGACAGGTACGCTGGCAGCGGGACGTTTGGGGGCAACTGGTAAACTTGGACAGACCCGTGGTGGCAGCCGTTCACGGCTACTGTATCGGGTCGGGCCTGGAGATAGCCTTGTTATGCGACGTGAAAATCGCCGCCACCGGCACAGTTTTCGCACTCCCAGAGATCCAACTTGGGATGATTCCCGCAGCCGGAGGCACCCAGACCCTACCCAGGGCAGTGGGCGGCTCACGGGCCATGGACTTGCTGCTCACGGGTCGGCAATTCCAGGCGGAAGAAGCCCTTTCCATAGGGCTGGTGACTAGGCTAGTGCGGCCAGAATCACTGCGAGAAGAGGCGTTGAAGTTGGCTAACCATCTGGCCGAATTACCCGCCGACGCGGTCGCCGCGATGAAACAGCTACTTCTTCAGGGTATGGACATGGGGCTGCCGGACGCATTGCATCTGGAAGCCCGCACTGCAGCTAGGTTGGCAAGTTAGGTCTGCCCAGGCAATACCATATAACCAGATAGCCCGTTATATGGCCCTTATAAATGGGAGCGAGAGCACACGGATGAACACTTCTGAATTTTTGACCATCGCCGGGGCCATCGTTCCCGAACGCCCCGCGATTATCTTCGACGGCCAGACCATTACATTTGAAGGTCTGGCAGAACGGGTCAACCGGCTGGCCAACGGACTCTCTGAAATTGGAGTCGGCCCCGGTGACCGGGTGGCCACCATGCAGGTCAATACCAACCAGTGCATCGAAGCCTACTTCGCTGCGGCCCAGTTAGACGCGATTTACGTGCCCCTCAACTTCCGGGCCAAGAGCGAGGAACTGGCCCAGATGCTGGAGATTGCTGAGCCCACCTGCCTACTCATTGGCGAGCGTTATCTTTCACTAGTCCCCGAAGGCAGCCGCACCTCCGAGGGCATAATTATGCTGGACGGAGAAGCCATCGGCAGCGGCAAGAGTTACGACACCCTCCTCGCCGAGTCCTCACCGGACCAGCTGCACTTTCCCGAGGCGGGCGACGAAGACACCACGGTCATCATGTTCACCGCTGGTACCACCGGCGTGCCCAAGGGCGTGATGCTGACTCACAACAGCTTTTCGTCCTATTTATTGTCCACCGTAGAGCCCGCCGACCCGGATGTTGCCGAGAGCAACCTGATAACCGTGCCCTTCTATCACATCGCCGGTCTGCAAGCCGCTTTGGCCGCGGTCTACGGCGGACGCACCCTGGTGGTGATGCGCCAGTTCGAGCCGGCCGAATGGATGCAATTGGTCCAAGAGTACCGGGCCGACCGAGCCATGTTGGTGCCAACCATGCTGAAGCACGTCATGGAGCACCCCAAGTTTTCCGACTACGACCTATCGTCATTAAACGTCATCACCTACGGCGCGGCCTCAATGCCCCTTGAAGTGATTCGAGCCGCCATCGGCAATTTCCCCGGCGCACGGTTCATCAACGCCTTCGGCCAAACAGAGACCGCCTCGACCATCACCATGTTGCCGCCGGAAGACCATGTGTTGACCGGCAGTCCAGAAGAGATTGCAATCAAACTCAAACGGCTGACTTCCATTGGAAAGCCGTTGGATGATGTCGATGTCGACATCGTGGATGAAACAGGTCAGTCCGTCCCCGTCGGCGAGACCGGGGAGATAGTGGCCCGGGGGGGCCGCATGATGGCCGGCTATTGGCAAGAAGAATCGGCCACTCGCGACACTCTGCGCAGCGGATGGATTTACACTGGAGACCTAGGCTATACCGACCAAGACGGCTACATTTATCTCTCGGGCCGGGCCAAGGATTTCATCAAACGCGGCGGAGAAATGATTTCCCCCGAAGAGGTGGAACAAGTGCTTCGGTCCCATCCTGAGTTGGAAGACGCCGCAGTGATTGGCGTCCCGGACGAGGAATGGGGCGAGGAAGTGCGGGCCGTCGTGGTGGGAAACCCCGACCGGGTCACCGAGGACCAAGTGATTGAATACTGCCGCGAGAAGCTGGCCGGTTACAAGCGGCCCCGTTCGGTAGTATTTGTTGGCGAGTTGCCCCGTAACGTGATGGGCAAGGTTTTAAAGCGCGATCTCCGCGAAGAATACAGCTACCCGGTAGAGAACCGGGGTTAATATTGGCCGGGCATAGGAGCCGTTAATTTTATGAAAGTAGCAGTTGTTGGGGCCGGAGGAGTGGGCGGTTATTTTGGGGGTCTGCTAGCCCGAGCCGACCATGACGTTATATTTATCGCGCGGGGCGCTCACCTAGCGGCCATCAAAGAGAACGGCCTAAGGGTGGAAAGCCAACTGGACGGCACGTTTACCGTGCCTGGCAACGCCACCGATGACACAGCCGAGGCTGGCGAGCAAGACCTGGTGCTGTTCACGGTCAAGATGTACCACAACTCGGACGCCGTCGCGTCTTTGGCTCCAATGATGAGCCCGACCACGCTGGTATTGACTCTGCAGAATGGCATCGATAACGGCGAGATTCTTGCTGAGGCCGTGGGCGAATCCCACGTGATGATTGGCTCGGCCTACATGGAAGGCCGCATCTCGGAACCGGGGGTTGTTACCCAAGGCGGGCCTGGCACAGCAGCCTTTGGCGAAATGCAGGTTGGCATCACCCGCCGTGGTGAAGACCTACTCCAGACGTTTCAAGAAGCCGGTTTGCGGGTGAACCTCCACGAGAATATGCCCGGCATGCTTTGGAAGAAATTCGCCTACATTGCCGGTTCCGCCGCCGTCTGCGCCGCCGCCAACTGCGTCTATGAAGAGATGCGCACCAAGCCTGAAACCAGGGAATTAATCAGAGCCTCCATCGCCGAAGTGCTGGCCGTGGGTAAAGCCCGTGGCGCGCCCATCATGGACGACTCCCTTGCCTGGGCGATGGACACCCTTGACCGCTTCCCCGGAAAGGGTCGGGCGTCGATGGCGAAAGACTTCACTGAGCAACGCCCCGTGGAACTTGAAGGACTGACCGGCACGGTGGTTCGCATGGCCCGTGAGTTAGGCGTTCCGACCCCGATTAACGATTTCCTCTACGCCATTTTGAAACCCAACGCCGAACGCATCGAAGCCCTCCACGCCGCTGGTTCTTAGCCAGCTTAGATTCCCGTCTAATACCGTGGCTAATGCCCCGGCTGCTGGGCGGTGGTATACTCTCCGTGGCTAAAACCTGGCTAGGGATGAAGCCTATTTTCCCCACGCCGTCCCTCTAAAATAATCTCCGGTTTTAGTATCTCCCGGCTCTAATTGGCCCGGCGTTCCCGTTAAAAGTTTCCGTTATTAGAAGTTCCCGTTAGAAATTCCCGTCGGAAATTCATCAAAGAAATAACTCGCAGGAGGCGGCCCCAATTGAAAACCATTGACGCAATAATCGAGATTCTCAAACGGGAGGGTGTGGAATACCTTCCTTGCTTTCCCACCACGCCCGTAATCGAAGCGGCTGCCACCGCCGGAATCCGGCCCATCGTCTGCCGCCAAGAGCGGGTTGGCGTTGGTATCGCCGACGGACTCAGCCGGGTGACCAACGGCGACCACATGGGCGTCTTCGCCATGCAATACGGACCCGGCGCTGAGAACGCCTATCCCGGCATTGCCACCGCCTTCTCCGACTCGGTGCCAATACTGCTCCTGCCCTTGGGCCATCCGCGGTCGCGGGCCGGCATTGCGCCCCACTACAGCGGATTAAAAAGCTACGAAGATATAACCAAAGGCATCGAGCAGGTGAACATCCCTGACCGCACATCCGAAATAATGCGTCGGGCCTTTGCCGGACTGCGCCAAGGCCGTCCCGGTCCCATGGCCATCGAGATTCCCGCCGACGTCGCCATGGAAGACGTCAGCGAAGAGTCCTTCTACTACGTGCCTAGCCGCCAAATCCCCAGCCAGGGCAACCCCAGCGATATCGAGGCCGCAGCCAAGGCTCTTTGCTCTGCTAACTTCCCCGTGATAATGGCCGGTCAGGGTGTGCTGTACGCCAAGGCCACCAACGAGCTTATCGAACTGGCAGAACTGCTCCAAGTGCCCGTTTGTAGCACCCTGCTGGGCAAGAGTGCATTCCCAGAGGTGCATCCCCTGGCCCTGGGCAGCACCGGCCCGTCCATGTCGGGCACCGCTTACCACTTCATTCGCCGCTCCGACCTAATCTTCGGCATCGGCACCAGCTTCACCAAACACGGCATGGTCATGAACCTCCCGTCTGGCAAAACCTTGATTCACGCCACCAATGACGCATCTGACATCAATAAAGATTACAACGTGGACTATCCCATCGTCGGCGACGCCAAGCTGGTGCTACGCCAGATGATTGACGCCTGCCGGGAAATCATCGGCGAAACCCGCAAAGACGACCAGTCCACCGCCAAAGAGGTGCAGTCGGAACGGGAAGGCTGGCTGGGCCAATGGCGAGCCAAGCTCTCCGACGGCTCAACTCCGATGACCCCCTACCGGGTTATCTGGGACTTCATGCACACCATCCCGCCGGAAGACGCCATCGTGACCCACGACTCGGGTAGCCCCCGAGACCAGATAACTCCCTTCTACCGGTCCAACGGCCCCCGCACCTATCTCGGCTGGGGCAAATCCCACGGACTGGGTACCGGCCTGGGCCTGACCATTGGTGCCAAGCTGGCCGCTCCCGAAAAAGTCTGCGTTAACTTCATGGGCGACGCCGCCTTCGGCATGGTTGGATTGGACTTCGAGACCGCCGTCCGCAGCAATATTCCCATAATCACTGTGGTGCTAAACAACTCCACCATGGCCGTCGAGACCCAGCAGATGGAAGACTCACACCGGCTCTATGGGACCCGCGACTTGGGCGGCAACTACGCCGAACTGGGCAAGGCCATGGGCGGCTACGCCGAGCGGATTGAAGACCCCAACCAGATTAGCGCCGCCTTTACCAGGGCCAGGAAGGTCACCGAAGAAGAGGGTAAGGCCGTTCTGCTGGAGTTCATCACCAACGCCGAGGTCGAGATTTCCCACAAGCGAGCTTTCTAGGAACGCGTTTTGGAATTAGCCGCCATTTGCATCCGTTCGCGGTGAGCCCGTCGAACCATCAAATTGCTAAAGTCAAAGTCCTTCGACGGAGCTCAAGACGAACGGTGGCGGTAATGTCGTTTATCGATACAAAATATCAGTACCTTCCGACCCGAACTACGTTAACAATCTAAAAAACATGGAGGCTGGTCATGGCCGCGCAATCCAAGTATCTGTTTATCGCCAGTATGGATGTTGAGTTCGCCAAGGAGGCACTGTTCAACGATGTCTATAACACCGAGCATTGCCCGGAGTTGAGCAAGGTTGCTGGAGTGGGCGCCATCACCCGGTTTGAGTCCCAGGCTTTCCAGGTGCTCATCGGCGGACAGACCCAGACCGTTTCGCCGGACGGCCAACCCCGTTTTCACGCTATGTACGAGATTGAAAGCCCAGACGTCCTAAGTTCCCCTGCGTGGGGCGAAGCTGTGGAACTGGGCCGCTGGCCGGAACAGGTCCGGCCTCATACGACTAACAGACGGCATACGCTACTTCGATTGACCTATCCTAAGGCTTAGGAACCGGTGGGCTTAATTCCGCCTGACCTAACAAGGAGATGACATGGACTCTGGTCTAAACAAGAATCAACTCGAGTTGGTAAACACGGCGGAGCGCGTCGCACGAGAGTGCTTGGCTCCCCGCGCCCACGAGGTGGATGCATCCGGCACAAACCCCAAAGAAAGCTGGCAAGACGTTTGGCAAAACGGACTGCTTGCCATCGGGGTGCCCAAAGAGTACGGCGGACTCGGCCTAGACATGCTCACCTACGTAATGGTGATTGAGAAACTGGCCGGTGGCTGCACGAATACTGGTATGACCGTCCACATGCACTCCACTGTCATGCGGTTCATCGAAGCCCTCGGCACCGACAAGCAGAAGGCCGCCTACTACCCAGAGGTTGTGGACGAAGGCAAACTCTACGGGAGCTGGGGCAGCGAGCCGGAAACGCGAGGCGGCACGGCCATGCGCTTCACCACCATCACCCCAGACGGCGATGGCTACGTCATCAACGGCATCAAGCACTTCTGCACCATGGCGGGCGGCGCGCACCGCTATATGATCCACTGCAACGCCCAAAATTCCACCGATGCCCTGGCGTCGCAGCAGTTGGCGTTGGTGCCCCATGACGCCGCCGGTCTCTCCCAATTGGACGAATGGAACACTCTAGGGATGCGTGGCACCGTCAGCCCCAGCATGAAACTCGACAAATGCGTGATTCCCCAGGATGCGGTACTGGGCGAACCTGGCGCGGGCGGCAAGTCCGGAGTAACCCAAGGTTTCAGCTTGGGGTTTGCTGCGGCCTACGTCGGCGCGGCCCAGGCGGCCTTGGACTGCACCAAGGAGTTCTGTCTGAACCAGACCTTTGCCCCCGACCCCGGCAGGGTCGCCGACGGACTGGTGGTGCAACGCACCATTGCCGAGATGTCCATGGCCATGAGAAGCGCGCAACAAGCCCTGTATGACGCGGCCAGCCAATGGGAGGGCAAGACGCCCAACGAGAAGGCAGTGCTGGGGGCCAGAGCTAAGTATCTGGCTACGATAGCTTCCCTGGAAGTCTCTTCCAAAGCCATCCAGATTGCCGGTGGCAGAAGCGCCCACAAGCGAATGCCTCTGGAGCGCATCTTCCGGGACATCCGAACATCCACGCTAATGCCCCCCAATATGGACCGCTGCCTAGAGTTGATTGGTCGGGCCGAATTTGAATTGGACACGCCGCTAAACCGGGACTCATAAATAGCCACGCAACTGACGGCACTGCCGTGCCCCTACGTGGTGAGAAAACGCCTCGTCACCACAACCGAGGAGTACCCAATTGAATCAACGCGCCCTTGAAGGGGTGAAGGTTCTTGACCTCACCCATCACATAACCGGACCTTACTGCACGAAATTGCTGGCCGATTTTGGCGCTGAAGTGGTCAAGGTCGAACGGCCCGGCGGCGACCCGGCCCGGCGCATGGCCCCCTTCTACCACGATGAGGTCGACCCGGAAAAAAGCCTGCTCTTCGCCTATTTGAACACCAACAAGCAGAGCGTGACCCTGAACCTCAAAACAGAGAAGGGTATTCAAGTTCTGAAGTCGTTGGTGGCAGAATCCGATGTTCTGGTAGAGAACTTCGCGCCCAGGGTTATGCCGTCCTTAGGGTTGGATTTCGAGACGCTACAGAAAATCAAACCCGGCCTGGTCATGACATCCATCTCCAATTTTGGGCAGACCGGACCCTACCGGGACTACAAGGCCGCCGACATTGTGGAATACGCCATGGGCGGGCTGATGTATATATTCGGGGCCTACGACCGAGAACCAGTCAAACATGCCTTTAATCAGGCGCAGTTCAAGGCGGGCACCGACGCCGCAGCCGCCACCCTAATGGCCACGTACCACCAACGTCTCACCGGCGAAGGACAGCAGGTCGATGTTTCCATTCAGGAGGCCGTCGCCACTGGACTAAGGGACGTGGTTAACAACTACACCTACTCCGGAGCCGTCCGCCGTCGCCAGCCCAACCACAGCGGCGACCTGAGCCGCATCCGGGCCAGCGCCGACGGCCACCTACTGCCCAACCCAGGTCTTGGCGCCGGGTTCAGTTGGGATTCCCTGGTGGAGTTCCTGGGTCTCCCGGAACTGGACGACGAGAAGTTCAACACTCCGTCGGCCCGCCTGGTCAACGCCGAAGAACTGGGCCGTATCTTGGACGACCATTTCATCAAGCAAAACAAATACGACGTGTTCTACGCCTCCCACGAAAAGCGGTTCATCTTCGGGGTTGTCCAGTCGCCCGAAGAGGTGATGGCCGACCCACAATTCAAGGCCAGGAATTATTTCGTGGACATCGACCATCCGGCGCTGGGAACCCTGAAGTACCCCGGCGCTCCGTTTGAGATGAGCACCACACCGTGGGAAGCCCGCAGCGCCGCGCCAACCCTGGGCCAGCACAACCAGAAAGTTATTGGCGAACAACTGGGCCATTCCCCGGAACAATTATCCCAGATGCGTGCCAACCAGATTATTTAAGAATCACCTGGCCCAGATACGGGCCTCCCAGATTATTTAGCCAATAACTGGCCTAAGTTCAGGCCGACCAAGCGTCTAACGGAGAATTACTTATAAATGTCTGCCCCTTTAGAAGGCGTCCGAATAATTGAAATGGGCCAGCTCATCGCCATCCCATTCGCCATGAAAATGCTGGCCGACATGGGAGCCCAGGTAATACGCCTGGAGTCCACGGGACGCCTGGAAAGCTACCGGGGCGACTCGGTCTACCAGAACGATATATCCGGCGAGTTCTGGAACAAGGGCGCCAACTTCTACGAGCAGAACCGCAACAAGTTGGGCATCACCTTGGACTTGAGCAAACCAGAGGGACTGGCAATTCTCAAAGAACTAATCGCGGTCACCGATGTGTTCTCCGAGAATTTCACCCCCAGGGTAATCAAGAACTTCGGGCTTGAGTACGAAGACCTAAAAAAGATAAAGCCCGACCTAATCATGGTCTCGTCCACCGGCTATGGGTTCTACGGGCCATGGGCCAATTATGGGGCCACCGGCCCGGCCACGGAAGGCGCGGCGGGACTGGCCTATCAGACTGGCTACATCGGCGGGTCGCCGGTGATGGCCGAAATCCCGTACACCGATTACACCTCCGGCGAGCATACTGTCTTCGCCGTGATGGCCGCCCTGATGCACCGGCTAAACACCGGCCAGGGCCAGTTTATCGACATCTCGCAAACCCAGGCCACCAGCTCCACCATCCCCGAAGTGTTGATGGATTTCTCAGCTAATGGTCGCACCGGACAGCGCATGGGCAACCAAGACGTAGCCATGTCGCCCCACGGCTGCTACCCCTGCCTTGGAAATGACCGTTGGATTACCATCGCCGTTGCCACCGACGCGGAGTGGCAAGCCTGTTGCCGAGTGCTGGGACAGGACGAATGGGCCGCTGACGCCAGGTTCGAGGACTCTTTGAGTCGGTGGCAGAACCGAAACGAACTGGACGCCCTGATTGGGCCAGTGACCAGTCCCAGGGAAGCCCACGAATTGATGCGCGCGCTGCAGAATGCAGGCGTGGCTGCGGGTGTGGTGCTGGACAGCAAGGACCTGCTCTTCGACCCCCACCTTAAGGAACGGGACTTCTACGAGGTGATTACCCACCACGACAGCACGGGAATTCCCCCGCTGCCCTACGCTGGCCGTCCTTGGAAATTATCGAATACGCCTGCGGTGAAGGGGAAGCCTGCCCCGATGATGGGGGAGCACAACGTATTTGTTCTTTCTGAATTGCTGGGCAAGACCACTGAGGAAATTGCGGCCCTGGAAGAGTCGGGAATCATCGGCTACGGCCCCACCATCCCACGGCCAGTGCAACGCCCGCCCCTGGACGAGCAAGTCCGCCAAGGCCGTATGCAGCGCTACGAGACAGACTTTGAAGAGCAAGTGCGGAAGGCGTTTCCGGCGTAGCTATCAGCTAATAGCTAAGTTTGTATTCGGCCCCAAGAGTCCCCCTTTCGTAAATGGGGGTTGGGGGGATTATATTTCTCCGCAACTACCCGTGAGCCGGACTTCACCGAGGCCTCCGAATATTGTCACCCTGAGGCCACGAAGGGTCTCGTTGCTGGCGGTGTGACTCTCCCAACAGCAACGAGATTCTTTGGCTGCGGCCTAAGCGTTGCAGCTTATAATCCGTGCTTGGCTTCGTAGTCGCCGATGTCAGCTACCATGCGGAGGGTCTGGCCGATATCGTCCAGGCCGTTGACCAGCGCGTCTTTGCGAGCAGCGTCGATTTCGAAGGCGATGGATATCTCCTCGCTTTCGTCCCAGACCCGTTGGCCCACTAGGTCAATGCTCAGTTCAATGCCAGGGTCGGACTCGGCTTTCTCCATAATCTCCTTGACCTGCTCCGGGGGGAGCACCAACGGGAGGACGCCGTTCTTAAAACAGTTGTTGTAGAAGATATCGGCGAAGCTGGTGGAGATGATGCACTTGATGCCATAGTCCCGCAGCGCCCAAGGGGCATGCTCCCTGGACGAACCACAACCGAAGTTGGGGCCGACGACCAGGACATTGGCTTTCTTGTAGGCCGGTTTGTTAAGCACAAACTCTGGGTTGTCGCTGCCGTCGAAGTTGTAACGCCAAGAGGAAAACAGCGCGTCTTCGAATCCGGTGCGCTCGATGCTTTTTAGATACACCGCCGGAATAATCTGGTCGGTGTCGATGTTAATGCGGTCAATTGGTGCGACCACGCCGGTTAGTTTAGTAAATGCGTCCATAGTAATCTGCTCCTAGTTTTGGTGGTCGCCTAGAGGTCTCTGACGTCGACGAAATGGCCGGCGATGGCCGCCGCCGCCGCCATAGCAGGGCTGACCAAGTGGGTCCGGCCTCCCTTGCCTTGGCGTCCTTCAAAGTTGCGATTGGATGTGGAAGCGCAGCGTTGTCCCGGAGATAGTATGTCGGGGTTCATTCCGAGACACATGGAGCAACCGGCGACCCGCCAGTCCACTCCCGCTTCCTCAAATATTTTGTCCAGGCCCTCAGCCTCGGCCTCCAACTTAATCTTGGCCGAACCGGGCACAACCATGGCGTAAACGTCCTTGTGGACTTTCTTGCCCTTCACCACCTCAGCAGCGGCCCGTAGGTCTTCCAGTCGGGCGTTGGTGCAAGCGCCAACAAAGATGCGGTCAATTTTGATGTCTGTAATAGCCATGCCGGGCTTTAGATCCATGTATTCCAGGGCCCGGGTCAGGGCATCCCGCGTGTTCTCGTCATCAGCATCGGCGGGGTCGGGAATCTTACCCGAAATGGGGGCGACCATGCCGGGAGTGGTGCCCCAAGTCACGTGCGGCTCCAGTTCGGACGCATCAATCTCGACCAGCTTGTCATACTTGGCTCCGGGGTCGGTTACCAAGGCTTTCCAACGCTCAACCGCCGCGTCGAACTCGGCACCTTGAGGGGCGAACTGGCGTCCCTTTAAATAGTCGAACGTCGTCTGGTCGGGGGCAATCATGCCAGCCCTGGCCCCGGCTTCGATACTCATGTTGCAGACTGTCATTCGTCCATCCATGGACAGGTTGCGAATGGCCTCGCCGGTATATTCGATGACATGGCCGACGCCGCCATAGACGCCAATCTTGCCAATGATTGCCAGGATGATGTCCTTGGCCGTGACTCCCCTAGGCAACTGGCCGTTGACCCGAACCTCCATGGTATCGGGCTTGAACGCACGCAGAGTCTGGGTGGCCAGTACATGTTCAACTTCGGAGGTACCAATGCCGATGGCAAACGCGCCCAAGGCTCCGTGGGTGGAGGTGTGGCTATCGCCGCAGACCACGGTCTTGCCCGGCTGTGTGTAGCCAAGATCGGGGCCGATAATGTGGACGATGCCCTGCAGGGGGCTGAACCGGTCGTACAGGGTCACGCCAAACTCAGCGCAGTTCCGATCGAGGGCGTCCAACTGTTTCTTGGAAATCTCGTCGGTAACGGGGAGGGACAAATCCCAGGTCGGAGTGTTGTGGTCGGCAGTGGCAACCGTCAGGTCGAGCCGTCGCACCTTTCGACCATTCATCCTAAGGCCGTCAAAGGCCTGGGGGGAGGTAACTTCGTGGACCAGGTGCAGGTCGATATAAATAACCGCAGGCTGGTCTGGCTCCTGAACGACCACGTGGTCGTCCCAGATTTTCTCAAACATTGTCTTGGGAGGCATTTGGGTTTTCCTTAATGAATTAGATTCCGGTTCCCGACTCTGCCGTGACACCGGGGAATACAAATAAAAGTCTGTCACCCCCGGTCTTAAAAAAGACCGGCCCAAACACCCAGCCCACGCCTATTCTAAGGGACAAAACCGGGCGTATTATAGCACCAAGTGGGACGACTGCCACGCCCGGCACTGACCCTAACAGTAGTCTCCACATTTAGTCTCTACGTTCGGCCTCGCGGCCAGTCGCGAAATAGGTAGAGCAGTCGGCGGGTTAATGGTACACTGGCCCTACGACTAAACAGCGGGCCTAAATAGACGCCTGTCGCCGTCCTAGTTGGCGAAGATTGGCCCTTTAAATACTCGCTTTCACGGCGGTTTTTTTGTACCCGGTGCCCAACTCCGGGAGCCTACGCATTTAGAAGCCGCCTTACGCCTTAGGTCTATGGAGGATTGCATGCCCGCATCTCAAGCGGTGGTTTTGCCCGAAACCGCCCGACCCAGTAAGTACCGCATCACGCTTCAACCCAACTTCGATGACTTCACCTTCAAGGGCGAACAGAGCGTAGACCTCAAAATCTTAGAACCCACATCAACCATTGTGCTTAATGCATTGGAGTTGCGGATAGACTCGGTTACTCTCCACGCCAATGGAGTCACACTAACCACCAAATCTATCTCAATGGACGAAGAAGCCCAGACCGCAACCTTGGATTTCGGCGAAACCATTCAGCCTGGCGATGGCCGGTTGGAGATGGCGTTTACCGGAATACTGAACGACAAGCTGGTGGGTTTCTACCGGTCGGAGTACACCTCTCAGGACGGCGAGACCCGTTACCTGGCGACCACCCAATTCGAGGCCACCGACGCCCGGCGGGCCTTCCCTTGCTGGGATGAACCAGCAAAAAAAGCGACCTTTCAAGTAACCCTGGTCTTCCCAGATGAATTCCAGGCGGTCTCCAATACCCCGGTGGTGGAAGAAGCCATTCCCGGCCCCGGACTCAAGTCGATTCGGTTTGGCGAGACGCCGGTTATGTCAACCTATTTGCTGGCTTTTGTAATCGGCAATTTAGTCTCAGTACAACAGCAAGCACCCAACGGCACCAAAGTTGGGGTTTGGACGACTCCGGGCAAAGAAAACCAGGCTGCTTTCGCCCTGGACACCTCCGTAAAGCTGCTGGGCTATTTCAACGAATACTTTGGCATCCCATATCCCCTGGCCAAGTTGGACCACATCGCCATCCCCGACTTTGCCGCCGGAGCCATGGAGAACTGGGGCGCAGTAACCTACCGGGAGACCGCACTGCTAGTTGACCCGGACAACTCATCCGCCGGAACCAGGCAGCGGGTGGCCGAGGTCATTGCCCACGAGATGGCCCACATGTGGTTCGGCGACCTCGTGACCATGGAATGGTGGGACGACCTGTGGCTGAACGAAAGCTTTGCATCCTGGATGGGCAATAAAGCCGTGGACTGGCTCTTCCCCGAGTGGGAGATGTGGACCCAGTTCGTCAACATGGACACCAACCGGGCTCTTAGCTTGGATGGCCTGAAAAACTCCCACCCCATCGAGCAAGAGGTCAAAAACCCGGCAGAAGTAAGTCAGCTATTCGACGCCATCAGCTACAGCAAGGGCGCTTCGGTGATTCGCATGCTGGAGAACTTCCTTGGCGCCGAGACCTTCCGAAAGGGCCTGAACCGTTACCTGTCGGGCCACATGTACTCCAACGCCCGAACCCAAGACCTGTGGACGGCCCTGGAAATGGAATCCGGTCAGCCGGTAACCGCCATCATGGACTCATGGGTAAAGCAAATGGGATACCCAGTGCTTCAAGTGGAAACGCACCAGAGCGAAGGCCAGACGCGAATATCGGTAACCCAAGAGCGGTTCGTCTACGACCGGCTATTGGGCGATGCGAACCCCGACGCAAACGCCCATGCGAACCCAGATAATGAAGTCTGGCGGGTGCCTTTCAGCGTCAGCCAAGGCGGGCAGGAATCCGCGATTACTGTAATGGACGGACGGCAAGCGCAAATAGACATTCCGGGAGCAAGCGGCGAGTGGATTAAGGTTAATCCCGACCAGAACGGGTTCTACCGGGTGAACTACAGCGCCGAAGACTGGCAGAAACTGGTCGCGCCAATCAGTTCATTGGAACTACCTGCTACCGACCGTTTGGGCGTCCAAAACGACGCCTACGCCCTGTCCCGGGCTGGGCTGTTGCCCGTGACCCAGTTCCTCTCCTTGGCCCAGGCCTACCAGAACGAGAACGACGCTTCGGTCTGGGGAGACCTGGCCAGCAACCTGCGGGATATTGAACAACTCATAGCTGGCGAGCCAATTCACCCGGCCTACCAGAAATTCGCTCGCGAACTCTTCGGCCCGGCGGCTAGGAAAGCCGGATGGGTACCCAAGGCCGGGGAGGGCCATCTCGACGCCCTACTCCGTTCCACTGTGCTTAGCCAAGCGGGCAGTTATCAAGACCCTGAATTTACCGGCCAAGCGACTGAACTGTTCCAGCAATACCTCCAAGACCGGGGGGTGCTGAAGCCCGACCTTCGCGGCGTTGTATTCGCGCTGACAGCCCAGGCTGGCGGCAAAGACGTCTACGATCAGATTTGGCAGCTTGAATCCGAGACCGACCTGGCAGAAGAGAAGATACGGCTTCTGATGTCCCTAACTCGCTTCCAAGACTCCGTGTTGCTCACGCAGACCCTGGAAGACTCCCTATCCCCAAAGGTGCGTTCCCAAGACACCATCACCGTGGTGACCGGGGTAGCCTCCAATCCAAAGGGTCGCGACTTGGCCTGGAACTTCGTGAAGTCCAATTGGGGTGAGTTCGACCGGCGCTACGGCGGCGGTGGCTTCGGTCTCATGCGCCTCGTGTCCATCTGTAGCTACTTCAACTCCCAGGACAAAGCCGACGAGGTGGACAGTTTCTTTGCCGAGCATCCCGCACCTGCCGCCGAGCGGACCATCCGACAGGCTATGGAACGGGTACGGCTCAACATCAAGTGGCTGGAGATTAACCGGCAGGAATTATCTGACTGGTTCGCCCGGTAAAAATCTGAACAGCTAGCGTTAGCCCCGAACCCGCCGTTTTTATACTAGGAACCAAAAAGCGAGCTAGACGCCCAAGAGAGCGCGCACCGGTTTCCACTTCTGGGAGCCGATGCTACAATCCTAGCCGTACTCTACTTACTCGAAACCTGCGTAGTTTTTGAATATATATGACAGCTATTTACCATATTGATGAACTGAAATCGGCGTTAGGCCAACGGATACTGGTGATGGACGGGGCCATGGGCACCGCCATCCAAGACCGCAATTTGGGACCAGATGACTTTGGTGGCGCTGAATACGAAGGGTGCAACGAGTACCTAATAATCACTCGACCCGACGTTATCGAAGAAATCCACCGTGGCTACCTGGAAGCCGGGGCTGACATTATTGAGACCAACACCTTCGGCGCAACGCCGGTAGTGCTCGCTGAATACAACCTGGCCCACGAAGCCCGCCGCATCAACCGCGAAGCCGCCATCGTGGCCCGACGCGCTGCCGAGGCGATGTCCACCCCAGAAAAACCCCGGTTCGTGGCCGGTTCCATGGGGCCGACGACCAAGACGATTTCGGTCACCGGCGGCATAACCTTCGAAGAACTGGCCAACGATTACCACGTCCAGGCCGCCGGACTCATCGAAGGCGGAATTGATGTGCTTTTGCTGGAGACCAGCCAAGACACCCTGAACGTGAAGGCCGGACTTGAAGGCATTGACCGCGCCATGGCCGAAACGGGACAGGTGGTTCCGGTGGCAGTGCAAGGCACAATTGAACCCATGGGCACCTTGCTGGCCGGTCAGGACGTTGAAGCCTTCTATACCTCCCTGGCCCACCGCGACCTGCTGTGGATTGGACTGAACTGCGCCACCGGCCCCAACTTTATGACCGACCACATTAGGACTTTGGCATCCCTTTCCAAGTTCCCCGTGGCCTGTTTGCCCAACGCCGGAATGCCCGACGAAGATGGCAACTACAACGAGACGCCGGAGATGATGCAGGAGACCGTCGGTCGGTTCGCCGCGTCCGGCTGGGTAAACCTGGTGGGCGGCTGCTGTGGCACCGGCACCGGACACATCAATCTGCTAGCCGAAATGGCCGCGAATAAGCCGGTGCGGCCGGTGATTGTATCGTCAGACACCAGGGTGTCGGGTATCGAATCTCTGTTGGTGGACGACGATGTGCGACCGGCGATTGTCGGCGAGCGCACCAACGTGTTGGGCAGCCGAAGGTTCCGCCGCTTAATCGCCGAAGGTTCCTTTGAGGAGGCCGCTGAGATTGGCCGTCGTCAGGTTAGAAACGGCGCCCACATCTTAGACGTCTGCCTTCAAGACCCAGACCGGGACGAGGCAACGGACGTGGCCCAGTTCCTGGATTTGGTCACCAAAAAAGTCAAAGCGCCCATCATGATTGACTCGACCGACTCTGCAGTGATTGAACTGGCATTAACAATGCTACAGGGCAAGTCCATCATCAACTCCATCAACCTTGAGGACGGCGAAGAGCGGTTCCAGGCGGTGGTGCCTTTGGCCCGACGCTACGGCGCGGCCTTGGTGGTCGGCTGTATCGACGACGACAAACAGCAAGCCCAAGCCATCACCAAAGAGCGCAAGCTTGAGGTCGCAATTAGGTCAGCCAAACTTCTGACCGAGAAGTACGGCATTCTCATTGAGGACATTTTCTTCGACCCGTTGGTTTTCCCCGTGGGCACCGGCGACGCCAACTACATTGGCTCCGGTGCAGAAACCATCGAGGGCGTCCGCCTCATCAAGGAAGCGCTGCCCGGATGCAAAACCGTGCTGGGCATCTCCAACGTATCTTTCGGCCTACCTGCCGCTGGCCGCGAAGTCCTCAATTCGGTCTTCCTCTACCACTGCGTCCAGGCGGGCTTGGACTTGGCCATCGTCAACTCGGAAGGTATGGAACGCTATGCCTCCATACCGGAAGAAGAGCGCAAGCTGGCCGAGAATTTGATTTGGTACAGCGGCGATGACCCGGTAGCCGCCTTCGCGGACCACTTCCGCGACAAAGCGCCCAAGGCTACTTCGGAAGAACGCCTGAACCTGCCCCTGGACGAACGTCTGGCCCTGGCCATCATCGAAGGTTCGAAAGAAGGGTTGGCCGATGACCTGGACGAGGCCCTGAAAGAACGAACAGCGCTAGAGATTATCAACGGGCCGCTAATGGCAGGGATGGCCGAAGTAGGCCGCCAGTTCAACGCCAACCAATTAATCGTTGCCGAGGTCTTGCAGTCGGCTGAGTCCATGAAATTCTCGGTCACCCACCTTGAGCCCCACATGGAACAGAACGAGAGCGCCATCAAGGGCAAAATTGTGCTGGCGACGGTGAAGGGCGATGTCCACGACATCGGGAAGAACCTGGTCGAGATTATCCTGTCGAACAATGGCTACCAGGTGATTAACCTGGGCATCAAGATACCGCCCCAAGACCTTATTGCCGCCTACAACGAGCACAAGCCCGACATGATTGGGCTATCTGGCCTGCTGGTTAAGAGCGCCCAGATGATGGTCGAGACGGCCCAAGACTTCCGTCAAGCGGGCATCGCCTGTCCCGTGCTGGTGGGAGGCGCCGCACTGTCCAACCGGTTTACCCGACTGCGCATCGCACCCGAATATGAAGGCATGGTGGCCTATGCCCCCGATGCCATGTCCGGGCTGGCCCTGGCCAACACAATTCAGGACGCCGACGAGCGCGAAAAGTTGGCGGCCACGATGGCCGGAGAGGCCGAGTCCATGTTGGCCGCTGACCAGGCAGCCAAAGACCGAGCTTCGGATGAGGGGGCCGATGTGCCTCCCGCCCAGGTTAAGCACGACTTAGATGTTCCTAACCCACCAGACCTACGGCTCCACGTTCTGAACAACTACAGCCTCGAAGAGATATTTCGCTACATCAACCCCCAGATGCTCTACGTTAGGCATCTGGGCTATAAGGGCCGGTTCGCCGACGACCTGGAGGCTGGAAATCAATCCGCAGTCGAACTAAGAGACTCGGTTCGAATTGTCGAAGACCTGATACTGGCCCAAGAAGACATTAAAGCCAACGCCATCTTCAAGTTCTTCGCCTGCAATTCCGACGGCCAGCGGCTATTGGTCCACGGTTCGGATGACCAAAAGGCCATCGAAGAATTCTATTTCGGTCGCCAGTCCCAACGGGACGGTCTATGCCTGTCCGACTACGTGCTGCCCCAAAGCAGCGGCAAGGTCGACTACGTTGGCATGTTTGTCACGTCCATCGGCAACGGCGTCCGGCAGTTGGCCGAGACCTGGATGGCCGAGGGTAAATTCCTGAACGCCCACATCCTGCAAGCCATCGCCCTGGAAAGCGCCGAGGCCTTTGCCGAACTGCTCCATCAGCAGATGCGGCAGATGTGGGGCTTCGGCGACCCGGCAGGGACTAATCCCCAAGACCTATTCCGCACCCAGTTCCGGGGAATGCGGTTCTCCCCCGGCTATCCGGCCTGCCCGCGCCTGGAGGACCAGGAACAACTGTTCCGACTGTTGGAAGTGTCTGCCAACCTGGACGTGGAGTTGACCGAGGGATACATGATGGATCCAGAGTCCTCGGTGTCGGCCCTGGTCTTCCACCACCCCGACGCCAAGTACTTCAACCTGAGCGAACGGGACATCGAACGGCTGGAACAAGAAATAGCCAAGCGTTAATCGTCTCGGGGGCTCATGGGTTAAATCATGGCCATCCGCACCCCAATCTGGCGCCTGGAGGCGACGTGGAACCTATCACCAAGATTGCAGACGAACTGGGCCTGAATCCCGATCACCTGGTGCCATACGGTCGGTACAAGGCCAAAATTTCCCTCGACGCCCTGAAGACTGACGGCCCACATGGCAAGCTCGTGGTTGTTACCGGCATCACGCCGACCCCCGCTGGCGAGGGCAAGACCACCACCGCCATCGGCCTTACCCAGGGCATGGGACGCTTGGGCCACAAGGTCTCGGTCAACTTAAGGGAACCGACCCTGGGGCCAATCTTCGGAATTAAAGGCGGCGGCACCGGCGGCGGTATGGCCCGAGTGGTGCCCGAGGACGAAATTAACATCCACTTTACCGGGGACGCCCATGCCATCGGTTCGGCCCACAACCTGTTGGCTGCCCTGGTGGACAACGCCGTGTTCCGGGGAGCAATACCGGGCCTGGACGCCAGCGGTGTCATGTGGAACCGGGTGACCGACGCCTCAGACCGGGGCCTGCGCCAAGTGGTCACCGGAATTGGCGGTTCTGGTTACGGACCGGTGCGTGAGGCACGTTTCGACATCGTATCGGCATCAGAAATAATGGCCATTTTGGCCTTGGCCGACGGCCCCGCAGACCTGCGTGAACGGATTTCCCGAATCGTTGTTGCTGAGACCCGTGACGGCGAGCCGGTGACCGTTGCCCAGTTGGAGGTTACCGGAGCGCTGATGACGCTGCTCCATCAGACCGTAATGCCCAACCTGGTTCAGACCATGGAGGGCCAGCCGTCCATCATCCACGCCGGGCCCTTCGGCAACATCGCCCACGGCTGTAGTTCAATCATCGCCGACAAGATGGCCTTGGGTTACGCCGACTACGTCATCACCGAAGCCGGTTTCGCTTCGGACCTGGGTTTTGAAAAGTTCATGCACATCAAGACCAGGCAGAGCGGCACCCCGCCCAGCGCCGCTGTGTTGGTGGCCTCAGCCCGGGCCTTGAAGTGGCACGGTGGCACCCGCCGCCGCGACCTTGGCAGCCCAGACGCCAATGCCGTGGTTGCCGGTGGTGACAATCTCGTACACCACGTCGGCATTGTTCGAGGATTCGGCCTGCCTTGTGTGGTGGCCATCAACCGGTTCGGCACCGATAGCCCTGAAGAACTGGCGGCGGTAAAGAAAATCGCCATGGACGCGGGTGCGACATCGGCAGTCGAGTGCGACGGCTTCGCCCAGGGCGGGGCTGGCGGCGAAGAGCTGGCTCAGGCCGTGGTGGACGCTGCCAAAGGCGACCCGCAAATAACCTACGCCTACGCGTCCGACGCTTCGGCCCAAGATAAGATTCTGGCCCTAGCCCAGAAGATTTACGGTGCCGCCGATGTTAGCTGGTCGCCTGAAGCCCACCGACGATTGCAGTACTTCGAGTCCCAAGGCTGGGGCGGACTGCCCATCTGCATGGCCAAGACCCACCTGTCCATATCCCATGACCCGAGCCTAAAGGGACGTCCCCAGGGCTATACCTTCCCCATCACCGACATCCGGGCTTCCGTGGGCGCAGGTTTCCTCTACGCGCTGGCAGGCCGCATCGAAACCCTGCCCGGTCTGCCTTCCCGGCCACGAGCATTGGACATGGACGTTACACCGGACGGCGAAGTGCAGGGGTTGAGCTAGGAAGAAACCAACATGCAAAACGACGGCAGATCCAGGGTCATCATCATGGGAGCCGCTGGCCGCGACTTTCACAACTTCAATGTTGTCTTCCGAAACGACCCGGTTACGCGGGTAGTGGCCTTCACCGCTACTCAAATACCGGATATAGACGGACGGACCTATCCGCCAGCATTGAGCGGACCGCTGTACCCCAACGGAATTCTCATCGTCGAAGAGTCGGAACTGGTCGCGCTGATTAAAAAAGAACGTATCGACTGGGTCTATTTCTCCTACAGCGATATCTCCCATGCGGACGTGATGCACAAAGCCTCCACCGTGCTGGCCGCTGGCGCGAGCTTCGGGTTTTTGGGCCCGAACCGTACCGCCATCCCGTCACGCAGACCCGTTATTAGCGTCTGCGCCGTCAGAACCGGAGTAGGCAAAAGCTCGGCCACCCGCCACATCGCCCGGTTTTTCCTGGGGCGGGGCCGACGGGTCAGTGTTATTCGTCACCCCATGCCCTACGGGGATCTGGAAGCACAGCGAGTACAGCGGTTTGGCGATATGGATGACCTGGAGCGTTTTGAAGCTACCATCGAGGAGAGGGAGGAATACGAACCGCTGCTACAGATGGGAATGGCCGTATTTGCCGGTGTGGACTACCTGCCCATACTCCACCGGGCCGAGGAAGAAGCCGACCTGGTCATTTGGGACGGAGGCAACAACGACCTGCCCTTCGTGCGGTCCGATCTGCATATAGTATTGGTCGACCCGCTCCGCCCCGGCGACGAGACCAGCTACCACCCCGGTGAGTCAAATTTACGCATGGCCGACGTGGTAGTAATCAACAAGGTGGACAGCGCCACCCCAGAACAACTGGCCCAGGTGCAGGCTTCGATTGCGTCTGTAGCCAGAAAAGACGTGCCCGTTATACTGGCCGACTCGGTGCTCTCCGTTGCCGAGCCCACCCAGATTAGCGGCAAGCGGGTATTGGTAGTCGGCGACGGGCCAACGTTGACTCACGGAGGCATGTCCTATGGGGCCGGTACCATCGCGGCCCGCAATCTGGACGCCGCAGAAATCGTATCGGGACGACAGTTCGCCGTGGGCAGCATCGCAGACGCCTACTCAAATTACCCCCACATGGAATCCGAAGTTCCAGCCCTGGGATACAGCCCAGAACAGGTGGCGGACTTGGAAGCCACTCTGAACGCCGCCGATGCCGACCTGATTCTCTACGCCACCCCCATGAACCTGGCCCGCCTGGTCAACGTCGACAAACCGATGATTGCGGTGGAGTACGAGCTACAAGACCGGGGCGGCGAATTGACTGAGATTCTCACCGATTTCGACTTTCATCGGCTAACGGGCGGTTAAATGCGCATGGCAAGTTATACTGGATAGTAGATTTCAAAGAGGCATTACAACCATGCGCGTCACCATGATCCACGCCATCGCCGAGTCCATCCCGCCGGTGCGGTTGGCATTCAGCGATGAGTTCCCCGAAGCCGAAGTAATCAACGTCCTCGACGAAGGACTGCTGATTGACTTTGACGACCGGCTAACGCCCAACCTACGCCGCCGGATGAGCAATCTCATCGGGTATTGCCAGGACAACAAAGCGGACGCCATCGGGCTGGCTTGCTCGGTCTATGCACCCGTAGTCGACTCGGCGAAAGACTTGGTGCATGTCCCACTGGTTTCCTCCTACGGCCCGGTAATGGCTGAAGCAGTGGCGGCTGGCCCCAGAGTTGGCTTAATTGCGTCTGTTCCGGCCACCATGCGTGACGCGGAGTATTATCTAAGGTTGGAGGCCAAGGAAGCAGGGAAAGTGATTGAACCACGTCTATGCCTGGCTGAAGACCTGATAGATGTCATGCGGGCCGAAGGCCAAACGGGACTGGAGCGCCGCCTGGAAGAAGAGGTCTTAAAGCTGGCACCTGATGTTGATGTGGTACTGCTCAGCCAGTTCTCGTTCGCAGCGGCATTGGCCCACCTGGAAAAGGTATCCCCCGTGCCCGTACTCTCCGCTCCCCACAGCAGCGCCCGGGCGTTGAAACGGCTGCTGAGCTAACGGAAATCCCCCTAGGCCCTCCACGAAAGGGGGAATCATCGAACCACCCAAAAGATTCCATCAAAGATTAAGGCGTTGGAGTAATCATGATTTACGACTTTCGGATGTATACCTTAAGGCCGGGGGCAACCCCCGATTACCGGGCCGGTGTGAAAGAACTTAGCCTGCCCATCCGGCAGCGTCACGGGGTTACCCTGGCCGGTTGGTACTGGAGCGAGATTGGGGCTTTGAACCAGGTGGTCCACATCTGGGGATACGAAGACATCAAGCACCTGGAAGAAGGCAAGAAGGCGTTTCGCTCTGACCCCGACTGGGCCGGGAAATACTTACCTAGAACCAAGGGGTTGGTCGAGTCTCAGAAGACTTGGGTGATGAACTCTCCCCACTTTGCGCCCGTCTACCCGCAAATCGGAGACGTTCCCGCTGAAGGCACACCGGAGTTCATCAAGAAGAACAAAATGGTCTTCGACTTCCGCATGTACACCTTCAAGCACGGCGCCATTCCAGAATATATGGCGGCGGCGGAAGAGATAGCCCTACCGATTAGGAAGCGCCACGGTATTAAGTTGGCGGGCTGGTACTACAGCGACATTGGCGACCTGAACCAGGTGACCCACATCTGGGCCTACGACGACTTGAAGCACCTAAAAGAAGGCAAAGAGGCCGTGGCCGCCGACCCGGAATGGACCGGCAAATACGTCCCCCGTGTCCGTGGTCTACTGGTGGCCCAAAACACCTACCTGATGAACTCAACCGAGTTCGGGCCGGTGCCGGAGTAACGAACAGCAATCAGCCCAAATTTAGAAAAAATGCCCGGTGTTTAACACGCCGGGCATTTTTTATTAAATACAGAATTGGTACAGGTGGGGATGTTGGCGGCGTGACCATGCCACTTATTTCCCAATTAGCTTCGTCTTTACGCTGGTTGGCATTATCTATTTTGAAAGCCTGCTGCTTTCGATATCTAGGCGGAGTTGTTCCAGTTCTTCCCAACGTGCGTAGGCCTCAGCCAAAAGCCTTTTCAGTTCTTCTAGCCTATCGTTCGTGGCAACAATGTCAGCCTTATCCTTTTTGTAGAGCCCTGGATCACCCATGGTCTGGAACAACTCCTGCTGTTCCCTTTCGAGGCCCTCAATAGTCTGAGGCAGTACATCCAGTTCCTTTTGCTGGTTGAACCTTAATTTTAGCCTTGCCTTGGGTGCCTGAGCCGGTGGGGCGTCTTGTTTGCTGGCAGATGCCCTACTCGGTTTTGCTTCCTGGGGGCGCTGACGCAGCCAGTCATCATAGTCACCCACGTACTCCTTCACGACGGAGCCGCCTTCAAAAACGACGGTGCTCGTCACGATGTTGTTGATGAACGTCCTATCATGGCTGACGAGGAGAATCGTTCCTGTGTAGTCAATCAAGAGGCCTTCAAGAAGGTCAAGGGTCTCGATATCCAGGTCGTTGGTGGGTTCATCCAGCACAAGGAGATTGGAGGGCTGCGTGAAGAGACGGGCGAGCATAAGGCGCTTGCGCTCGCCACCGGAAAGAACAGAAACAAGCGAGCGAGCTTGATCTGGAGAAAAGAGAAAATCTTGCAGATAGCCGACGATGTGACGACTTTTCCCGTTAACGGTAACTGTATCATTGCCGTCGCCGACGTTTTCTATGACGGTCTTGTTT
>JABMNL010000044.1 GCA_013204585.1 SAR202 cluster bacterium | reverse complement strand
TGGCTGGGCCGTGGCTGGGCCGTGGCTGGGCCGTGGCTGGGCCGTGGCTGGGCCGTGGCTGGGCCGTGGCTGGGCCGTGGCTGGGCCGTGGCTAAACGGAAGATAGACCGGTTCGATAGATTAATAATAATCTAAAATTAATATAAAATTCGTCAAAATCGCAGTGTAATTTACTAGGAATGCCAAATAACATTATGTATAATTCAGCCTTACGAGACACATGCGTGTAGCAGGTGGTAATGCAAAGGGTCGGCGGCTCAAAGGGGCCGTCAGTCCCGGCACCCGCGCCACCACCGAGCGGGTACGGGCGGCCATCTTTAACATCTTAAACCCTAATCAGTACCAGGGCGGCAGGGTGTTGGATCTTTACGCTGGGTCCGGCAGCCTGGGCATAGAGGCCTTGAGCCACGGAGCGGGCTGGGCGGATTTTGTGGAGTGGGATCGTCGGCAAAGCGCCGTCATTACCAACAACCTCGAAACCACCGGCTTCGCCGCGCAGGGTAACGTCCATCGTATCGACGTCCTGCAAGCCATCCAGACTCTGCCTGGACGCTATGATTTGGTACTAATGGATCCTCCCTACAAGATGGGCGGCTTGGACGGCCTGATGGAGAAGATTGCTTCTCAGTCAGGGCTGGTTGTTGATGGAGGCGTGGTGATTGCGGGGCATTCCAAGCACGACGATTTAAAGGAAACCTACGGACCCCTGCGGTTAACATCACATCGCCGATACGGAGACAACGTGGTCGACTTTTTTGTATATGAGCAAGATTCCGATTCCCCTCAAGCAGGAATTGCTGAGGGAATTAACGAAGAAATAAACGAGGGCGTAAACCTAGAAGCGGGCGGTGACTCGTCATGGTAACCGCGCTGTATCCGGGAAGCTTTGATCCGGTGACCGTGGGCCATGTAGACGTGGCGACCAGAGCGGCCAATCTTTTCGAAAAGTTGGTTGTCGCAGTCTACGAAACCCCGTCGAAGAACCTGCTCTTCGACACGGAAGAGCGGTTGGCCCTTATGACGGAAGCCTGCAAGCACCTCCCTAATGTGGAGGTTCGAAAATTCACGGGCCTGGTGGTTCGGTGCGCCAAGGACATTGGAGCCGGAGTTATCGTCCGCGGGCTGCGAAGCGGCTCGGACTTCGAATACGAATTTGACATGGCATTCATGAACCGGAGGCTGGAGCCAGACGTAGATTTGGTCTGCTTCATGACCTCGCAAGACTATATGTTCGTTAGCGCCAGTTTGCTCAAGGAGGTTGCTAAGCTCGGCGGGGACATCACTGAAATGGTCCCGCCCAATGTCGCACAAGCTGTCTATTCTAAATTTGGATTACCGGTCGTCGAACATTAATGGCCGGGTAGAGGTGCAATCATCGATATCATAAATATTATTGACCGGTTGGAAACTCTGGTCGAAACCAGCAAGTCAGTTCCAGTTAGTGGCAACGTTCTCATCGATAAGAAAAAGGTCATGGAATTGGTTGACCAGCTTCGACTCACGATTCCCGAAGAGATTCGGGCGGCTGAGGACATGCTGTCTCAGAAGGATCAAATCCTAAATTCTGCTCAAAATGACGCCCGGCGGACCAAGTCCCACGCCGAGGACGAACTCCGCAATCGGCTAAACCAGAACGAAGTGGTGTCCCAAGCCGAAGCCAGGGCCGCCCAGACCATCATGGACGCCGAAGAGCGGATTACTCGGATGCTCCAGCAGTCGGAGGCTGAAGCTCAGTCGCGCCGAACCGAGGCGGACGCCTATGCCCTCCGCAGCTTACGAGCAATGGAAGGCGAATTAGAGAAGCTTACCGGGTCGGTACGTCGGGGCATTGAAGTCCTCGCGGTACAGGCTTCTAGCAACCTAACCACCCGTCGCTATGCAGCGCAAGAAGAGGCCCACGCCGGGTTGCTGAACTAGCTTCAAGCTATACCGGCTGTCTTCTATTAAAGTTAAAGCCCAAACAGCGACAAACTAGGCAACAAAAAACGCGCCCCAGTTACAGCCCTGTTAAATGGGCCTTAACTGTGGCGCGTTTTAATTTTAACCAGGTTTGAACTAGCTTCCGTTGGCGAAGACCCCCTGGAAGTAGCCTCGCATTGAGTCGTTCAATTCGCCAAACCTTTTGGCAATCAGGTAGTTGACGCTGTCCTTTGGAAAGGCCCCGGAGGCGTCAGCTTCGCCGGCAGTCTTGCCCGTCAGAATTTCCAGGCCTTCGTCGATGGTCTTGACGGCATATACGTGGAATTTACCCTCTTTGATTGCCTCGACTACATCGTCCCGGAGCATCAGGTTTTTCACGTTTTGGTGGGGGATTATTACCCCCTGGGTTCCCGTGAGTCCGGAGACTGCCCGGCAAACGTCGAACATACCTTCCACTTTTTGATTCACGCCGCCGATTGGTTGTATCTCGCCCATTTGGTTCACCGACCCCGTGACTGCAATGTCCTGGCGAAGGGGCAGGCCAGACAAGCTGGACGATAAGGCATATATCTCTGTGGAAGAGGCACTGTCACCGTCTACCCCGTCATATGACTGCTCGAAGCAGAGGCTAGCGGACAGGGTGAGGGGCCGGTCGTGTCCGAATTTTGCGCCCAAATATCCGCTCAATATCAAGACGCCCTTATCGTGGGTTCGGCCACTCATCAAGGCTTCCCGTTCGATGTTAATCAGACCTTCCCGGCCAGCAAAGGTCTGGGCCGTGATTCGTGTGGGGCGTCCAAAGCTAAAGTCCCCCAGATCATAAACGGCCAGGCCATTAATCTGGCCCACCGCCTCACCGGTAACATCAAGCAGCAAAGAGCCGTCGGACACCATCTCGCGGATGCGTTCCTCCACCAGGCTCAACCGGTAGACCTTTTGGTTAATGGCTTGCCGGACGTGATGTTCCTGGACCGTTTTGAAGTCGTCTTTCCTAGCCCAGTAGTCCGCCTCGATAAGCAGGTCCTTAATTTGGCCGAACCGAGTAGACAGCTTGTTTTGGTCGGAAACTTGCCGCGCGCCAAACTCTAAAACTCGAGCCGCCCCTTCGGCTTCAAAGGCCAACAACCCTTCGTCTTCACAGGTGCGGCAGATGAACGAGCAGTAGGCCATCATGTTTTCTTCGTTCAAGTCCACCCGGTAATCGAACTCCGCCTTTACTTTAAAAAGATCCCAGAAATCCTCGTTATCAGACGAAGTGAGCAGCCGGTATATGCTTTCGTCTCCGGTCACGATTACCTTCAAGTCCAGCGGCACGGGCTCCGGCCTAAGACCCTGGGGAATGAAAAAACCCGTCTGTTCGGCGGGGTCTTCCAGGCGGACTTCACGGTTACGGATAGTCCTCTTCAACCCTTCCCAAGCGCCTGGCGCCATCAGAACGTCCCTGGCATTCAGCACCAGATAGCCACCGTTGGCCAGGTGGGCCGCTCCAGGTTTCAGCATGGCGTGGTCGCTTACGTAGGCCCCCATGATGGCCCGGCGCTCGATGCGGCCAAATAGATTGCCCCAGTTGGGGTTGGGCTCAATAATGATTGGCAATTTCTCAACGGCGCTGTTATCAACCAACACATTTATGTCGAACGGTAGGAACGGGTTAATCCCGAGGGCCGCGCCTCCGGGTGCGGGGCCTGGTGGCATTCCAACTACTAAAGGCGCGGGGCCTTCGGACTCTTTAAACAGGTTAATGTTGTCTAGAACGTAGCCGGACAAGTCAGAAAGGTACTTCTGCATCTCGGGAATTTCTTGGGATAGCGCGTGCAGGTCAAAAAACACCTGGTCAACCAATTGGTGCCCGGCGCTTCGTTCTAGTTCTTGGATACGCTCGGCAGAGGCTTTTTCTAGCTCTCTAATTTTGGTCATCGTATCTTGAGTGTGCTGCATCAACTGGGTACGCACCTCGTCAATTGCCTTTTTCGGTTCGGCTTCCAGAGCCTGGTACTCATCTGGAGTCATCGGCCGATCTTCGGTCATGGGGAAAATGGTGATTCCACTGGGAGTCAGTTGCACAGCAAAGTTAGCCGCCTTTGCGGCGAGCTCCAGTCCATTCATCAATTCCTGGGTGGCCTTACGATCGGTTTCCTCTTGGCTACGAAGCTGGGCTGCAAAGCTCTCGCTCTTCAGCATCTTGGGAATCTCTTCCTGAAGGGTCCGAAGCGCACCGGAGAATTGCTGGCGATAGACCTTGCCAGCCCCCCGGGGAAGACTAATTGCCTTGGGACGGTCGGCGTCTTCGAAACTATGCACGTAAACCCAGTCGCTAATCGGTCGGCGTTGCTCCTGACTGTCCAAATCATCGACAACACTCTGGAGATGGGCCTTAATGGCGCTGGTCTTGCCGGTGCCAGTGAGGCCGGTTACAAAAAGGTTGTAGCCAGGTTTATCAATCTCTAGGCCAAAACGAATCGCCTCTTGCGCCCGGTCTTGTCCGATGAAACGGTCTAGTGGCACCAGTTCATCGGTACATTTGAAGGCTAAGATATTCATATCCCGGATCCAGGTGGTCTTCTGCCACTCCACCAAGTATTTGGCGGCTAGGTCGTCGCTGGTCCGGCTTTTCCTGCTTCTGGGCATACTTTTCCTCCGAGGGTACGGGCGATATGGACGCCAAAGCGATCCAATCTACGCATGGATTTCATTATACATGGGCGTGTATCTGGATTGGCTGCGACATCATAAATACGGGATTGACCGGGGCTGTTGTGACTCGCCGGACGTCGAGTACATGGCGTAATATAAAGTTGTAGCAATAAGATTCCCGCAGCACCACCTTGGGTGCAAGATGGCCCGTATGGGACCATGCTTGAGCCTCATTGGCCATGATGTTAGGCACAAATCAAGCGTGGTTCGGGTTGACATGGAATTTAAGCCAGGACTACAATTTTGCATAGCACCGGCGAATTTCGGAGGCGAACAACCACATGCTCGAGATGACTGTAGATAGCATCCGGGTCAGTCCCATGAATTATCAACGTGTCGTGATTCTCCGTGAGAAAGAATCAGACCGTTATTTACCCATATGGATTGGACCTGCAGAAGCCGACGCCATCGCGGTCAAACTTCAGGACTTAAGCGTGCCCAGGCCGTTGACCCACGACCTGCTCGGCACCATCATCGACTCCCTTGGCGGCACCATCACCCATATATTGGTGAATGACCTTCAGAACGATACCTTCTTCGCTAAGATCACTATCCAGGCCAACGGCGAATCCAAAGAGATAGACTGCCGTCCCAGCGACGCAGTTGCACTGGCAGTTAGGGCCAAAGTGCCCATATACGCCAATGAAGAAGTCATGGACAAGGCTGGAATCTTCTTGGATAAAGAGACCGGCAAGCCATTGGGACAAGAGTCCAACGCAGACGGGTCTTCAGTCAAAGGTAAAGTCGAGGTCAAACCAGAAGAGTTGAAGAGTATGTCGGCATTCACCGACTTCATAGACTCTCTGGACCTGGAGGACTTCGGCAAGCAATCCGGCACCCGCTAACAGAAAAACACGTCATGAATAAAGAAGGCCCCACCATTAAGTTGTCAGGGCCTTCTTTTGGTTATAAGCGGTCAACGTTTTTCGACACGTTAGCCTCAATTGACTTTTAAAATACCTAGTGATATTATTCACAACGCTCTGGCGGAGACATGGACAGAAGACTTCTGGCCTTACGCCTAACCGGGCTCGGATGGTACGTCGCTACCTGCATCATTCTTGGTGTAGTTGGAGGGGTGCTTATAGATAAATGGCTCGGTCTAAAACCTCTGTTCACTTTGCTGGGAATTCTGTTCGGCACAACGTCCGCTTTCTACGGACTATTCAAGATGATTCAGCCGTTGCTGACTTCCGAGCAGCCAAGCAAGCCAGAAGATAAACCCGAAAGCAATGGAGGGAATCCATAGTGGGTTCCGGCGCAGGAAAATACATCGCCCTAGGCCTCATCTTTGTATTGGCCCTATCCATTGCAGGCCTCATCACCGGCGCTATCGGCGCTGGACTCACTCAGTCAGAAGAAGCCAAAGACGCCGGCGAAACGGCCGAAGGCCCATTCATCCCCAAACCGGAAGTCCACCTTCCCGCCCAGGTAGTCTTCCCCACCTCGGACCGAGAACATTACCAAGCGTTCTTGAATGCTGAGGAACAAGAGAAGGCCCACGGCGAAGAATCCCTCACCCGCGAGCAACACGAAATAATTGATGAAGGCCCCTACCAGGGCAGTAACTTCATCGTCACCAACGCCATCCTCTCTTCTTGGGTCGCCAGCATCCTATTGGTGCTGTTGTTCGTTCTGGGAGCGCGAAAGGCCGCCTTGGTGCCGGGCCGGTTCCAGAACTTCGTAGAGATAGCCATTGAAGGCTTGTTGAACTTCGTGGAAGCAGTGGTAGGCAAAGAGCGGAGCCGGTTGGTCTTCCCGGTCATCGCCACCATATTCCTCTTCGTCATAATTAACGCCTGGATTGGCTTGCTGCCCATCTACCCATCATTAGGGTTCAAACAAGGCGACATAATTCAGGTGCATCTGCTCCGGCCCGCTGGAACAGATATTAATATGCCATTGGCCTTGGCTCTGGTGTCCTTCGTATTTGTTGAATACTTGGGCCTAAAGATACTGGGGTTCGGTTACATCACCAAGTTTGTCCGGGTGGGCAGCCTGAAGCACGGAATAGCATCATTGTTCCGACTTCAGTTCTTAGACGCCTTTCAGGGCTTGCTCGACTTCTTCTTCGTTGGGCCATTGGAGGCCTTCAGCGAATTAGTGAGGCTAATCAGCTTCACATTCCGGTTATTCGGCAACATGACCGCTGGCGAAATTCTAGTCTTGGTTTCCGCTTTCTTGGTGCCATTCGTGGCCACGGTAGGCGTTTACGGACTGGAGTTGCTGGTGGGCTTCATCCAAGCATTAATCTTCTCAGGACTGACGCTGGTGTTCGCGGCCATCGCAATCACCTCGCACGACGCTCATGAGGAGTCGCATTCGGCCTAATTTCCCCAAGGATGAAGCGACAGTTATAATCACCAGGCATTGTGCCCCGGCAGCAGCAGCCGCCCTGGCACAAATTAAAGCCCCGGATTACGTCCAGGGTTAAATTAAATGGAAGCCCCAGCACATTCGAAGCCCCGGAACAAACGAAGCTCCGGAACAATGGACGCCCCGGCACAAACGAAGCACGTTAACGCAGAGGGAACGCAATGGATGTATTAGTCTTGATTATGGTACTGGCTGTCGTTGGCATCGCGGCAGCGGCGTTGGGTGGGATTTTCGCGATATACGCGTCCCGCCAAGACTAGATACCAGATACGCACAAAACGGCGCAAAAACGCATCGCACTAAGGAGATAAGGAAGGACGATGGACGCTCTACTTGCTTTGGCAAACATTCCGCTAGCCCAGATTGAAACCGAAGCCGCAAGGCTTTTGGGCTCCGGCATCGCAATCGGTCTAGGGCTGATTGGCCCTGGTATCGGTATTGGACTCTTGGGGGCCGCCGCCATGAGCGCGATTGGCCGTAACCCAGAGGCCACCGGCGCCATTCAGACCAACATGATTCTAGGCATTGCCTTCGCTGAGGCCTTGGGGATTTACGCCCTGGTCGCAGCAATCATGATTGGTTTCATATTCTAAGTTGGTCCGAACCGGACCCAACTAGATTGACCAACGAAATTTACCAAAAAGATTCAAAGGTAGTAGGTTGATATGTTAGAGACATTGGGAATCCATTTCCCAAGCCTCGCAATATACCTGGTCAACTTCCTGCTGGTTCTGATTTTGCTGTATCTGTTTGCATACAAGCCGATACTGAAGTTGATGGACCAACGGGCGGACCGTATCCGGGAAAGCCTGGAGGCCTCTGAGCGGGCGCGGGAAGAAGCCGCGTCATCCCAGGCAGCCGTCCAAGAACAGGTAACCGAGGCTCGGCGCGAAGGTCAACGCATCATTGACCTAGCGCGGGAATCGGCGGAACGGTTCCGCACCGAGGAAATGGACAAGGCGCGCCAAGAGGCTGAGTCCTTTGTTGAAAGGGCTAAATCGGACATCCAACGGGAGCGTGACAACGCCCTCGCAGAGGTTCGCGCCAGCTTTGGCGACCTGGCCATAACTGCGGCCGAACGGGTGATTCGGCGTTCTCTGGATCGTCAGGCCCATGAGGAACTAATCTCCCAGGTATTAGAAGAAGGCGAAAGCCTGAGAAGGACTTAGGCAGACCAATGGCCAAGCAACTCTCAGGACAACGTTACGCCCAGGCCATCTTCGATTTGGCCCAGGAAAATAATCAGGTCGAACAATGGGGCGAGGACCTCGCAGTCGTATCTGAGGTGTTTCAAGACGCTGACTTTAGCGCTCTGTTGAAGCATGCAGATATGCCTGTAGCTGACAAGCTAAACGCCACCGCTTCGGTGCTGGCCAACGTTAATCCTCTAATCCGCAACTTGGTTGACCTGCTGGTGTCCAAAAATTCTGTGGACACCGTCCCAAGTGTCTATACCGGGTATACCCAACTGCTGGACCGACACTTGGGACGGCAACGGGTGGAGATTACCACCGCAGTGGCCCTGGAAGGCACCGAGGCTGATCGTATCAGCGCCTTCGTAACCAGCCTGATTAAAAGCGAAGTCGTGCTAACCACCAAAGTCGATGAGTCGATTCTTGGCGGACTGGTAATCCAGATTGGCGACCAGCTGCTGGATGGCAGCACCAAAGCGCGTCTGGACAGTCTACGCAACAAGTTGCATACGGAGATTGCCGCGTCGGTGTAGCGGTTCCCGCATCAACAACAGAAATACAATTACCTAGTCCCAAAATAGACTGGGTAGAACTTGGAAGAAGGGTCCGGCGTTCAATTCGCCTCTGCCCCAATCGTTACTGCAAGGAGAACCTCTGATGGCTACCAGAGGACAGGACATAGTCTCGCTGATTAAGCGTCAGATTGAAGAATTTGGCGGAGACCTGGCCCTAGTCGATGTTGGCACCGTGGTCCAAGTGGGCGACGGTATCGCAAGCATCCAAGGGCTTCAAGGTGTCCGTTCCAATGAACTGTTGGACTTTGGAAACGACGTTCTGGGCCTGGCCCTAAACTTGGAATCCGACATCGTGGGCGCGGCCATTTTGGGCAACCCCAACGGTGTGAAAGAGGGCGACCGGGTTCGGTCCACTGGCCGAATTATTGAGGTGCCAGTTGGCGACGCTCTGATTGGACGTGTCGTTGACCCGCTGGGCAGGCCCCTTGATGGGAAGGGCACCGTTGATACTACCAGCACCAGATCAGTGGAAAAGGTGGCCCCCAACGTGGTGTCCCGTCAGTCTGTTGACCAACCGGTGCAGACCGGCATCAAATCGATTGATTCTATTATTCCCATCGGTCGCGGCCAACGAGAATTAATTATCGGCGACCGCTCCACCGGCAAGACCGCCATCGCCCTGGACACCATCATCAACCAGAAGGGCGGCGACCTAATCTGCATCTATGTGGCCATCGGCCAGAAGCAGGGCAAGGTTGCCCAGGTTGTGGGTTCACTAGAGGCAGCGGGTGCCATGGAACACACGATTGTGGTTACCGCCGGCGCCGCTGACTCAGCGCCACTACAGTACATTGCACCTTATGCCGGTTGCGCCATGGCCGAAGAGTTCATGGAGCAGGGCAAAGATGTTCTCATTGTTTACGATGACCTAACCAAGCACGCTTGGGCCTACCGCCAGATGTCGCTACTACTGCGACGCCCGGCCGGACGTGAAGCGTACCCCGGAGATATTTTCTACCTCCACAGCCGTCTCTTGGAGCGTTCCGCCCGTTTGGACGCAGCTCATGGCGGCGGCTCCATCACAGCCCTGCCCGTCATTGAGACGCAAGCAGGCGACGTTTCTGCGTACATCCCGACCAACGTTATTTCGATTACCGATGGACAAATTTACCTGGAGTCTGAGTTGTTCAACTCCGGTATCCGGCCAGCGGTTAACGTGGGTCTGTCAGTCTCCCGGGTGGGCGGCGCGGCCCAGACCAGGGCCATGCGCAAAGTAGCCGGTCAGCTCAAGCTGGCTTTGGCCCAATACCGGGAACTTGCCACCTTTGCTCAGTTCGGCACCGCCGACTTGGATGCGGCTACCAGGGCACAGTTGGCCAGGGGACAATTGGCCACCGAGGTACTCAAGCAGGGCCAGTACAAGCCCCTCTCTCTCGAGAACGAGGTCGTCATCTTGTTCGCGGTCAACGAAGGTCTCATAGAAGGCTTAGAGATCGAGCAAATTGGAGCGTTCGAAGAACAATTGCTCCGGCATGTTGCCGCATCCCACCCCAACATCCTGACCAGCATCGCCGAAACCAAGGACATTTCCGACGAAGTCTCGGCTAATTTGACCAAAGCAATTACCGACTTTAAATCGACCTTCACCGGTTAGTCAGATTCACCTGACTGAACCGATTGGACTGAATAGAAAGTAGATAGATGGCTAGCGTTAGTGACATAAAAAGGCGCATCCGCAGCGTGGATAACACGGGCAAGGTGACTGGAGCCATGTCTCTGATTGCCGCGTCTAAGATGCGGCGTGCCCAAAACTCTGTGCTTGAGGGACGGCCTTACTCCCAAAAGATTAGAGAGGTTATCGCCCACTTGGCCGCCCAACCCTCCGACGAGGAAGCGGGAGCCCAGCCGTTACTGGACGTCCGCACCGTGGAAAAAACCACTGTGTTGATGATTAGTCCCGACCGGGGACTGTGCGGAGGCATGAATGCCAACCTCACTCGACGCGTTGGCCAGTTCATTTCCCAGCATGAGACGCCGGTCCAAGCAATCACGATTGGCCGCAAGGCTCGTGATTTCATGGCCCGAACCAATCAAGATTTAAAAGCCACGTTCACCGACTTGGGTGAGACGCCCCTTTTGATTGACACCCACGCCATGTCCCACATGATTATCGACTCTTATAGCTCGGGCGATACCGACGAGGTCTACCTGGCCTATACCCGATATATCTCGACCATGATCCAAGAGGTAGCAATAGAAAAGCTGCTGCCGATTGCCCCAGCGGAGTTGACCTCTGCCGAGAGTGTTGGCTATATCTACGAGCCCAGTAACCTGGCTGTGTTGCAGAACCTGCTACCCCGATTCATTGAGATGCAGGTCTACCACGCTATTTTGGAATCCATAGCTAGCGAACAATCGGCCCGGATGGTTGCCATGCGGGCTGCCACCGACAACGCCCACGAATTGTCTGGAGACTTAACCCTGGTGATGAACAAGCTACGCCAGGAAAGCATCACCAACGAACTGCTCGATCTAATGGGCGGCCAAATAGCCCAATAAGGCTAGCAGCGCGCCTTACCAGCGAGTAACCCATTATCAGGAGAAACCAATGGCCACCGGAAAAGTAGTTCAAATAATCGGTACCGTTGTCGATATTGAATTCCCCGCAGACGAACTGCCCAATCTGTTCGACGCGCTGGAACTCGACAACGTCGGAGAAAAGTTGGTGCTTGAAGTGCAACAGCACATCGGCAACAACTGGGTTCGCTGCTTGGCCCTGGGCGCCACTGACGGCCTGGCCCGCGGCGTTGAAGTAACCGATACCGGCCAGATGGTGAGCGTTCCCGTTGGCCCGGAGACTCTGGGACGCCTGTTCGACGTTACCGGGACGCCGTTGGACAGCCTTGGTCCCGTCGAATCGGCCCAGCGCTGGCCCATCCACCGCGACCCGCCCGCCTTCGACGACCAGAATCAATCCGTTGAGATTCTAGAAACCGGGATTAAGGTCTTTGACCTGATTACGCCATTCATGAAGGGCGGTAAAATTGGAGCTTACGGTGGTGCCGGTGTCGGCAAGACCGTTATTATTCAAGAACTCATCCGCAACATCGGCGCGGTTCACCAAGGTGTGTCGGTGTTCGCCGGTGTTGGTGAGCGTTCGCGTGAGGGCAACGACCTCTGGCATGAAATGCAAGACTCAGGCGTGCTAGCCAGCACGGTGTTGGTCTTCGGCCAGATGAACGAGTCCCCCGGTGTTCGGGCCCGA
>JABMNL010000043.1 GCA_013204585.1 SAR202 cluster bacterium | reverse complement strand
TGGCGGCGGCGGCGATGACCTGCTGAAAGGCGAAGGCGGCGAGGATGTCCTGTACGGCGGCGGTGGAGAAGACGAATTGCGTGGCGGCGGCGGCGACGATGAACTTTACGGCGGCGCCGGAGATGACGTGCTCATGGGCGAAGGCGGCGAGGATTTCCTTTCCGGCGGCGCCGGCGACGATGTGCTCAAAGGTGGCGGCGGCGATGACACCTTCGTCTTTGGCGCCGACAGCGGCAACGACATTATCCTGGACTATAAGGAAGGCGAGGAATTACGCTTTGAAGGGCCGGAATTTTCCGAAGAAAACATGACCGTCAGTAAGAATGACGACAACAGCATTTCCATCATGTTCGAAGGCCAGAACGTCGCCGTGACGCTAAGTGACGCCGACGTCAACGCACAGAGCTATACCTGCACCCGTGACGCGGATGCCCTGGTCATCACTTTCGATGAAAAAGATTAAGGCTTAGGCGGTGACGGCCCCTTGGACGTCATTGGGTAGGGGTACGGGTACGCCTTCGATGCGGGCTTCCGATTTCGGGGTCATGCGGACAATCGGGGCCATCAAAAGACGGCAAAAACCTTCGCGCTCCTCGACCGTCGACGGACGGCGAAAGCCCTCTCCCAAATGGGTCCAAAGCGACCCGTCCTTCCCAAAAGCATAGAGGCTGGATTTTTTCATCCCAGGCCAACCTTTCTGGGGAAAGTTTAAGAAGAATCAGGGAGTTGGGTCAAGTGTTTCCGGACCCGCGCCAGAGCCGCGCATGATCCAGCCGCCGCCCAACATGCGCTCGGCGTCATAGAACACGCAGGCTTGTCCGGGAGCAGCGCCGGCCTCTGGCTCATGCAGGACAACCGTGGCCCCGGCCCCACCATGAACCTTCAGCGTCGCCGCTATCGGTTTGCCGGTCGAGCGGATCTTGACATTGACCTCGATGTCGCCTTCGGGCGCGTCGCCTGTGCCCAGCCAATTGATGCCGCCGACCGGGAATTCCTGCACCAAAAGCGCCGCCTTTGGCCCGGCGACGACGCGCCGGGTGTCAGCTTCGACGCGGACAACGTAAAGCGGTTCGGGCGCCGCGATGCCTAAGCCCCGACGCTGGCCGACGGTAAAGTTGATGATGCCGTCATGGTGGCCTAAGACATTTCCGTCCAGATCGACGATATCGCCGGGCAGAGCAGCGCCAGGGCGCAGCTTTTCGACGACCCCGGCATACGATCCGTTGGGAACGAAACAAATGTCCTGGCTTTCCGGTTTATCGGCGACCGCCAAACCCAGTCTTTCAGCATGGGCCCGCGTTTCCGCCTTGTCCATTTCGCCTAAGGGAAAGCGCAGGAAGGAAAGTTGTTCTTTGGTCGTGGCAAACAGAAAATAGCTTTGATCCTTGGCGGCGTCGGATGCCTGGTGCAGTTCGGGGCCGTCGGCGGCATCGACGCGCCGCACGTAATGCCCGGTCGCCAGCGCGTCGGCCCCCATGTCACGGGCCGCATCCAAAAGATCGCGGAACTTGACCGTCTGGTTGCAGAGGACGCAGGGAATGGGCGTTTCGCCGGCCAGGTAGGTGTCGGCGAATACCTCAATCACGGATTCCTTGAAACGGCTTTCGTAATTGAACACCTTATGGGGAATGCCGAGCTTCTTGGCGACGCGCTTGGCGTCTTGGATATCGACGCCGGCGCAGCACGCCCCCTTGCGCCCGGCCATTTCGCCGTGATCATAAAGCTTGAGCGTCACGCCGATGACGTCGAAGCCCTGCTCCGCCATCAAGGCTGCCGTGGTCGAACTGTCGACGCCACCCGACATGGCGACGACGACCCGCGTTTCGGCCGGCGGTTTATCGAGTCCGAGTGAATTCATGGTCGATATATAAGCCCTAAAAGGCCAAGGACAATGGGCTTATTGCGTACCGGTGGCGTCCGGCTTGGATGAGCCGTCATCCTCTAACAAAGTCTGAAGCGTCACCGAGCGGAAATCCCGCCGATAAAGCACGGCAACGACCCAGATGGTGGCGGCGGCCAGATAAATGGGCCCTAAGAACCAAGCAATCAGAGCCAGGCCGAAGTAATAGGCGCGAAGCCCCCGGTTGAGCGCGTTAATCCCGCGGTCCATCAAGATGGCGCCGCGTTCCGGATAGTGCTCGCGGTCTTTGGCGTTGACCTCTTCCTTCATCGGCGCGGCACCGATAAAGACCAGGGCGAAATTGAACTGACGCAGGCTCCAAACGTATTTGAAAAAGGCGTAAACGAAAATCAGCATCAGAACGATGACCTTGATTTCCCACATCTCCCTGGAAGCCGTAATCGCAAAGGAAAGTTCCGAGGTAACCTCGCGGGCCTTGCCCAGGTTGCCCAGGATGGTCATGACGCCGGCCATGATCAAAATGGTGATCGACGCGAACATCATGCCGCTTCGCATATGGGCGGTAACGATTTGAACATCGGCCATGCGGTTGTCGCGTTCCAGCATGCGTTCCATCCAACGCACCCGGTAATCATGCATTATCTGGGCGGCCGGGCGGCGGTGAGTGACAAAATGGTCGGCCATAACCGTATAACCCACCCACAAGGCCATAAACCAGATGAAGGCCGCGATGTCCCGAAGCGGAACCGCGGGCAGCGAAATGGGAAGCGTTTCGGACATCGACCGATCCTGAAGCTTACAGAGGGTAATTACCCCTGCATATTACGGTGCTCCGACGGCAGGGCAACCACCAGCCCGTCCAGCCCGTCGGTTATTTCGACCTGACAACCCAGCCTCGATGTCGGGGTCAGGCCGTAAGCCAAGTCCAGCATGTCTTTTTCGTCGTCTGACGGCGGCTCAAGCCGGGAGAACCAATTGCCATCGACGATCACATGACAGGTTGAACACGCCATGCATCCTTCGCACGACCCTTCCAGGTCGATACCGTTTTCCTGGGCGACTTCCAAAAGCGTATCGCCCGGTCCGGCCTGGAACTCCAGCCGTTTGCCGTCGGGTTCGATGAAGGTGATTTTAGCCAACGGCCTTTAAGGACTTAGACGGAGAAGCTTTCGCCGCAACCGCAGCGGCTTTTCTCGTTCGGGTTATTGAAGACGAAGCCGCTTTTCAGCGTGCCTTCGACGTAGTCCATCTCGGCGCCGACCAGATACATGGTGGCCATGGGATCGATGAACACTTTGACACCTTTGGTGTCGACTTCTTCTTCGAAGGGCTTTTTCTCGGCGGCGTATTCGAAGACATAGGACATCCCGGAACAGCCCTTGGTGCTGACGCCGACGCGAAGGCCCAGAACCGGTTCGTCGCTGTCTTTCAGCAACATTTGCACCCGTTCGGCGGCGGCGTCGGTCAGGGTAATCATCTGCGGGGTCATATCTGTCATTGGCTTAGACCTTTTATTTCAACAGTTCTTAATTTAGTCTTAATCCATGCCGAGCGCCAGCTTGGCGTCTTCGGACATGAGGTCCGGCGACCAGCCGGGCTCCCACACCAGGGTCACTTCGACCTCGCCGGTGCCTTCGACCTTAGCCACGGCATCGGCCACCCACTGCGGCAATTCGCCGGCCACCGGGCAGCCTGGGGCGGTCAGAGTCATGTCGATCTTGACCCCGCCGCTCTCTGCAATAACAACCCCGTAAATAAGCCCCAAATCATAGATATTGACCGGAATTTCAGGGTCGAAAACGGTTTTCAAGCCCTCTACCACGGCTTCTTCGCCGGCGATTTCGGTACCTTGGGCCAGCGGTTCACCGGCTTTCGCCGAAAAGTCCTCGGCCGGCTTTTCGTCGGCGGGCGGGGCCGGGGGGGTGGGGATATGATCTTCCATGGCTGTCGTCCTATTCCGGGGCTATTCCGGGGCTATTCCGTAGAAATTTCTTCGTCGCCTTCGACGGCGGCCTGCATGGTGTGCCAAGCCAGCGTCGCGCACTTGACCCTGATCGGGAATTCCTTAACGCCCGACAACATAACCAGCCGCTCTATGGCGTCTTCGTCGCAACCCGCAAGTTGCGAAACGTCGAAGTCATCCTTGGTGCACATGTCATGAAACCCTTCGAACAGCGTTTTCGCCTCGGCCCGGGTCTTACCCTTGAGGATTTCCGTCATCATCGATGCCGACGCCACCGAAATGGCGCAGCCTTCACCTTGGAAGGCCGCGTCCGTAATGCGTTCATCACCATCCAGGGTGATGTAAATCACCAGCGTGTCGCCGCAGATCGGGTTGTTGCCGTGGGCCAAGCAGGTGGCGTTTTCCGGGCAGCGGAAATTACGCGGCTTCTTGCCGTGATCCAGGATCACTTCTTGGTAAAGATCGCGAAGGTCATCAAACATTAGGCGAAAAACTCCTTCGTCTGTTCCAGCGCATCGGCCAGGACGTCAACTTCATCGCGGGTATTATACAGCCCGAATGAGGCCCGCGCCGTCGCCGCAACGCCGTAGAATTCCATGACCGGCTGCGCGCAATGATGACCGACACGGACGGCGACCCCGGCACGGTCGACGAAGGTGCCGATATCGTGAGGGTGAATGCCGTCCACGGAAAATGAAATGATCGACGCCTTTTCCTTGGCGGTGCCGATGATGGTCAGCCCCTTGATCGCCGATAGCTTCTCGGTGGCGTATTGAAGGATCCCCTGTTCGTGAGCCGAAATGTTTTCAAGGCCAATTCCGGAAACGTAATCGACGGCGACGCCCAGCCCGATGGCTTCGGCGATAGCCGGTGTGCCGGCCTCGAACCGGTGAGGGGTCTTCATAAAAGTTGTCTTCTCGAACGTCACCGACGAAATCATGTCGCCGCCGCCCTGATATGGCGGCATGGCGTTGAGCAGGTCTTCGCGCCCCCACAACACGCCGATGCCGGTGGGGCCGTAGAGCTTGTGCCCGGAGAATACGTAAAAATCCACGTCCAGCGCCTGCACATCGACAACCGCGTGAGGCACCGCTTGGCACCCATCCAGCAACACCAGCGCGCCCTTTTCGTGGGCCAGACGGATCACGTCGGCGACCGGAACCACGGTTCCCAGCGCATTGGAAACATGGGTGACGGCGACCAACTTAGTTTTGTCCGACAGCAGCGCCTCAAATGCGTCGAGGAGGAAGTTTCCACCCTTATCGATGGGCGCGATTTTCAATTCGATGCCGATTTCGTCGCGCAGAAGCTGCCAGGGCACGATGTTGGAATGGTGTTCCATGTGGGAAAGAATGACTTCGTCACCAGCCTTTAAGTTTTTCCGGCCCCAGGTGGCGGCGACCAAGTTGATGGATTCGGTGGCGCCCCGGGTAAAGATGACTTCATTGACGCTGGCCGCGTTGATGAAGACCTGAACCTTTTCCCGTGCCGCTTCGAAGGCTTCCGTCGAGCGCTGGGATGTCCAATGGACGCCGCGGTGGACGTTGGAATAATAGTTCTCGAAAACGTCGCTCATCGCATCGATGACTTGGCGGGGTTTCTGGGCGCTGGCGCCGTTGTCGAGATAGACCAACGGCTTGCCGTAGACTTCTTGTTTAAGAATCGGGAAATCGGCGCGAATGCGCTCAAGATCATAGGCCGACGTCGAATTGTCGCCGGAAGAGATCACGGGCTGGGATAAGTCCATGCTCATGCGTCTCTCCATTCCTCGGACAGGAAACAAGCCGCCGGCAGCCAGTGAACGACCTTGTCGGTCAGGGCTTGGCGGATATCGTCCTGCTTGATTTCCTCCAGGGCCTCGCCCAGGAACGACTGCACCAAAAGATTTCTTGCCAATGCCTCGGGCACGCCGCGGGACCGCAGATAGAACAACGCCGTTTCATCCATTTGCCCGGTGGTCGCGCCATGGCTGCACTTGACGTCGTCGGCATAAATTTCAAGTTCAGGCTTGGCGTCGATTTCGGCCCCGGTATTGAGCAAAAGCGTTTTGCAAAGCTGATGGCCGTCGGTTTTCTGGGCGTTCTTGTGGACGACGATGCGGCCTTGGAAGACACCGCGGGACTCATCATTCAGGACGCCCTTGAAGACTTCCCGCGATGACGTATGCGGCGCCAAGTGCTCGATGACCGTGGTGTTGTCGCAATGCTCGCGGCCCCGCATCAGGTAAGCGCCGTTAAGCCCGCAATGGCCGCCCTCACCTTCCAGACGCACCGAAACTTCGTTGCGCGACAGCCGGCCGCCGACGGCCAGGTTGAAGCTTTCGTAGGTCGCGTCCTTGGCGACGCGAACATGGGTGGTGCTGAGATGGGTGGCGTCGCGGCTTTCAGCCTGAACCGTATAATGATTGAACGTCGCGCCCTCGCCGATGTCGATTTCCGTCACCGCGTTGGCAAAATAAGCGCCGACGCCTTGGCCAAAGTGATGCTTGACCACGGTCGCCTTGGCGTTTTTGCCGAGCTTGATCAGGTTACGCGGGAAGTAGGCCACCGGGCGATCAGTCAAGCCGCCGATGAAAACGACCTCGATAGGCTGTTCGATCTCGACGCCGTCATCGACGCGGAGCACGAATCCGGTATCCATCATCGCCTTGTTCAACTGCATCAATGGCATCGCCTCGTCGCCGGCGATTGCACCGAGATGCGCCTCGGCCCAATCCGGGTTACGAGTCAGCACATCGCGTAGGCAATCCAGGTGAACGCCGTCGGGCAAGTCGCCCTCGATCCAGAAATTCGGGCGCATACGACCGTTGACGAAGACCAGCCTTGGCCGACCGCCGGGGTTGGGCAACAGCGACGGCACCGTATCGAGGGCCGCCATGCCGTCGTCGTCGGTGACCGGTTGAAAATCGGTGTCTTCCAACGGTTTGAGGCGGGTATATTTCCAGGCTTCGATCTTGGACGACGGCAGGCCAAGCGCGTTAAAACGCTCAATCCCCGTCTCGCGGAAATCCTTTAGCCACGACAAGCCGGCGCCGGGCAATCCCGGACGGGCGGCATCGAAGGCGCCGACGAAAGGTAAGTGTGAAGAATTGTTGGGCATATTTATTATTGTTCCTTAAGCCGCGGCCTCGCCGAATTCCGCGTAGCCTTTTTCTTCCAATTCCAGCGCCAGTTCCTTGCCGCCGGTGCGTTGAATCTTGCCGTGGGCCAGGACATGCACCTTGTCGGGCACGATGTAATCCAGCAATCGCTGGTAATGGGTGATCATCAGGGTCGTGCGGTCCGGTGACCGCAACTTGTTGACGCCCTCGGCGACGACCTTCAGGGCATCAATGTCGAGGCCGCTGTCGGTTTCATCGAGAACCGCCAGGACCGGGTTAAGGACGGCCATTTGCAGGATTTCGTTGCGCTTTTTTTCGCCGCCGGAAAAGCCGACGTTGACGGCGCGTTTCAGCATGTCGTCGGAAATGCCGAGTTCCTTGGTCTTCTCGCGCATCATCTTGACGAACTGCATGGCATCCAATTCGTCTTCACCGCGATAGCGCCGGATGGCGTTTAGCGCTTCCTTCAAGAACGTCGTGTTGGGGACACCGGGGATTTCCACCGGGTATTGAAAGGCCAGGAAGATGCCCTTGGCGGCACGAATTTCGGGCTCCAGCCCGGTCAGGTCTTCGCCTTGAAAGATAATCCGCCCACCGGTTATTTCGTAGCCGTCGCGCCCGGCGATAACGTGGCTGAGCGTGCTTTTGCCCGACCCGTTGGGGCCCATGATGGCGTGTATTTCGCCGGGACCGACGGAAAGGTCCAAGCCTTTCAGGATTTCCTTGCCTTCGACGCTGACGTGCAGGTTTTTTATTTCCAACATATACTTAGCTTTCTTTTTTGACATTTTTCTTAACCGTCAGCCGCTTAGCCGACGCTTCCTTCCAAACTGATGCCGACGAGCTTTTGCGCCTCGACGGCGAATTCCATGGGCAGTTGCTGCAAGACTTCGCGGCAGAACCCGTTGACGACTAAGGCGATCGCATCTTCCGGGGGGATGCCGCGCTGGCGTAGGTAAAACATTTGATCCTCGCTTATGGTCGATGTCGTCGCTTCGTGCTCGACGATGGCGCCTTTATTCTTGCTTTCGATGTAGGGCACGGTGTGGGCGCCGCACTGGTCACCGATGAGAAGCGAATCGCACTGGGTGAAGTTGCGCGCGCCATCGGCCTTGGCCGACATGCGAACCAGCCCGCGATAGGTCTGATCGGCGCGACCGGCGGAAATGCCCTTGGAAATGATCTTGGATGATGTGTTTTTCCCCAAATGGATCATCTTGGTGCCGGTGTCCGCCTGCTGGCAGTTGTTGGTGATGGCGATGGAATAAAATTCGCCGACCGAATTGTCGCCCTGCAGGATGCAACTCGGGTATTTCCAGGTGATGGCCGAGCCGGTCTCAACCTGGGTCCAGGAAATCTTGGCGTTCTTGGCTGCCTTGCCACGCTTGGTCACAAAATTGTAAACGCCACCGTTGCCGTCTTTGTCCCCAGGGAACCAGTTCTGCAATGTGGAGTACTTAATCTCAGAGTCGTCCAAGGCCACCAGTTCGACCACCGCAGCATGGAGTTGGTGAGTCTTCCTGGCGGGTGCGGTACAGCCTTCCAGGTAGCTAACGTACGCGCCTTCTTCGCAAACGATTAGCGTCCGCTCAAACTGGCCGGAGTCGGCCTGGTTGATGCGGAAGTAGGTCATTAATTCAATGGGACAGCGAACGCCCTTGGGTATGTAGGCAAAAGAGCCATCGCTGAACACTGCCGAGTTCAAGGTAGCGTAGAAGTTATCGGAGTAAGGGACTACCGAACCCAGATACTTCTTCACTAAGTCTGGGTGATTTTTGACTGCATCGCTCATTGAGCAGAAGATGACGCCGTGTTTTTCCAGCATGCCCTGGTAGGTGGTGGCCACCGATACGCTGTCTAATACCGCGTCAATCGCCACTCCGGCCAAACGTTCCCGCTCTTGGAGAGGTATGCCGAGCTTCTCGAAAGCCTCTAGAACCTCTGGGTCCACTTCGTCTAGGCTCTTGGGCGCGTTACTCTTGGGAGCCGCGTAATAATAGATGTCTTGGTAGTCGATGGGCGGATATTTCACGTTGGCCCATTTAGGCGCTTGAAACTTAAGCTTCTCCCAGTGCCGATAAGCCTTTAGACGCCATTCGAGCATCCATTCAGGCTCTTCTTTCTTGGCAGAAATCAGCCGTACGATGTCCTCGCTCAGTCCCTTGGGGGCGAGGTCGGAACCGATATCAATAGTGAATCCCCACTTGTAGTCAGCATCTAGCTCACTTGAGGTGGCTTCACGTGAAATGACCTTGGGTGTGGTCATTAATTGCTCCTATTATGGGTTTGGGCACTGGGCCCGATTTGAGGCTAAATCGGCTGGTATTTGATTAATCCGACCGATAATTTAACATTGTCGACCTGTTTGGTCAACAATTATGCTACCACCCTGTTTTGAGCGTGTCAACGAGCTTTGTATGAGGCTGGAGAATTGGCCATATGATGGGGGATGGCCGGGGCGGTAACGCTGGTCGGTGCCAGTGCAATGCGATTTTGGTTGCCACCCTTGAACATAAGCCAATGTAGTGGATAATAAATTTAGGTCATATATACGATGGCATTACCAATTTCGGTTAAAACAAACGTTAGTTTATGTTAACATAACCTTGTCGCCATAGTAGTAGCGATAGTAGTAGCCATAGTAGTAGCCATAGTAGTAGCCATAGGGTATGATGCTTGCCGTGAAGATGAGGCGGTGACCAATTTTACTAGAACCATATAACCAATGGGGTAATATAAAATGCCTAGCGATTATTTGCTGGGTGATTGCCATACTCACCTTGACCAATACGCCCCTGCCGAGATGCCCGAGATATTGGAACGGGCTAATGATGCTGGCGTAGCGTTCGTTGTATGTGCCGGGACCACTTTGCAGTCAACTCAGGACTGTATCGACATGTCAGAGAAGTACGCCCCCCTCTATGCTGGCGTTGGTATTCACCCCATGGAGGCCCGCGAGCAGGTCACCGACCAGGTCTACGCTGAACTTGAGCGGATGGCAAAATCGTCATCCAAAGTAGTTTGCATCAGCGAGGTCGGCCTCGACTTTCTGCCCACTTCCCCGGACCACGATACTCAAGACCAGGTTTTTCGGGCACACATCCGTTTGGCCCTCAGCCTTAAGTTACCCATCATTTTCCACTCCAGGGAGTCGCATCCTGAGGTATTCAAGGTGCTTCGGGAGGAGAATGCCGGTGCAGTGGGCGGGGCGATGCACTATTTCCAAGGCAACGAGGCCACCGCACGGGAAGCTATTGACTGCGGTTTTTATATTTCTTTGGCTCGACCATTGACCCGGCTACCAGAGTTGCAGGAAGTGGCCAAGGTTATTCCTTTAGAAAACATTGTTCTGGAAACTGACGCTGCGCCACAACCCTTTAAGAAATATCGCACTAACTGGACTGAGCCAAGGCACGTCCAATCGGTGGCCCAGACCTTGGCCGAGATTAAAGGCATTCCAGTAGAAGAGGTTGCACGGGTGACTACAGGAAATCTGGCGCGGCTGCTACATCTTGAGCAGTTAATTGGCATGGCTTAGTAGGAATGACCGAACCAACAACCAGACGTTCTTCCTCTGGTCAGGTGAACTTTCACCAGCTATATATTTTCCAGATGGTAGCTAGCCACCTTAGTTTCTCTAGAGCAGCCGAGGCTCTAGCGATTACCCAGCCTGCGGTGTCGATTCAGGTGCAGGAGCTGGAAAAATTCTTGGGCATTACTCTGTTTCACCGCCGTCCGCGCGGCCTAAGAATCACCGACGCCGGAGAAGCGGTGCTTGCGTATTCCCAGCAGATATTCACTCTTTCCAGTCGATTATTGCAGACGGTTCAAGAGATGGAAGGCCTCCAATCCGGCCATCTAGTCCTGGGCGCTAGCACCACTCCTGGCGAATACGTTCTGCCGCTTGCAGTCGGAAGGTTTCGACAAATATATCCGGGGATACAAGTTGAGTTGATTATCGGCAACACCCGGACGATCGTCCAACGGATATTGGACCGTGACATGGACCTGGGTATGGTGGGCGACCATGTGGATGATTCTTCCAACGAGCTGGAGATGGTGGACTTCCAGGATGATGAAATAGTATTGGTGGCTGCCCCCAGCCACCCGGCAGCCAACTCTGGTCGGCTCACTGCCCAGCAGGTCGCTGACCTTGGTCTACTTGCTAGAGAAGAAGGGTCTGCGACTCGAGAGTCGGCCGAGCGGCATTTCAGGGAACTCGGCGTGGTTCCGAATATTGCCATCGAGTTGGGCAGCAACCAGGCGGTGAAGCAGGCGGCTTCGGCTGGTGGCGGAGTTGGAGTAATCTCCCGTCTGGGCATAACCGCCGAACTTCGGGCAGGTATGCTCACGGTGCTGGATGTGGCTGATTGGGACTGTCGGCGTCCGTTGACCTTAATCCAGCCGCGCGACCGGTATCTCTCCCCCTCTCAACGGGCATTTCGGGAATTTCTGATGGCCGAAAGGACATCCCTCATTAGCCCGTACCCCAATCTGTCCTCTAATCTGTCTTCTGCGGATTCAACCCTCACTTCCTGATTGTCTGCTCCATTATTAATCGGGACTAAGCGGGGATTGAGCGTAAGTTGGGCCGGTGATAACATTGACCTTGGAGTCTCCGGTCTAGTACTTTTTGTCTAGTTGTCTGGGGATTTGGTAGCTTTGTCCTTATCTTCAAACTTTACCCGATTGTACGGAGACAGATTAGATGTTGCCCGATAATTGTCAGATGGCCCTAAAAGAGTGGGCGATTACTGTCCAAGCCATGTCCCAAGGAGACCAAGTGCTCCTGTTGCGCAAGGGTGGTATCCACGAAGAAGGCAAGGATTTCCGCGTAATTCATAAGGAATTCCTGTTTTACCCCACCTATCTTCACCAAAAGGAAGACCTCTTGCAGCCGGCTTACCAGCCCGCCCTGCACAAGTTGGTGGAACAGCCCCAGGATGAAAGTCATGTCACGTTTAGCCACTGGGCTAGGGCCGATGAAGTGCTGGAAATCTCCGACCAGGAGAAAGTAGACGACTTAGAACCCCATTACATTTGGACGACCGCCTACGCCCAGTCCAAGCTTCATTGGAAGCCCATGCTACCGTTGTCTGTGATGCTGTTACGCGTCTACAACCTAGAGCAGCCAGTGACCGTGCCTTACCTGCCTGAGTACGGGGGTTGCACGTCGTGGGTCGAAGTGCTGACCAACGTTAACCTGGGCAACATGCAGCCGGTGTTGGATGACGCCGAGTACCAGCGGCGGGTGGATGACATCAAAGGTAGCCTGGGTCTTACCGTAACCGCAGGCTAGTCACCGGCTGAGCCTGATGTACGAGTTGATTATTTAGTCGGAGGCCGGATAACTGAGCCTCTTTGATTTAAGGATGTAATATTTATGAAGTATCGCAAAATGCCCGGCACCGACCTGGTTCTATCCGAGCTCGGGTTCGGAGTTTGGACCGTTGCCACCAACTGGTGGGGCAAGATTGAAGATGCCGACAAGGCAGCGCTTTTGGAGAACGCCGTTGAACAAGGTATTAACCTTTTCGACACTGCCGACACCTACGGAGATGGCTATGGCGAAGAAATACTTGCCACCGTGCTTGGCCACAGGCGCAACGAAATTGTCATTGCCACCAAGTTCGGTTACGACATCTACGACCCGACACCCAGAGACGGTCACAAAGAACGGGCCCAGAAGTTCGATAAAGAGTTTGTTAAGTATGCCTGCGAGCAGAGCCTTCGCCGCCTGGGCACCGACTATATTGACCTCTACCAAGCCCATAACATCAAGTTAGCAGATTTACAGCGCGACGAGCTCTTCGAGACCCTGGAGCAGCTCCAGTTCGAAGGCAAGATACGCTACTTTGGCGTGGCGCTGGGGCCGGATATTGGCTGGTTCGAAGAGGGCGAATACTCTATGACCGAACGCGATATTGATAGCGCCCAAATCATCTATAGCATCTTGGAGCAGGACCCAGCCAAGGATCTGATACGCCTGGCCGAAAAGAATGAGATTGGCCTGCTTTCCCGAGTGCCTCACGCGTCCAATACCCTTACTGGGGAATACGACCACGGGCTTCCCATCTTTGACGCCGACGACCACCGTGCCCACCGCAAGAACGAGTGGTTATCCGAGGCGATGCAAAAGGTCGCCCGGGTTCGGTTCCTGGTGCAAGAAGACACGCGGACCATGGCCCAGTCGGCCATCCAGTTTGTGCTGAAGCAGCCAGCAATTATTTCCGTGCTGCCCAATTTCACCACCCTGGCCGAACTGAGCGAGTACACCGCCGCGCTGGAAACTCCTGGTCTGACCGATGACGAGCAGGCGCAGTTGGATGAACTGTGGGCCCACGGTTTCGATATCTCGGAGCCGGAACCCCAATTCCGCGAAGTTTAGGACGGTAGAGTTAAAGGGCTGAGACGACGGCCCCTAGGTGCCATGCGGGCCTCCCTAACTCCTGACGGATTAATTAATACATGGCCGGTTATTTACGCTATTCGTAACGAATATGTGTGCGTGTCGCCGTGTAAATTTTCTCGCCAAGTTGATTGCTCCGTGCGGTCGGGTATATAGTCCGGTGGTTGGTGCAGGTTCTGCCTACGTTAGCACGAGGATTGACCAGCCCAGTTGAATATAGGCGAGTGGGAGGATGGTGCCATGACGATGGAGGTGCCACAGACCGCGAAGCACGTGTATCGGTTCGATGAGGGAAACGCCTCGATGGCGGACCTCCTCGGAGGCAAAGGAAGCAACCTCTGCGAAATGGCCCGGTTGGGACTGCCGGTTCCTCCGGGTTTTGTTATTTCTACTCAGGTGTGCCGGGACTACCTGGCCGATAACCAGACCCTTCCAGAAGGGCTGGAAGCGTCAATCAAAGAGAATATCCAGGGGCTTGAGAAGGCCATAGGCCGCAACTTTGGCTCCGTGTCCGACCCGCTGTTGGTGTCGGTGCGCTCTGGCGCTCGCATCTCCATGCCGGGGATGATGGACACCATCTTGAACCTGGGTATCAACGACCAGATTGTCGCGGGCCTGGCGACCATGATGGGCGACCCCCGTCCCGCCTACGATGCCTACCGCCGCTTTCTCCAGATCTATTCGGAAGTCGTTATGGAAGTAGACGCCGACGCCTTCGAGAAAGCGTTGGCCAATCACAAACGGAAGGCGGGCGTAACCCAGGATTTCCAGCTCACCGCTGAGCAGTTGCAGGCCGTGGTTGCCGATTTCAAGAAGATAACCAAAGATGCCACCGGGAAAGAGCCGCCATCCGACCCCTGGGAACAATTGATGGCTGCTGTGAAGGCTGTGTTCCGCAGTTGGAACACTCCCCGGGCCATTTTCTACCGGGACTATAACAAGATAGACCACAACATGGGCACCGCTGTGACCATCATGGCCATGGTCTTCGGCAATCTTGGCCCGACCAGCGGCACCGGTGTGCTATTCACCCGTAACCCGTCGACCGGAGATGCCGAGGTTTACGGCGAGTTTTTATCCAATGCTCAAGGCGAAGACGTGGTAGCCGGTGTACGGACACCCGAGCCCATCGCCAGGATGGAAGATGTGCTGCCGGAGAGCCACGGCCAGTTGATGACCCTTGCCAAGGACTTGGAGACCCACTACGCCGATGTGCAGGACGTGGAGTTCACTATTGAAAACGCCCGCCTGTTCTTGTTGCAGACCCGTTCCGCCAAGCGCACGGCCCTGTCCGCGGTGAAGACGGCGGTGGATATGGCCAATGAGGGGCTAATCACCCAGTCCCAAGCGCTGCTCCGAGTGGACGCCGAAGAGATAGGTAAACTCCTGGTCCCCCAGTTCTCGACGGACATGCCGGAAGAAATATTGAAGGAACGCTTCCTCGCCCGAGGCGCTCCCGCTTCACCGGGGGCTGCATCGGGGGTGGTCTGTTTCGACGCTACCAAGGCCGCTGAATTAGCTGCTGCTGGCGAAGCGGTGATTTTGCTACGGCCCGAAACCAAGCCCGATGACATCCACGGAATCGCCGCCGCCGTTGGCGTCATAACCAGCAGGGGCGGGGTTACCAGTCACGCAGCGGTCGTAACCAGAGGGCTGGGCAAGCCCTGCATCGTCGGCTGTGAAGGCCTGCAAGTCAATTTGGAGGCGGGAACATTTACGGCTGATGGTAAGACGGTCCGCGAAGGCGATTGGATTAGTATGGACGGGGTATTGGGGACGTTCTATCTAGGTGATATGGATACGGTTCACCCTACCCTTGATGACCTGCCGGAAGCCATAGAACTGCTAGGTTGGGCCGATGAGACGCGCAGACTGGGGGTTATGGCCAACGCCGATACTCCAGCCGACGCCGCCCAGGCATTGAACATGGGTGCCGAAGGTATCGGACTGTGCCGCACCGAGCACATGTTCTTGGACCCCAGGCGTCTGCCTGCTGTCCGGCAGATGTTGTTGAACGCTGAGGCCGCCGAAGTCTGGCGGCGGGCCAACGGCGACCGGGTGTTCCGAGCAGAAAGTGAAGAGGAAGCCTCCCAGGCAGTGCGGGACTTCTACGAGGCTCTTGGGCAGGTCCGCGAACTTCAGACCTCCGACTTTGAGGGCATTCTCAAGGTGATGGGTGCCAGACCGGTGATCATCCGGTTGCTGGACGCCCCGCTCCACGAATTCTTGCCACCTTATGAGACCCTGTTGACCGAGCTTATGGAGCTTCGTCACGTTAGCGTTTCCTTGGCGGAGCTACAGGAAAAAGAAGCCTTTTTGCACCTGGTAGACTCGCTGCGGGAATCGAATCCCATGCTGGGGCACCGGGGTTGCCGGTTGGGACTTAGCTTCCCGGCAATCTACCGGATGCAGGTAGAGGCCATAATCACGGCCGGCGCTCTGCTGGTCAAAGAGGGTTTGGACGTTAATCCAGAGATTATGATTCCACTAACGGTGGATGTTGAAGAGATGCACCGGCTACGCCAGGACTTGAGTCTGGTGGCGGCCCAGGTTCAAGTGCGTTTGGGAGTTAAAGTCCATTATAAGTTTGGCACCATGATTGAAACCCCCCGGGCTGCGTTAACCGCTGGCGAGATTGCCAAAGAGTCGGAGTTCTTTAGCTTTGGCACCAATGATTTGACTCAAATGGTATTCGGGTTTAGCCGGGACGACGCCGAGGGCAAATTCCTTCGGGCGTACATTGACGAGGGGGTGCTGCCCAACGACCCCTTTGCTTCCATCGACGTTCAAGGAGTTGGGGCGTTGGTTAAGATGGGAGTTGAAGCGGGGCGTCGTGAGCGGCCCAACCTTGAAATTGGGATTTGCGGTGAACACGGCGGCGACCCAGCCAGCGTGGCGTTCTGTCATGAAGTTGGACTCGATTATGTAAGCTGCTCTCCCTACCGTGTCCCGGTGGCCCGGCTGGCGGCGGCCCAGGCGGCGTTGGCCGAAAGCCAGATTTAAGCCCGGCCTGGCCATCCAGAGATTTAACGACGCCTGCATTAAGCCGGGCGTCGTTTTCAATTCTTGACCCTGCCTAGACCCTAAGTTAGACTGCCAGTCACCCAGCGGCCCTACTTTGGGCCCTATTTCCCCTAATAATAAGGAGATTCCCGTTGACGACTACACCTCCCGAGGCCCGATCCCAGATTGTAAATATGGTCCGCGACTTTGTGCGGCGGGAAGTGGAGCCTGTAGCCGCCCAACACGACAGAGATGACACCGTGCCCCACGACCTCATCGACCGGATGAAAGAGTTGGGCCTATTCGGCATCACGGTGCCCGAAGAATACGGCGGCATGGGTTTGGACTACACCACCTTTGCAAACATTTTCGAGGAGCTGAGCAAAGGGTTCATGACGCTCAGCGGGGCCATCGGCACCCACCACATCCTGACCTACGTGCTGACCCATTACGGGACGGAAGAACAGAAACAAAAGTTCCTGCCTGACCTGGCCTCTGGACGCAAGCGGGGCGGACTAGCCCTCACCGAGCCGAGCGGCGGCACGGACATGGCCAATCTACAGACCACGGCCAAGAAAGATGGTGAGGAATACATCGTCAACGGCACCAAGATGTTCATCACCAACGGACGTTACGGTGACATGTTCTGTCTCCTAGCCCGCACCGACCCGGACATGGAACCGAAGCACCGGGGTATTAGCTGCTTCGTGGCGGAAAAGGGAGGCACAGGCTTTAGTGTGGGCAGGGATTTGGACAAGCTAGGTTACCGGGGATTGGACACCTGCGAGTTGATTTTCGACAACTTCGCAATCCCAGAAGACAACCTAATTGGTGGTAAAGAAGGCGCGGGGTTCGGGATGGTCATGAGCGGTCTGGAGACTGGCCGCATCAATGTCGCCGCCCGGGCGGTCGGCGTCGCTCAAGCTGCCTTTGAAGCCGCCATCAAATATTCCCAACAACGCGAGACCTTCGGCAAGCCAATTGCCGAGCACCAGGCCATTCAACTTAAATTGGCCGACATGGCCACCAAGATTCAGGCCGCCCGGCTGTTGGTCTATGACGCGGCGGCCAAGAAGGACACCGGGCAAAGGGTCGACCTGGAATCGGGCATGGCCAAGCTATTCGCCAGTGAGGTGTGTCTGGAAGTAGCCATGGAATCCATGCGCGTCCATGGCGGCTACGGGTACATCAAAGATTCGCCGGTGGAGCGGTATTATCGTGACGCCCCACTAATGATTATCGGCGAGGGCACCAACGAGGTAATGCGCTTGGTCATCGCCAAACAGTTGCTTCGATTACCGGAATACCAACTGTAAGACAGTTTCATGGTTGGTCACTCTCCGATTCGTAGGGGCGGGTTTCTAACCCGCCCTGACACTGGTACTTCACGCTAATGCCCACATTGGTTTTTGTGGGCCAACTTGTATCTCATTGCTCCGACAAGCACCGTTGCAAAACAAAAGGGCGGGTTTTTAACCCGCCCCTACATTGGTCATTATCCCGTGTCATTCCCCCAGAATTGCCTGTTGCCCTAGCGGCCCTTCCACTGGGGTTTGCGCTTTTCGGCGAAGGCTTTTGGACCCTCTTTGGAGTCCTCGGTCAGCAGCAGGGCGTCGTACATCTGGTAGGTGAGGGCAGATGTGTCCTGGTTGGACATGTTTAGGCCCCGGTAGGCCAACTCTTTAAAGGTTTGCACGGCCAACGGCGCATTGTCTGCGATCTGCTGGGCCATGGTCATGGCCTCTAGCATCAGGTCTCCGGCGGGTACAACTTTGTTTACGAAGCCCATGTCATAGGCCCGTTGTGCGGTAACCGGCTGGGCGGTCAGCACCAACTCCAGTACTGATGATAGGTTCATCTGCTTGGGCAATATGGTGCCGAAGGGAGGCAACAGACTCCACTTGGTCTCGGATATGCCGAACTTGGCTTCTTCGGACGCAATCCGCAGGTCGCACAACTGTGCGATTGACCAGCCACCTGCCAGTGCGAAACCGTTTACGGCGGCAATCATGGGTTTCCAGGTTTGTGGCCACATGTAGGGCGTATCCTTGCGCATACTGGCCGAGGCCTTTGCCTGGATACCTCGGGCGTTGTCCTCTGCCCGTTCTTTCAGGTCACGTCCAGAACAGAATGCCCGTCCGCTCCCTGTGATGATGGCGACGAAGAGCTCGGGGTCGCCATCGAACTCAATGACGGCATCCGATAGCTCCTGGCGCATTTTACGGTTGATGGCATTTAAGGAGTCTGGCCGGTTGAGCGTAATTGTGACGATATGGTCTTTTTTCTCGTAAAGGATTGTCTCAGCCAAGGTTGGAAGCTCCTTAGGGGAAGTTTTTTAAGGTTTGGGCCGCGGTCTGCCTAGGCGTACGGCCCCAGGCTGGTGCCGCCGATGACGTGTATGTGGCCGTGGCTTTGGCTTTGCATGCCATCATGGCCAAAATTGGACAAAATGCGGAAGCCGTTCGGAGAGTACATGGCGCCCATGTCCACCGCTAAGTTGCCCATGCGAGTCAACAGATCGCTGCTCCACATCTGAATTTGGCTCATGTGGTTTCGTGGTATTACCAGCAGCATCAATGGCACCCAGGTGAGCTTGTTTACGATGACCATTAGGTCTTCGTCCAAATAGCGGTATTTGGCTGGTTCTTGGCCGGCCGATATCTTGCAGAAAACGCAGTTAGGGTCAGAGCGCACTGACGGTTGATCCTCCGGGGCGCGGCGGGGGCGCGGCGGGAATGGTGGCGGGACGTGACGGTCGCCTTGTGACTATAATTGGCACCCTATTTCTTGTCAACGAGACTATCTAAGTCGTGCCTGGGGGCTGCCTGTGGTATCATTTTCCAGCGGAGGACGCCATGTTCGGTTTAGCTGTGTTAACGGTCAGCACATCAGGGTCTCAAGGTAAGCGTGACGACAGCAGTGGCGAAGCCATTAAGAAAGCCCTGGAAGGGGATGCCTTCAAGGTGGTTCGCTACGAGATTGTGACCGATGATAAGGACACAATCTCTGGGAAGTTGGCCGAATGGGCCGATGCTGAGGACGTAGACTTAATTGTGACCACTGGCGGCACCGGGTTGGGACGCCATGACGTTACCCCCGAAGCCTGTTTGGCAGTGCTGGACAAGGAAGTGCCCGGCATGGCCGAAGCAATGCGAGCCAAGACTTTGGAATTCACGCCGATGGCTATGATTAGCCGTTCGGTGGTGGGTATACGGGGCAACACCTTGATTATCACATTGCCTGGCAGCACCAAGGCGGTTCAGGAGTGTTTGGACGTGGTGATGCCCGTGATACCCCACGCATTGGAATTGCTCCACCGCGATACGGTGAACGAACACCCCAGATAATCAGGGGGCCGGAATTCGGAGATTGGTGGCCCCGGTATATTAATAGGGCGGAGACCATGAGCGAAGAAACTACTGAAGTACAGGTTGTTTACTGGCCTAGAGTAAAAGAAATTTTGGACGGGATAATGGCCCGTTGGATTGAGCGCTGGGGGCGGCAACCGTTGCCCGGCATCCACGCTTATTATTGGGAGACCCCTCAGGAACTTCAAGCGTCGGTCTTGTCCGGCTTGAGGTCAATTGAGCCAGGCATTCCTGCAAGGCAGACTAATCTTGTGAAGTCGCTGGCTCGGAGCGTCGGAACCTCGGGGAAGATGCCGCTACGGGGGCCATTCTTGTCTCCGGAAGAGGTCGACGAGGTTGTTGCTTGGATAGACGGCGGAATGCCAGAAGCGCCGTAGAACTAGCTGATTTAACCACGAAAATTACTTGGTTGAACAAAAGAAAGAGCCGGGGCAGATGCCCCGGCTCTTTCTTGTTTGCGTACTGGTTTGGTCTAGACCAGTGCCGGTACGGCTTCCTTTACGTAAACCTGGATGCGGTTCCGGGTATGGTCGATGATGGCAATCCGTCCCTGGGGGTCAATCTTGACCGAACAGGGATGGCAAAGATTCTTCTCGTAGCCGGGATTGTTGGCGTAAGCGAGCGACCGCTGCCGGATCATGTCCGGGTTGGATGCTAGCTTGTCCCTGCCCCACTTGGAGAGTTCAGCCTCGCCACGGAACTCAGTGATGTAACGACCGGTTGGTGCAAAGACCTCTACTCGGTTGTTCATCCAGTCGGCGACATAGATGTCGCCATCGGCGTCCACAGCTACACCGTTGGGCCGGTTCAGTTGACCGACACCGCTGCCGGTGGAACCGATGGAGGCCTCGTGTTGGCCGTCGGCGGTGAATTTTTGAATTCGGTCATTACGCCAGTCGGCGATGTAGATGTGACCTTCGCCGTCCAGTGCGATGCCCCAAGGCAGGTTGAACTGTCCGTCGTCGCTGCCCTTGGACCCGAATTGGCTAATGTACTTGCCGTCGAGGGCGAACTTCTGGATCCGGTTGTTACCGCTGTCGACAACAATCATGTTGTCGTCGGCATCGATTGCCAAACCGGCAGGGCCGTTCAATTCGCCGTCTCCGGAGCCAGCGGTGCCCCATTTGCTGACGAACTCACCGTCTTTGGTGAATTTGCTGATGCGGTTCAGCCATTCGTCGGCCAGGTAGAGATTGCCTTTGCTGTCCAGGGCCACCGAGGTCGGCCACATGAACTCGCCATCGGCTTCGCCGTAGGCACCAAATTCGGTAATGTACTCTTCGTCTAGGGTGATGGCGGTGACGTGGACGCCGTCCGGTCGGTTTTCATAAGAACGGTTGCACACGTACACAGTTCCGTCGGGTGCTATGGCCATGTCTGTTGCGTTGCGGAATCCTGTTCCGGCGAATTCTGCGCGGCCAACGGCATGACTGTACTTATAAGTTCGGTTCGTGAGGCCAAATAGATGTGTTGACATGTCTTCTCTTTTTACCTCCTCTTAGTTTGGTCCGTTGGCCCGCATTCTTTTCAATATTTAGCTAAGAATGCGGCCCAACAATATATTTCCTTATCAAGGACGCTCAACCTCGTAGGAGGTCTAGGCGAAGAACTTAACCCGCTCGAAGTTGCCGCCGACGATGGGCTCGGCGTCCAACTTGAACCAGTCTTCCAAGATGGTGGAGTAGACGGATCGGAAGTCCAGGTTGAACTTCAGGTTGCCGCCCTCTTCCTGCTTGGATAGTTCCAGGGAAGGATACTCGCCGTAGATGCCGCCCTTTACGTGTTCGCCGATTGCGAAGGCAACACCAGCGGCGCCGTGGTCGGTGCCGGAGCCATTGTCGGTGATGCGGCGACCGAACTCGCTGAACAACAACAGGGTTACGTTGTCGCTGGCATTATGGTTGCGCAGGTCGGTGTAGAACGTGTCGACGGTGTTTGAAACATCGGCCAACAGGCCGGCGTTGGCCTGGGCCTGGTTGGCGTGGGAGTCAAAACCGTTGTACGGGGAAGTCGTGTACAGGACCCGAGTGCCGAACCCGGCGAGGTGGGTCTGGGCAATATTCTTCATGTACTGGCCGATGGCGGTGGGCGAGTACTCGACGTCGGAGGTGTAACTGTCAGGGGCGGTGGACAGGATGTCAGCGCCCTTGAGGGCGTCGGTGCCAGTCTGGTGGATGTAGTCCATCACCGAGCCGGTGCCGATGGCGGGGGCGTACATGCGACCGAAGACATCTAGCGCTTCGTTACGTTGGGCCTCGCCGTCAATTCCGGTCAGCAGACCATAGGTCTCCAGGTTGCCTACCGAAGCAACCGGGACGCCGTCCATGACCAGTGCCCTGGGTAGACCGCGACCGAAGTTGACGGCCGTCAGTACGTTCTCAGAGTTGGGGTCGAGCTGTTTGGTCGCCCGGCCTAGCCAGCCTTCGGTGCCAATGGCTTCTGGCTCACAGGTGTGCCAGATGTCCATGGAGCGGAAGTGGGAGTAGCTGGGGGTGGGGTATCCGATACCCACGAAGATGGCCAGCTTGCCTTCGTCCCAGAACTTCTTCAAAGGACCCATGGTGGGGTGGAAGCCCAAGTCGTCGTTAATCGGAATGATTTGGTCTTCCGGCACGGCCAGGGTGGGCCGGAAGTCCCGGTATAGACCATTGTTGCGAGGAATGACCGTATTTAGGCCGTCGTTTCCGCCGGACAGGGAAAGTACTGCCAGTACGGGATCTTTCTGGGTTGAGACCATGATTTCTCCTTGCGTATTTTTAAGTATATCGAGAGTCAGTCTACGTACGTGGACTTACTCGAATTGGAATTCAGCCGTGGCGGCAATCATCTGGAACATTTCACCGGAGCGGCGAACGAACGAATCTTTTTCAGCGTCGGTCCCGTGACTGAGGTCGCCCTCTTTGGATGCGTGGGCAATCATTAGCCCCATGGTGTCTGAAGTAAGAACCACCGGACCGGTCAGGTCGAGGCAGCCGTTGACGAACTGTTCCGGGCTGATTTTGTCGCCCAGGCCCATTAGGCGGTTGACCAGGGAGCGGACTCCCGGCAACTCGGTGTTGCCCAAGATGTCGGAGGCGAAGTTGATGCGTTCGACCAGCGTGCCGCTGTCGATCCACTCGCGACCGGTGTGCCAACCTTCGACGGTGGGCGGGTTCATCAGGTCCATCCCCATGTACTTGGGCTCCTGGGAATATTCGAACAGGCCGGGCTTGTAGCCTTGGTACTCTCCGGTCATGCGGAGAAGGCTAACTACCATCTCGGTGGGGTTCTTAACCTTGGCATAGCGTACCGCTTCGTCTTTGAAGAAGTTGGAGGTAAAGAGGACTTCCAACATTGCCTTGATGGAGTGGTCAGATTCCCAGTAGGCCTTCTCCATCGCTTCGATGGCAGCTTGGTCACGGGGCGGGGTTAGCCGCCATGACGGAATCTGGGGCTCGTCAGCAACGAAGTAGTTGTAGAGGTGCCTGGCAACGAACCTGGCGGTGGCCGGCTGCTTGCAGACAATCTCAATGATATCGTCGCCATTCCACTTACCAGTCTCTCCCAAGAAGGTCTTCTCGGAGTTGTCGTGGTCGGCGGGGTCGAAACGGAATTCCCAGGGGCTGCGACCGTGGGGGAACGGAGGATAAGGAGGTGCGATATTCCAGCCGGTGAAAGCCCCTGCGCAGGCTTTGACGTCGTCTTCGCTGTAGTTGAAGCCTTCGTCCATCCCTACGCCTAGGGAGAAGAGTTCTAGGAGCTCACGACCGTAGTTCTCATTTAGGTTGCTCTTGTGGCTCTCGGTGTTGTCTAGGTAGTACATCATGCCGGGGTTGGTCGAGAGCTTTAGTAGTAGATTGTCGAACCTGCCCATTCCGTCTTGGCGGAAGATGTCGACCATCAGACCCATTTCTTGACCGCTGTCAATTTTGCTGTGGCCAGCACAGAAAATCATGTGCCAGAAAAGGGCCACTTTTTCTTGAAGCTGGCGCGGGCTATTAATCATGCGCCATACCCACTGCTGCACATTGTTCTCAATGGCCGCAGCTTCGTAATACGAAGGGTTATAACGGATGAGCAGGTCTTCCTCGATGGCCTCTTGGGTCTCGGGGTTGAGCAACTCGTGGACTACTTTGTCATATCCTTGTGCTACTTTAGCCTCAATCTCATCGCGGCTCGCTCCGAAACCGGCGCGGCGCATGAGGTGGGACATTAACGCAATATCCTGTTCAGCCATGTGCTCCTCCTTAGAAGTGTTGTCTCTGATTTATATTCGGGCGGGATTTCTACCCGCAAAATTTCGGTTACATGAATGAGGCGCGGCGAACATAGGCAATTCCCAGGCTCGTAGCACCCCTTATGTAACATTGGTTACAAGGTAAGAATATAAACTAATGTGGGGGAAGTGTCAACAAAAATACCTGACTATTTTGCCGAAGCTAATTCGTGCCTAGAACTGATGCCGGACTTTTGCGAATTTTTGGCCTGCAATTTCGGGTAAACAGGCCGCCATGTGGTCGATTTAGGTCTGAAAACCCGACTTTTTTAAGTTGGTTAAATGCCAACATAATCAAGCTGCCAGACAATACCAGACAATAATGGATAAATTATACCAATACTCGTCCAGTCCACCCAGTCACCGGTTAGGCGCAAATCAGTGCCTACTAAAGTGCCTACTATATTGAATGGCCAACGCTTTATATTTTCAGACTGTGTTTCGGTCTGTTTCAAGGCTTTTTGGCCAGTCTGAATTATGTTGACATCGTCCAAAACGCTTTGCTAGCATTCCAGTCACCTTCTGCCAACGATTTATTCATTAACGTCAACGTCGTTTGGCTACCAGCGGATTCCAGACGCCTCAGACACTCTCGATTATTAAGATGAGTATGGCCCAAGACGGCACCCAGCAATCAAATGGGAGTTCGGACCAGGGGCCAAAGCTTCCTGGGATGTTCTCTAGATACAAAAGTTCTGTAGAGCAAGAGCTTTATAAAATGGTGCCATCGATTAAGACTTCTGAAGCTTACCTCTTGCTCCGTTACCACCTTGGCTGGGTCGACCAGCAGGGTCGAGAAATGGAGACTCCAATCTCCCAAGGCAAAGCCCTCCGCCCTACATTGTGCCTATTTGCCTGTGACGCGCTGGCCAATGATTATTCCAGGGCGTTGCCTGCGGCGGCGGCACTGGAATTGATTCATAACTTCTCGCTGATTCACGACGATATTCAAGACCAGGATATCGAACGTCGCCACCAGCCCACTGTCTGGCACGTCTGGGGCATGCCCAAGGCATTGTCCGCTGGCAACGCCTTGCAGTGCGCCGGCGATATGGCGCTTTTAGATGTGGGCAGTAAAGATGTTGCCGCCGAGACGGTGCTCCGGGTGTCGAGCATCTTGACCGAAAGCTACCTGGAAATGATTCAGGGTCAATGCATGGACCTTGATTTTGAATCCCGAACGGACATCAAGGCTAATGAGTACCTACACATGATTGCGTGCAAGACCGGAGCGCTGATTCGCTGCGGTCTTGAGATTGGGGCCCTGCTCGCCACGGAGGATGCTGCAACAGTCCAGGCTTTCGCCAAGTTCGGCAGCCATCTGGGCCAGGCCTTCCAGATTAGGGATGATTACCTGGGTATCTGGGGTGACGAGGCAACTCTAGGCAAGGCGACCGGTAACGATATACGGCGTCGGAAGAAGTCTTATCCGGTGGTGTTCGCGCTCGAGAAAGCTAGTGGCCACGCAATGGACGAATTGCTCCGAATCTACGCGCAAGAAGAACTAGAAGAAGATGATGTGGAGCGGGTGTTGGCGGTGCTGGACGAAGTAGGATCGCAAGAACACTCCCAGCGTCTGACTGAAGCCGCCGCCGCCCAGGCGTTGGAGGCCCTAAAGCCGGTCTCGCTGCCCGAATGGGCTCAAACCGAGGCCGAAGAATTGGTTGACTTTCTGTCCCGAAGGGAATACTAGTCTAGTAGCCTACTAACTGACCCGATTAAGAATACAAGACCCCTGAGGTTTTTACGATATGACCACTATTAAACAAGAGACCAAACGAGCAAAGCGACCACTGGAGTTATCCGTCAGGTTGGCGGCCTACCTGTTGAAGAACAAACTCAAGGGTAGGAAGAAGTTTCCGCTGGTGACAATGCTTGAGCCCCTGGAGATGTGCAATCTGGCCTGTGTTGGCTGCGGGCGCATCCGAGAGTACAAACCGGTATTGGACAAGATGATGTCGGTAGAGGATGCACTCGCCGCTGTTCACGAGTCCGGTGCTCCTATCGTCTCAATTGCGGGCGGTGAACCGACTATCCACCCCCGGATTGACGAGATTATCAACACGTTAATAGAAGAGAAGTACTTCGTCTATTGCTGCACCAACGGCCTGCTGCTGGACCGGGTGATGGACAAAATAGCCCCGTCCAAATACCTGTGTTGGGTAGTTCACCTGGACGGCATGGAAGAGAAACACGACGAGTCGGTGGACCGAAAAGGGGTCTTCAAGAAAGCCGTGGAAGTCATTCAATCGGCTTTGGACCGCGGCTATCGAGTCTGCACCAATAGCACTGTGTTTCGCACCAGCGATGTTGCCGACCTTTCCGAGATGTTCCGCATGGTGAACGATCTTGGAATTGAGGGTTCCATGATTTCTCCAGGGTTTGATTTTGAAGACGCCCCGGACCAGGACATGTTCCTGACTCGCAACGAGTCGCATACGTTGTTCCAGAATTTGCTTTCGCCTGAGAATTCCAAGGGAGCGCGTTTCTACAACAACCCGCTCTATCTGAACTTTCTTAAAGGCGAGCGGGATTACCAGTGCACTGCCTGGTCCAATCCGACCTACACTGTTATGGGCTGGAGAAAGCCCTGCTATCCCCTGGCCGACGAGCATGTTGAACACGTCGGTGAGCTATTTGAACAGGACATTTGGGATAAATATGGCGTGGGCAAAGACCCGCGTTGCGCCAACTGCATGATGCACTGCGGTTTCGAGTCTGCCACCATCTTCACTGCCATTGGAACGCCCAAAGACTGGGCCACTTTAATAAAGTCCGGTGCCGCTCACAAGGGCGGAATTACGGCCGCTTAGAGGATAGAGAAAGAACGTTGTTAATAGTGGCTGCCAGTATGGAGCAAGAGTTGGTCGGACTTCGACGCGAGATGCTTGAAATTGAAGACGCTACTGGAGTTCGTCCCCAGGTGGAGTTCAAGGTTTTGGGCGTTGGGCCAGACCGCGCGGGCAATGCCATGACGGCGTTGCTTGAAGCAATTAGTATCAAAGCAGATGGCGTGCTGATTCTGGGCGTGGCCGGCGGCGTAGACCCCTCCCTGGAGTCCGGCGATCTTTTGCTGGCCGACCGGTATTCGCTACAGAATGGGTTGGCGTTGGGGGCCGGACAAGCAATCAAGCCGGACCCTCAGATGCTCCAATCAGCACAACGGGCCGCCCTAGACCTTTCCATGCCAGTCTGCAACGGCGGCTCCTTGACGGTCGACCATCTAGTAGCAGAGCCGGAAGAGCGGGAAGACTTGAGAGCGCAGTACCAGGTGGACAGTGTGAATATGGAAGACTACCGCGCCGCAGAAGCCGCCCAATCTGCTGCGGTGCCATTTTTGTCTGCCAGAGTGGTATTGGACACGGCAAACCAGCGTCTCCCCGGTTACCTGCCGGGCCTGGCAAAGTCACCGTACAAAGTGCTGACCAATGTCGTGCTTATGCCGTGGCGCATACCCACGATGCTGCGCCTGAAAAGACAACTGCAACTGTGCCAGGCTGTTTTAACCAACTTCGCAATTTCATACATGAAGGCAACCGGAGTTCTTGGAAACGACGGCGGCCACGAACAGCAGCGCCGAGTTAACAGATGAACCAGCGCCAGATTTTGAAATGAAAGTATTGGTCACCGGCGCGACGGGGTTTATCGGTGGGAACCTGGCCCGTGAGTTGTCGCGGCGTGGTGACGACGTTCAAGCGCTGGTGCGCCCCGGCAGTAACCGCTTAACAATTGAAGGCACTGGAATAGTCCCGATTGAAGGTGACATATTGGATCGGGCGTCGGTTGACCGAGCCGTGCAAGGTTGTGAGGCAGTGTTCCATGTGGCTGCGGCCTACACCTTCTGGTCGAGAGATCCCGCTGCCGTGTCACGGACCAACATCGAAGGCACAGTGAACGTCCTTGAGGCGGCGCGGCAGGCGGGGGTGTCCCGTACGGTTTATACCGGCACGGTGGCGACAATCGGTCTGCCCAAAGAGGGTCTGGGCGACGAAAATACGTTGGTAGATCCCAAAACGCTCCACGGACATTACAAGAACTCCAAGTTCCATGCGGAGCAGGCGGTTCTGGCCATGGCGGCAGACGGGATGCCGGTTGTGCTGGTGAACCCCACCGCTCCAGTGGGTCCGTGGGATGTTAAGCCCACGCCGACGGGGAGAATCGTCTTGGATTTTCTGCGGCGGAAAGTCCCGGCCTATTTAAAAACTGGAATTAACGTTGTAGACGTAGCCGACGTGGTAGCAGGCCATATCCTAGCCCTGGAAAAAGGTAAATCCGGCGAGCGTTACATTCTAGGCAACCGGAACATGAGCTTGAAGGAAATATTCGACATGCTGAGTAGCATTACCGGCTTGTCCGCGCCCCGCATTAGGTTACCGTATTGGCTCGTTGTGGGTGTGGGCTATGCGGATAGGTTCGTGGAGGGCACACTACTTCGCCGCGAACCGGTTATCCCAGTGGAGGGAGTGCTGGCGTCGAAAAAGCCGGGCTTCGTTAGCTGTGCAAAAGCGGTAAACGAATTGGGCCAACCGCAGCGACCGATAGAAGACGCATTAAAACAGTCCGTCGATTGGTTTACAGCCCACGGTTATCTTGACGGGAAGCTCCAAAGTAGCGCGGCCTAGATCGCATAGATTTGGTAGTTGAACAGAAACATATGGACGTAAATCAAGCGGCGGAGCAAGCAGTGCGCCGATCCCAGGATTACTTTCGCCGTACTCAATACCCCGACGGCTATTGGTGGGGCGAACTTGAGTCCAATGCCACCATGGAAGCCGAGTATTTGATGCTGTGCTATTTCACGGGCCGTCACGACCCTGAGCGATGGCGCAAGGTGTGCAACCACATCCTGAGCAAACAACGCGATGACGGCTCATGGGGTCAGTACTATGAAGCCCCGGGGGATTTGAGCACCTCGGTTGAGTGCTACTTTGCCCTCAAACTCGCTGGCCATGCGTCGGACCAGGAGCCGCTGCGTAAGGCCCGAGAATTCATTTTGTCCAAGGGCGGCGTACCGAAGGTGCGGGTGTTCACCAAGATATGGTTGGCCCTGTTCGGGCAATGGGACTGGAAAGGCACACCCAACATGCCGCCAGAAATGATTTTGCTGCCTTCGTGGGCTCCATTCAACATCTATGAGTTTGCCAGCTGGGCCCGCGCCACGGTGGTTCCCATGCTGATTATCTTGACCCGCCAACCTTATTGTCCGGTTCCAGAATCAGCAAACATTTACGAACTTTATCCCGGTGGCCGTGATGGCACGGACTACGCTCTGCCAAAGCCCAGCGGCAGGTTTGGCTGGGCCAAGGCGCTCTACTGGACGGATAAGCTAGTTGGACTCTACCAGCGATTGCCGGTGCACCCACTCAGGGGACGCGCCGAGCGTAAGATTATGGAATGGGTCTTGGCGCACCAAGAGGCAGACGGTTCTTGGGGCGGGATTCAACCGCCGTGGGTCTACTCGCTAATCGCATTGCACGTCTTGGGCTACGGCCCAGAGCACGAGGCGGTAAAGAGGGGATTTCAAGGCTTCGAAGGGTTCGCCATCGAGGACGAGGACACTTGTACTGTTCAAGCCTGTGTGTCTCCGGTCTGGGACACGTGCATCGCTCAATTAGCCCTGTTGGAGTCCGGCATTGCTCCCGACGACCCGATGGTACTGACTTCCGCCAGATGGCTCTTGGACAAGCAGATATTCGCTGGCGGCGACTGGCAGGTACGGGGCAAGGACGTCCGTCCCGGCGGATGGTCGTTCGAGTTCGACAACCAGACTTATCCGGACATCGATGACGCTTCCATCGTTGTCATGGCCCTCGACTTGGTTCGCTTGCCGGAAGCCGAAGAATCTCGGCGGGCCGATTCCATCCTGCGGGGCGTGGAATGGATGGCCGGGATGCAGTCCAAGAACGGCGGTTGGGCGGCCTTCGATAAAGACAATAACAAGAAATATCTGACCAAGATCCCGTTCTCGGATTTTGGCGAGACCCTGGATCCGCCCAGTGTGGATGTCACTGCCCACCTGTTGGAAATGTACGGGCGGCTGGGTTACACAAAGAACGACCAAGCCGTAATCCGCGGCTTCGATTATGTTGCCAGCGAACAGGAAGAAGACGGTTCTTGGTTTGGCCGTTGGGGTGTCAATTACGTCTACGGCACCGGAGCCGTGTTGCCTGCCTTGGAAGCCATCGGAGAACACATGTCGCAACCGTACATCCGGAGGGCTGTCGAATGGCTCCTAGCCCACCAGAACGAAGACGGCGGGTGGGGCGAAAGTTGCGGCTCTTATGTAGACTCGGCGTTGCGTGGCGTGGGGCCGAGTACTCCGTCGCAGACCGCCTGGGCATTGCTTGGGTTGGTAGCTGCTGGGGAACAGGAATGCGAGGGCGTTCGGCGTGGCGTATCGTATTTGGCCCAAACGCAGCAGGACGACGGCACCTGGGATGAACCGTACTTCACCGGCACCGGGTTTCCCGGTTATGGCGTCGGCGCGCGCCTTGAGTCTTTGCCAAATCCGGGAGAAACTAGCTTCCAAGGTTTGGATATGCCTGCCGGATTTATGATTAACTACCACCTGTACCGCAACTACTGGCCGTTGCTGGCCTTGGGAAGGTATTCCAAGGCTGTTTCAGGTCGTTAGGAATGCAAAAGCAGGGACGAATCTTAAGGAACCTTAACCTAAATAAAAAAGTAGATTGGTGTTTAACAAGGAAGGGGGCAGCACTATGATTAGCAAGTCCTTTTGCAAGCGGGTAGAGACCAAATGTGCGCCGGAGTTCATCGACATTACCGACTGGGTGGCCAAGTGTGTCGCTGAATCCAAAATCTCAGATGGGTTCGCCGTTGTGTATTCCAAGCACACGACCGCAGCAGTCAAGATTAACGAAAACGAGCCGCTGCTGCTGGAAGATATGGCCATCTTCTTGGAGAAGATTTCTCCCCGTGACAACGGTTATAAGCACAACGACTTTGAAATTCGTACCGTCAACATGACGGAAAACGAGTCACCCAACGGCCACGCACATCTGCAACACCTGCTCTTGGGCACCAGCGAGACCGTGCCGGTGATTGGCGGCGAGATGCAGTTTGGCACCTACCAGAGCATCTTTTTCATTGAGTTGGACCATGCCCGTCCGAGGGAAGTTATGGTCCAGGTGGTCGGCGAATAACAGCGACGAAACGTTCTGGCCCATATTTGGGCCGGGCCCTGTCCGGCCAGTTCTCCCCCGACTGGCCGCCTTCTGTATTATACTTATCGGACTAGCTGATACTCCTTCGGCCTGCTCTATTAGAACCGCGATTCCCTCGGTTGATTCAATGCAGAATCCCACCATCAATTTGGAATTGGCGTACGAGGCTTGCCGGGTCATCACCCGGCGCGAAGCCAAGAATTTCTACTACGCCTTTCTGACCCTCCCCGCCGCCAAACGCCGCGCCATTTACGCCGCATACGCCTTCTGCCGCCACTGCGACGATTCGGTGGATGAAGAAACTTCGACCGACGCAAAATTGAAGGCTCTCGCAGTGCTTCAGTCCGATTTGGACGACACCTATTCTGGCAACGCTTCCACCCATGTTGCCATGGCTTTGGCCGACGTTGCCAAGCAATACGATATTCCCCAGGACTACTTCCGGGAGGTCATCCTGGGCGTCGAGAGCGACTTGGTCAAAAACCGGTTCCAAAACTTTGACGAACTGCGGGAATACTGTTATCGGGTGGCCTCGGTGGTTGGGCTTATTTGCCTCCAAATCTTTGGCTACGAGGATGACGACGCTAAGGGGTACGCCGTGGACTTGGGCCTAGCGATGCAGTTGACCAACATCATCCGTGACGTGAAAGAGGACTTGGATATGGGGCGGGTCTATCTGCCCCAAGATGAGATGGCCAGGTTTGGCTATTCCGAAGAAGACCTTAGAAATGGCGTTCGCAACCAGGCGTTTTTGGACCTGATGGCCTTCCAGTCGCAGCGTGCCCGGGAATACTTTGACCGGGGATTCAAGCTGTTGCCGTATCTGTCTCGTCGTTCGCGGGCTTGTCCGGCGGTGCTGGGAGCTTTGTACTCCAAAGTGCTCAATCGAATTGAGGCGTTGGACTACGACGTATTAGAGTACAGAGTTTCGCTCAGTAAAGCCGAAAAGATTCGGATAACGGCCCAGACCTGGTTGGGCAGTATGTTGCCCCTCACTTCTCCCCTCCGGTAACCTCTACTCTAGATTATTTATTTACCTGGATTAACGGCAGGATAGGATGGCCCAACAGGGAAAGGTAGTGGCGGTCACCGGAGCGTCCGGTTACATTGGCACCAAACTTCTGGAGCGGTTGGAACAGGAACCGGGTATCCGGAAATTGGTGGCCTTTGACGTAAACCCGCCGCCCGTTCCCTTCCACAATATAGCGGTCTACCGCAAAAACGTTTCTGAATCCATCGAGGATGAGTTGAACGACCATGACGCCACTACCTTGGTGCATTTGGCGTTTAACCCACGCCGGGGGGCCAACCGCCGGGAGGTGGATGCAATTCGCCAGGAGAACCTGAACACCCTTCGTTCCGTGATGGCTTCCTGCGCGAGGGCGAGAATCCGGCACCTGGTATACGTCAGCTCTCACACAGTTTATGGCGCGCACAGCGACAACCCAGTGCCAATCACCGACGACGCGCAGATGCGGTCCTCTTCTGATTTTCCCTACGGCTACGACAAACAGCTATGCGAGTTGGCACTGGAGGAGTTTGGTCGGGCCCAAGAAGACGTTAAGGTAACGGTCCTAAGGTCGTGTATCGTCCTGGGCCACGGGGCCGATAATTTCATTACGAGAGCCTTCTTTAATCCCTGGATGTTGGGCGTAGCGGAAAACAACCCGCCATTGCAGTTCGTCTATGACGACGACCTAGCCAGGGTTATGGCCATCATCATTCAACGGGAGATTCCTGGGACGTATAATGTTGCGGGTGACGGGGTCGTCTACTACCGGGAGATGGCTCAAATTATCAAGAGCAGATTAATCAACCTGCCGTCCTTTCTCGCCTACCCTGTGGCCCAGTTGTCCTGGCAACTCCATGTACAACGGGATGCCACCGCCAGCGGTCTCGACCTAGCGCGTTGGCCCATCGTGATGAGCACTGGCAAGCTACACAAGGCCACTGGATACCGGTTCTGGCACACAGCTCTGGAAGCCCTTACCGCTTTCGCCAACTCGACCTATCTCTACAAAGACACTGTGTCCCATTAAAATTAAACGCTTTGTCAAATTGGCATAGAAACCGATGTTTGTACCGGCTAGATTAGTAATCGATACCGATCCCGGTGTAGATGACGCCGTCGCCATTCTGATGGCTTTGGCCTCGCCAGATGTCGAAATTGTTGGGCTAACTACCGTGGGGGGAAACGTCCCATTGGCCCGGGCCACCCGCAATGCCCTGGCGCTGCTCCAAGCCGCCGGACGGAGCGACATCCCGGTGGCCAAAGGCGCTTCCAAGCCGCTGCGCGGCAAGTACGCCTATTCGCCCCAATTCCACGGCCCCGGTGGACTATCCTGTCGCCTGCCTGAGCCGGTCGCAACGCCCGTTGCGGAAGGGGCGGTCCAGTTTTTATACGACCAACTCACCTTCGATTTAGGTGAGACGATCCTTTTGGCCTTGGGTCCGCTGACCAACGTGGCCAGTCTGCTGTGGGAGCGACCAATTGCCTTGGAGCAGGCCAAGAATATCGTGATTATGGGCGGCGCGGTGGACACTCCCGGCAACGTTACACCCAAGGCGGAGTTCAATTTTTACAGCGACCCGGTGGCAGCAGAGATCATTCTTTCCAGCCGCCTGCCGGTTACGTTGGTTGACCTGGCTGCTTGTCGTCAGGTGGCTATTAGCCGTGAACAAGCTCTGGGACTGCATTCGGAGCACCCGCTAGGCAAGCTCACTTTGAAGTTGCTACAAGGATGGTTCAAACGAGAGTCCAGTAGGCAGAGTTTTGAATTCTATGACCCGTTGGCCATGGCGATAACCTTAGACCCGGTTATTGCCTCGGTGGTTAAAGTGGATCTGGATGTGGGAATTGAAGAGAATTGGTCCTGGGGAGAAACTTCCGACACTGGCTGGCCGGGTACCATCACCCTGCTCCAAGAAGTGAACGCGGCACGGTTCTTTAGGCTGCTAGAGGGCTTGCTGGAGATAGAAGGGCTGCCTGATTAATGGCCGCTTAGGTAGACCGTGCAGCCACACCCTCGCGGACCATGGGAATCAATTCTTTGCCCCAATCGATGGTGTCTTGTAGCGGGTCGAAGCCACGGATGATGAATGCTGAGGCCCCGGCATCGTGGTAGGCCAGCAAAGACTCGGCAACCTGCTCCGCAGTGCCCACCAGGGCGGTGGTGCTGCCGGCGGCCCCGGTGGCGGCGGCAATGGGCATCCACAGGCGTTGGTCGTGCACATCGCCCATGGCGGCGAAGTCCAATAGCCGACGAGCGCCCTCAGATTGCAGCCGGGCCGGTTTCGCCGGGCCGATGGTGTCGCCCACCGACGATTTAACCCTTTCTAATATCCCCTTGGCACGTTCCCAGGCTTCGCCTTCCGTGTCGCCTAGAATCGGTCTGACCGAGACGCTAAACCGTATGGTGCGGTTATACTTGGCGGCCCGTTCCCGGATGTCGGCGACTTGCTCTTTAATCGACTCCAATGGCTCACCCCAAAGGGCGTAGACATCGGCCCGTTTTGCCCCTACTTCCTTGGCCACGTCCGATGCCCCGCCGAAATAGAGGGGTACATGGGGCTTTTGGAAAGTCCGTACTTCGCTTAGGTTCTGTTCGAACCGATAGAACTCCCCGTCGTAGTCGAAGGGCACGTTCTCGGTCCAGACCCGGCGCAGGATTTCCATAAACTCGTCGGAGCGTCGATAGCGGGCGTCGTGGTCGGCCCAGTCGCCGTCGCGGCGTTGTTCGATGTCGCTGCCGCCGCTGATGATGTGGAGGGCAATGCGGCCTCCGGTGAGTTGGTCGAGGGTGGCGGCTTGGCGGGCGAGCAGAGTGGGAGCCACGAATCCAGGCCGGTGGGCAATGAGATACCCCAATTTGCTGGTACGGGAGGCGGCATAACTGGCCACGCCAAAACCCTCGGCGGTGGCTGAGGAATACCCGATTAGCACCTTGTCGAAGCCGCTGGCCTCGTGGGCTAGGGAGAACTCGGCGATGTACTCCGGGTCAATCCCGGCGGGTATTTCATCAGCAGGATTGATACCGCCACCAAAGAGGCTGACGGTGACCCCACGGGATGAATCGCGCTCCCGGTTAACGCCAATCATGCCCATTATTTCTACGTCTGCCACTGTATTCGCTCCTAGCTCTGGCCCGCCAGCGACCGGCGCGGCGGCGCAAAGACCACGATGACCTTGAGTTCTTCGGTGATGGAGTGGAACCGGTGGTCGACATGGGCGTCAACGTAAATGACCGCCCCCGCGCTCACGGGCCGGTCTTCTCCGGCGACTTGAACAATTGCCGACCCAGACACGATGTAGTAAATCTCGTCTTCAGTGTGGGGCGATTGCGGGTCGGGTGCGCCAGCCGCCAAGACGTATAGGCCGACGCTAAGTCGGCTGGCCCGGAAAAACTCGTGGTAAAGTTCCCCGTTCTGAGCGTGGGCCTCCTCTATCTGCGGCATGTCGAATGCGTCCACGTTGTCCTGCCTATGATGGGCGCAGGCGGACATGCCTGACGCCGCGTAATTCATTCGTAATTTTTGCGAGTATATCATGGCGTTTAGCTAGCCAGACCAATCAACCGCTCTCAGCTGGTGAAACAAACATCTGGCCCACAAAAAGGGGGTGTGCTAACGTGGTGATATGTCCACAGACGGAGCCCAAAACCCAATATCGGAGCCAGTCCCAGAAATGGGGCAGGAGTCCGGAGATTCGGGCATCGAATCAAATGACCAGCATGGCCCCCAAGGCGGCTCCCTCCGGCAGACACTTCGGAGCCTGGAGGACACTGCCAGCGAACTTGCCAAGGCCATGGGGTTGCCCGGACCAAGGGGCCAGGCCCAGCGGGAAGCGCTCATCGTGGCGGCCCGCCGCGCCCTCGACGCCCCTGACTTAACTGGCGTTAACCTCAAAGCCCCGGAATGGGACGGCCACCAGGGTGTTCTGGACGAGCTTCTAGCTGCCGGAACGGCTTTGGCACGGGTTCACGAAAAACTTGACCTGGTCCTGATGCCCGAAGCGTGGGACCAAGACGTGGTTCAAACCAGAGAAACACTGTCCGAGACGGGTGGCCGCCGTGCCAGACTGATATCGGGCCGGTATCGACAGGCCAAAAACGCCCTCGCCGAGATGTGCGTTTCCTCGCCGCCCTCCGATTTAGCTGACCAACTGGCAATACTGGACGCAATTTTGGACTCCCAGTCGTACGGACGGGTTGTTACCCGCCACCTGGCGCTGGGTGTTTTGCTGTTTAGCGAAAGCCGCATCACCGGCCCATATATCTGGCCGGAGTTGGCGGCTTTAGCTGGGTGGTTTAGGGATCTTCGAGGCGAAATTGCCAGCGGAGCAGTTCCCTCCGGCCTATTGGACTATCTGGAAGCGGGCCAGTCTCCCGAAGCACTGCTACCTCTACTCCAATCATTGGAGCAAATGGCGGCCTCCAACCGAAGTCACTCCAGCGTGATTCAGGCGAAGTTGGAGTCGGCACGTAGGAACCTGCTGGACTTGGGCATGCGGAACCCGCTGCTCAACTATCGGCTGCTGCGCTCTCGGGGCGTGGAGCTACAGGGCAACGTTCCGCAAGACATCGTCACCAAGCTGGTTGAGGAAGACCGGGCGGCAGTGCTCGTCCCGGAATCTGATACCGGCGATTCCGTAGAGGAGCGGCGGCGAGACCTACGCCTACAGACAGTGCATCCGGGCGCGGAGTTGGACCGACGCCTGCTGTCCACCTACCGACTGGCCAACTCCTTCATTCAAGAGCAGGGGGTGAACACCCTCTTTCTAGCGCTGGGCATGTTGCGGTGGCAAGACAATGGTGCCGCCCCAGAATCCCGATTGGCCCCTCTGGTGCTGCTGCCAGTCAGTCTGGAACGGCCCAATATCAAGGGACGGTTCCGGTTGCGCCACACTGGAGACGACCCGGAATCCAATGTCTCGCTTCGGGAAAAGCTGCGCCTGGATTTTGGGGTCGCTTTGCCGGAATTGCCGGATACGGACGGCTTGGATATCGGAACGTATTTCGACTCGATAGCTGAAGCAGTCAGCGGATTGGGCGGCTGGACCGTGGACCGTGAGCAGGTTGCGCTGGGGTTCTTCTCTTTCAGCAAGTTCTTGATGTACCGGGACTTGAACCCGGAGAACTGGCCCGACGATTCTTCCCCCGCCGAGCATCCCATCATCGGGGCGCTTTTGGAGGACGGTTTCGATGAACCGCCGTCTCTAATTAGCGGCGACGACCACCTGGATTCGGTCTTGGCGGCTGGTGACTCCTACCATGTGGTTGACGCCGATGGCTCCCAGACCCTGACCCTGTTGGACGTGAATCAGGGACTGAATTTGGTGGTCCAAGGTCCGCCCGGAACCGGGAAGTCCCAGACCATCACCAACATGATTGCTGAAGCAGTCGGCAACAACCGTACCGTATTGTTTGTGTCCGAGAAAATGGCGGCGCTGGAAGTTGTGAAACGTCGGTTGGACAACGTCGGGCTGGGCGATGCCTGTCTGGAACTGCACAGTCATAAGACCGGCAAGAAAGTGGTGCTGGACGAACTGGCCCGAACCCTGGACTTGGGTCGTCCTCGCACCGGCCCCGCCAAAGAAGATGTAACCGAACTCACTCGGTTGCGGGAGCGGTTGAACGGTTACTGCGACGCCATCAATCGCCCGGTGGGAGAATCTGGGGTTACCCCTTTCCAGGCCGCAGGCGAACTGCTGGCCCTGTCCGACGGTGAAGTTCAACAGGTCTCTCGGGTCTCAATCGAATCCATGAGCGAATGGTCTCAGGCCGAGTATCGGCGCAGACGCGGCGCGGTAGATGAACTGCAGGCCAGATTGACGGCCATGGGGCCACCCAAGCAGCACCCGTTTTGGGGTTCTGGAATTAGGGAGTTACTACCGGAAGCCCAAGAGGCTCTCCGTTCCTATTTGGAAGACTATCAAATAGTCCTTGGCACGTTGGTGGAACGGGTCGAGATGTTGGTCCAGATAATGTGGCTCGGCACCCCCGCCAACTTGGCTGAAACGGACCGGTTGGTGGCGGCGGCGCGTAGGGCAGCGGAAGCGCCGGAGTTGGCGGGAGTGGAAGTAAAAAGCCAACTCTGGTCCGAGCGCCCAGACGATATCAGGAGTCTGGTTGAGTCGGGTTCGGCAATTGCCGCCTTGAAGAATGAATATGGGCCAGTCTTAATGGACAACGCCTGGGAGCAAGACCTATCCGCAGATCGACTGGTGTTGGAGACCTTGGGAGCAAAGCCGTGGCGGTTGTTTTTGTCCGAGTACCGCCGCACCAAGGAACGGCTTGCTGAATTTTGCGTTGCGGGTGGAAGCAAGGGCGCCAAAGAATTGTTGGCCATGGTGGGCGCAGTGCAGTCCTGTCAGCGGTATGATTCGGTGTTCGAGCGGGATGGACGGTTTGGTTTGGAGTTGTTCGGCAGCCGCTGGCAAGGCCGGGACTCGGACTGGCCGAAACTAACTGAGTTGACCAAGTGGTTGCTGGAGTTGCACAAAGATATTTCCAGCGGCGATATTTCACCGGGCTTGTTGGACTACCTGTCTTGGGGGCCGGTCTCCACTCAACTATCTGAGCTAGCCATGCGCATCGACTACGCTGCGGCCGATGTCCGCTTGGCCGCGTCGGACGTCTCCTACGGGCTGGACTTGGACGTTCCACGTCGCTTTGAACGACCCGGCGCACTGGTAGACCAGCCCTTAGAACAACAACAAGAGTTGGCTACCGCATGTTTGGAGCGCATGGAAAGCGTGCACGACGTTGTCCGCCTGAACCTCCAGGGAGCGGCGTGCCAAGCAGAAGGTCTCCAATCATTGATGGAGGTAGCCTACCAGTGGACTGGCGGTGAAAACGCTCTCGCAGATGCCTATGACCGCGCTTGGCATGAAGGACTTTGGGAGCGTGCCCTAAAGGAACGGAGCGAACTGAGTTCCTTTGACGGGGCCGCCCACCAGCAGGTAAGAGAAAGTTTTCAACAATTGGACCGGCGAGTCCTTGTCCACAACCGCGCTCGGCTGGCCCAGGCCCACTGGGAACGCATGCCCCGGCAACAAGGCGGGGGCCAGTTGGCCGTGCTGCGCCGTCAGTTTGAGATACGCCGCCGTCACCTGCCCATTCGCCAACTCCTGGAACGGGCGGGAAACCCCATACAGGCAATCAAACCCGTATTCATGATGAGTCCCTTGTCCATTGCCGCCTACCTCAGCGCCGGTGGCATTAAGTTCGACTTGGTGGTGTTCGACGAGGCCAGCCAGGTGAAGCCGGTGGACGCTTTGGGCGCAGTGATGCGGGGCGGCCAAGTTGTGGTGGTGGGCGACAGTCAGCAGCTTCCGCCGACGCCGTTCTTCGAAACAGTGGGGCAGGTGGATGAATACAGCGAAGACGAGGCGACCAGCGATATAGAAAGCATACTCGGCCTTTTCGCCGCCCAGAACGCGCCCAGCCGAATGCTGCGTTGGCACTACCGCAGCCGCCACGAGTCGCTAATCGCCGTGTCCAACCACGAGTTCTATGGCGATGAGTTGGTGCTGTTTCCCAGTCCCGACGCCGCTCGTGAACGGACCGGACTGGTCTATCGTCATCTGCCCGACACAGTGTATGGGCGGGGCACCACTGGAACCAATCCTCGGGAAGCCGACGCCGTGGCCCGCGCGGTCTTGGAGCATGCTAGAACCAGACCCGAGTTGTCCCTGGGCGTAGCGGCCTTCAGCATGGCGCAGACGAGAGCAATCCAGGACCGGCTGGATGAATTGCGCCGGGATAATTCAGCAGAGAATTCCTTTGGAGAAAGCTTCTTCGCGGCCCATCCCGACGAACCGTTCTTCGTAAAAAACCTTGAAACGGTGCAGGGCGACGAACGGGACGTGATGCTGGTCAGCATCGGCTACGGTAGGGCTGAAGATGGACGGGTCGACCTGAACTTCGGGCCGCTAAACCGGGACGGTGGAGAACGGCGTCTCAACGTCCTGATTACCAGGGCCAGGCTACGGTGTGAAGTGTTTACCAACATGACCGAGGGCGACATTGACCCGGAGCGCACCCAGTCCCAAGGCGTACGGTCACTGCGAACATTCTTGGCCTTCGCTCGCACGGGTGTTTTGGACACGGTAATCGGTGAGGAAGCTGGACTTGTTACCCGGTTCCAGAAGTCGTTGGCCGGGGCAATTGCCGGCAAGGGATACCTGGTTGCGGAGTCTCCTGGTTGGGGAACCGACACCATCGACCTGGCAGTGTCGGACCCGGAGCAGCCGGGACGCTATCTCCTGGGCATCGAATGTGACGGACCATCCTATGACAGCGCCAGGTCGGCCCGTGACCGCGATCGACTGCGTCCCCAGGTGTTGGAAGGCCTGGGCTGGCGGCTACACCGGGCTTGGAGTCCAGATTGGGCTAACAACCCGCAGCGAGAACTGGAGCGGGTCTTGGCGGCTATCAAATTGCCGGATGCCCCGGTGCCGACTGTTATTCTAGAACCGAAACCAGAACCCATCGAGACTATTGTCCGCGACGCCGAGCCTGTCCCGGCGGTGGTTGCGCAGGTTACCAAATACCAGTCCGCCCAGCTAGCGGGTCAACTGGTGAGTGCAGATTTGGCCACCACTCCGATTCTGTCACTGGCCATCTGGGCTGCCGAGGTGGTGGAGAAAGAGAGCCCGGTCCATGTCACGGAGGTCACCCGCCGCATACTGGAAGAAGCCGGAGTAACGCGGCCCGGCAAACGGGTGCAGGCCGTACTGGACGAAGCTGTTGGCCAACTAGTTGAGTCGGGGCGGGTATCCCGGCGTGGCGATTTCCTCTGGCAGGCGGATATGGAGACCGCACCGGTACGGGACCGTTCTGGCCTTCCGGCGGCTTCCCGCAAGCTGGAAATGGTCTCGAACGAAGAGCTGGCCGAAGCCGTCTGTGTGGTGGTCGGCCAGTCCTACGGAATTGCCAAAGACCAAGCGCCAGCGGCGGCGTCAAAGTTGTTGGGTTATAGCCGCACCACCGAAGCGATGAAGACCCGTTTCGATGGGGTTGTGGGCCAGTTGCTAACTGCGGGCCGCTTGGAAGATGAGGCCGGCCACTTGGTGCTGACCGCGTTGCCTGAAGCTTAGCTAGCGCCCAGAATTCGATTTAGATTGGCGTAGCGGGCTGGGTCCAAGTCGCGTCCCTGTAATGCCGGGTTGTCCGCAGCGAACCGGTGGGCTCGAAATACCGAGTTGGCCTGGTCCGATGCGCTCCCGCCGACAAGTCGGCCGCTATTGGCGAATTGCGGGTTAATGTACTCCCACACTATCTGGTGGCCCTGAGTCACCTCGATGAACCGACCCGCGGCCCCTTCGCAAATCAGAGTGTTGCCATTGGGCTGTCGTTCGGCCCCGCTGATTTGGTAGCTGTAGAAAGAGATGGGCGGCTCCCCCCGGTAGTCCCAGTCTATTTGATTGTTGGCGGGGTTGATCTCCACGATTCGGGAGTAGTTGGTGCTGGGCGCACGGCGGTGGGAGCCGTTGTCGAACATCAAGACGCGACCGTTCTCCAGAAAGCTGGGGTTGTGTTGGTGGGAAACCTCGCCAGGCCCCCATTTCCAGAGGAAACGTCCGCTTTCCCGGTCGACGATTCCCACGGTACTAGTCTGTCTGAAACTGACCAAATAGTTGCCTTCGGGCGTCACGTTGATGCTGTTGCCGTGGGTCCATTCGCGGCGACCCTCCAGAGGGCAAATCAAGTCCACGTCAAAGTTCAGGTGCTCCCAGGATTTCCATTCGTGGACCACTTCCCCTTGGGTGAGAATTCACGTACCACGTCGCCCAGCATTTGTACGGGATCTTCGGCGGTGGCGAACCCGCCCTTAACCCGGAATGTGGTGTCCGATGACATTTCTTCCCACATCAAGGCCAGGGTATTGCCGTTGGGGAGGCGCTGGAAATCGTGGTGTAGCCAGGGGTTCTGAAGTTCCCAAACCAAGTTACCGTCCCAATCTAGCTCGACTAGTCCCGCCGAATGGCCGCCGATGCCGGTCATGGGTCCCGGTTCGCTAGGGGCTTCGGTGTAGAACAGCAAATTGCCGTTGGGTAGCAGGTTGGCGTAGTTGATGCCTTCAGACCAGTACCAGCGGTGGCAGATACGGCCTTCCATGTCGATGAGATTGGCCTCGTGGCCGCGCAGGTTGGCGAATAGGGTGTAGCCCCGGTAGCAGTATTGGGGCGCATGATAGATGAGTCCGTGGGGGTGATGCAGGGACCAACCCATGAGTCCTCCGTTTCATAGTCCGGCGTCGCCATCAGGCCCAGACCGGACTTACATAACAATCAACATCCGTATTATTGGGTGACGGTTAGGCCCGTGCAACTATCCGTGGAGTCTAATATTTGGTCTTATTCTTGGGGAAGTGGAGAGTTGCCGGTTTCCCGGTTTCTTTGATGGAATCTGGATTCAATATCCGGGTGGAGTAGAAGTGACTCAGTCCGATGGATATTGGCACGGCAACGGCGTAGATGGCCAAGGCGATGGAATGCTCGACGGGCCAGGCCAGGACTGGAATGGCAATCAGGAATACGGCCAACGGGTAAATCGCTTTTTTTGTGAAGTAGAGCAAGACCAGACAAATTGCGCCAATGGGAAGTCCAATAATCGGCAGCGAGGCAATTAGAACTCCCACAGCGGTGGCTGCGCCGCGTCCGCCCCTGAATTTGAGGTGGACTGGGAAGTTGTGCCCGGCCAGGGCGGCTCCTCCGGCCATCATCTCCATTCCAACGTCGTCAACCAGCAGCTTGGCCAACACAATGACGACTGCGCCCTTGATGATGTCTATCGCCCCTACAGCAATGCCTGCTTTGGTTCCGACATTCCTAAAGACGTTGGCCGCACCGCTGTTGAAATCGCCCATCTGGCGGATATCTTTGCCCAGGATAAAGCGGGTGAACAGGTAGGCAGTGGGGATGCCGCCGATGGCGTAGGAGAGTAACCCAAGGCCAATCCAGGTCAAATTAGAATTCTCCCATTAAGAAGAGTCGGTAAAGCAACACGGGCGTCCAGTTAATTGGACGCCCGTGAGATTCGTTTTTTATACGACACTGCAGGTTTCTAGGCTGGCACCATCTTTGGGGATACCGCGGTGCACCAATGTAGATATTTGGGGTTACGGCCTACAACGATGTCGAAGTACAGTTTTTGAAGCGCAGTTGTAATTGGTCCTGCTTTGCCATCGCCTATGGGTCGGCAGTCCAGTTCGACAACGGGCGTTAGGTGGGCCGCCGTGCCACTGAGAAATACCTCATCACATAGATAGAGCTCGCTGCGGTCGATGCTGCGTTCAACCACGTCGATGCCCAATTCGGCTTGGGCCAACTGGAGGACGGTCTCCCGGGTGATGCCCGGTAGGGCGTTGTCTTCCAGACTGGGCGTGTGGAGCTTGCCGCCCGCTACCATGAACACGTTCTCGCCGGAACCCTCCGAGACGTGGCCGTCTTGGTTTAAGATGATGGCTTCGTCGAACCCGGCCAGGGTGGCTTCGGTCTTGGCCAGCATGCTGTTGACGTAGATGCCGGCGCTCTTAATCTGGGTCGGAATCATGTTGTCATCAACGCGACGCCAAGATGAGGTGCAGCAACGGAGAATGTCCGTGCCCAAGTAGTTTCCAAAGGGCACTGTAATCAGCGTGAAATCGCTGGCCAGTTCTTGCAGCTTTAGATTGGCTACTACCTCGGCGCTTTTGTAGGCCAGAGGACGGATGTAGATGTCGGACTGATGACCGTTGCGTTCAATGAGATCGACGGTGATTTCGCAGAGTTTGTCCGCGTCGTAAGGGATGTCTAGCATCAGAATCTTGCAACCGCGAATCAAGCGTTCGTAGTGTTCGCGCATTCGGAAGATGAACATCTTGCCCTGTTCTTCGTTCCAGTTGCCGCGAATTCCTTCAAAAACCGCCGTACCGTAATGCAGAGCGTGGGTTGTCACGCTCACTTTGGCTTCACCCATCGGCACCACAGCGCCCTGAAAAAAGGCGTATAGGTTTTGATTGCCAGCGACGGATGCTTTTTTTGTGCCCACGGTTTGGCCCCTTTAATTTTATTGCGCTGAATTGTGCGCAGAACGTGCGCTGAATTATAATCTGACAGCTACAACTAGCACAACCTGAGACTGGGCTGGGAGGCAAGGCATGCCGGAGCTAACCGCCAGGAATGTGGCCTTCATGGTATTGATGGCCGCCACGGTGGCCGCGGTGCTGGCTGCGGTGGTCTTGCTCGTCCAGCAGAACGACAACGCACCAGTTCGCATTATTGCCCCGGATTCTAACAGCCAGCAAGAGGCCCTTACTCAAGTAAGAGTTTTTGTGAGCGGGGCAGTAGTAAGTCCCGGCGTATATACCCTCGAACCCGACAGCCGCATTGCCGACGCCCTGACCGCCGCCGGTGGCGCGACCGGTGACGCTAACCTGGATGGCGTTAACCTGGCGCTTCGGCTTAGGGACGAGTCCGAGTATTACGTACCCAAACTAGGGGAAGAGCCCCCGGCAACTTCGAGTTTGCTCCAAACCCAAACCCAAGTTCAAAACGGCGGCCTAATCGACCTTAATCTGGCGTCCGTTGAGCTTTTGGACACCCTTCCTGGCATTGGCCCATCGTTGGCCAATGCCATCGTCTCCTACCGGGAAAATGTCCGTCCATTCCAGTCCATTGCAGAGATCCAGGAAGTCCCAAAGATTGGGCCGGTGACCTATCAGAACATGCGGGACTTGGTGACCGTCTCTGGAGTCCGGTGATGGCAGGCCGGATGGCATTCGCAACGGTTCCCCGTTTCTCGTGAAGCTGGCCTTCCTGGCGGCGGCGTGGTTGGGTGGGGTCCTAATTGGGCTGGAGACTCAGACGCCGCTGGCTCCGTTGTTGCTACTCTTGGGCGGTTCTTTTTCCCTGGGCTTAGCGCTGTACACGCGCCGCATTTCCGTGTTTCCTGCCTTGTTTCCTGCCTTGCTCGCCATAGTGTTGCTGTTGGGAGTATTGCGGGCCGACGCTGTGTCTGAACCGCTGCCACTAACGGCGCAGGGCGAGGCATTAATAGCTTTGGAAGGCCGAATCACCGATGACCCGGAGTTTTCCGGTCAGCGTGTCGAATTTACGTTGGAGCTGACGGCAGCGGACCTTGGGTCTGGAATGGTTCCAGTGAAGAACAGGGTGCTGGTGTACGCCGACCCGCCCAATGACCTGGTGTCCCGCCGGTCCCCGCCCTACTTTGACTATGGTGACGTAGTTGCCATTACCGGCACACTGCGGAGGCCAGAACCGATTGGTAGGTTCGACTATCCAAGTTACCTGGCCAGCCAGCGAATAACCGGGATAGTGCTGGCTGAATCGGCTGCCGTTACTGGGGAAGCGGGCGGCTGGCGTGAGTGGCCTTATTGGCTGCGGGGCCAGTTGTCCGAGAGTATCGAGGACACCTTGCCTTACCCTCAGTCGGCCTTGGGACAGGCTCTACTCCTGGGCAAACGGGGCAATCTTCCGCCAGAAATCGTCCAGGACTTTAGAGGCACTGGCACATCCCATCTGCTGGCCATTTCCGGGCTGCATGTTGGCGTTGTGGTGGTGATGTTCTTGGCGGGCGCATCTTGGTTGTTCGGCAGGCGGGGGCTCTATTTCCTGGCCGTCCCCTTGGTTATGGTCTGGGTCTACGCGCTGGTATCGGGACTGCCTCCGTCCGTGGTGCGAGCAGCGGTAATGGGTAGCGTGTACCTAGTGGCGGTAGGAGTTGGGCGGCCTGGTAGCATCCTTCCGGCGTTGGCCCTCAGTGCGGGGATAATGACCGCAGTTTCGCCCGAGATTGTGCAGCGTGTGTCGTTCCAACTCAGCTTTGCTGCCGTGGGTGGAATTGCCCTGGCCCAAGTGGTCATGCCGCAATGGTCAATGGGAGTCGTGAACCAAGGCCAGGCCTGGTGGCAGCCTTGGGCTTTCCATGTATCGCGGGCGGTGGCCTTGGGCCTAACTGTCTCCTTGGCGGCGACGTTGGCGACTTGGCCATTGGTCGCTGTCAACTTTCATGAGGTGGCGCTCCTCGGCATTTTCGTTACCGTCTTAGCTCTCCCGGCCATGCCGTTCATCATGGCGGGGACTCTGTTAGCAGCGGTGGTGGGTTTGTTTAGCGTTCCTTTGGGCCAATTATTTGGCTGGTTGGTCTGGGCGCCTTTAAGCTACCTGATATATCTGGTTGAAGCAGCCCCAGGATGGACCGTCCAGGCCAATTGGGTTGCTACTTGGTTGCTGTGGGTCTGGTATCCAGTTTTGGGCGCGCTCTTGCTTCTGCTGACGCGGGGCCGTATCAACAGAATTTGGTCTCAAATTAGGAATAAGGCACAGAGCCAGACCGTTCATAATCAGCTACCAACCAGGACTATTCCAGTTGCTTTCGGGGCGGTCTTGATGACCGCAGCGGCGGTTGCGCTTTGGTGGCAAGTTGGGTCGAGCGGCGACGGCAATCTGCACGTCTATTTCTTTGATGTGGGTCAGGGCGACAGTGCATTGATTGTGACGCCCGAGGGTCGGCAGGTATTGGTGGACGGCGGCCCCGATTTGGACAACGCCACCCAAGCCTTAATTGGCGCTATGCCCGCCCGTGACCGCAGCTTGGACTTGGTGGTGATGACCCACCTGGACGCCGACCACAGCCGGGGTTTGCTTCAGGTGTTGGACCGTTACCAGGTGGGCGCAGTCCTGTCTGGGGTTGATTCGACTAGTTCGGCGATGTCCGCCCAGTGGCAGGCTGCGGTGGAACGTAATGATGCGAATGTTGTTTCTGTTTACCAGGGATATCGGCTGGATTTGGGGTCGGGAGTCGCTGCCGAGGTACTTAATCCTCGCTCTGGTTCATCAAGCAACGGGTCTGGCAATAACGAAGCTGTGGTGCTACGGCTGACCTATGGCTCCATAAGTTTCTTGTTGACGGCCGACATCGAAGCCGAGACCGAGGCAATTTTGGCATCGGGCGGCATTGGGATTCAGAGCACGGTGCTGAAGGCTGCCCACCACGGCAGCAAAACGTCATCCACCTCCGGGTTTATCAGGCAGGTCGACCCGGCGGCGGTGCTAGTGTCAGTGGGTGAGAGGAACTCCTATGGCCATCCTAATCCAGGGGTGATGGACCGTCTCATCGAACAATCCGGCGACGAAAACCTATACCGGACCGACCGTGACGGCGATGTGGAATTTGTTACCGATGGCACAAAGTTGTGGGTAAATACCGAGCGATAACCGTTGGTTCGGAGCTAATTTAGCTAGGCCTTAATGTATACTGGATTTTGACGTCCAGACTCGTTTAGAGAGTTTTGGGCTCATCCGATTCAACAATTCATATTGAGGCTCCAACAACAATTGACTGAATATTCGAGACCCGACGGACGTGATTGGGACCAACTCCGCCCCATCACCATCACACCCGGTTATCAGAAATACGCCGAAGGGTCGGCTTTGATCGAAATGGGCACCACCAAGGTGCTATGCGCCGCCTCCCTGGAGGAAAAGGTTCCGGGATTTCTGCGCGGCCAGGGTAAGGGCTGGGTCACCGCCGAATACTCCATGTTGCCCAGGGCCACCAACACACGGAACACTCGGGAACGCGAGTCTGGAAAGCCCAGCGGACGCTCGCAAGAGATTCAGCGGCTCATTGGCCGGTCGCTGCGGGCCGTCACCGACCTTGAAGCCCTTGGTGAGCGCACCGTCCAAATTGACTGCGATGTGATACAGGCCGACGGCGGCACTCGCACCGCGGCCATCACCGGCGCTTATGTCGCATTGCATCAAGCATTGCAGATGCTGGTGAAGAACAAAGTATTGAAAAAACTGCCGTTGCTTTCTCCCGTGGCGGCCATCAGCGTGGGTATTTTGAAGGGACAACTCTTGCTCGACCTCTGTTATGAAGAGGACTTTGTAGCCGACGTTGATTTCAACGTTGTACTGACCGCTCAAGGCGGCCTGGTAGAGATACAGGGTGCGACCGAGGCACAGCCATTTCCTCGCACGCAAGTTGAAGACGTGCTGTCATTGGCGGCCAGGGGTATGGAGCCGTTGTTCCGCATTCAGCGCGAGGCGGCCACAAACTTCCAGTAATGTTGAGGTATTTGCGTACGATGTTCCAATTGAGCCGCCCCAAGGTATTTGCAAAGACTTCTGTTGCTGTTGTGATGTTGGTCTTGATTGCTGTCGCTTGTTCGGGCGCAACCCCATCTCCCACTGCAACCGCACAGCCGGTTCCGACAACCATTGCTGACACCAGCAACATGCTGCAACTGCCCAACATTGCCGACACGGTGGAACGAGTCCGCCCGGCAGTGGTCTCGATTGTGGCCGAGGTCGTTAGCCAGGATTTCTTTGGTCGGACGCGGTCCAGCTTCGGTAGCGGCACCGGCGTAATCTTCGACTCGTCGGGCCTGGTGTTGACCAACAACCATGTCATTGAAGGTGGTGTAGCGATTACTGTCACCCAGGACGACGGCACCCAGGTTGTGGCCGAGGTTGTAGGCGCTGACCGGCTGTCGGACTTGGCAGTGCTTCAGCTACCGGCGGGCGCCTACCCGTTTATTCCATTGAAAGTGCGTGATGACCTGCGAGCTGGCGAGTGGGTGATAGCAATCGGAAACGCGTTGGCTCTACCTGGCGGCCCCACTGTCACCGTGGGTGTCGTCTCGGCGCTGGGCCGTTCGATTGAAGCGTCGGCAGGTGTCACCCTTTACGACTTGATTCAGACCGACACATCGATTAACCCCGGCAATAGCGGCGGCCCGTTGATTGATCTAGGGGGTAACCTCGTGGGAATCAATACCGCCGTTTTGCGGGGCACCAGCCAGGGTGGCGGCACTGCTGTGGAAGGTATCGGCTTTGCCATCAACACGGAGACGGCGTTACAAGTAGCAGAGCAGTTAATTGAATTGGGACATGTCCGTTGGGCCTGGATGGGAGCCTGGATGGCTGACTTAGCACCTGAAGTAGCAGCCGAGGTGGGCCTGCCCATCCGCGAGGGCGTAATCATTCAGACCATAGTGGCTGACGGTCCGTCCGACCGTGCTGGCATTCAGCCAGGAGATATTGTCGTGAATGTTGACGGCCACGACGTTGCCACGGTATCGGACTTAGTTAGACTGCTGAAGCAGGAGTTCACCGCCGGGCAGAAAGTTGAGGTCGAGGTTTTCCGGTCGGCCAACGGAGGAGGAACTCGAATTACGGTGACCCTGGAATTGGGAGAGCGGCCTCGGCAGTAATCGCCAAGATATTGCCAAGGTATCCGTAGAGGAAATACATAAGGGCCCGCCAGAACGGCGGGCCCTTTTGTTTTGCTTGAGAGAGATGACCGGTTAAGTGATTTCTACGCCGTCCACGTCGAGGAGGACGGTGGGGACATCCAATTCCCGGAGTCCGGATTCGATGGTTTGGCGGTCGCCCACCACCAGGATTTTTAATTGGTCGGGGCGGACCAATTCCTGGGTAATGCGGTGAATGTCTTCGAGCGTGACGGCCTCCAGGTTGGCCCGTACGGTTTGGAAATAGTCGTTGGATAGGTTGAACTGGACCATCTGGAGCACTTGCCCCAAGACGGCGCCTGGGCGCTCAAAATTGGCCGGGAAACTCCGCAAGATACCGGCTTTGGCGGTGTCCAATTCTTCTTGGCTGATTGGCCGGGAACCCCGGACCTCGTTGAATTCCTTCAAGGTCTCAAACACCGATTCTTTGGTGACCTCGGTTTGCACCGAGCCGCCAGCTAACATCAGTGACGGACCACGGTACCACTGAATGTTGGACTGGTAGCCGTAGCTGTAGCCCTTTTCTTGCCGCAGGTTTTGGTTCAACCGAGCGGAGAATTGGCCCCCGAAAGAGTAGTTCATCAGGGTCAATCCCAAGTAGTCAGGGTGACTTCGAGGGATGGTGGTCTGGAGGGCGCGAATCACCGATTGGGGCGCTCCGGGCCGGTCCACCAGATAGACGGTGGCAACTCCGTTGGAAGGCTGCACTGGTGTCCGACCATTGGCCGACGGGCCGTCGCCCTTCCAGCCGCCAAACACTGCCTCCGCTTTTTGTACCGCCTCATCAATGCTGACGTCGCCCACCACAATTAGGTTGGCGGACGCTGGCCTGTAGTCGCGGGTGAATTGAGTAACCAAGTCGTTGCGGGTCAACGCGCCGATGGATTTTTCAGTGCCTGACAGTGGATGTCCGTAGCCCGAGGTTTGGTTGAAGACCAGGCTAGCCATCAGTTGTTCGGCGACGGCGTTGGGCTCGTCCTTGCCCCGGCGCAGGTCGGTCAGGTGTTCTCGGCGGACCCGTTCTATTTCGTGGTCTGGGAAGCTGGGGTTCAGCACCAAATCGGCGGTCAGTTCCAAGGCCGTGGGCCAGTGCTTGGTCAGGGTCTCTGCCGATATTAGAGTGTATTCGCGGCGGCCGTCGGTCGATATCCGAGAGCCGATAAACTCGAAGGCTTGGGCAATCTCTTGGCTGGTCTTGGAGTTGGTGCCCTCGGGCAACATCTGGGCCGTGAACCCGGCAAGTCCGGGCAGGTGTTCCGGGTCAAGGGAGGCCCCGGCGTCCATTAGCAGGCCAAAGGCGACTACGGGAAGACCGCGCTGCTCGACGACTGTGACGCCCATGCCGTTGGACAGCTTGGTTGCAGTAGGAGTGGGTGGGGTGAATGACGGCTCACTCGATGGTGGCGGCATTATTGTACGGTCGACAGTGGTGGTGGCTGGCGATAGAGCGGGCTCAGGCAGCACTCGCAACCGGACTTGGTTGTCACCCATGACTGTCTCGGCCACTCGCATTACATCTTCGCGGGTTACCGCCAAGTACTTGTCCAGGCTGGTGTTAATCAGGTCGGGGTTGGAATTAAAGACGCTGAAATGGTTTAGTTGATCGGCGCGACCGCCAAACCCGCCGATGCGCGCCAACTGGCGAAAATGGCTGGCTTCGATGCGGTTCTTGACCCTAGTCATTTCTTCGTCGGTGGGCGGTTCTTTTAAGAACCGGGCCATTTCCGCATCGGCGGCAGCTTCCACTTCGGCCAGTTCATGGCCTTCGGCGGCGGTGACATGGAGGACACATTGTCCGGCAATTTCCGACGAACTGTAGCGCATGCCCGCGCCCTGGGCAATCTGTTTTTCATAGACCAAAGACTTGTGCAATCGGGAGGTCAGCCCATCGGACATAATGGCTTGGTAAATCTCTAACGCGGCATCGTCGGGGTGGCTCTCGGGAGGCGTCGGCCAGGCGATATAGGTCCTGGGCAGAGTTACTTTGTCCCGCATCTCAAGTTCGATACGCCCTTTTAGGCCGGAGTCATGGCGTCCCTTGCGGAGCACCGACTCGCCGGGTGGCAGGTCGCCGAAGTAGCGGTTGACCATCTCCAGCGTTTGTCCCAGGTTGATGTCCCCGGCGATGGCCAAGCTGGCGTTGACCGGGGAATAGAACCGCTTGAAGAAGTCTTTGATGTCGTCCAGATTGGCGGCGTCCAAGTCTTCTTGGGAACCGATGGTCATCCAGTTATAGGGGTGGGGCAGTGGGAATAGGGCTTCTTGCAGGTGGCCATGGGCCATGCCGTAGGGCCGGTTCTCGTAAGACTGGCGGCGCTCATTTTTAACCACGTCCCGTTGAACGTCAAAGTTCTTTTGGTCCAGGGCGTCCAGCAAGAATCCCATGCGGTCGGCTTCGAGCCACAGGGCCAGTTCCAGGTAGTTGGTCGGCACGTCTTCCCAGTAATTGGTGCGGTCAGAGGTCGTGGAGCCGTTCAGGTTGGCGCCGGCCCTTTGGAGCGGTTCGAAATGGCTAGCATTGTGGTGCTTGGAGCCCTCGAACATGACGTGTTCGAATAGGTGAGCGAACCCGGTTCGGCCTAGTTCTTCGTCTTTGGAGCCCACGTGGTACCAGACATTTACCGCGACTATGGGGATGCTGTGGTCTTCGTGGAGTATCACGTCCAGGCCGTTGGACAGTGTATGTTTTTCAAATGAAATGGTTACCATTTGTAGAAATCCTTAAGTGGTTCCGGTTGGATCCTTCTACCCATATTACGGTGGGCTACCGCCGTTGTAAACCGGAAGGTCGGTCCTGAAAAATTTGCCAGCCTGGGGTTTTAATTTTTCAGATGGACCCGGATTTTCGGACATAAAAAGAGGCCCTAGACAATTGTCCGGGGCCTCTTTAGGCTCTCGTAGCTGAAAGCTGTCAGCCCTCAGCTGACGGCTAACTTCCCTCTTGGTGGCGGTAGTAATTTTCGTCTGTGCGCTCTGGGATGGGAGATGTCTCCTGGTTCTTGGCTATTTCGTCGGCGTCCCAAAAGTGCGAGAAGTTGAGTGACCGAGGGCAGTGGCCGTAGGCTTCTTCAACCTCAATCAACATTCCTTGCAAGTGCTTGGAATTGTCGTCGGTCTCGTAGAGTGAAAGCTCGATATTCTGGCGTTCCAGTTCATCTTTGCCGACGATGCTGACCTTGCCGTTAACCCGGACGGTGTCTTTGATTCCGGGGATGAAGAAAATTAGGCCGATGTATGGGTTTTCGTCAATGTTCTGGTAGGACTGGAAGAGCCGGTTGCCAGCCACGTCAGGGAACAGCAAATGCTTCTCGTCGATAACTTTTACGAAGCCGGGTTTGCCTCCCTTGGGCGAGGCATCACAACGGCCCTGACCGTCGGTGGTGGCCATGACTGCAAATGGGGCGGCCCGCACAAACTCCTGAACGTAAGGGGTCAGATGGGTCTTGATTTTCAGTACCGCTCGGTCGGATGGCGCTCCGAAATTTTCGTTGAACCGGCTGCCGCCAACGGCCTGTCCGGTGGTGGTCTGCTTGGTTGCCGAATTGTCGGTAGTAGTCATGGAATGGGACTCCTATCACGGTTTGGGAGGGCGGCTGACGCCCTTAGTTCCTGGTGATGATGTCGAATTGATTCTAATTCCCCTGCTATTAATCAGCAAGGGCGGCGGAGGCGACTTCAGTCAGGGCGGCCACCAAACGCTGGCAGTCGTCCATGGCGCGAATTCCGACCCGGATATATTCTGGCAGACCGAAAGAAGTGCAGTCCCTGACCACCATGCCTTTGGCCAACAGTAGGGACCGCCATTTGGGTGAGTCGCCAACTTTAATCAATATGAAGTTGGCTTCCGAGTGTGGCACTTCCAGTCCAAGTGCGGCCAGTTCTTCGATTAAGTATTTCTTGGCGGCGAACACGGCGTTTCTGGCTTTGGGCAGATACCCCAAATCCTCCAAAGCCGAAATGCCCGCCTTCTGGGCCAGGCTATTGACGCTCCAATCGGGTTGGTAGGCTCTGATCCGAGAGACTACGTCTTCCGAAGCCAGGGCGTAGCCAAGTCGGAGGGCGGTCTGGGCGTAGTCCTTGGTCATGGAGCGCACCAACATCACATTGGACTGTTCCAGCAACTCCAGGGAGCCCCAAGGCTGTTCCACAAAAGACAGATAAGCTTCGTCCACCACCAACAGGCTGCCTGCGTCGCTGGCCGCCTTGGCCAGGGTCTCGACTTCTTGGCGGCCCAAGTAGACGCCTGTTGGGTTGTTGGGGTTGCAGACAATTGAGATGTCCGGCTTCTCGGCGCTGATTAGACTCGAGGCGGCGGCGATGTCCCACCGAAAATCGCCTTTTAGGTCGGCTTCAAAGTTCAAGACTTTAGCCCCGGCCAGATTGCAGGCCCCAGCGTATTCGCCATAGGTCGGGGTCATCAATAACGCGGTGCGGCTGTGGGACAGGTAGGTTCGCGCCAGCAGATGGAATATCTCGGTGGAGCCGTTGCCAACGAAAACCTGCTCGATGGGAATTTGTTGGGACGGTGTTGAGACGTGATGGGAGATGGCCTCACGGAGTTCAAGGCACTCTGGATCGGGGTAAGTGCCCAGATTCACACTCCGGATGGCATCCCAGACGCCTTCCGGGGGGCCAATCGGGCTGATGCTGGCGCTGAAGTCCAACAGGTCTTCCGGTTTCAGACCCAGTGCGCGCAACTCGCTGGGCTGAATACTTCCGTGCACCGGTCGGCTGTTCGCCGGGTTTTCATGTGGTTGGTTTGGCTGTGGTTCGGTTGGCATGAATAGAGGGACGCTCTTAGAATATACTGTGACGGACGTAAATTATTGCAAAGGCAATCGCCAGACCGAATGCGCCCACCAGGTACATGGACTGAATCGTTCTGGTGATGTCCTGAGGCTCCAGCGGTCGGTCTGGTTCGCCTAATTGGTAGCCAACATCCGGGTCCACTTTCTGTAGTTGTACCCCAAGCGCCCCAGCCATGCCGCTCATGGTCCAGCCAGCGTTGGGACTTTGGGTGCGGCCATTGTGACGCCACATGATGCGCCAGGCTCGCGCCATATTTTGGCCCGGAAGAAAGGCGCTGGCGGCTACCAACAAGAACCCGCCCAGCCGTGCTGGAATCAGGTTTATCAGGTCATCGAGTCGGGCGGAAGTCTTGCCCAGGTGCTCGTAGACTCCACGGTAGCCTATCATACTGTCCAGCGTGTTGATGGCCCGGAAAACGAAGGCTCCAGACAACCCGAAAAGCGCAAAGGCCAGCCAGGGGGCCAGGAAGCTGTCGTTGATGTTTTCGGAGACCGATTCCACGGTGGCCGCGGTGGCTTGTTCTGCGGTCAGATTAGATGGGTCGCGGCTGACCAGCGATGGCATTCGGGCCCGTACCTGCTCCATGTCATTGCGGTCCAGGTGGCCCCGTATTAACGCCGCCTCCCGGTGTAGCAGACGCACCGAGAAAGTGGATTTCAGCAGCGCCGCCCCCACTACAATGAAGGCCACGGTGTGGATTTCTTTTAATCCCCAGGCGACAAAGTAGGCTGCCACTCCCCAAAGGCAGGCCAACGATAAGGCGATGACCAGACCTGCCGCCAAACCCGCAGTGCCCTGCTTGGGCGCTCTGGATTCTAAGAACCCAGTGAGCCGTCCCATCCAGACCGTTGGGTGGGCCCACATTGGCGGCTCGCCCAGGGTCAAGTCCAAAGCCACCGCTAGCGCCAGGACAGCCAGGTCGTCGGCACCGGGAAACATTAGAACCGGTCCAGCAGGTCGGGCAGCGGCTCGAGCCAATTTTGAGCAGCCAAGGCTGTCGCGACGATGATTACGGTCGTTTCAATCACCTCGTTGGTTGCTCCGTAGGTGTCGCCACTCAGCCCGCCCAACGCCTTGGCCATGGCCCAGCCCATAAACCAGGCCAGCGGCACGACGCCGAAGAATAGCCCCAGTCCGGCAAAGCCCCCAAGTAAGAATGACGCTGCCAGGGCTGATAGACCGGCGAATATTGTGGCAATCCTAATTCCGCCTTGGTGAAACGGCGACCCTAGTCCCAGGGTTCGTACGTAGGGGAACGCCCCCAACAAGACCACCATCGTCCAACGGGAAAGGGCGGGGAAGAGCAACAATGCCCACTCTTTGCCCGGTTCGGAAATCCCAAGTAGGGCGACCAATGCCCCGTATTTCAACAAAAGTACGGTGACGCCGCCGACGACTCCGAAGGCGCCGACCCGGGAGTCGCGCATAATCTCTAAACGTCGTTCTGGGGTGTATCCGCCGAACACGCCGTCGCAGACGTCCATGAGTCCGTCCAGGTGGAGTGCCCTGGTGACAATCACCATGGTCGCCACTAGAAATGCGGCGGTAAGCGGCTCGGAGAAAATCCGGCTGGAACCTTCTTCCACGCCCACTAAAAGCAGTCCAATCGCTAGGCCGACTAGGGGGTAGAAAGCCCGGGAGTTACTGATGTCTCTTGGGCCGCTATCCAGATTGCGCGAAATAGGAACAATAGTTAGGAAGGTCACCGCCAGCCGCAAGGGATTGAGCCAGAAGGAAATCAGGACGCAGCCTCTGCGTTATCGTCTTCAATCTTCTCAGAGACACCCGCTTCGGCAAAGGTGGCCATGTCCGAGAGGCATTTGGCGGACGCTTCGATGATGTGCATTGCCAAGGCGGCTCCGGTGCCTTCGCCCAGCCGCATGCCCATGTCCAGCAGCGGGTTTAATCCCATGGAACTGAGGGCGATTTGGTGGCCCGGCTCCACTGATTGGTGGGAGGCGATAAAGCGGAGCTTGGCTTGGGGGGCGATGGTGTGGGCGATTAACGCCGCTGCACCAGAGATGAACCCGTCGACGACCACCGGACGGTGTCCGGCGGCGGTTCCGAGAAACACCCCGGCCAAGACTCCAATTTCGAATCCGCCGACCTTCATCAGGACGTCCAGGCCGTCTTGGGGATTGGGGCGGTTAACGTCAATGGCCCGTTGCACCACAGAAGCCTTATGGGCCATTGCGGCATCGTCCAAGCCGGTACCACGTCCGGTGGTAACGTCGGCGCTTGCGCCAGTTATAACAGAGGTAATGGCGCTGGATGGGGTGGTGTTGCCGATGCCCATGTCGCCGCAGGCCAGCATGTCCGAACCATCTGCAATTTGCTCTTGGGCGATATTGATACCAGTCTCCAAACATTGAATCGCTTGTTCGCGGCTCATCGCCGGTCCGACAGCGATGTTGGCGGTGCCCCGACCAATCTTGGCCGAGCGCAATAACGGATGGGAAGGCAGGTCGGCAGCTACTCCGGCATCAATGACCACAATTTCGGCCCCGGCGTGTTTGGCTAGCACGTTGATTGCCGCGCCGCCGCCCAGGAAGTTCATCACCATGGCTGGCGTAACGTCTTGGGGATAGGCGCTGACGCCCTCGGCTACCACACCGTGGTCTCCGGCGGCCAAGATCACTGTCTTGCGGTTTATCTTGGGCGTGGCCTGGCCGAAAATTCCGGCCAGTTGAATTGATAGTGCTTCCAAACGGCCCAGACTGCCGAGGGGCTTGGTCAGTTGGTCTTGTCTAGCCCTGGCAGCGGCCATGGCGTCCTCGTCCAAGGGCACGATGTCTTTAATGGTGCGGTCGATTAGGTCAGAGATAGCCATTGAGCCTCATTTGGCCCCAACCAAGGTCGGGACGGTATCGCGATTAGAATTTGGACTAGAACCCGGACTAAAATTCAGATTAAAATTCGGGCTAAAACTCGATGCCCGGCTGGGCTTTTATTCCCTGTTGATAAGGATGCTTCACCACCTGCATATCGGTGACCAAGTCGGCGTACTCGACCAGGGCCTCCGGTGCGTTCCGGCCAGTGATTATTACGTGGAGCATCTCAGGACGGGCCTTGAGAGTTTCGATTACTTCTTCGGTGTCGAGCCATCCATAGTGCAAGGGATAAGTGAACTCGTCCAGCACCACCAGGTCGTATTCTCCCGAAGCGATGACAGTTTTACAATCTTCCCAATGGGCCCGCGCGAGTTCGGCGGACTGGTCGAGGTCTTTGGAACGCCAGGTGAAGCCGTCGCCCATGGCCCGCATCTCGATGCCCATTTTCTTGGCGGCGCGTTGCTCGCCGAAGTTGGCGGTGGAATGCTTGATGAACTGGAGCATGATTACCCTCATGTCCCGGCCCCAGGCCCGCACGACCACGCCCATCGCAGCGGTGGTCTTGCCCTTGCCCTTGCCGGTGTTGACGATCACCAGGCCCTTGTCGATGCGCGGCCCCGTGACTGACTGAGGTCCTGGTTCTGCTTCAGTGTTCTGGTCTGCTGTTTTGTCTGTACTCATGTTTTATCCTGAAAACCGGCGAAGCCGGGATTTGTTTAGCCGGGATTTGTTTAGAATAGTTGTTTCCTTTTAGATTCTTTCCTTCTGGGTGGCAGTTCCGGTGCAGGTTTCTACAAACCGGATTGCCAGCCCGGGTTTGCTGCCCAGATGGATGTGGACGTAGGACGCCCAGACGTTGCCCTTTCGGAACCCGTCGAGCCGATTGTCTTGGTCCACCACTTTATAGACCGATTCCTCTGGCAGTGGCTGGTTGGCCAAAGTTGACCAATGGAACTCATGGCCCCGCACTCGCTGTCCTGTTTGCAATACCGGGCTGTCGGTACAAGACTCAACCTCCCGGTAGCCCAGGGTCAGGCGGCTTTGCGACATGGCCGATTCTGCCGGGATGACGCCGACCATGGAATGGGTTTTGCCCTCCAGGTCTGACAGGCTCTTTCCCAAGTACATCAGGCCACCGCATTCTGCGTAGACCGGCACGCCTGCCGCCACGGCTTTGCGTATCGCCTGATGCATCGGCGCGTTCTCTGCGAGTTGGGATGCGAATAGCTCGGGGAATCCGCCACCCAGGTATAGCCCGTTAGCTCCATTGGGTAAATTGGCGTCTTCCAAGGGACTAAACGGAACCAGTTCCGCTCCCCAAGCGGAGAGCAGGTCGAGGGAGTCCTGGTAATAAAAGTTGAAGGCCATGTCCTGAGCCACCGCGATGGTGGTCCTGGCTGGCAGCGACTGTTCCGGGTAAACGGAGGATGTCGCCTTTGGTGTCTTGGCCGTTTGGGCCAGTTTTAGGATGGCGTCCACATCCATGGTCGCCTCTACCTGGTTGATGATGCTGTCGTACCACTGGCGAGCCACTGTGCCCTCGACCGTCGGAATAAGTCCCAGGTGGCGTTCCGGCTGGATGAACTCGTCTTTTCTAGGCAGATAGCCCAGCACGGGTATGCCGGTGGTGGCTTCTATCTGTGGTTTGCAGAACTCTAGGTGGCGGTCGCTGCCAACACCGTTGAGAATCACTCCGGCCACGTTCAGGTCGGGGTCGAACTGCTGGTAGCCCAATATTTCGGCTGCCACGCTGCGGGCGACTTTGGCGGCATCGGCGATGAGAATCACCGGAGCGCCGAGTAGTTTGGCCAACTGGGCGGTGGAACCCTCTTCGGTCAGGCTAGAATGGCCGTCGAAAACCCCCATAACGCCTTCCACCACTGAAACGTCTCGTCCGGCGCTGGCCCTTTGGAACAGTTCCAGCACGGTCGAGTGTTCGCAGAGCCAGGTGTCCAGGTTTCGGCTGGGCACGCCGCAGGCTAGTTGATGGTAGGAGGGGTCGATGTAGTCGGGGCCGGCTTTGAACGGCTGCACCTTCAGGCCCCGGCGGGTCAAAGCGCCCATGATACCGCTGGCGATGGTGGTCTTGCCCACCCCGCTGCGCACTCCCGCTATTACGATGGTTGCAGCCATTTAGTATTCCCCGTATTTGGGTGGCCCTTTTAGATTTCTGGCGCTCATTATAACTGTCGCCCAACAAAAACGCAGTGAGCAAGTTTCGGGCGTGGGGCAGTCAGCTTGACATCATCCAACCCAGAGCATACTTTTACCTTAATTTTGCCGGGCTAAAGTCATTCAACAACTATGGAGATGTCATGCCCAAACTAGAGGTTCTAAGCGAGATACAACGCAAGAGCATGCTGATGTGGCCGTGCGTAGAACATGACGATACCCCATGGACTCCAATGGCTAAACCGTTGTCCGAAAGCAAGGTGGCTCTGGTCACCACCGCTGGTCTGCACGTTAGGGGCGACAAGCCATTTATCGCTACCCAAAAGGGCGGTGATACTTCGTACCGGGTGATTCCACGCAGTACCGCAGTTAACGACATCATCCAAAGCCATACCAGCATTGGATTTGACCATACCGGCATCTACCGCGACCTCAACGTTACCTTCCCCATCGACCGTTTGAAAGAATTGGTTGACCAGGGAAAGATAGGCTCGCTGTCCAACAACTATTACTCGTACATGGGCGCTCTTAGGGACGTCACCGGGATAGTCGAAGATTCCGGCCCCGAAGTTGCCCGAAGACTCAAGGACGAAGGTGTCGAGGTGGTGCTGTTGACCCCCACTTGACCCGCTTGCTCCCACGCTGTAAGCGTGGTTGCGCGTGTCTTTGAGGAGTCGGGGTTGACGACCACGGGTATTGTCCTGATTGAGGAGCATGCCCAGCGGGTCAAGCCTCCTCGCATGCTGGCTGTGCCGTTCTTCTTCGGCAACGCCTTGGGCGAGCCCGACAACCCCGAATACCAACACCGAGTCTTGCAGGCGACATTCGATTTGCTGGACCGGGAACAAGGACCAGTGCTAGAGCAACTTCCCGAAGACATGGTGCCCGATATTCTTGTGCAGGGGTCTCAGATGACAAGCTCCTCGGAAGCAGCAAGCTTAAATGCTGCCGACGAACTCACTTCGCTTCGGGCCTATTACGAGCAATGGGTGAATGCCCATAATGGGCGCACCGCAGTGGGGCTGAGTACCATTCCCCAGCGGCGGTTCCGGGGAATAGTCCGGTTCCTTGAAGGCTACATCAGTGGCGAAGAATCAGACATGAAAGAGCGACCGCAGCATACTAACGTTCCCCAGTTCATTCGTTACTGCGTTGATGACCTTAAAGCCTTTTATTACGAGGCCCGCATGGCCCAACGACCCGATGGCGCAGACCGGGATATCCACAATTGGTTCTGGTCGGACACCGCCATGGGAGCGTTGACCATGGCCCTTGCTCAACGGATGCGGGACGACGATGATGAGACAGCTAAAGCGGTGGCCTACGGAATAGCTAGATAACCCCCAACGCCCCCATGGGTATGAATTACGGGTATAAAATATTGGAGTAGACATGGTTACTTTTAGTTACGACCACATACACCTGCGCAGCCGCGAACCAATGGAGACGGCCAAGTACTTCAACCAGATGTTCGGGGCCAAGATTAAAGAGAGCGTCCAGTCTGACGGTCAGTCGAGGGTCGATATCGACATCAACGGGCTGATTATTTTCATCGCCCAAGCCGAACAAACCACCCCTGCCGGGCCAGTAGACCCCTATGTGGGCCTCGACCACTTTGGGCTTCGGGTGGATGACCTAAATGCCGCCGCCGCCGACCTCAAATCCAAGGGAGCCGAGTTTTCCATGGAGCCCAAGGATTTGCGTCCGGGACTGCGCATAGCATTTGTTCGTGCGCCGGGAGATGTCCGCATCGAATTGCTGGAACGCTCTGATTAGGTTTTTTAAACCCAGAAACACAAAAGGCCGACGCACGATGCGTCGGCCTTTTTCGTTTGTCCCGATAGTTTCTTACAGATAGTCGTCGCGGCGAGGGCGTTTCATCCAGTAATAGACGCCACCCACGGCGATGAGCACGCCCATAACAATTAGCAACCAACCAATGCTTTTGATTAGCCACTCTCCCACGGGTGAAACCAGGATTAGCCCAAAGACAGCCAATAAGCCACCACAGCCAATCCCAGCGCCAGGTCCAGCGTTGCCCATATTCATCTGCATACGAGTTAGGCTTTCGCCATTGAATAGGTGGCCTCGGACTCTTTGACGCGCCCCTCTTCGGTCAACTTGGCCAAGTGGGTGCGGACGTTACGGGCGGCGGCGCTGCGCAGGTTGCGGCGTAGGTTTTTGGGGTAGATGGCGGTCACTATTTCGTCCACCGAATCTATTCCCGAGGTCAGGGCTGTCAGCACTTGCTCCTCTCGCTCTGTCCGGTGGCGGATGTACGCCTCGACTCGGGCAGTGCCGTTGTTTAGTATTTGCCCATGTCCGGGGCAGAGGATTTCGGGCTTTAGTCCGGCCAGCGTTTTCAAAGAGACCATGTACTCTTTCAGATTGCGCACGCTGGACGACGAGTTGCCCAAGATGGTGTCACCACTGAATAGGACCTTGTCCGCCGCCATATGGTAGGAAATATGGTCTTCTTCATGACCGGGAGTGAAGAATGCCCGCAGCTTTGCCCCGCCGCCGGTGGTCACCATTTCACGCGACTTCAGCTTGACCACAGCGCCCGCGCCCAAGCGATGGGTTAGCGCGGGCTCTAGCTTGGGGTGGCAGCGCACAACACAGCCGAACGTTTCTTGCAGCCGATCCAGGCCGCCGATGTGGTCGCCGTGGCCGTGGGTAATCAAAATGGCGGAGATACGCGGCTTTCCCAGCTCGGCGTGATACGCCATGATTTGGTTGGTCCAAGCACGGTAGGGCTCGCCTGAGTCCACCATGACCATTTCTTCTTGGGGGTCTCCCACGAAGTAGATATGGGTGCCACCGGGGTGCATGGCCCCGAAACTCCCTGGGTCTTCCTCGATGTGGGTAGCGTAAATGTGCTTGGTAATCTGCATCGGCCGATCCTTTCCCGTCATCGGATTGCTGAGGCTGCTAAGTAGGTGGGATGGTATCTCCGTGCCTGGACGGCGTCAATCCCCAGGCTAGGCCCTGTGCTATTATCCGGGAGATTTCTTGAAGAATAAACCGGCGGGAAGGCGGACATGGTTTCTGAAAAAATAACCGGGCAAGACCTGCAATCGGCGATGCCAAACGTCACGGGCAAAGTTCGACTCAAGGGACTGAAAGGCCCGGTGAAGGTCTACCGGGACGAATATGGGATACCCCGGATTAAAGCCGCATCTGAGATTGACGCGTTCTTCGCCCAGGGATTCGTGACGGCCCAGGACCGGTTATGGCACATAGAATATGACCGCCGCCGGGGGGCTGGTCGGTGGGCGGAGGCCGTGGGACAGCAAGCCGTAGCCCAAGACACGCTGATGCGCCGGTTCAGATTGGAGGCCAGCGCCAAGGCCGACTACGAAATCATGGATTCCCATACCAAAGAGATTTTTGACGCCTACGCTGCCGGTGTGAACGCTTTTATTAAAAGCGGAGACGCCCTGCCGATTGAATACCGAATTACCGGCTTAGAGCCGGAAGCTTGGCAGCCCTGGGACGGTCTGATTGCATACAAGGTGCGCCACATCTTCATGGGGGTGTTCGAGTCCAAGGTCTGGCGGGCGCGGATGGTGCGCGAAATGGGGCCGGAGGCTGCGGGCAAGTTGTTTCCCGGTTTCGAGCCGGGCCACTTGATGATTCTGCCGCCGGGCGCTACCTCCCCCGGCCCGCTTGATGACGGCCTCAAAGAGTTGACCGAAGGCGCGGCTGGTCTGAATTACCTTAGTGAGATGGACTCGGGAAGCAACAGTTGGCTACTCTGCGGCGCGGAGACGGCCACCGACAAGCCCATCTTGGCTGGAGATTCGCACCGGGCCTTGGACACTCCCAGCGCCTATTACCAGAACCAGGTGGCCTGCCCGGAGTTCGACGTGGTGGGCCTGTCATTCCCCGGAGTGCCTGGGTTTCCGCACTTTGGTCACAACGGACGGGTTTCTTGGAGCGTCACCCACACCGCCGCCGATTACCAGGACTTGTATGTGGAGCGGTTCAAAGATGGCGAGCCGACCAAGTACCTGTACCAAGACCAATGGCTGGAAGCTGAGACCCACAATGAGACCATCAAAGTGCGGGGCGGCAGCGACGTTCACACAACGGTGACGGTGACTCAGCACGGCCCGGTGATTGCTGGCGACCCGGCTCAAGGGTCGGGGATGGCTTTCAAGTACACCGCAACTGAGAAGGCGTCCACCTGGCCGGACATTCTCTGGAAGATGCTCCGGGCCGAGAATAGCCAAGAGTTGGTGGATTCCCAGCGGGACTGGGCCGACCCTTGCAACAACTTTCTCTTCGCCGACATTCACGGGGACATGGGTTATCTGTGCCGGGGGCGCATTCCAATCCGCTCCCGCGTCAACGGTTGGCTGCCAGTGCCGGGTTGGACTGGGGAGCACGAGTGGGAAAGAGATATTCCTTTCGAAGAGCTTCCCGTTTCCATCAACCCACCCGAAGGCTATATTGCCACGGCCAACAACCGGCCAGTGGGCGACGATTACCCCCATTACATAGCAATCGATTTCACTCCCGAGTTCCGGGTTAAGCAGGTTACGGCGGGTCTGAAAGCGCTAATCCGGCCCACAGCCGAAGATATGGCCCAGGTGCATGCCCAAAAGGTATCAATACCAGCGTTGGCCTATTTGGGTGTGCTGAAGGACGTTGAACCCAAAGACGCTGCCAGTTCGGCGGCCAAAGACCGGTTGCTGGCCTGGAATGGGGAGATGGATGCCGCCCTAGTAGAGCCCACCATTTACAGCGCCATGCGCGACGCCCTGTTGAAAGAAGTGCTGGAGACCAACCTGACGGCAAAGCTGGCCGAAGAAGCCTGGCACCCGGCGGACCGTGGTTTGGGTTCATTCACCAACCGGCTAAAAGCGCGGCTAGTGGAAATGATTGGTCAGGACGATTGCTCGCTGCTTCCAGATGGAGATTCATGGCCTGAGGCATTGGCGTGGGCGTTAGGCAGCGCTGTCGGCGCCCTACAAGACCGGCTCGGTGATGACATGGACCAGTGGCAATGGGAGCGGGTGCATCTGGCGCGTCCCAAGCACACTCTTTCGGCGGCGTTTCCAGAGTTGGCTGAATTGCTGGATCCACCGGCCATTCCGACCAGTGGTGACGGCGATACCCCGCTACAGGGCGGGTATTCACCATCTGCTCCGGCCACAGTGACAAGTCTTTCGGTGGCCCGCTATTCCTACGACCCGTCCAATTGGGAGAACTCGCTCTGGGTGGTGCCGCTGGGCAGTTCCGGCCATCCTGGCAGTCCCCACTACGCCGACCAGTCTGAGACCTGGCGGCAGGTCAAAATGATTCCTATGGGGTACGACTGGGAGAGCATCAAGGCATCGTGCGAGACCGAGCAGACCCTCAATCCCGGTTAATGGCCCCGGTTAGCGCCCTTGGTCAATCACCCTGGCTAACGGCTCAGTTCCTTGCCCAACAGGTCTAGGGCAGCCTGGGCGGCGCCGCGTTTGCAGGCATCCCGGTCTCCGTCCAGGTGGACTTCGATGGCGGTGTCTTGGCCGTCTTTAATCGATAGGCCAATCCAGAAGGTGCCGATGGCGATGCCCGAGCGCCCGGCAGAGGGGCCGGTTACGCCAGTGGTGGATACTGCATAGTCGGTGCCCGTTAGTTCCCGCACCCCTTTGGCCATGCCGATAGCCATTTGGCTGCTCACCGTGCCGTGGGTAGGGGAGACATCGTCGGCCACGCCAAGCACCTTCTCTTTCAGTCCGCCGGTGTAGGCAATCACGCCGCCGGGGAAATATTTGGAACTGCCGGGAACGCTGCCCAACATGTAGCCGATTAGTCCGGCGGTGTCGGCCTCGGCCACCGATACGGTCTTCCCGCTGGCGGTGAGGATTTCCGCAATCTTTTCTACGTCCATTGGTGCCCTCCTACGGGTCTGTCTTAATTTTCTGGTTTTTCTGGTTTTTCTGGTTTTTCTGGTTTTTGTAGAAGTAAGAAAAATTCCCGGTTGCCGGCGTCACCCTGTATGGGCGAACGGCACATATTCCTAACTCGATAGCCTTGGCTCACGGCCCAGTTGACCATCTTTCCCAGCACGGCGGCATGGACTTTGGGGTCTCTAATCACGCCGCCCTTGCCCACTTGCTCTTTGGGCGCTTCAAACTGGGGTTTGACCAACGCGACGATATACCGGCCCGGCTTCAGGTGATTGGCGGCCTCTGGGATTACCGAAGTTAAGGAGATGAACGAAACGTCCATGCTAATCAAGTCCACTGATTCTGCAATCTCGAAAGGATGGCGGGCGTTGGTTTTTTCCAGCACGACAACCCGTGAATCCTGCCGTAGGCCGTAGGCCATCTGTCCATGACCCACGTCCACCGCGTAGACTTTCACCGCGCCACGTTGCAGTAAGCAGTCGGTGAACCCGCCGGTGGACGCGCCCACGTCCAGGGCGGTCAGGCCGGTTACATTAATCTGAAATTGTTCGAGTGCGTGGGCCAGTTTGACGCCACCTCGGCTAACGAAGGGGATGCGGCCCTTCACCTCAAGTTCCACGTCGCTAGGAATGGTGGAGCCCGCCTTTAATACGCGACCGGTGGGAGTGTAGACCACGCCTTCCATGATTAGAACCTGGGCTTGTTCGAGGGACTCGGCGAGTCCTCGTTCGACCAGCAGGCTATCGGCCCGGATTTTAGCTGAACGTGCTGTCAAAAGACTCTCCGGTTGAAGTTGGGCGCGGAGATAGGCTTAGTGGTTATTCGCCGATAAAGTTGGGACGCCGCTTCTCCAAGAAGGCCTTGTAGCCTTCCAGATAGTCTTTGGTGTCGAACTGGGTCAGGGGCAGGTCGGCTTCTTCCTCGGTGAGTTCTTCTAGCGACGGCTTGTTCTGCACCTGATGCATGGTCAGCTTGTTCACGGCATGGGAGAGCGGCGCGAGGGATGCGATGTCCTCGGCCAGTTTATAGGTCTGGTCGTGGAGCTGTTCTGGCGCGACTACCTGGTTAACCAGCCCAATGCGTAGGGATTCCTGGGCGTCCAACAGTCGGGCTGAAAGCAGTATGTAGAGGGCGTTGCCCTTGCCGACCAGGTTGACCAGTCCGCGCATTTCACGATGGCCGATGCTGATGCCCAACTTCCCGACGGGAATTCCCATTCGGCTGTCATCGCTGGCGATTCGTAAATCAGTGGCCACGGCCAATTCACAGCCGCCACCAACTGCGAAACCCTGAATCATTGAGATAGTCGGAGTGGCCATCTCGGAGAGGGTCTGTAACGCGCCGTTTACGGCGTCGTTGTAGCCCCGGCCCTTGGTGGAGTCGGAGCGGTGTTCGTCAAAATCTTGGATGTCTGCGCCGGCGGAAAAAGCCTCGCCGCCAGCTCCAGTAATCACCACAGCACGGACGCTGCGGTCAGCGTCCAGTTTCTGCATGATGTTGGAAAACTGCCCCCACATGTCAAAGCTGATGGCGTTTCGTTGATTGGGGCGATTAAAGGTAACCGTGGCTACGGCGGAGTTGGATTCGACTAGGATGTGGTCGTTCAAGGCGTAGGCGTCCTGTTATTGGCGTCCCGTTATGTTAGGGCCTGCGGGCCTTTTGGGCGGGCTAAGCCAGTATAAACCGAAGCAAGTTAGGTGTCATTAATGGCCCAATGGAATGGGCCACTGGAGCAACCAGTGTCACGCACTGGCAAAAAATAACGGCGGGCAATTTGCCCGCCGTTAAATATAGTCGTCGATGCCGGGTTCTTGAGTTGGCTAGCGGCCCCGCAGCTTGGGGTCGAGCACGTCCCGCAACCCGTCGCCGAGGAAGTTAACTGAGAACACTACCAAGGCAATTGCGATACCGGGGAACAGTGCCAGCCAGGAAGTAATGTCGATGTATTTCCGGCCTAGTTGCAACATGCCACCCCAGGTGGGAACGTCGGGTGGGACGCCCACGCCGAGGAAGCTAAGTGCAGCCTCCACCACGATGGCAAAGCCCAGGGTGATGGTTATCAGCACGATATAGGTGGCCATCACGTTGGGTAGCATGTGTTTGAAGATTACTCTGGCACCGGTTGCGCCAATTGCCCGAGCTGCCAGAGTGTAGTCCAATTCTTTGATGCTGAGTGCTTGGGAGCGAATTACACGCGTCGCACCCGGTATTAAGATTGCAATCAAGGCGATAATCACGTTTCTGTCGGAGGCGCCCAGTGCTGCCATGAGTCCGAGGGCCAAGATGATGGGCGGGAAGGCCATGAGAGCGTCCACTATCCGCTGGATAATTAAGTCAACAATCCCACCGGCATAGGCGCTGAAGATACCGATGAACGTGCCGAGGCTTATTCCAATCAGGGTGCTCATCAGCCCGACTTTCAGTGACACCCAGGTGCCGAACATGAGCCGGCTTAGTACATCACGGCCCAATTGGTCGGTTCCCAAAATCAAATCGGAACCAGGCGCTCCGAATTTGGCCGCAACCCCAACTTGCTCCGGGGCATAGGGGGCGAGCCCCGCGTAACGGGTCAAGAATGCGATAACTATCATTATCGCCAGAACGACACCGCCACTAAAGGCTAGCGGCTTATTTTTGGCGAACCGACGAATGTTTTGGAACACCGCAATATGGAAGGGCGGTTTGGGCCTTACCCTAAGTTGGGCTTGTAAGACATCGCCGCTTTCTGTTTGGTCTGCAAGCATCTTTCAGTCCTATCCGTCTATCGGTTTAGGTGCGCCTAAAACCAGGCACGCCAACAGGTGCATTTGCCGGTCTAGGCGTACCTAATTCTGGGGTCCAACCATCCGTATAGCAGGTCCACCAAAAGGTTAATCGATACGATTGCCATTCCGATGATTACGATGGCTGCCTGAAGCAGCGGGAAGTCCCGGTGCTGCACTGCCTCAATCAAGATTCGTCCCATTCCTGGGACTAAGAAAATGGTCTCAATTACGACGGTCCCGCCGAATAAGCGACCGAACTGCCATCCTGAGATGGTCAGAATTGGGAGAATGGCGTTCTTAAGTCCGTGTCGGAACAGGACTACCCGCTCAGTCAAACCTTTCGACCGGGCGGTGCGCATGTAGTCTTCCCGGATTATCTCCATCATCGAAGAGCGGGTAACTCTGGCGATGAAAGCCATTTCGTATAAGGCCAATGCAAAGGCTGGGAAGAACATTTGGGTCAGATTTTTCCCTGGGTTTTCCCATATATCCACGTAGCCCAAAGAGGGCAGCCAGTCGAACACTTTGAGTAAGAACAAAATCATCAGAACCGCTGCCAAGAAATTTGGTATGGCAATTCCGATGAGCGTAAATACTCTAGCTCCGTAGTCTAAAGGGCTGTCCGGTTTGATGGCCGAAACGATTCCCAGCGGGACAGCGATTAACACGGACATAATAATGGCGAGAAGTGCCAACTCCACGGTCACTGGAATCCGGTCGCCCAGTTCCCCCATGACCGGGGATTTGAACCACAGGGAATTGCCGAAGTCGCCTCTGATAACGTCGCCCATCCAGTCGGCATATTGAATGGCGATAGGCCGGTTAGTGCCCAACTCTTCCCTAAGGTTCTCAAGGTCTTGAAGGGAGTATTGGCCGCCGCCGTCTCCTTCCAATATGGCGATGGCCGGGTCTCCTGGAACCACTCGCATAACGATAAATGCAATCAAGGTGACCAGCACGACTGTTGGTATGAAGAGGGCTATTCGTTTTAAGGCGTATTGTCGCATCGTCTGCCTTTCCGGTTTTCGATTCTTGAATGGACTTTATAGCTTGAACTATAGAGCCGCCGGGTTGGTTGCTTTTCATGGTTTGAGGTCTGAATTTCCCGTGGGATTATATCCCAAGAACCCAGCTATTGCATTACTTTGCAATAGCTGGCGGAAAATACTTAATATTTAATACGCAGATAAGTTAGGATTGGATTAACTAGTCGTCTAAGTCGCGACGATTGCTCCAGATACTAGACGGCCTGGCCCCGAATATTCAAGGCCAGGCCGTTATTTTTTCCGATAAGCTTGAGTTGCTAGCTGACTAACGGTCAATCCAAAGGTCTTCGTGCTTGAAGCTGTATTGAACAGTTGCCGGGGGGTTGAAGCCTCGGATGTCCTCATGGGTGAGCCAGAAGAACTTGCCCCAGTATAGGGTCACCCAGTGACCGTCGGTGAATCCCTTGGAGATGTCGGCCGGGTTGGTGGGAATCAGGAAATCTTCCAAGTCTTTCAGCTGTTGACGGCGCTTGGCGGCGTCCTGTTCGACTTTTTGGGTCTCAAAGATGTCCCGAACAATCTGGGGTTCCCAGTCGGTGTAGTTACGGGTGGCGCCCTTCAGGTATACCCCGCCCAACAGTGCGTCTGGGTCGAGGACGGTCATGCCCTCTCCCTGGCAGGCTAGTTCCCAATCTCCGGTGGCCCCTTCGGCCCTGGCGGTGCCGAACAGGGTGTAACCGGCAGCGCTTTCATGGGTCCCGATGTCGCCATTGATACCCAGGTTGTCGCTGAGCTGTTGTTTGATGATTGAGCAAGTGTCGGGGTAGCTGCCGACCTGACGGGCGTCATATTTGGTATCAAAGCCGTTCGCATACCCAGCCTCGGCCATCAGTTGTTTGGCGAAGGCGATGTCGGCCTTCCCGCCATCACTGTTCTTGTCCCGGATGCCGGGGAAGGTGGCGCATTCCTCTAGGCTATACCCCATGCCCCAGAGAGCGCAGGGGGTGTCGCCGGTGCCGTCCTCTAGCAGGTCGTTAAGCTGGGCGCGGTCAAGTGTTAGGTAGATGGCTTTCCTGACCTTCGGGTCCTGTAACGGGCCAACCTTTCGGTTGATCATCAGGCCCCAGTTCCGGCTGCCCGGCATTTCATTGGCAATGATGTGGCCGTTGGAACTGCCGACAGTGTCGGCGTCCAGCTGCAGGTACTCGGTGGGGGACAGGTTGGAGAACCCGCCGTTCATCATATCGAGCTGGCCAGCCTTGAATTGAGCGATCAACGTGCCGGTGTCAGTGATGATGAAATGAGAGATGCTGTCGAAGTAGGGGCGTCCCTCTTTGAAGTAGTTAGGGTTCTTGGAGACCCTATATAGGTTGCCCCGCTGGTACTCGTCTAACATGAACGGACCGGAGCCGGACTTGTTTTCGATGATGCCCTCAGCCTGGTTCAGGTCAACGCCCTTGTCCATGATGTGCTTGGGCAGAATTTTGGAGTAATCCAACGCCATGAAGTTGATAAAAGCGCCGGATGCGAACGAGAGGTTCATCTCGACGGTATCGGCGTCAATCTTCTTGATTCCGCCGTCGGCCACGGGCACGGTGTAGTTCCGGAAGAGACCTGAGCGCCCGATGGAGTTCTCAGGATTCATGTACCGGGAGTACGCATTGACGACGTCGTCTGCGGAAATGTCTTCGCCGTCATGCCACTTGGCGTTTTTGTTCAAGTGGAAGGTGAAGGTAGAGCCGCCGTTGGTAATGTCCCAACTATCGGCTAGGTCGCCCACGACTTTAGTGGTGTCGGCCCCGGTGTCGAACTGGACCAACTGGTTATAGAGCTGGGAGTAAGCCTGAATGCTGGATAACGATGACGATCCCAGCGGATCCCAGTCTCTGGTGTCTGCGTAGGCGGACATGCGGATGTCCCCACCGTATTTCGCGTCTCCGCCCATCATGGCGGGTTCTTGGGTGGCATCCATCATGGCGGCCGTCGGCACTGGCGTGCTCGGAGTGGTGCTGGTGCTTGTAGTGCCGCTAGTGCTGCCGGTGGATGGTGCCTTCGGCGTTGCCGTAGCTGACGATCCGCAAGCAACAGCAACGACCAATACTATCGCTGCCACTAGGGAAAGAAGGGTCCTGACGTTAAGTAGCCGGTGCCTCGACATGTGGTCTCCTCCAAGTTAAATCTGGGGTTAACTTCACAGGAAATAACGCCGTCAGTCCGCTATGGGACTTGGACGTCGCACCTGACAAAGCCGAGAATAAAGAAAGTCAAAGATAATTACAAAACAAAATATTAAGTATTACTATATCCTGAGAAAAGTTTGGCTAGTCTAGCGGATGAAAGGGCAGTTAGTCAATATACGAGTTGATATATAGAATTAAAATATCTCTGAATGGTTTATATTAATGAAATTAATTATCTCAAATCGTAGAAAGGTAGTACGCCAAGTGTCCGCCGATGGAGCTTCCACCTATTCCACCGCATAGTCCGTAGAAATTAGGATGAGCTTAAAGACAGATACCCGTTAAGTTTGGGATTGCACCAGTTGACCGAAGCCCCGATTGATTGGAGTTTCGTGGTGAATGAATTGAGTACCCTGAAAAGCAAATGGCCCGCCTCTGCTAATGCAGAGGCGGGCCATTTTGGAAACCGATTGGTTTAAGTTGCTACCTGCCTAGCGGTTTAACCATAGGTCTTCATGCTTTAGACCGTATTGGACCGTCTTGGGAGCGTTGAACCCCCCAATGTCCTCGCTGACCATCCAATAGAACTGGCCCCAGTACAGGGTGACCCAGTGGTTGTCTGAGTAGCCCTTGGAGATGTCGTTCGGATCGGTGGGAATCAGGAAGTCTTCCAGGT
>JABMNL010000042.1 GCA_013204585.1 SAR202 cluster bacterium | reverse complement strand
GGACTGGATCGAGCAGAAACTAACCGCTTCCGATGCCGAGGCGGGTGATAAGTTCGGCGTCAGCGTGGCCATTGACGGCGACTACGCAATCATCGGCGCGATGAATGAAGACCCCAACGGTGTTGTCGATGGTGGCTGTGCGTATGCGTTTGATTCTAACGAAGTTGCCGGCTGGATCGAGAATCGCAAAATCCTCCCGCCGTCGGCCAGCCAGGAAGGCTCGAACTCTTTGCACGCCCTGCACACATCTGCAAGCGAAGGTCCCGTGACCGAAAAGATACAGGTAATCCCGATTAAGTCCGGCTGATATTCATTAATGGTATCGGATAATATCCCTTTCCAAGTGGCGGCAAAATCGAAACCGGTCCCGTTTTCGGACGCCGCCACTTTTTTCAATAATTCGTGGTTGAGATTGCATATTTTGACGTCATAGCCGCTGTTCTTTAAGTGGCGGGCAAGGACTCCCAACCCATATGAGGGGTAGTTATTGGCCCTGCCTCTCTTGGCAGTATCGTAGTCGAAGAGTGCCTCATGCACATCAGGAGGGTTAATCAGGAGAATCTTTCGGATTGAGGTTCCTCCAAATAAAGTGGTCAAATGATTGGTCAGTTCTTCTGCTTCAACCACATTGTCATCGGTAAAATCATGCACCGAGAACTCACTTGCTTGCTTCAATAGCGCTATTTCATTCATTGAAAAATGACTCCTTATACTACAGGTCTATTATTGAAAATAATGGTCCAACGACCAGCTTCTGAAGACCACTCAGATGTCTTTCCAGTATCGACAGGTTCAACCCCATGAAGCAACATGGGGTAAAACACCACTATGTCACCTACATCAAGCAACGATTCCGGGTGAAACTTTTCACCAAACATATCCAAAAAATATAGACCGCCGCTCTCGTAGTCCTCGCCGCACTTTGTCATCATCATTATCATTGCGACTTTGATTACTTCGGTAGTATCTCTGTGCAATTGTGTGTGCCCACCGCCAAGTGGGTAATGGTGAGCCTGCATACGAACTACTACGTCATCGTCACAGGTGTTGTTGATAATCTTCGAAGGATCTTGTTCAGTCAGAGTTTCATACACCTCTATTGACTCGTAGAGATACTTGATGATGTCAACGGGATTATCATTCCAGCCAAAGAAATGATAGGTATGCACGCGCATAAGTATGTTGTAGTTTGTATTTTCCTCATTGATTGTGTGGAAGTTGGGGCAATTCCCTTGAACCTTATGAAAGCTCGGTGGCGTACTTTGGCCGAACTCATGTATAGCTGTCCTTAATTTGGTAATCTCTTCCTTGGGATAGGCATTCTTTAAGATGAAAACCTTGCCTCCAAAGAGATCACTATAGACCGTATCATCATGGCTCAAAACCCGCTTGCGAAACTCCGCGAATGGGACCTCCTCCACACTCGTATAATACAAGTTGGATACGCCTGCATAAGACCCGTCTGTTTCAGATGTCTTTTCTAATTGCGAAATTGTCAGAGCTTGCGTCATTTGTAACACTCCTGGGCAAATATAGTGGGCTTGCTGCCGGGTGGAAGTGGCCCCACTGGTTTAGGCAACCAAGCTTGGATTGGTAAGTGGAGCCCCTACCGGGGCAAGATGGCCTTGGGCGGTGGCTGCTTGTAGACCTTTTGCTACTGTACGGCATATTTTGGGCATGACTTCCGGTATGGAGGATTTCACAGGAAGCCCAGTATGCCGAATTGGGATTTCATCGCTGGTGTTGCTGCACGTCGATAAAAACCGGGGACGCCGTCCTTATCCCAGTTGGTATCCTTTTGCCTACCCATTGGCGCAACACCTTGGTAGACCGTTGCGTAGCAGCCTTTTCGTGGAACCCAATCCAACTTCAGGTTCTAAGGTCCGGAAATCTCATATGCCCCCTCCGCCCTCTGCAGGAATCGGTCAAAGACTCTGGCCACGTGACGTCCAAAGAAACGGCCGGTTGGGGTGAGGCTGAATCCCCGATTTATCGAGGCGTTGAACTCTAGAATCCCGTCCTCTTCAAACCTAGCCAGAGAGGCTAGCTCGTTCGAAAAATAGTTCTCGAACGACCCCGAGAGAATCGGGGCGAACTTAGTTTCAATCTGTTCGTAATCCAGGGACGAATCGCAAATGATTCTAAATATGACTTCGCGTCTCAACACGTCATCGCCATCCATTATGAAGCCTGAGTGAATCGGGAACTGACCCTCATCAATGGCTTTGTAGTACTCATTGATACCGTAGGCATTCTGAAAATAAGCATCGCCAATCGCACCGCCTGCTGTAGGCCCGATACCAATCATATTGCGGGCGTTCCCAGTGGCGAACCCGCCGAGGTCTCTCCAGGCTCTCTTTTCATTAACAGCCTTGGCCATTTCGTCGGACGGCTTGGCAAAGTCACCAATTCCAACCCACACATAGCCATCTGCTGTAAGCGATTGAACTGAATCATTGAACATCAGGGGCATCTCGTCCGTTGGCGGCAAGGTTTTTGCGTCAATTAAACGCATATGCTTTCGCAACTCCGGCGCGTGAGCATACTTAATTAGTGTTATACGTTCCGGCGCCAGCTTTTTAACTAGGTCAACGGTATTTTCAAATGTCTTGCGAGTCTGCCGCGGAAGTCCGTACAAGAGATCAAAGTTAAAGCCGTCGAAACATGCTCTGACATCTGGCGAAAGTAGGTCTTCGACCATTTCCACCGGCTGTACACGATTTATTGCCTCTTGGACGTTGGAATCAAAGTCTTGAACGCCAAACGAGATTCTATTAATACCAAGCGTGCTATAGAACTTAAGATTTTCTCGGCTCGTGGTGCGGGGATCGATTTCCATTGCAAACTCATAAATGTTTTTCAGATCCGCTATTTCACCTAACTTATTAACGAGTTGTTCAAGTTGTTCATCTTCTAGGTGCGAAGGCGTTCCGCCACCCAGATGGATTTCTTTTATATTAGGCCTGGTCCCAATTTCGGAAAAGAGATTATTGAGCAAGTCGATCTCGCGAAATAAGTAATCTACGAAATGTTGCATCCTATCGCGGTTGTTTGTAACTATGATGTTACAGATGCAGTAGAAACATAGCTTCGCGCAGAATGGGATATGTATGTAAAGGTGAACGGGCGCATCGCCATTCTTCAAAAAGAAGTCTTTCAAAGACTTCACATAATCAGTGTGACCTAGTTGATTTGACCAATCGCCATGAGTTGGATAACTGGTGTAGTATGGCCCGTTCTCGCCGAATTGCTCCAATAACTTGGGATCCTGCGTGAAGTCTGGAACCAATGATGTTTTTATGGCCTTCATGAATACTCCTGGTTAAATATATGCAACTTGGCGTTGTGTAGAAATGGCCCCACTGGCCTGAACAACCAAGCATTGTTAGATAAGCCCGAATCGATAAGTGGGAGTAAGCGGCCCTGGGCGGTGGCCGGATTTGGTTCTTACTCCATTACGCAACGTTAATCGGGTATGACTTCCGGTATGGAATAGCTTCTCCCGAGCCGCTGTATGCTGTTTTGGGACTTCGTCGCTGGCATCACTTCACACCCACAAGATCCAGGGGCCATCGTCCCTTTCCCAATCAGGTTCTTTATTCCATTTTTTAAAATAACACCAATGTTCGCATGAGGCGAACCTGTATTTTTGCCGAATTCCAGATCAATGATTCGATGGAAGTTGGGGGAGCCCTCCGGCGCTTTACGGAACTCGGAAGCATTCCCTTGGAATACGCGTGCACGTTGGTTCGTAATTCGACCGTTAACTCTTTAGGAAATGAGCCTTTTAAGAGGTACGCACCGCCAAAGAAATGGGAGTCCACATGGCATGTGATATATATGTCATTGCAACCAATCTCGGTTGTTTCGCAGAAATTCTGCCCCAAAATGTGATCGAATTTCGCCATGCAATGGCTCGCCCTCTGCCGTCTTCGCATCAGCGGGAAAGATTTCCCAGAACTTGCCCTGCAGAGCTTCATCGTCTTCCTGGGGCTGCCAAGTGCCACTTAGTCGCTCGACTAATTCAATCACGGCATCTCGGATTTCTTCAGGCGTGTTTTCGATTAGCTGAATGCCTTTTGATTCGTACTCGGAGGAGGCGAGGGAGAACCCAGAACCGAAACTGAAGATTTCCTTAACCGTCAGCTCTCTGTCCTTAGTTAATGAATAATGACGTTTGGTTATTACGACAAACTGATTTCTGGATGTCCATATATATCCAAGAGAAGAAACGTTTACAAAAACAATTGGACGCCTAAACACGAGTGGCACGGCTTCAAATCCGGCTGTCCCAGAGATACAGAACGCGCACTTTGCGCCCAAATAGACATCCATAAAGTCACTACGCATACCGTTAGTAGCATAGTCGATAACCTTAGGGTGTCTGCTTTTTATAGCTTCACGGACTTGGGCTCCCATTCGAACCACAAAATAGCCTCGATTAGCGAGTTCTTCGGTTGCCAAAACATAGTTTTGGATATCGCTGTCGCGGTGGTTATGATAGCTCCAGTCCCTAGGTGATTGGGCATCCAGATAGGCACTATCACGCGAGATCAAACAGACAAAAGGAATATCGGCTGGTATCCCCATCAACCTGAGACCAGCTACGCCTCGGGCCTCTTCTTCAGCGGTGAAAATAAGATGCGGCGGAAATCGATCTAGTAGATTGTGAACATCTCGATCTTGCGAGGTATTTTGGCCAATTCGATGAACTGCCCCACCCGGGATTAGCCAATTAGCACGATTTATAGCCGCCTGGAGCCAATCGGGCCAAAGGTGTAGTGTGCGCCTCCACATCTTTGCCAACTGCTGGTTGGAGATTGGTCGGCTAATGGATATAAAATCAACATGCCGCTGCCTGGGCGAATTTATTCCTGCGTCCTGCTCGCATAGGTACTGCTCGGTGTTTCCCGCGAAGTGGCCGATGCGTGAACTGTATGTGCGGCCCCATCGTATCAGCAACCAGGGTCTGATTAACCGAATCGCCACCACTACTGGGAAAGCGAGAATCACCAACGGTAAGGTCAGGGGTTTTTTGAAGACGAGCTTTAAGTGCTTGTACCCTACGTACATCTAATCTGTATTTCGTCCATCTATGTTAATCTCAGAATTAGACTTAAGCGGATGCTGGGGGTATATCTCACTGCAACCAGTCTCGGTTATTTCGCAGGAAACCCGCCCCAAAGTGCGAACGAATTTCGCCATGCAGTTGATAGCCTTCTTCCGTTTTACTATCGGTTGGATAGATTTCCCAAAATTTTCGCTGCAGCGCTTCATCGTCTTCTTGAGGCCGCCAAGTACCGTTCACGCGTTCAATTAACTCAATTACAATATCCCGGATTTCTTCCGGGGTATTTTCGATGAGCCGGAGGCCTGTGGATTCGTAGTCGGAAGTTCGATAAAAAAATCCGAGGTCGCGTTCGAATATTTCCCTGAGCGTCAACTCCCGGTCATCGGGCACCGAGTAATAGTGCTTGCCAATGCAGACAAACTGCTCTCCCCAAGTCCAAAGCCATCCTAAGGGTGTCATGTTCGATAGGGCAATCGGACGACGAAAAATGGTCGGCACGCCGACAAAACCACTGGCTCCGGAGATACAGAATTCGCAATTGGCCCCGATGTAGATATCCATGAAATCACTGCGCATGCCATTGCTCGCATAGTCAATGACCCTCGGGTGATCGCTTTTTATGGCGTCGAGTACCTTGGCTCCCATCCGGACCACAAAGTAGCCGCGATTAGCGATATCTTCCGCCGCCAACACGTAGTTCTGAATGTCACTGTCGCGGTAGTTGTGGTAGCTCCAGTCCCTCGGTGAGTGGTCATCCAGAAAGGCGCTATCTCGAGCAATCAAACATACAAATGGAGTACCGACCGGTATCCCGATTAATCGTAAACCAGCCTCGCCGCGAGCCTCTTCTTCAGCGGTGAACGTCAGATGTGGCGGGATACGGTCTAATAGATTGTGTACATCCCAATCATATTGGGCATTAATGCCAATTTTATGAACTGCCCCGCCGGGAATAAGCCTATGGGCCCGGTTCAGGGGAATCCGAATCCAATCGGGCCAGACGCGGAGAACCCGTTTCAACATGATTGCCAACTGCTGATTGCTGATTGGCTGAAGCATAAAGAGAATATCCACATGGCGCTGCCGGGGAACGTTGATGCCCGCGTCCTGCTCGCAGAGCCAAAGCTCTGTGCTGAGGGCAAATTCGCCGACGCGCGAACTGTACAAGTTGTCCCAGCGTACTAGCAACCAGGGACTGATCAAGCGAATCACCACTACTACTGGGATAGCCAGAATCAACAAAGGCAACGTGTGGGAATTTCGCAGGGCCAGCTTCATCTTTCTGAGCACCACCGCATGCCTGCTTTGCCGTACCTGAATAACCTACCGTTTAAAGACGCCCGGCGCATCCACATCATTCAGTTAATTGCGTTCGCATTGGCGAGCCTGGTCTGGTCATCGAGATTTGGTGAGGGAAGCGCGATTTGGACCTGGTCGTGTCTTACCATCCTGAATACGATTCCTTCGAGCCAGCAAATACTGTTCTTTCATGCCGAACTCCAAGAACAGCGCTTCCACCGAGGAACCAGATAATTTCAGCCGTGAAGAAGCGCGAATCATAGCGGAATTGCTGAGCACTTTGAGTCGCGCAGGAAGGTCCCGAATATTCCGAATCACAGCGGCCAAGGGCCGGATTTTCTTAACAAATGTTCTAAGAGCAGGCTGAGGAGCACTAACCTGAAACCTTGATTTGCTTTGTTCATAGGTGTAAATGTCACTAAAGAGAAGCGCCGAACGTTGCGGAAGCAACGCCACAGCGGCCGCAAGACGGGAGATGAATTCAAGGTATTGGGGCTGTTGGTCGGTGGCCCCATTCTGCAGCGGGGGCATGACCTCAAAACCGTTCGTTTCAAAGCATTGCTGCGCACATTCGAATTGTCCGAAGATTGTCGCAAGAAATGCTAATTTATTGAGCTGTACCCCACTTGCGCTAGTCTCCACATATTCTGGTCGCTTCAGAAACAAGGCCTCCCCATCCGCAGTGTAGCCCTCGCCGCGAAAACCCTGTTTGCCTCTCATTGGGATCAATTTCCTATGAAATTGTCGCAAATCCACGAAGTCAAAATTGTGCTGCGTGAGGAACTGGCAAATATCTCCAAACAGGGGTTGGCCTTCGTAGAACGGGTGCAACTCCACTTCCAATTGCACCGCGAGAATGGTTGTGTCGAGAAGCTGTGACGCGCCATTAAGGATATCTAACTCGGATCCTTGAGTATCAAGGGAAAGAAAATCCGGGCCGGGCACTTTGCCGCGTTCCAGTACCACGGCATCAAGGGTAGTCGTAGCAAGCTGGACCTCCTCCATCGTGCGAACCGTATCTCCGAACACGTAGTCATACCCTGGCCGTGAATTTCGAGCGGGGTAGGTATAGTAAAACTGAGCGTACCTTGGATTCAATGGATAGATTGAACTGGTATAAGGGTCATAGTTTAGGTGAAACTTGCCGACACCATCACTCGCTGAAAGGCAATACGGCAAGACTACAGTTTCGGATGGTCGCGAATTCCAATTTTCCACCATCTGCGAAATACAACTCTCATCCGCTTCGTACAGTACGTTGATAATGTCTTTTTCAAAGGCGGGCATTAAGGGAAAGTTTCGAGATCCGGTCCTGCCTCCGACATGGTGAACAACTAGGCGATTTTCCATTAATCTAACCTCTGTATCGTTTGGAGTTTTCCGTCGTGCTGTAGCGAATTGCTAGGTGTTTGGGTTGGGTTTTCTATCAAGACGGCACGTTCACCATATAAAATTCTCGAATAATCGATATCATATGGGCGATTTGCTCTTCGGTAATATGCTGATGTGCCGGCAGAGTGATAATCTCGTCAGCCTGGCGTTCGCATACGGGGAAGTCCCCTCGCTTGTAACCCAGATCCCGCGCCGCATTTTGTAGATGAATCGGAATCGGGTAATGTACCTTGGCCTCAATCTCACGGGAGATCAGGTATTGCAGAAGCTCGTCCCGCCGCGTCGCCGTCGCCAAGTAGAGTTGGTAGACTTCGCGGTTGTTTTCCGGTCGGTGAGGCGGGCGTATGTATTCTTCAAGCCCCTTCAATCCTTCATCTAAAAGCCGGGCGTTCCGAATTCGCGCCTGAATCAAATCTTCAATCGTATCCAGCACCCGGCTCCCGACGACCGCTTGGACAGGCTGCAATCGTTCGTTGACACCCCAAATCTCCACATGGTTTCGGTCCAATAGTCCGTGATTTTGATACAACCGTAGAAATTCGGCCGCTTCGTCGTCGTTGGTAACGATGATTCCGCCATCGCCCCAAACGTTTAGCGGTTTTAGTGGGTGCATGCTGAAGGCGTTTACCTTGCCAAAAGTGCCGGCATACCGGCCGCTTATTGATGCCCCGACGGCTGGACAGGCGTCTTCTACGACGGGAATACCATGACGGTTGGCAATCTCTAAAATCTTGTCCATCTGGGGTGAACAACCGGCCCAGTGGACCGGCATTAATGCTGCCGTGTTTGGCGTGATAGCAGACTCGAGTTTGCTCACATCAATCTGATAGCGTTCGTCACAATCTACAAATACGGGGCGCGCACCGGCTGCTACTATTGCGCCAGCAGATGCTATGAATGTGTTGGCTACCGTGATTACCTCGCTACCTGGCCGAACACCGACCGCTTTGAGGGAGAGAATGAGAGCTCCCGTTCCGGTATTGGTGCCGATAGCGTGCTTAACGCCGAGGTAGGCGGCGAATTTCTTTTCGAAGGCCTCAACGAATGGCCCCAGCGTAAACTCACCACTGGAAACTAGCTTGCGTAATTCTGGCAGATACGCTTCAAAATCACTGAATTGTTGGTCAAGGTAGGAGTATTTGACGTTCATAGTTAAAAATTAAAGGAATCAGTTCTTGGCGTAAAACGAAGCTATGGTTTCGACGACGCGGTCTTGTTGCTCGTGAGTAAGTGTTGGGTATAGCGGCAGGCTCAGAATTTTCCCGACATGCTTCATAGTTTCCGGGAAGTCGGTCGATGTATATCCCAGGTTTTTCGCCGCTGGCTGTAAGTGGATTGGCGTTGCGTAATGGATGAGGGCTTCTACTCCGTGTTCGTTCATGTATTGCTTTAGATCGTCACGCCGTTCGGCTTTAACCACATAGGTCTGGTAAACGCAGCGTTCGCCAGGACCTTCGTCTGGGACTTCCACATAGGGACGCAACAAATCGTTGTAGCGCATGGCCAGGCTACGCCGAGCCTCTGTCCAATCGTATAGGTGCCGCAATTGCACTCGCAGTAGGGCTGCCTGCATTTCGTCTAGCCTGCTATTGAAGCTCCAGAAATCACATTGCTCTCGGTTTGCCAGCCCATGGTTGCGGGACTTCGCCAAGAGCGCAATCAAATCTGGATCCTGGCTAGTAACCATTCCCCCGTCGCCAATGGCATGTAAGTTCTTAAGCGGATGCAAGCTGAACGCAGCCGCGTGTCCCCAGCTTCCGACGACCTTGCCGTCCAGCGATGCGCCGAGCGCCTGCGCAGCATCTTCAAGAACGAACAGGCCATGCCGTCTCGCAATCTCAAGAATAGCAGCCATCTTCGCGGGTCGACCCGTCAGATGCACGGGGATAATCGCTCGGGTACGGCGGTTGATGGCGTCTTCTAACTTTTGAGGATCCATATTGCCGTCAGGGCAAATATCTACAAAAACGGGCTTGGCTCCGGCTAGGGCAATGGTCGCGGCCGATGCGACAAACGAATTTGGAGCCGTGATGACTTCGTCTCCGTCGTTGATGTCGAGTCCGAGGAGAACCAGATGAAGCGCACTGGTCCCAGAGGCAACGCCCGAGGCGAATTTTGTCTGACAGAATTCAGCGAATTCCCCTTCGAATGCCTTCAGTTGCGGGCCCAGCACGTAGTGGCCGCTGTCCAGTACGGTTTCAAAGGCGCCCATGAGTTCGGCTTTTAGCAAGGAAGCTTCTGCAGCCAGTGCTGCGTACGGTACTGTATAGGTAGGCATGGTTAGGGTGATACCTCCGTCGTTGCTTTGGCGGCCACAGCAGCAGCGTCCCAGACGTCGAGAAGAAATGTTGGCATCGGATGATTCGTGGCCTCGGAACGTTTGACGAAGACCAACTCTTGCCCTTCATGACAGACGGTAGTTTGAACTTCGTCGTACAGGCACCAGAATATCGATGCCTGATACGCCACTCCGTCGTCGTAGGTGCGATCAAGAGTCATGAGAAGCTGTAAGTCTGACGCTTCGTACTCAGTTTCCTCGCGCAGTTCACGCCGAGCACATTCGAGCATCGTTTCGCCCGGATCAGCATGCCCGCCCGGCGGCACCCATAGACCGGCATGTCGTATCTCTGGTTTGTCGTCTCGATGCTGCAATAACGCCGTGCCATCCGGACGCATAATCCATATTGCAGCCACTCTATCTACCATGAACTGATGCTGTGAATGAATACCGTCATATGATGTATGCTCTCCCTTCTCCGGCATCGATGGGTACGAGACATCCACCCATCATCGATGCGCCCTCTGAACATAGAAGAAGCAGCATTGGAATCAGTTCCTCTGCATCACCCATGATTTGGCGCGGTAACCTATCATCGATAAAACTACCGTAGGCTTCGGGGTTCGCTTCTTGCAGCCGTGCCATCGCATTCCCAGGGGATATAAACCCACCAGGTAATATACCGGTCGCAATTACGTTAAAACGGTTCAACTCCCGCCCCAAACTGCGGACATAGGCTGCTAGGGCGGCTTTTACTGTGTTGTAGCCGACGGAACCGACCCCCTCGCTTGAGGCAATCGAACCGACATGGACCAGATTCCCGGAACGTCTTTCCTTCATTTCCGGTGCCACCAGTCGATTGATTTCAGCAGCGGCTCCGAGGTTCAGTGCAAAGAGTTTTGAAAATTCCTCGGGCTTCAAAAGGTCGTCCCTGAAACCCAGGCCTCCGCCGGCCGCATGAAGGACTACGTCGATACCGCCGAGGAATTCCTGGGCCTTGCGGACAGCTGGTTCGACCTGGTCCACGTCCAAAAAATCAACCGAAACACTTAAGTGTCGTTCTGGATCAACGCAAGATTGACGGACTGATTCCAGCATCTCTTGAGAGCGGGCAAGCAGCACGAGACGGGCACCCTGCTGCGCCAACGCCACAGCAGCAACTGCCCCAAGGCCTCTCGAGGCACCTGTGATTAAGATACGCTGATTTTTCACGAATGCAGTCCATCGGTCGCTGGTTTGTTGCTTTGGGACTGGTAAACCCCCTGGAGTAATAGCCGTTGTACCTCTATTACTCCAGGGTAAATAATGGCCAAGACCCCATGAGCGGGGGAGAGAGGCGCATCCACTGGGGTGAACAACTAAGTCTGGATAAATAAATGGAGGCAAACCCGTGGCCGGGTGGTAGCCCCCGCTCGATTACGCCCCATTAACTGGGCATGACTTCCGGTATGGAAAGTTTGACCGGAGCCGCCGTATGCCGATCCGGAACTTCGTCACTGGCATTGCTGTACATGGATAAAAACCAGCGGCCGTCGTCCTTCTCCCAATCAGGTTCTTTGTTATTATCCGCAGGCGCAACACCGTGGTAAACGGTTGCGTAGCAAAAGCAAATATCTCCGACATCGATATCATCCTCGATGTTGATGACCTTATCGCCTTCCCCAACTAGATAGAACCCGCCGCCTTGATAATCGACCCCGCGTTTGCTCATGTACCCGGAGAAGATCAGGCGCTGATGTAGGTAGGGGTCCGTATGTGGTTCTAAATATCCGATACGAGGCGGATAGCGAACTACTTGAATCCGATCGACAACTCCATCTTTGGGCGTATTTTTCTCATACTCATCCGGCTGGAGACCCATAAGAAGCTTGAGAATTCGCCAACGTTCGTTAATTGGGGTAAAGAGGTCGAAAGGGTCGTCATTCCAAGCGTAAAAATAACACGAATGTTTGCATGAGGCGACGGCATATTTCTTGCCGGCCTCCGGGTCTATCATCCGATGGAAGTCGGGGGAGCCCTCCAGCATTTTATGGAACTCGGAAGGCCTATCTCGGCAATACTCGTGAATGTTCTTTCGTAAATCTGTCATAAACTCTTTAGAAAACGCGCCTTTTATGAGGTAGGCATCGCCGCTATAGAGGGACTCAACAATTGTGTTGACGAAAGAGTCATCTTGCGCTTCGACCTTCGTTTTATACTCCTGGAAGTCCATCTGGATTACCTTTCGCACTCGCTCTGGCCTCGGAAGGGATTGCTCCAATCGATTCCATACCGGTTTGTATTTATTTTGCATGATTTGCCTCCTCCGTATATTCCGATTAAGACTGGATGAAAAACTCGACCTGTTCCGAACTTGCGAGACTGAGAAAACGACCGAGCACGTTCGAAACACCAATTTGGCCCATGTTAATTATCCTCAATGAGGTTAAGGGACCGGGCAGTATTGAACTTGTAATCCCCTGTATACCCCACATGGTTCAGGACTTCGATCCAGTCGCCTTTGGACAGAATCGTGCTGCCCAGAAGGGTCCAGTATCGAAACAGACGAAAATCTTCTTCCGTCTCATAGGCACCAAGGGTTATGAAACTTTTCCCTCTCCCGGCACGTTGTATTTCTTTTAGGCATTTGATGGCATCGGGTAGGTTTAAGGAATAAACCGGCCCAATGGCAATGATGAAATCAAATTCTTCGTCTGCGAACGGCAGTTTCGTGAACGGCGCCTGCTCTACGAAAGACTTGACTGAAGGCATCGTGTATTCAATCGCATAGTCGGAGACTTCGGTTCCTCTTACTTTCATGTCGGGACAGATCTGGAGGAACTCGTGGAGCAAGAAACCCTTGTCGCTGCCAATCTGCAAAATCGCTGATTGTCCACTGAGGGAGTATTGTTCCAACATGTTTTTGGCGACCGGCGCCCACCGACCGTCGTACCTGAAACCGCCATACCCATTATTGCGGTCCCCGTCATAGAATTCTTCGCCACGATAAGAAGCGACAATTCGATTGTGTATCGTCCTGATATTTGGATGAACGACACGCGGTTGGTTTGGTTCGGGATAACCTGTTAAAGCGTCATATTCACGCATGCGTTAATGGTGTTCCAGTGAGTTGTCCAAATTTTACCGAATCTCGGAAGTCATGCAGTCTTCTGGGCCTGCGCGATTACTTCTTTCATCCACGGTCCAAGATGCTTGTAATGAGGACAAGAAACAATTCTATCGTCCGTCACAAAGGGCGCATCAACATAGGTGCCACCGGCGTTGTTGATATCATCTTTGATGCTGTAGTAACCGGAGACTTTTCTCCCTTTGACAAGCTTGGCTGAGATAAGTAACTGACCCGCGTGACAGATAGAACCAATCACCTTACCGGAGGCATGAAATTTGGCGATAAAATCAAGAATCTCCTGATCTTGTCTCATGTATTCCATCGCCTTGGCACCACCAGGGAGGACTAGGACTTCGTAGTCTTCTACCTTTAGCTCGGGGATATCTTTGGTAGGTTCAATTCGAACCCCAATGATTGCCAGCACGGTCTCTTTACCGCGTACCGCAACATCTACTTCATAGCCCTCTTCCTGAAGCCGATAATATGGATAGATATATTCGTGGTCTTGGACTTGCCGCCCGGTGATGATTAGCGCCTTTCCTGTCATGTGCTTATTCTCCAATCAATTAATGGATTAAATCTTGTTGACGATGTCCAGATTTGCTGCGACTTCTTCCGAATCTAAGAAAGGGAAACTGTCCTCGATAGGTGTTTGTTTCATGGTACCGTCAGCGTTTCGCCGGTTGATGGATTTGGGTGCCTGCATCTGGTCCGGATCCATCATGATTTCACAGAGCACAGGCCCGTCATGGTCCATGATTTCCTGAATCGCTTCCTTTAATCCCTGATGGGATGTGAGGCGGACACCTTTGAAGTTGTGGGCTTCGGCGAGTTTCATGAAATCTGGAAAAGAGAGCCCCGAGTCCTCATTGACCCCCATGATGCGCCCATCAAAACCAAGCTCCTGGGTCTGTTTGATGGTCAGATAACCACCATTATTGAAGATAAACACTTTGACTGGTAGGCGGTGGTGCATGATTGTTGCCATCTCATGGACGGTCATCATGAACCCTCCTTCGCCAGCAATGCAGACCGTTCGCTTTTTGCCGTTCCCGAAACAGGCTCCCACCGCCGCCGGTAGGCCCCAGCCCATGGCAGCTAGGCCGCAATTGGTGAATACCCGCTGTCCCTTTTTAATACGAAGGGCTTGGTGGGTGTTCTGAAAGGCAAAGCCCATGTCTGTAACGACTACATCATCGGACTCTAAAACGTCAGAGAGGGTATCGATGAAATGATAAGAGTTGACGCTACCGACCTGGTCTCGGTATTCGGGTAGAACGACCGGGTATTTTTGTCGCCACTGTTGACATTGGGCAATCCATTTATCCCATTGATGGTTATCCAACTCCGTCTGGGAAAGCTGTCGGTTCAGTTCTTCTAAGAAAAGCTTTGCGTCGGATTTAATCTTCAGATGTAATTTGACGGTGTCTTTATCCAACTCTGCCTGGTCAATATCAACCATGATGACTTTGGCGTTGCGCGCATAGTTGTTTGCGTCGTAGCCGGTTTGGGCGAGGGAAAGACGGGTGCCTATTGCCAGATATACGTCGGCAGTCTGTACTGCAAAATTGGCCCCTCGTTCGGCAAAAGTCCCAGGACGACCGGCAAAAAATTCGTGGTCCGAAGACGTGATGTCGTTGGCGTTTCTTGCTGTCACAAAAGGTAGTCGAAGATTTTCTATGAGTTTGAAGAACTCTTTTTCAGCGCCAGCAATCCGGACACCCTGTCCCACATGCACTAGGGGCCGCGTTGCCGAACTTAATAATTCTACAAGTTGCCCTATTTTTGCTTCCAAGTCGGGGTCTAGGTGTTCCTCATCCTCTTTGGGGTCATAGCTTTTCAGGGTAGCCACATCGATGTTGGCATTTTGGATATTGGCTGGAAGATCAATCCAAGTAGGGCCAGGCCGACCATGAGTTGCTAGGTAAACGGCCTTCTCCAAGTGGTATTTAATCTCCTGAGCGTCCTCAACCATGACGGCATATTTGGTGATGGGCCGGACGACATCGACGATGTTTATTTCCTGGACTCCCAACGTCCGCAAACCGGGATGGTTATTGATAGTTTGGGCCAAAAAGACCTGCCCTGAAATGGTCACATGCGGGACATGGTCTAGCCAGGAACCAGCGACTCCGGTGACAGTATTGGTGCCTCCCGGACCAGCGGTGACTAGAGTGACTCCTAGGTCTTGCCGGACCCGAGCATAGGCTTCGGTTGCCATGGATGCCGCCTGCTCGTGATGGCAGGCAACATACTTCATTTTTTTTGCCACCGCCAAGGCGTCACAGAGAAAAATCGATCCTCCGCCTGAGACGGTGAATATGTGATCGACGCCTTGGTTCTCAAAAAACTCGATAACGTAATCGGCAACGCGCATTACTTAGACTCCAACTTGTTAGTCCTCATGGACTAGTTTTATCAACATGGTTTCTGCCAATGTTTTACGTTCCAAGAATGGCGACATATCCTCCAGGGGTTTCGCAATCCACTTTTGGTCGTCTCGAATCGTGAAACCGGGACGTGGAATTTTGTCTTGGTCGTCTTCAACCTGAATCTCACAAATCGCAGGACCCTCTATTTGGAGCCATTCAGCAATCGTGGATTGTAGTTGTTTGTCCAGAGACGCTTGGAAGGTCGGAAAGCCGAAAGTCTTGGCAATTTCGATTAACGGAGCTGACCCCAAACGAATCTCATGATCGGTCCCGACAAATCGACCGCCAAAGTAGTCCCGTTGGATATTTCTGATTATGGAATGCCCTTTGCTTTTAAAAATCAGCGCTTTAATCGGCAGCCGGTAGTCGACAATGGTCTGAAGGTCTTGAATGCTAATCTGAAAGCCGCGGTCCTCACAGAGACAGACCACTTGTTGCCGGTCATTTGCTACGCAGGCCCCAATCGCCCCTGCCAAGGCAAATCCTGGGAGTTCCAAGCCTGTAGAGCTGATGAGTCTTTGGCCTGACTTAAATCGAAAGCCCAATAGGGTGTAAATCAAAGTAGCCCCACCATCGGCGATGACCACATCATCTTCAGCTAGCTCGTCTGAGAGCGTGCGGAGAACTGAGAGAGGATAAATTAACTCATTGTCTTTGCGTGGGTCAGGTGGCAGCGACGGCCCGGTATAAGAATCTGGAGGGAATTGTTGGCGCCATTCCCAACAGCGATCAATCCAGGACGAATAGGAAGGAAGCGACTCCGGTAAGGTGGCTAGACACCCGTTAATGAAGCTACCGGCATCCATGTTGATTGGCAATTTGGGCTTCAGGGTTGGTTTTTTCAATTCGTTGGGGTCTACGTCGACGATGATTATGCTGGCTGCCCGCGCAAAGGCCTTGGTGTCACGACCAATAAGCGGGATGGAGAGCCGTGACCCAATGCTGACTAACAAATCGCAATTTTGAATTATGAAGTTGGCGCTTCGCTGTCCATAAGTGCCGGGCCGGCCAAAGAAGTACGGGTGATTGTCTGCCATAAGGTCTGCGCCGCGGCGACTGGTAAGCACAGGAATACCAAGTCGGTCGACCAGTTCCAAAAATTCCTTGCTCGCCTTCGCGAGGCGGATACCGCTGCCAGCTAAAATTACGGGGCGAGACGACTGTCTAAGAAGTTCAAACACCTGCGCGATTTGCCGTTGAGCCTCGCTTGTCGAAGCTGTGGCGGTCAGACTCAATTCAGCGGGATTAAACCGTATTAGTTCTTCTTCATCAACGACCATCCCTTGAACATCGATGGGGAGGTCGATCCAAACTGGTCCGGGTCTTCCTCGTGTGGCAAGGTAGATGGCCTTTTCCAGATGATATTGAACCATGGTTGGGTCGGTGACCTTGACGGCATATTTCGTCATCGACTGAACTATATCGACGACGTTCAATTGCTTATTACCCAGCTGCCTAACCCGGCCATCCGTGTCTTGGTCGGTACGCGCCTGTCCAGAGATGACCAGCATCGGAACAGAATCTGCCCAGGCATTTGCCACTCCAGGAATCGCGTTCGCGGCCGCAGCCCCAGAAGAGACCACCAGTGCTCCTAATCCCGACCGCAGCTTGCAGAATGATTCGACGGCCAGAGAGGCGCTTTTTTCATTCTGGGTGCAAACAAAGCTCAAACCCTCGTGCCGACCGATGGAATCGAGCAGATGGACATTGGCCTCGCCGGGCACGATAAAGACCGGGTTGATACCGTTTTCGTTCAAGAATGATGCGACGCAATCAGAGATTTTGAGAATACGGTCGATCTTCTTGATGGTCAACATTTCCGAATTCTCGCCGATTTGCAACTGGCCCATCTGTTTTAGTGCATCAACCGTCATAGTGTCGCCCGCTGCTACGACAGATTGGTTGGCGGTGTCGAGGAGCGTCCCTTTTAGAAGGCAGACAACATCTTCTGGGTTAAGTTGAAGAATTTCATCCAAGACATTTGCGTCAGACAGTTTCTTGAATGTCATGGAGCACTGCCCGTACCGCTTCTTAAGATTGTGCTGTATCTCAAGTCCCTGAAACGAGATGTAATTGTAGTTTTGGGTGTCAAAAGAATGTTGAGCTTCCGACTCGTACCCCTGTCCTTCTCGCCCGTATTTATCTTTGAGTCGGACTAAATCTCGTTTATTGACCGGAGTCTCAATCTCCATCACAAAAGCGCCTGCTTCTGAAATTGCGGAGGTCTGGTGAAATGCTCCTTTGTCGATCCATAACCCCTCGCCAGCACCGCGGATCAGTTGTTCGGTGATGGTGGAGCAATTTACCTGCCCTTCCAATACCACCAGCGATGTCTTTTTGCCGGGGTGGCAATGCATCGAGGTTTCAGCCCCTGATTTTAAATAAAGAATCCAAACTGCTATCGTCTCATTGGCGAAAATCAGGTACTCATAACCCCAGGGTTTTTTCACGACGACTTTTGAGTAGTCGTAATTGTCGTTTTGAATGTCTAAGGGGTTAACCCTTAGTTTCTCAATCTCCTGCCGGTCCCGATCAGTAAGGCTGAATCTGTTAATCATAGTGGTCAAATCGTCGTCAGAATAACCAAGAAAATCCCTGCCTAACCTTTGCCCAAAGAACTACCAGCTATTTCGCATTCCCTTGTAAAACGCCAAAAACGCCTCAGACCCACCTTAACGCTATCGTCATTTTTGTGTTCCCAGTCATAACGATGACCTCCTGACGAATTCAAGTCACTATCGAAGTATCGAGTAGCAGAGAAATTCTGATTTTTGAAATAATTCTCAATGTAAGTAGGCGACGGTCGCGCACTTTTGCCCTGAAGCGGATTATCGATTCCTCGAGGATCCATATCAACAAATAAAGTCTTGGTTGGATCAGTAGAATCACAAACCATCGTTTCTAAAATAATATCGTCTGATAATTTGGCACAGCAGCTCATAACGTTATCGATGTTACTTACAACCTCTAATAGGCCGAAATTTATGATTAGATCAAATCTACCAAGGTCGGCGAAGTCATCTTCAACATCACGTTTAAGTGACTTAAAATTCGTTAAATGCCGATACTTGAGATTTGCAAAGGTTCTGTTTTCATCTCTCGCTTCCAGCGATAAAACGTCAGCACCCAACTCGGCAAAGAAAGCACCAATATCACCGTGTCCGCCACCAATCTCGAGGATTGTTTTGCCGTTAAAAAACTCAACCTCGTATATCTGGAGTATTTTCCTGATCCTTCTCATTCTCCATTCTGAGTAATGTTCATGAAAATGACCTGATCGAAAGTAAGCATAATTAGAAGCGATAAATGCATCGACGGCACCGTGACTGAATGGATTACCTACTGCATTACCCATTGATTTCTTTGATCCGAGCATCCGTCTCAATACCGGATTTACTCTAAGCATTAGAGCCCTCTTTTTTCGATTGAGGAATCTAAGTGTGCCGATTATCAAGCGGTCATCGACGATTCTTTATGCACCAGTGCGATACCATCAACCAGAGGCATGAAACTGAAATCCGGAAAGGCCTTGATGAGGTTCGTCGGGTCGTAGTGGCGGTGGGTAATGGGATTAGCGCGAGGCGTGATGATAATCTCGATTCCACCGCCAAATTGCTTGGATATGGTCTCAGCGACTTCGTGGAAGGAAGTGGAAATTCCAGTGGCGACATTCAGAGTTCCGGTGCTCTTTTGGAGTAGGCAGCGTATGGTAAGTGCCGCAACGTCGTCCACGTATATATGATCGCGGGTCTCTTCTCCACCGCCGAACAGTGTGATTTTCCCATCCGCCTGTGCTGCCTTACGGAAGCGGTTTGGTCCATAGGAGTTGTGCGTGTCATCACGGCCGTAGACCCCTGTCGGTCGGAAAACAATCACTGGAACCGCAGCCAGGCTGCGAATCATAATTTCGCGAGTGTAGTGCATCGCACCGTAGAGATCCTCAGGGGCAACCGGTGTGTCTTCGGTTACTTGGCTCACTCCGGTGCCATAGACTGCGTCAGAGCTGAAATAGACTAAATGGCCACAACCGGATTTCTCCAGTGCCTCACATACGGTCTGCATCATCACCAGATTCTTCATGAGGGTGGCGATGTTACGGCCTTTGTCGGGGGTAAGCGCAGCGAGCATCACTACTGAGTCGTCCGGACTAAGCAATTCGCCCAGGCGGTCCGACGCCGATGGTTCTAAAAGATTGATGTCAGCCGAACCCAGGGCAACTGTGGGAATCGCCGCCGACTCTAGCTGTTGCTGAATCACAGCCCCGATGAATCCAGTGGCACCAAGCAGTAGTACACGAGATGGTTTAGTAGGTTCTTGGTTTGTATGTATAATCATAAAATTTCTACTCAGCCGGTACGCCAAGCGTGTGGTAAGACAGTCCCGCGTCACGGCAATCTTTGGCCTGGAACACACCATAGGGGTCGAGGATAACGCGGTCGCGCATACGTTTCGCAACCTCCTGAAGATCCAGATGTTTGAATTGCGTCCAGGGTGTCATCACCACCAGCACATCCGCTCCGTCACACGCTTCGTACTCGGATTCAGCGGCGTGGCAACGGGGATTTGGAGCAGCCGAGGCCGGAACCACCGGATCAAACACGCGTACTTGGAACGGCGTTAAGTTCTCTAGCAGCGCTATCGAAGGCGAATTTTTGGTTGAATTAGTATCTTGTTTGTAGGCAAGTCCCAACACAGTAATTACCGGGTCGTCCACCTTGGACAGGGTCTCTCGATGTAAAGTGCGCAGTACCCAATCGCGGCGGTGGTGGCTGTTGGCAACCCAGGCGCGTACCACGCCGGCGTCGGTGCCATTCTGGTCGGCTAAGTTGCACACCGTCGCCAAATCCCGCTCTAGGTTGCCGCCAGAAATGCCGAGCCCTGGTGCCAGATAGGCGTACTGGCCGATTCGCCGGTCGAGCTTGAGCGCTGGCACAATCTCCGACCAGTCTGCGCCGATGTTCTCGCATAGCTCAGCGAGCGTGTTGGCGACGCTGACCGACGCAACCAGGCACATGTTGATTGAAATCTTGGCTAGCTCCGCGCTTTCATAGCGCATTGGCAATATCTGGCAACCGAAGCTGTCTAGAAACTGTGCGAATGCCTGGGGTAACGGCTTATTCGGCTCTGCGCAACCAACGATCGTTCGTTCTGGATTGAGGGCCCTGGCGATAGCTTGGCCAAAGATTAGTGTTTCTACCTGGCAATATATCTGACGAGCATTCCGCACATGTTCTCGGGTAAATCCGGGCGGGACTTGACTCAGGATAACCATTACCGCATCCGAACCTAGATTCGAATCGACCTGACTGACCAATGAATTAATCGGTTCAAGGTTACTCTGTGCCTGATCATCAGTTGGCACGTCGACTGCGATGTATACCAACTCGCAGGACGTTAACTCTTGTAGGTCTGCTGAAAACTTGATGCGAGACTGGTTTTTTTCGAGTAACTCGCATAAGTCCGGCTCAACTATCGTTAGCTCGTTGCGGGCAAGCTTGGCTATTTGCTGCGAGTCTGGGTCGTAACAAATTGTGTCGAAACCTTTCTCTGCCGCCGCGACCGCTGATATTAGCCCGAGATGGCTCATGCCTGCAAAGCCGATAACTGGCAAGGTCATTGTGTTGCACCTAAGGCGCGCTGGCCAAGTCCGTTAAGCACTGAATTTATCCACATATCATTTTCGATATTGCTTTCACCGGTTGCCGTTAGTCCCTTGAAGTGCTGGTATTCGAGCTCCCATGTGGGGTCGGATTGCGCCAAAGTCACTTCTTCCTCGTCGGGTTTCCCACTCGGCAGCACACGATTCCGCAGCGTGAAGGTGGTAGGTCCCCATTTACATAGCGATTGAATATGGGCGCTGCCTTTTTCGGCCAGCACGTCAGCATAGAAATGGTTGCGCCAGTTCAGCAGTGTTACTTCTAATTGGAGCACAGGTGAGCCATTGGCCCCGAAGGAGAAATGATCGAACGATTGGTTCTCAAATCGGTTGCTCGAATAGATATCGAACGGTGCCTCCGGCTTTCCGAACCAGAACAGCAGGGTATCAAGCAGATGTGAGCCCAAGTCAGTTAGAACGCCATCTCCTTGGTCGCGCCAAGGTGAGTTTCGAACAAGACGCGCAGTGCCGTTTCCGTAGAACATGCGTACGCAGTAGATTTTGCCAAGCTGCCCCGATTCTATTGTTTGCTTCATTCGGACAAAGTGAGGTTCGAAACGGTGGTTATAAGCGGTATAACAGACAACCCCATTCAAACGGGCTGTTTTCGCCAGCACCTCAAGCGCACTATTATCGGGAGCGAGTAAGGGCTTTTCCACCAACAGGTGCTTGCCGTTGTTTAGTAAATAGGTGAGCAGTTCGATCTTCGCATCGTCAGGCGTGCAAATTAACGCGGCGTCATATTCGCCCAGCGGCACATCACTTATTGATTTGTAATCTGCCTTGTCACTAATTGGGTCGACCGTCGCTACGACTTCCTTGCCGGCGATAGCCAGTCTTTTATTTCCTTGTACTCCGAGGCCGACGACGATGACACGCACTGTTAAATCAATTCGCGTCGTACTGGTATTGGGTGTGCGTTTCCACGCGATGAATTTTTTCCTTAACAGCTTCTGGCTTTACCGGCCCGTTGCCGTCGTATTCGCATTCCACACTCGCCGCCATGGAACCTAGTATTGAAGCGATAACCTCATTCTTCGTGGCAATCAAGGCAAGGGTGGAATACGCTAGCAATGCGTCGCCAGCCCCAACGGCGTCCACTAGTCGCTCCACGAAACTGTCAATTGCGAAGAAGGCTCGCGGCACTTGCGAATCCGAGCGGTAGGTGATTATGCCGCGTTCTCCCAACTTGAGTATCAGTGTTTTGCACTTCGCGCGGTGTCGTAGTTCGAGCGCAAGCGGGCGGACCACCGAGTCCTGATCGCCCAGAGCGAACCGGGCTTCGCGTTCGTTTGGGGTGATTAGGTCGAACCCCTCAAATTCAAGGATGTTGCCCCAGCGGCTAGCCACTTGGCTGTCCGCCGCACGGAAAACGTCAGATGGAATCGCGGAAGTCAGTTCTGGAATAGTGTGGCGATTGAAGATGCCATGGCGGAAGTCGCTGAATACTATGGCGTCGGTCTGAATTGTGGCGATTTGTTCTTGCAGGCGTGCCACGTCTCTTTCGGAGATTGACCGGTTGTCTAGCGTGTCGACCTTTAGCAGCCGGTGGCCTTCTGAAATGATGGCGTTTTTGTTGGTAGTCGGTCGTGTGTTATCAACTATGGCATGAACCTTGACCCCGGCCTTGTTCAGGTCGTCGAGGACAAAGTCCTTTAAGGTGTCGTTTCCAAGCACCGTAGAAAACGTGGCATCGGCGCCCGCCGCTTTTAAGTGCTTTGAAACAATCGCCGCCCCGCCGGTATAGTCGATTTTATTTTGAAATAAAACGCTCATGGTCGGTGTCTTGGTCACGCCGCCAATCATGCTGCAATGGGTATAACTGTCTACGATGGTGTCGCCCACAACGTGGACTTTGATGTATTTGAACATATCGAGCGCTGCGTAAAGATCGCTGAACTCGATTCCCTCGGCTTCCATCAGTGTTAGCAGTTTTTCATTGGCAATCTTAGGCGGTGCAAGGTTAATCAGTGCCGAAGAAGAGTAGACGATGTCGCCGGGAGTGAAAATAATTTCACCGCCATAGCTTTCAAGTACCTCAATTTCTTCTTGGGTCTTGGGATTTACCCCGGCGCTGGAATATTCGTAGCCTTTGGCAAAAAAGTCAGGCTGGATGATTCCTAGGTTCCGGAGCGGTGTCGAGTCGCGGTCGATGATGACGTAATCAACCATCTCCAGAGCAGCCAAGTTAATCGCACGCAATTCCTCGGGGACGTAAGGTCGGAAATCTGCCTTTTCGATATGCTCATCGGCAGTTAGGCTTGCGACGAGCATGTCGCCTTTTGTCTTGGCGTACATTAGATGCCGAATATGGCCGGGATGAACAACATCGAATGTGCCGTGGCACATAATCACTGTTTTTTCACGGGGCCGCAGACCAATAATCGCAGAAAGTTCTTCTACTGTCTTAATCTTGTGGCCAATTTGGCCTTTGCTAGGTTCTTCCATTTTTATTCGCCTTTCGAAGACAGCATTTCGCGCCAAGTTTTTGTGGCAGTGGCGATGGTGTCTGGATCCCACAGAGGTGCGTTCTGCCAGTACTCGATGTTGTCTAGAACTCTCTGAACACCATCTTCAAAACTTACCTGCGGCTCCCAGCCCAGCTGGGTTTTAATCTTGGTGATGTCCGCCCAGGTACAATCGGGTTCACCGGGTCGTTTGGGCAGGTGCACGACAGGTCCACCGAGCAACTCAATTAGCCGATTAACGGATTGAGGATTGCCCGCGCCGAGGTTGTAAATCTCCCCCACCCGATCGGTTTTGGCCGCCAGGTGAAACGCGCGAGCGATGTCGGTGACATACAGGAAATCGCGGGACTGCGTGCCATCCCCAACAACAGTGAAGGGTTTTCCGGCCAATTTTTGCTTGAGAAAAACTCCGAATACCGCGCCATAAGCGCCAGAAGTACGTGATCGTGTTCCGTATGCGTTAAAAATTCGAATCGAATTCACCGGCAATCGATAGACTTGGTTCCAGTGGAGACAGGCCTGCTCTCCCTGATACTTGGACAGGGCGTAGGGATACTGGGGGTCGATTCGGTGGTCCTCACGGGTCGGAACGTCGGCAAGGCCGTAACAAGAAGAGGAGGCGGCGTAGACGAATTTCTTTACCCCGGCGTACCGCGCGCATTCGAGCATCTGCACCGTGCCTTGGACATTGGTGGACATATACTCAGTTGGCCGTTCAATGGACGGCACAATATCGCCAATCCCCCCAAAGTGAAATACGTAATCGGCGCCTTTGAAGAGGACATCGTCTTTCTGGACGTCGCGAATCTCCCGCCGCTCGAATACCAGCGAGTCACTACTGTGATGTTTAATGTTTTCTTCGCGGCCACCAACAAGATTGTCGATTACCCGGACTTCGAAACCCTCTTCGATTAGCAAATCGACCATGTGGCTACCGATGAATCCAGCGCCACCGGTAACTACCGCAACGGGACGGGCCATGTTATTTAATGCCCTGGGACATCATTGTCTTAACATTGAAATAGTTTTCCTGAGTCATGCTGTCCGGCAGCTTGCCAGCCTTGAACGCCGCGCATAAATCGCGCACTGCGTCTTCGATGGTTCGCTTTGTGCGGAACCCAAGGGCGTTATAGATTTTGTCGGAATTGATGTGGTACGACCGCAGGTCATCAGATGGCGTCGTAACGATTTCAATCTCACCCTTGTCAGGGAACTCTTCCATTACCACTTTACGCACCATCTGCGCGATATTCATGATGCTGTGGTTCTCGTACCCAACGTTAAATATCTGACCGGCGATTTTTTCGCTCGGCACCTCTAACAGCAACTGATACAGGTCAGCCATATCGTTGATGTGCAGATTCGGGCGTAATTGCTCTCCGCCAAAAACGGTGATTTTATTGTTGTTGATGGCGTGGTTGGTCAGGATATTTACCGTCAAATCCAACCGCATGCGTGGACTGAAGCCGCATATCGTGGCGGGCCGGATGGTGACACAAGTGAAGTCGGGCGATTCATGTTTGAATAGCAGCGGTTCGCACATGCCTTTGAACTTGTTGTAGAGCGTGAGGGGCACCAGTGGATGGTCCTCGGTCACGTTGGGCTGGTCGCTCACGCCGTAGACCGAACTTGATGAGCAGTAGACGAAGCGCTTGACGCCAGCTTCCTTGGCGGCAATCACCGTCGGCTCGAAACAATCGAAGTTAATGGTCTTGCTTAGGTTCTCGTCGAGGTCAAAACTGGGGTCGTTTGAGATACAGGCAAGATGCAATACGACGTCGATGTCTTTGAACGCGTCTGCAAGTTTGCCGGTGTCGCGACTGTCTCCGGTAATCACCGATAGGTTGGGATGCTTCGGCAGTCCTTCGGACCCAAAATACATGATGTCGTATACGGTCACGTTGTAACCGGCTTCCAATAATTGCGGCGTTACGACGCTGCCAACATAGCCTGCGCCACCAGTAATCAGTATGTTTTTGTACATTTGTTGTTTCATCTTCGCTATTTAGTATTGTTGAATTAGATTTTGCTTCGTGGACTTGTTCAAAGACTTGTTCAAATTTGACGTCTTGGCTAAGCGACCGCGTTTTTTTGAATCGTGTATTTCGCCGCGGCGGCGTCCTGGTAAAACATTTGCACGGTTTCGAGGGAGTAGAGATCCAAGTCCTTCCCGACCGTGGGGAGCTTGTTCAGAATATCGTTGGTCGCAGTGATGATGTGGCATCCAATTGAGTCGGCTTGGAAAATATTTAGCAGCTCGCGGGGGCTGGCCCAAATAAGTTCCGCTTTCGGCTTGGCGCTAATGATTTTCATTGCTTCCGCCATCAACGGCAACGGGTCCAACCCGGTATCGGCAATGCGTCCGGCAAACACCGATATGATTGCCGGAGTGTCTGCTGCTAGGCAATCGGTGATTCTTTTCACCTGCTCTGGCGACATCACGGCGGTAACGTTGAGTGAGACTCCAGCGTTGCTAAGCCGCTCTATCAGAGGGCCGGTGAACTGCTTCTTAGTGTTCATCACGGGGATCTTGACGTAGACGTTTTCTCCCCATGATGCGATATCCACCGCTTGGCGTTCCATTTCGTCGAACTCGTCGGCGAATACCTCGAACGATATTGGCCGGTCTGGAATTTCTTCCACCACTCGGCGAGCGAACGCTTCGTAATTTTGGACTCCGGCCTTGCGCATCAGAGTAGGGTTGGTGGTGAATCCCTTAATGAGTGGGTTGGCATACATTTCCTTCATGCCATCAAGATCGGCGCCGTCAGCAAAAATCTTAACCTGGAGATCTGCAATTGATGTCATTAGTCGGGTTCTCCTCCTGGATATATTTCCTGAAGAATGAGTATGCCTGCTTCTTCCAATGAGCTGACTTTCACATCGGGCTCGTCGTGTCGTTCCCGATATTCACTGTCAATCAAATATGTGAAACAGCCCGCGGCTTTTCCTGCCGCCACATCCCGCCATCGATCGCCCACCATAAAACTTTGGGTGAGATCAATCTGCCACTGACTGGCTGCTTCAATTAACATTCCTGGTTTGGGCTTGCGACATTCACATTGATCCGCATCAGTGTGATAACACACCATAATGTCATCGCATATACCTGAGGTGAGCAGGGTTTCGTGCATTGACTCCACTACTTCCTTACGCTGAACTCCGGTGGCGACATCTGGCTGATTGGTCACGACAATAATCAAAAACCCGGCCTCGTGCAGCGCCGCGATTGTTTTTGCTGTCCCAGGTAGAAGCTCGAATTCCTCCAATGTGGCTGGGGGATAAGGCTTGCCGTCGCGCACAATCGCACGGTTAATGGTGCCATCACGATCTAGAAAGACTGCTCGCTTCAATGGATTTGCATTCGCGGATAGGATTCAGTAGTCGACTTTTACCATTTTGTGGCCATCTGCTGCAGGTCTGGATGAGAAACTAGGCAATGCCAGACTACCGCTTGAAAGCCTTCGGTGTGAGGAGTGACTCTGGATTCGTCGATGGTCGGAACCACCACCACCACATCACCGACCTCTTTGGTGTAGCCACCGTCTCGTCCCACGACCCCCATAATTTTCATCCCGCGGGACTTAGCCTCTTTGAGGGCATTCACGATATTAACGCTGACGTTCTTCTCCACGTTGCCACCGCCGACGGAAAACACGAAAGCCGCGTCGTTTTCGTCGGCTCTGCTAGTGCGCAGCCACGCAGCGAAAACCGTGTCCCATCCCTCATCGTTGGTTCGGGCGGTTAATTCGGCGACGTTATCTACTGGAGTGTAGGCCTCAATGTCGCAAAGCTTGCGAAAATCATTGACCGCATGGCTGCAGTTTGCGGCGCTCCCGCCGACGCCCAAGAAAAACAATCGCCCGCCCCTATTGCGCAACGCCACCAGTTCGGATGCTAGTTCTTCGATTGCGTCGGTATCGATAGAGCTAGCTACGGCACTTACTTCTTCAAAATATCGCTGTGTATGCGGCGTGTTCATAGAATGGTTACTCTCGGATGAGGCTAAATTTATCCGGGTACTATCCGGTAGACATTGCTAAAATCGTGGCCAGGGCCATCGTTTAGAAGCAGCACTCTGACGACGCTTAAGTCGCCGTGTGTTGAGCCCACTCTTGGTTCTGTTGATACCACTCCACGGTGCTGGCCAGTCCGACTTCCAACGGTGTTTGCGGCGACCAACTTAATAGCCGATGGGCTTTCGAGATGTCTGCCCAGGTGGCGGTAACGTCGGTAGGGTCGGCGGGAGAATAGCTAAGATTGGCTTTCTTTCCCAACAGACCCTCCACCATCCGAATCATCTCAATCAACTGTACCGGCCGGGCACCACCAAGGTTGATGACATTGAATCCACTCAACTTAGATGCCGCAACCACGCCACGTGCGATGTCATCGACGTAGGTAAAGTCCCGCTCTTGCAGTCCATCCCCGTAAACGGATACTGGCTTGCCGGAGTCAATCCACTTGATGAACCGGAATACGCTCATGTCGGGTCTTCCGGCCGGGCCATATACGGTGAAAAACCGGAACACCGTGAGATCCAACCCATAGAGGTGGTGGTAGCTGTGGCACAAGACCTCAGCTGCCTTTTTGGACGCTGCGTAAGGAGAAAGCGGACGGTCGGTCGAATCTTCCTCAAGGAATGGTTCGTTCAGTTTATGAGGTCTCGCGGGTTCGCTAAGTTCGTTAGGTCGGACGCGTGAGCCATAGACGCTTGAGGTAGATGCTTGTGTAAATTTTGCTATTCCGAAATCTTTGCAGGCCTCGAGCAAGTTCAGTGTGCCAATTACGTTGGTCTGGTAGTAAGTCCACGGATCCTCGACGCTCTGCCGAACCCCGGCGCGTGCCGCGAAATTCACTATTGCTTCTAGTGGGTTCTTTGGGTCGGATGCTTGCATCTTGGAGATTGAATCTTGCAGGGCTGCGCGGTCGGCTATATCGAGACGTTTAAATTGAAAGTTTTGCCTTCCTTGCAGTTGTCCCAAACGCCATTCTTTTAATCGAACATCATAAGCGTCGTTAAGGTTATCGATGCCAACGACTTCATGTTCTTGGTTCAGGAGCATTCCCGCAACTGTTGATCCAATGAATCCAGCACAGCCGGTGACTAAATAACGCATATGACTCGTTTGGGTTGTTGAACCGGGACAATCTTCGGTTTGATTGTCGGTTTGATTATTCGCGGAATATTCTCCACCTTACGTCGTTGTCTCATCAGGAACATTGGCCCGACTCTATCGGACGCACTTTTTAACCGTAGCCTTAATATTATTCTGCTTGTGGGAGGTCGCGGGATTTTAACTTCGGAGTGCTCATCGCTATGGCGGGCGCTGCTGATTAAAATCACGCTCCGCCAAATTGCCATTGCTTGGCAATTATAAATACCCTTATTTAAGACCCGCCCCGGAGCAGTGGCTACGACGAAGGCTGGCATTTGTGTGACCCGGTCAGTCTTCAATATTTAGGTGATTGAAAAGCTCGACGGGTTAGCTGTGTTCAGATTCAGAACGCTTAATAAAAAGGTTACGGATAATGAAATTTTATGTCAAGAATATATAAGGCAAAATAGCGTCATCTTTCTGGCTCGGTAGCCAGGAGAAAACGACGATTTTGGTGGCAACGACACGTGGTTTCAAATTACCTTCCAGTTAATCCAATTCTCTAATGCTGCGCCATCTCGCCGCGCAAGGGCGAGAAAATGGTGACCTATTTAGGACATCTTCGGAGCAGTGGCTACGACGAAGGACGCCCGATGTAACCCAAGTTGTTTTCCGGTCGGAGCTGCTCTATGCGGTGACGCCCGGAATGGGTCGAAAGGAACCAACCCACCGGCCTTTGCCACGGGTTCGACGAGGGAGTCGTGGTATTTCCTTGGGTCGGTCTTCAGCGGGCCGGAGGCTTTCCCAAGGAACCTGAACCCGTACCAGCCGCCCCATGAATTGCAATATCACGTTTGCACGAGCTTGCGGAGATTTCCCTACTGCTAGTACCTCTCCCAGGCCTTGGAAGTGTCCGGCATCAACCTGTACAACTTCACCAGTAGCAAACCTTCTCAGAATCCCACCCTGCTGGTTGATTCGATCCAAACTTTCTTTTAATTCGACCATATTGCTATCCGGTATCGATGGAACTTCATTTCCGAAGCGCACCCAGCCGGTAACTCGGTGTGCCGACCGAAATGTCGGCCATTGTTCTGCCTCGGGATTGCAGCGCACGAAGAGGTATCCGGGGAATAGGGGCGATTCGGTGCGGCCAGGTCGCGGGGCTGTTTCGGCAATAAGAGGGAGGAAGACGTCGTAACCGTCGCGCTCAAGTTCTTTGGTCGCTATGAACTCCGCTCTGGGCTCGGTGCGAGCCACGTACCAACTCGATCCCATCACAACCCCCCTTTGGCTTTTCCATTCGAGAAAAATTTAACTAGTTGCTCCGATGACACACCCCGGTCTTTAATCTTCGACATCTCTGCCAACTGCGGTACTAGTTGAGCGACGATTACCCGATCGTAGTGCTCACTCTGAAGCGATGCTAGCTCTCTTACCGGCATGCCCAAGAAACGGCGGTCCGTTGCTGGCTGAAGCTCGAAAACATCGATTTCTTCGATGGACAATTCTTTAAGACCCAGATAGACCAGCTCTGCAAACTCGCCGGTGCCGAAAATAGCCACCCGAGATTCTGCGTTTAACGCCAGCGGTTGGAGTTGTTCTCTTAAGGTTTGGCGAACGCTTTGGTAATGGTCTAGAACCTTGTGAACGTAGTCGGCCATCAAGCTGATTCTTCGCGAAAAGCCCGTCGGCGTCAGCGTGTATAGCCGACGTTTCCAGGTAGCTTGGATGACCTTGATGTACCCCTTTTGTACCATGCTTCGCAATAGAACATTGGTCAGCCCCAGCGCGATTCCTAGCCGTACAGAAAGTTGACGTTGAGTGGCGTCTGGGCTCTCGTCCAGTCTGGAAAGCAGTTGCAATTCCCGGTAGGCGTGGGACTCAGATGGATCTTGTTGTTCACGTTGCGAACGCATAATAAATAGTGTAGGAGGGCGGATTTTCTAAGTCAAGCAATTACATAACGTTGAATGCCTAATTTTGGTGCATTGAGAAAAAATGGGCAAATTATTCGGCGGAGATTCTCTCGCCAGAGGTTCTGTCACCGTTGATTGCTGCCAAGCGGCATCTGAGGCAATCCGAGAACAACAGTGTTGATTGATCGGACAGATTCCTAACCGGTGGATTAGGTGGAATAATGTTTTAAGGTGTTGGTGGCCGTGGAGGCTATTGACGTGAGTCTCACGGCACGTTAGGACCGTAGGTGGTTCCATCTGGCCCGGAACTTGCGGAGGACCGGTCTTATTAAGAGGAATGTCGCGCTGGCTGTGAAGACAGCAATGACGGCGGACAGGGCCAGGAATTGCGCCAGCCATACGGGCAAGACCCGATAGCAAGCCGACAATGACCTTATAACTAAGTCCATTGTCTCAACCTAATTGGTGTTGGCATCAACGGACTTAATCCCGGACTATCTGCAGCGAGTCAAGATATTTCACCATGGTTGTTGCGAGGTCTCGGTCTGTCCACTTCTTGATTAGGCTGTACGACTTTTCTCCCATAATATGCCGGTCTTCATCGCTCAACTCAATAATTTGGGTAATCCGATCTGCTAAAGCTGATACGTCACGTGCCGGGAAATAATGCCCGTTCTCCTCGGGAATGACCAAGTCTGGTCCAGATCCCACTTGGTCTGAGATAACCACAGGCAGAGAGAAACAAAGCGCTTCATTGACGACCATCCCCCAGGTTTCTCTATGGGATGGGAGGATTAAACAATCTGCCAATGTGTAAAATATGCTCATATCATTTCTAGTTTGGAATCCCATGAAGTAGACCGACTCGAGGCCTTTGCTAGCGACGAAATCCTCCATCCTTGTTCGTAGTCGGCCGTCCCCAACCAATACCAATGCTTTTCTAGAGTGGGAAACCCTTTTGTATGCTTCCAATAGCTCCATCGAGCCCTTCTCTGTGCTAAATCGACCACAGTAAAGTATGACAACCGCGTCTTGAGGGATGTTGTACTTGTTTCGCAACTCCGCTTTTTGGTCCCGCAGTTGCTTTCCTTCCTCTAGCAAGTGGGAATATCCCCAAGAATAGGCGAAAGGCACCAGCTTTTCATCCGGAACACCGTAGTAGGTATATAGCTGACGATTTGCAGTGCCGGCGCATAGATAGCCAGTGGCAATCCGAAATAGGAAACCGCCCAAGAATAGGCGCTTGATCCATGATTTCCATGGACTCATTAATCGCTCAGCATTTACGTTGGCGTCCGTCATAAGCAATAGGGGGATATTGAACCGCAAAGAAGCGAAAAAGGTTAACCACCATGTGGGATTCATCCAGGACATGACCACCACAACATCGGGACGGGTATCGTTGAGTTCTTTCCAAATGCCCAGATTGGCCAGGCCAACCAACGATTTTAGATAAGATCCGTTGGGAGCGTGGTTTCGGAGAAATTTGAAGTTGTAACCCTCCAATAGTTCATCTTGCACGCCCCAGTTGCTATCAGACCCATAGACAATTTTTACGTCTTGCCCTGAAACTCCTTCACCGGAGCAAAAATAAACCGTCAATTCAATGTGGTCATCAGCAGCTAGGGCGCGAAAAAGCGGCACCTGGTAGTAAAAACAGGTAGGAGCGATTATTGCGACTTTATATGGGCGTGGTGTTCCCATTAATTACTGTAGTTAACCAAATTGTTGAGAATCATTTTCGGAAGCTCCGAGGTTGGAATGGAATAGTAATTGGCTGCCAGACTCAACTAACCCCTAGTTGCTTCCTTCCGAATTGGAATTGGTTTGGGATTCCTCTCACCGGTTACAATTGCCCGACCTTTGACCCGTCTGCTCAACTCCAAATTCAACCGAACCCTCGGCAACCGCCGCCTTCGCCCCCTGTACTTGCGATAAGCTTCTGCAATAGCGTTGGATAGTTTGACTGGGTCGTGGCGGGCGGTGCTGCTTTCGTCGGTCGCGTCAATTACGTCTGCTGCAACCAGCAATACGTCGTCGTCCCATGGATTGTTGGCTCGGATGAAATCTAGTCCTGCTGGCGTTGGCGCGTTCGGAATGTTGTTGTTGGCGACCACGGCGTCGACGGATTTATCTCCGCCGTAGTGTCGGACAATGTTTAGGTGGTCTAGGACGCTGTAGCCTTCGGTTTGGGCTGGTTCCTCGGCTACATTGCAGACATATAATTTGAATGCGGGGGAGTCTGCCAGAGCGGCCGCGATATCGGGGATTAGAAGATTCGGTACCAAGCTGGTAAATAGGCTGCCAGGTCCAATTATAACCATATCGGCGTCTTCTATAGCCCGGACCGCTTCCGGGTGTGCGGATGGATTAGCTGGGATTAGGGTCAACGATTCGAGACGGTCGGCTGAGTTACCAACACGAGTCTCGCCGATTAAAGTCTCCCCGGACATTGTGCTTCCGACCAACGTTACATGATCCACTGTGGACGGTATGACGCGGCCTCGTATGGCCAGCAGCTCTCCGGCGACTTCAACACCGCGGTAGAAATCCCCTCCGATGCCGGCCAGCGCCGCGATGAGAATGTTGCCAAAGCTATGGCCGTCTAGCTGCCCGTCAGATTCGAATCGGTAGTCCATGAGCTGTTGCATGATGTCTTCGGAGTCGGCCAAGGCTACCAGACAGTTTCGGATGTCTCCAGGTGGCAAAATGCCTAGTTCGTTTCTAAGTCGGCCCGAGCTGCCGCCGTCGTCGGCAACTGTTACTACTGCTGTAATGTTGGAGGTGTAGAGTTTTAGACCCCTGAGGAGATTGGGCAGGCCGCTGCCTCCGCCAATCACCGTTATCTTTGGGCCGGAACCGAGAACCCGCTCTACATACAGCGAGTCTAGAAATGGCCAATTCCTGGTCCGGTTCCGAACTTGGCCTAACGACCGCGTGAGCCCAAGGCCAGCAATCACTGCCCCCACGACTCCGATGCCGATGAATATTCCGCCGCGCAAATAGGGAGATTCATTACGGAGACTGGCCGTTTCCAGAAACGAAACAAATGTCGGGCCGGTGGATATTTTTAGAGTGAAAATGACGCCCAGGGCGACGAACGAAAGACCAATCGCGCCCACGGCCAGCCAACGCTTTAAAGAGAGACCCGGAATTAGTAGGAAAAGAAGATACTGGTGGAAGCGCCTACTGGTCAGCAACCTAATCGCTCGAATCATGTTCCTCTAGCACAAACAACCCCGCCACAATCAACAAGCTCGTCTCTCTAGGCCTGACCATGGCCTAAAATGCCGAGCGGCTCAACTGGATTCTAGAGAGCGGTGCGCACGAGTGTCAAGGTGAATCAACCGGGTGCCCTGCCGAGGCCCGGGATGAACAACCAGAGAATTGAACATGGTCGGTTATTAATAACTCTGATTTTATGGGGTCTCAAACTTGGTAACACCGCATGAGCATTCCAATCGCAATTACTAACCGCGGTTGATATAATTCCTCAACGGTGGAGCCTCCGCCGGAAGGGGAATTAGGCATGAAATGGACATCTGCGGTATCTGAACAACCAGATTTAAACGACGCCATTGCCGAGTGCGCCGTAGCTATAATGACCGCCGTTGGGGACGAAGCGTTAGACCTGGCAATCGCTTTCATATCGCCTCATTACGAAGATACTTACGAGCGGGTGGCCGACCTAATGGCCGAACATCTAGGTGCCAAGCAAATATTTGGCTGCTCTGGTGGCGGTGTGATTGGCAACGGACTCGAGATTGAGCAGCGGGCTGGGGTGTCGATAACTGCCGCGGTGCTGCCGAACGTGGATATCAAGCCTTTTCATCTTCAGGTACATCACCTACCAGATTTGGATGCTGGCCCAGACAAATGGGAAGACCTATTGGGTGTTACGGCCGACCGTGACCCTCATTTCCTGATGGTGGCGGACCCTTACTCATTCCCAGTACAGAACCTGCTGATGGGGATGGACTTTGCCTTTCCGAAATCCATCAAGATTGGTGGTCTGGCCAGCGGCGCCAGCCGGCCGGGTGGCAATGCGCTGTTCCTGAACGGACAAGTGCTGCGAACCGGGGCAATCGGCTTGGCCCTCGACGGCAACATTATTGTGGATACGGTGGTGGCTCAAGGCTGCCGCCCCGTCGGCGAGCCAATGCGCATAACCAAGAGTGAAAGTAATATGTTGCTGGAGCTTGATGGCCAGGCCCCTATGGAAGTGTTGCGGGCTCTGTTCCACGATCTGCCAAAACGCGACCAAGAGCTGTTGGGGCATTCCCTTTTTCTAGGAGTGGTCATGGATGAGTTGATTGATGCTCCAGTCCAAGGGGATTTCCTCATCCGAAATGTGGTTGGGATGAATCAAGGCACTGGCGGCTTGGCCATCGGGGAGATGCTCAAAGAAGGTCAATTGGTGCAATTTCATTTGCGCGACGCGGAGACTTCAACGGACGACCTCGAGGCGGTGTTGAGTCGGTACGCCGGTGAAAATCGCGAGAATGATATTCTTGGAGCCTTATTGTTCTCCTGTCTAGGTCGGGGCCAGTTTCTCTATGGTCATCCCAACCATGACGCTGATTTGTTCCGCGAAAAGTTGGGCGCTGTGCCCTTGGGTGGCTTCTTTTGCAATGGTGAGATTGGCCCGGTTAGTGGGACAACGTTCCTCCACGGCTACACCAGTTCCTTCGGCCTCTTCCGCCCCAAACTCTAAAAGCTCGCTTTGTTTTCATGGGGCGTCTTGGGTTGCGTTGTGGGGTTTATGAGGGCAGGAACTTGATTGGGAATGGACTTCGACCGTGACACTCGTTGTTGGCATGCCGGTGTCCCTTAGTGGGCAGTTCGAGACCCAAGGGCGTCAGGCTTTAGCTGGACTGGAAGCTTGGGCTCGCGACGCCAATGCCGTTACTCCGAATTCATTCACGGTGCTTCATTACGACGATGCTAGTGACTCGTCCACTGTTCGTGCCGCTACCCAGCGCCTGATAGTAGACGACCGAGTCGATATTCTCGTCGGCCCATACTCTATTGTTCTTACTTCAGCTGCCGCCGCGGTTGCAGAAGCCCACGGCAAGCTGCTGTGGAACCAGGGCGGTGCGTCGGACAATGTTTATCGGCAGGGATACCGCTGGATAGTTGGGATATTGACCCCAGCCAGCCATTACCTTATGGGGCTTCTTCCGCTGGTGCGGCAGGCCGACTCCTCTGCCAACTCAGTCGCTTTGGTACGCGCTGCCGCCGGAGAATTCCCCAAGGCCGTGTGCTTGGGCGTTGAAGGAAGCGCCCGCGAATTGGGTTTCACCACCGTGCTCGCCGCCCAATTTCCGGCCACAACCGATGATTTCTCTGAAATTCTTGACCAACTTAAGGCCATTAATGCTGATGTAGTTGTGGGGGTAGGGCGGGTGCGTAACGACCTACTCCTGGCCAGACAACTCGCTGAGGGAGGAATAAAAGTTGGCGTTGCAGCCTTCGTAGCCGCCGGAATACAGGCGTTCCAAGATGAGTTGGGCAGCCTGGCAGACGGGTTTGTGGGCCCGAGCCAGTGGGAGCCGGAAGCCGCCTATGCCCCAGATTTCGGGCCAACTACAGCGGAGGTGATTGCCTCTTTGCGCAGAGACGGTCATCTTCACGTGGATTATCCGATGGCCCAGGCTTACGCCACCGGAGTTGTCATGCAGCGTTGTTTGGAAGAAGCGGGGAGCGCCGACAGCCAAGCCCTGAGAGAAGCCGCTGCTGCTTTAAAGTTTTCTACGTTCTTTGGGAAGTTCGAAATTGATGGCGAGACCGGACGACAGGTAGGACGGGAAACGCTGTTGGTCCAGTGGCAAGATGGCCGAAAAGTTATCGTTTGGCCGCAACACTTAGCCAAGGGAAATCTGGTCTATCCGTGGCACTAGACAGGGGCAAACCAGATAAAGAAAAAGGGTGGAGCCGCAGATTATCGGCTCCACCCTTTTTGTAGTCAGTGCTATTACTGGTGAAGGTTAGCTCTCCAGTTTGATGGGGTTGCTGAGAACCCCGATACCCTCGACCTCAATCTCGCAGACATCGCCGTCCTTCATCTCTTGAGGCTCGCCCGGCGTGCCGGAGTAGATCATGTCGCCGGGTTCCAGCGTCACGTACTGGGTTACATACTCCAAGATGGTGGGAACGTCGAAGATTAGATACGTGGTGCTTTCGCCCTGGACTTCTTTCCCGTTGATGCGGCCAGTGACCCGGATGTTGTGGGGGTCGAGTTCAGTCTCGATATACGGACCAGCGGGGGAGAAGGTGTCCGAAGACTTGGCCCGCCACCAGTTGCGGTCGTCGCGCTGCCAGTCGCGGGCGGAGACATCGTTGCCGCAGGTGTAGCCAAGCACGTGCTGCATGGCGTTGGCCTTGGTGAGCTTGTGGCAGCGGTCCTTAATCACGATGACTAACTCGGCTTCGGCGTCCAACTTCTCGGTGCCTTTGGGTCGGATGATGGTGTCGCCTGGGCCAATGACCGAGGTGGGGGTCTTGTAGAAGACCATCGGCTCGGTGGGGGCTGGGCGGTCATGGAGGTGGCTGGAGTAGTTCAGGCCGATGGCCAAGACCTTGGTTGGCACACAGGGGGCCAACAGCTTAACCTCGGACAGCTTATGGGTGTGGTCGGTAATTGTGAAGTCTTCGAAGGGGCTGGCGCTCAATTCTTTAACCGAGTCGCCTTCCACGGCTCCGTAGCTAATCTGGCCGTGGGCGAGATATCGGGCAATCTTCATGGGGTTGTTCCCTCCTATAGCTATTGCGGTTGCAGTTATTGTCCCGGTGTAACAGTCATCTCCCGCTCATAGCGGAATCAGTCGTAACGGAACTGGATACCATTAATTAAATTGACGGCAAAATGACGGCGTCATCTTAACCTGCCAGGCTAAGGTTGGCTACCTAAATCTCTGCCTTTACTTAGACTTGGGCCCGAATCACCAGCACCGGGAGGCCGGAGTGGCGCACCAGCCGATCAGCAACACTGCCCATCACCCAACGTCCAATGCCGGAGCGTCCGTGGGTGGTCAAGGCGACTAAACTGTCGGGAGTCCCGTCAGCCAGGTCTAGAATTGCGTCGGCAGCGCTCCCGCGCATCAGACGGGTTTCAACCTGCGTGACATCATCTTTGGCCAGCCTTGCTTGTACCTGGTCGAGGTAGCTCGTAGCGTCGGCATCAGCTTCGCTGGCGTAATCCTCATAGCGTTCCGAGCTGATACTGGCCGTCATTGCTTGGTCCATGAAGCGGTAGTACTCGTCCGCCGAAGGAGTGACCCTCGTCAGAATAATATTCAATCTTAGCGCCTGTGCCAACGGTATGGCGTGGGGCAAAATTTGCTCCGCCAGGTTCGAACCGTCTAGTGGGATAATGACGTTTTTCAGGCTGACCTCTGACGATTGAGCGCCGCCGTCACGGGAATGGGTAACCAGCAGCGGGTTAGCGGTGCCGTGGAGCACTTTGTCGGTAACACTGCCCATCAGCCAGCGCCCGATTCCGGAGCGCCCGTGGGTGGCCATGACAATCAACGTGTTGGCGGCCTTTTCGGCTTCGTTGATGATGTGGTCGGCCGGATTACCTTCGTGGGCAGCGCAAGAAACAGTGGCCCCGGTGTCGCTGAGAGTCGCCTTTATCCGGTCTAGATATTCAACAGAGTTGTCGCGAAAACTGGCGGCTATTTGGGTCTCATAAAGCCCGTGCTCGGGCTCGGCTAGGCCCGGCGGCACCGAACTGAAGACGCTAATCAGGTCGATGGAAATCTTGGAAGCGCTCGCTAAAAGACGGACGAAAGGCAAAGATTGCTCAGCTAGCTCGGAACCGTCTAAGGGAACCAGAATCCGGGTAAACATGGGTATTAGTCCTTTAATTAGATTCGTTGACTATGAACTGCCAGATTAATCTTGAATCTGGTGGCCTTAGCTTTCGATAACAAGTTTACCGTAAAAGTTGCGATCTTCCATGGCTTGGTGCGCTCCTGCCACGTCGTCCAACGGATAGACCCCGCCTATTATTCCGTGGAGAGAGCCGTGGTGCACCACCTTCATGAATTCAGCGAAGGTCCGGTTGCTCCGGCCTCCGCTGCCCATGAGCTGTAGGGGGCCGTTGTGGAGCAGGGAGAGGTTCATGTTGACCTGAGTGCCGGAAGTGACCCCGGTGATGACCAATCGTCCGCGTGGTGCCATTGATAGCAGGTTCTCGTTCCAGATGTCTGCGCCGACACAGTCGAATACCAAGTCCGCGCCCACACCCTCGGTCAACTCTTTCACCCGTTGGCTGAAGTTGGGAGTCTCCCGGTAGTTAATTACCTCATCGGCGCCCCATTCCTTGGCCTTGTCCAGTTTCCACTGGCTACCGGCGGTGGTAATTACGCGGGCACCCATCATCTTTGCGATCTGGATGGCCATGCTGCCTACGCCGCTTCCGGCAGCCTGGACTAGCACTGTATCCCAGGGTTTAATCTGGGCCTGGGTGACTAGGCAGTGCCAGACTGTGTGGGCAGCGATGGGTAGGGTGGCGGCTTCGTTGAAGTCCATGGCGTCGGGTATCACATGGGCGTTGGCCGCAGGGGCCGTCACATATTCCGCGTGGCCTCCGTCAACGTCAACACCGATGCGTTGCCCGTTGGAACAGGCATTGTCCAAGCCCAGATTACAGTTGTCGCACACGCCGCAGGTAAGGCGGTTGTTGAGAATTACCCGGTCGCCAATCTTGAGCGAAGTGTGCGCCTGGGGGCTGATGGCGGTTATCTCCCCGGCAATGTCGCAGCCTAAAGTGCGGGGCAGCGGGCCCTTGTAGGACGTCCCGGCGCGGAGGTTTAAATCAAGATGGTTCAGAGCGCTGGCGCGGACCCGCAGCATGACCTCGCCTGGTGCCACTTCGGGTTCGGGTCGGTCGCCAAAGACTAGTTTATCGGTGCCGCCGTGCTCAGTAATATAAACGGCCTTCATCGGGCTGCCTCCTAGTGGTTCCTTAGCATATTAGTGACCCGGGATTCGCACGAATCATAACCTGGCAGACGAGGTCAGTCAAAGCTTGGCCGAGCCTGGTAAATTGAAGCCGTGCGATGCCTGGGGTTGCCGTCTATTGACCCTCTGGCATTGTCCAACTACTATCCATTAATCAATGGCAAAGCCTAGTCCCATAGATTGGTTCTCTTGGAGTGAGTAATGAGCCTGGCTGAATTTGAAGTAACGGGTCAGAAGGTCTTAGTTGTCGGCGCTGGCCGGGGTATTGGCAAGGGCATTGCTGTAGCTTTTGCGGAGGCGGGGGCCGACGTCGCCATCACAAGTTTGTCCGCGGCCACTGTCGGCAAAGTAGCCGAGGAAATTCGGGCCTTGGGTCGTACCGCTTTGCCGGTCACGGGTGATGCGACAAAAGCTGCCGACATGGACAAAATAACCGCCCAGGTACTGGCCGAATTCGGCCACATCGACACCCTGGTCAATTGTGTCGGTGATTCCATCCGCAAGCCGGTGGTCAAATTGCCCGGCACATCTGTTGAGGGAATGACCGAAGACGAATGGAACCACGTAGTTAACATAAACCTGACCGGGGCCTTTCAAGGCTGCCGCGCTGTCGGCCCCCACCTGCTGGAACGCGGACAAGGTTCCGTTATCAACATATCGGGTTGGGCATCATTCCGAGGTCGCGCCGGATCAGCGGCCTATGACGCCGCGAAGGCCGGAGTGATGCGTTTTACGGAGAGCGTTTCCCAAGAATGGGCACCCTTCGGAGTCAGGGTAAACGCTGTGGCACCGGGCTCTTTCCCCGACCCGGAGCAGATGACCGCCGAAGCCTACCAGGCCCGGCAAGACACCGCCAAAGGGACAGTGCCGCTGGGTCGCCTGGGTAGATTGAAGGAACCGGGCTACCTGTGCGTATACCTGGCCTCTCCTGCTGCGGCTTACGTTACCGGGCAGACTTGGGCCGTGGACGGCGGAGTCAGCGTCCAAGCCCCCTAAACCAAGCGTCTCAACCGCATATGTTTTAGACAACCTGATCAGGAGGTGGCTTCTGCCATGATGGATTACCCCCTGTTAGTGTCCCAGTTCCTAGAGCGGGCCAACACCTTTTCTCCCAATAAGGAGATTGTGACCCGCGAAGCGACCGGGACTCATCGGTACACCTATGCCGACCTGATGCTGCGCGCGTCGCGCCTGTCCAACGCTTTGGCTGGTCTGGGCGTGGGCGTTGGAGACCGGGTGGGCACCTTTGGCTGGAATACCTACCGGCACCTCGAGGCATATTTCGCGGTCCCTGTCATGGGGGCTGTAATCCACACTATAAACATCAGGTTGTCGGCTGATGACCTGGTCTACATCATCAACCACGCCGGTGACAAGGTAATCCTTGTCGACCCGGACCTGGCAGCCATATTGGAGCCGTTGGCCCCCCGTTTGGAGTCGGTAAAGCACTTCATTATCATGACCGACGACCAGAATTTCGCCACGTCGTTGCCGTCGGCCCACAACTATGAAGACCTGTTGTCCGGAGCATCAGACGTTTATTCGCCAATCAAGCTGGACGAAAATTCCCCTGCTGGCCTCTGCTATACCTCGGCGACCACTGGTCGTCCCAAAGGTGTGGTCTACTCCCATCGTGGGTTAGTACTGCACTCCATGATGGAGGCCCAAGTCGATATCGTTGGGTTTCGGGAACGGGACGTGGTGCTGGCCATCGTGCCCATGTTCCACGCCAACTGCTGGGGCTCGGTCTACTCCGCAACGATGGTCGGAGCCAAGCAAGTCCTCACCGGGGTGAGGCCCGACCCCGAGGCCATCTGCACTCTGATTGACTCCGAGAAGGTGACGTTAAGTCTGGGTGTGCCCACCATTTGGACGGCCGTGTTGGACTACCTCGAACGTTCCGGCAAGACCTACGATTTCTCCAGTTTGCGTGAAATAGCCAGTGGCGGGTCGGCAGTCCCCATCAGCATGATTCAGAAATACAAGGAAAAGCTGGGCGTCGATTTGGTGCACGCCTACGGGATGACTGAAGCGACTCCGTTGATTTCCTATAACCGCTTGCGAAGCCAATTGGACGGTATCTCCGAGGGCGAAAAATTGCAGCTGGCCGGAAGCCAGGGAGTTATGGCGCCGGGACTGGAAATGCGCCTGGTTGACGATGAAGGCAACGACCTGCCGTGGGACGGAGAGCAACGGGGAGAACTGCTGTTCAAGGGACCGTGGATTGCCGATGGGTACTATAACGATTCCCGGAGCGATGAGACTTTCATTGATGGCTGGTACCACAGCGGCGACATCGCCTCGGTTGACCCCAACGGCTACATCCAGATTGGCGACCGGGTAAAAGACATGGTGAAAAGTGGTGGGGAATGGATATCTTCTGTTGACTTAGAGACCGCCATCATCGCCCATCCAGGGGTACTAGAGGCGGCGGTAATTGCCATCCCCCACGACACTTGGGTCGAACGGCCGTTGGCCTGCGTTGTGGCCAACGTCGAATCTCAAGGGAAGCTGCAAAAGGACGAAGTATTGGACTTCATCAGGGACAAGTTCGCGTCGTGGTGGATTCCCGATGATGTGGTCTTCATCGACGAAATCCCGAAGACCAGCGTGGGCAAATTCGACAAGAAAGTGCTGCGCGAGCGGTATCGGGATTATAAGTCGGGAAGTTGAGTGCCGAGCGGTGGTCACTTAATTTGTGCTCAATCTGAACGCCGGTAAGGTGTAGGGGCAGGTTTCTAACCTGCCCTATTGTTCCGCCACAGTGCCTGTCGAAACGAAGAGGTCGCTCGTGCGAGGCTACGTCTTTGTTGGAATAAACGTGGCTTACGAGTGTCAGAGCGGGTTGGAAACCCGCCCCTACGGTGGTAGACGGTTTCGAACATGGGATGGGAAATATTCTTATCGGATTGCCTTAGGCAATCTGGAATCCCTACTCGTTTTCTGGGCTTTGTTCCAGGACATGCTGCAGTCTGGTAATCTCTTTGCGCATTTCGTGCTGGCGGCGGTTTACGTAGAATAGGTAGCCGAATAGCACCACCCAACTGATGGCAAATGCCGCGAAGAGATAGGGTAGATTAGCTGAGGGCAGGTGGGTATCCAGCAGTATCAACTCTAACAAGCCAGCTCCTTAAATAATGCCTAGCGTCGGCGACGCCGCAAACTAAATCGTATCTTTCCCAGTTCTTCTTCCATTTTCCGAAGCGACATCCGCTCCATCACCATGTAGATGAAGAGGAACACGAAAGTGATGAGCGAATATAACAATATGAGCGACATGGTGCCGGTTAACGCATCGGACTCTGCGAACGGCCCTACCACCGGCGATGGGTGGATGGACCGCCACCAGACCACCGAGTAATAGACGATTGGTACGTCGACGAACCCAATGATGCCCATCACTGCGGCGTAGATGGCGGCTTTCGACTCGGTGGGGGCGTACGACCTGACCATCAGATAGGCCACGTAGATTAACCACAGAATCAGTGTGGTGGTCAGTCGGGGTTCCCAGGTCCACCAGGTGTTCCAGACCGGTCTGGCCCAGATAATGCCTGTTAGAAGCGCCAGAGTGACGAACACCACCCCGACTTCAGCCGAGGCATGGGCGATGGCGTCCCACTTGGGTGTTCGCTTAATCAGGTACATCAAGCTGCCGAGGAACACCACGAAGAACGCCAAGAACGACATGATTGCGATGGGTACGTGGAAGTAGAAGACCCGCTGTACGTGTCCCAATACTGCGTCGGTCGGGGCGACCATGAAAATGAAATAAAGGTCGACCAGCATCATGACGCCGGCGATTGCCGCCATTCCAGTCTTCAGGCTGGGTATGCCTAGACCACCGGAGCTCTTGATTCCTTGGGTTGCTGCCAAGCTAAATTACTCCTCAACCACGAACGCGAATATCCAAGGGCATATTACCAGAAAGAGGGCGTCGAAAATTCCAATTAAGGGTAGCCACCGGCCCAGGCCAACGAAGGTCTCGCCGCCTACCGCCCTGGTGGAAGCTTCCACTGCAGCAATTATGATGGGCAAGACCACCGGGAAGAATAACACCGGCAGCATAATCTCCCGAGACCGGGTTTGCACTGCCATTGCCGAGAACAGGGTGCCCACCACCGCGAATCCCAACGTGCCTAGGAAGATGGTCAGTACCAGAGTTAACGACAGGGCCGAGAAATCCAGCATTACCGCATAGACCGGAAGCAGGGCTGCTTCGATTAACAGCATGAATATCAGACTTGTCAGCACCTTCCCGAGGAAAATGGCGTCGCGGCTAACCGGCGATATTAGCAGTCCTTCCAGCCCTCCTTGCTCTTGCTCCCGCACGAAGGCCCGGTTCATTGCCAAGACGGCGGAAAAGGCGAAGGCGACCCAAAGGATGCCAGGGGCAAGCTCGGCGGCCCTTCCGGGGGCGTTGTTCAACGCAAAGTTGAATACCACCACCACCAAAAGGCCAAATACCAAGATTGAAACCACCAAGTCTCTGGAACGCAGTTCGAGCAAGATGTCTTTCCAGACGATAACCAGGATTGGCCCTAGCAGACCGTTCATTGCCCGGCCCCGAGAGCATCGGCCACGGCCTGCCGAATATTGGCGTTAACCACGCTTCCAAGTTCACCGGCATCACCGGGGAAGTTGAGTTTGCCGCCGCGCAGGACGCCAGCCCGGTGCCCCCAAGACAGTCCCAGGTCCAGGTCGTGGGTTGTCATAACCACTGAGCGTCCCGATTCCGTCCATTCAGCCAGCAAGGTGCCTAAGATGGATACTGAATCGCAATCCAAGCCAGCCTCCGGTTCATCTAGGAGCAGCACGTCCGGTTGGTGCAAGATAGCCCTGGCGATGGCGGCCCGTTTCTGCATTCCGTTGGACAGAGTACGAACGCGGTGGTCGGCGCGGTCGCCTAGTCGAACCTTCTCCAAGACCTCGTCAACCCTGGAATTGTGGTTTTTTAGACCGAATAAGCGGCTGTAGTAGACCAGATTTTCCCGGCAAGTCATGTCTTCGTAGAGCAGGCTGCGGTGACCCACGACACCGATGCGACGCCGGACTTCTTCTGGGCGGCTGCGCAGGTTATACCCGGCAACAGCCACGGAGCCCTGGTCGGCACGGACGTGGGTGGCCAAAATGCGTAGCAGGGTGGTCTTTCCGGCGCCGTTGGCGCCGAACAGCACTAAAGTCTGCCCCCAAGGAACAGACAGATCCAAGTCCCATAATACTGGCCACTCGCCAAAGCTCTTTTCTAGGGAACGCGCTTCGATAGCTTCTACTGAACGTGTGCTCATAATCCAGCCACGGTAACGGCTGGGGATAGCCTGCCGGTTAAACAGTGTCGAATAAGTATTCGATTGGGGAAGGTAATTGGATTCAAGTCAGTATTGGAAGGGTATTGGCGGGGCTGTTTGGGGGGAGTTTCAAGCTACGGCGATTCTACTGAACAGGCTTTTGAATAGCAAGGTGGGCGGGTTGTGCCGAGGACTGGTTATTGGGGGTAATCACCTGTGGCAGCGAGCCTGGACGCATGATATGATGGGCATGATTGCAGGTGGCGGCGTCCGGCAGTCTTAACCTCTAACAGCCGTGATTGGGGGAAAGGAAATCCTGTCTTGATCGACAGAGGAATGGAGCCCTTGAATCCACTAGATGACGACTCCCCGGCCCGTTCCAACCGGACCAGGTTTTTACTCCTCAGCACTGTCGTAGTTCTTGCACTGGGCTACATGATATACGCGGCTTTCCCCGGAAACGCCCTCTATTTCCTAACTGTTACCGAGTTCAACAGCAAAACCGAAGTTCACGACGGTCGTTTGCTGAGGGTGTCTGGCGTATTGGTGGAGGGAACGTTTGGCCGTGAGGGCAAGTCCATTGACTCCCAGTTCCAGATTACAGACAAAGAAGGCGGTTCTTCCGATATTACGTTACAGGCCAGTTATACCGGTGTCCTTCCTGACCTGTTCTTCAATCCCTATTCCGAGCTGATTTTGGAAGGTAGCTTCGGTGCCAACCAAGTATTCCATGCAGACAACATTTTGGTGAAATGCCCGTCGAAGTACCGCGATTTAGAAGACGAAGTCCCGACCGCCAATAGTTGATTGGATATCGCGGATGCTCTGGTGAAGAGAAAATCCCCTGGACATGTCCAGGGGATTTTGATTTGGGCTTAATTGGAGAGCGTTGCTTGGCTAATTGCCCCGGCGCATCCGGTCTCGGAGCGATTGTTTTAGGGCGGATGGAGGGTTGATGCCGGGCAGCCGCGACAGCAACCCGATGGTAGAAGACAAGGTGTCCACGAACGCCTGACAGGGGCCGCATTTGCTTAGATGGTTCTGAATCGCGGACCGCTTGCTGTCCTTCAGGTCATTTTCGATGTAGGCGGAAGACAAATCTGCTACGTCTTGGCAGTCCAGTTCGCCCTTCCTGAAAAATCTTTTTATTGTTTTAATCACAATGTTGGCTCTCGAATCATTCTAAGGTGTCTCCCCGGTGATGGGCAACACCTACTGCCTGAATAGCTGCAAAATTTGGTTGTCCATAAGTTAGATGCACTATCCCCTGAAAAGGGATGCAAAAACGCCCCGCTGATTAGCGGGGCGTTTCTAGTTGCTTGATTATTAGCCGAGTGCCGACTTAGAAAACGAAGGCTTCCATCAACTGTTCAACGGATTTGGGCTGGGCCTTTTCCCACGTAGCTTCCACGCTTTGGTCTAATGAAGGCCGGTGGGTGTCTTTGTAGATTACGCCGACTGGCACCCCGCCTTGTTGGAGCAGGGCGCGGGCTGCGAGGTGGTCGGAAGTGTCATGGTCCTCGGGAACATCCCAAAGGGCGGGCTGGATACCGTTTTTAAGGTCGCCTTTCAGTTCTATGAAAGTGTCGTTATAGGTTGTGCACGGCGATTGGACGTGGACAATCGAGAAACCGGGGTGCTCCATTCCCTGCTTGATGAGCAGGGAGAGAGGCCGTGGCTGACCGGAGAACCCGGAGGCAATAAATGACACTCCATAGGTCAGGTAAAGTTCCAAGGGGTTGGCCTTGGTCTCAATCTTGCCGAACGGAGTGCTGCTGGTGACGGTCCCTTGAAGGGTCGTCGGGGAACTCTGCCCCTTGGTCAGGCCGTAAACGCCGTTGTCCATAACCACGGCGCAGATGTTCAGGTTTCGTGCTGCCTGGGGCGCGATATGTTCGCCACCGATGCTGAGGAAATCGCCGTCACCGGCCACCACCAGCACATTCAGCCCAGGCTGGGCCATCTTTACGCCCAATGCGATGGGGAGTGCGCGACCGTGAATGCCGTGGATGCCGTAGGGTTGGGGCCCCTCTAAGAGGTGAACCAGGTTACCGGAGCAACCAATGCCAGCCACCACAACGTTGTTTTCCATTGGCTTGCCGGTCTCTTCCAGGCGGTTAATCATGGCCAATTCTATGGCCCGCCGCACTCCAAAGTCGCCGCAGCCTGGGCACCACTTGAAATCGTATTCAGGGTTCTTTTTGCTCATACCCTGACCGTCTCCTTAAGACGAGCATTCGTCATTTCTGTAATTTTTTCTACCAGGGTTCGGGCCTTGAACGGTAACCCAGTGTATTGGGTGATGGACTCCGCTTTCACGCCCAACGAGCGCAGTATACTGGAAAATTGTCCCTGATAGTTCAGTTCTGGGACGATTACCAGGTCTTTCTTCTTCAGCTCTTCTAGCATCTTTGGCGGCAGTGGGTTCAGGTACATCGTGTAGTACCAACTCACTGGCAGTCCATTCTTTTGTAAGGTGTTAAAGGCTTCGCGGGCAGGGCCTTTGCTGCCACCCCACGGGACTACTGCAATTGAGTTTTCCTGCTGTTCGTGTTCGTAGTCGTCTTCTTCCAGCAGTTTAATCTTGTCGAACCGGCGTTCGGTCATATTTACATGGTGCTCGCCAAGGTGGGTGGTGTCGCCCATTTCATCGTGTTCACTACCGTTGGCGACGTAGGCGCCAGGCGAGCCAGGTATGGGCATGGGCGTTAGGTCGTGGCCAGCGTAACGCAGGTAGCCGTTAGACCCGGTATATATTTCGCGCTTTGCTTGCTTAATCTTGGAGAGGTCTGGCATCGGTATATTCTGGGCCCGCTCGGCCAGGGCCATCTCGGTCATCAGGATGACTGGGCCTTGGTACCTCTCCGCCCATTCGATGGCTTTAGCCGCGCCATAGAAACATTCTTCGACGGTACCGGCGGCAATGATGGGAAGTTTGACGTCGCCATGGGCCGGGTACATGCAGCCGAAAAGGTCGGACTGTTCGGTCTTGGTCGGCAGTCCGGTGGCTGGTCCACCGCGCTGTACGTTCACCACGACCAGGGGAATCTCGGCCATCCAAGCTAGGCCTAGGCCCTCGCTCATCAATGACATTCCGGGGCCGGAGGTTGCCGTCATGGACCGTTTGCCAGCGTAACCAGCGCCCAAAATGGCGGTGATAGATTCAATTTCAGAGCTGACCTGGTAGGCAACACGGTCTTTGCCGACCAAGTTACGTTCCATATATAGCAAGATGGGTGTGGCGGGAGAGATGGGGTAGCCGACATAGAAGTCGAGACCAGCGGCCATCGCGCCGATGGACACGGCTTCATTGCCTTTAATCATCAACTGCTTGTAGGCCGGTCTTTCTGCCGGAGCAAGTTCGCCAAGAACAAAGCCGCTTTCCGCTATGTGGGTGCGGCCCAGCGTTAGGGCTTCAATGTTGGACTTGATAACTTCGGCGTCTTCAGCCCGTCCGCGATTGAACCTTTCTTCAACGAAATTGACCAGGTACTGTTGGGGCATGTTAACCAAGTGGGCCAGCGCACCCATGATTACCATGTTAGCGGCGCGATTGTTGCCCGTTGACTTGGCAAGCTCGTCAATCGGAAGACCGAAACTCCGGTCGTCTCCCTTCAACTCAAATTCAGAGGAGTTAAAGATAATGACTCCGTCTTTACGGACATCTTGGTGATGGGAGTCGTAGGCGTCTTGATTGAAAACAACCAAGACATCGACGTCGTCGCCAGGGGCCAAAACGGGGTCTACTGAAATTCGGGCTTGGGTCCAGGTGGGACCGCCCAAAATCTGGGAAGGGAAGGTAGCGAAGGTCAAGGCGTGGTAGCCAACCTGGGTCGACGATTGGGCTAGGCCCTCCGCCGAAGTTACGACTCCTTGGCCGCCTTCGCCCGCGAACCGTACTACGAAGTCGCGCATCTGCATGTTACGAATTCCTCATGGCGCCGAGTTCTGGCGATTGCGAGTTATTGTGTTGGGCGGAAATGACAGTATGCCATAGGGATGGGTCGGAAATAAAAAGAAAACTAGAGGACTGGGGATACCGCGGACGTGGCGATTTAGCGGTGGATGTCATGACGATTGTCGGGTATTTCCTCTGGGACGACCGACGTTCTCGATACCAAGATGAAGGCTCGGTGAACGCCGGTATCTTGACAACCTAATTGGTCGTGTTTACACGCGTAAAAATTCCAGTCGAATATATCATCGGTCTATTTCCATTGTCAATCAAATGGGCCGTAATTTCAAGCCGGTTTTTCGTGCCTGGCTTACGAGGGAAACGTCTAGCCGCAGCCCAGTGTCCAAAGCCCATTGTAGCGGCTGATGGCGACGATACGCCGTTGTTTACGAAAATAAGCGTGTGCTAAAATCCCGGACATGGACAATATTGCGTTAGTTTCTACGGATTCCAAGCTCGAAGAAACCAAGTTCTGGGTTGCTTTGAGTCGGATCCCTCTGTTGGGAACCAAGCGGTTCAGACGGCTGGAATCATACTTTGGCAGGCTTGAAAACGTCTGGCGCGCCAGCTTTAAGGAACTTAAGGCTGCTGGGATTGAAGACCGGCCTGCCCAGGAAATCGTTGCCGCGAGGAACAACTCGTCACCCGACGATGAGATGGTTGCCCTTGAACGTGCACAGGTAACGGCTGTAACCTGGAATCAATCCGAGTACCCGTCTCGATTAAAAGAAATCGCCGATCCGCCAGCGGTTCTCTACTATAAAGGAAGGCTGTTGCCGTCCGATGACCGTTCGGTGGCAATTGTGGGCACCAGAAGCCCCACCACTTACGGTCGGGAAGCCGCCGCGGTGCTTAGCCGAGGGTTGGCGGAGACGGGTCTGACAGTAGTTAGCGGCCTGGCTTTGGGGATTGACGGAGTGGCCCACAAGACCGCTCTGGAGAACGGAGGTCGGACCATCGCCATATTGGCGGGCGGTTTGGACAATGTTTATCCTAAGGAACACAACGGTCTGTTTAGGCAGATACAGGAACAAGGCGCTGTCGTTAGTGAACAACCCTTGGGCGTTAGGCCCACATCCCGCAGCTTCCCACGGCGCAACCGCCTAATTAGCGGAATGTCGCTGGGCTCGGTGGTCATTGAGGCAGCCGAGGGGAGTGGGGCTCGTTGGACGGTCTACCATGCACTGGAGCAAGACCGTGAAGTGTTCTGCGTACCGGGGAGTATCTTCTCTCCAGCCAGCCGCTTTACCAACCGGATGATACAAGAAGGCGCAAAACTAGTTACTGGAATTAACGATATATTAGAAGAGTTGAATATCGCCGAGGTTGTCCAAAGTACAAAGGCACTGGACGGCAGACCACGGCAATTGCAAACAAAGGCCCCGGCACTGGCCCCGGCAAAGGCCCCGGCCAGTGTTCCAGAGCAACTTCCGTTCATTTCGGCTGATGACGATGCACCGGAGGAAGCGGCGCTGCTTAGTCAGTTAGCCGACTCCCCGATACATATTGATGATATTCAACGAAACTCCGGCTTACATATCACGTCAGTCAGCAGTACGTTAACGATGTTAGAGTTAAAGGGAAAAATTAAGCAGGTCGGCTGCATGCACTACGTGAGGATCCGAGAGACGCCAACAATATATGACAACTAAACCCCGCGCAACCACAACAACGCCGGCCAGCAAAACGGCGGCCAAACCAGCGGCAAAAAAGGCCGCACCGAAACGGAAGACTACGGCCAAGGGCAAGTCTACCGTTGTAAAGCTGCCTAGCTCCGCAGGCAAGAGCCTGGTGATTGTAGAATCACCAGCGAAGGCCAGAACGGTTGGGCAAATATTGGGTAATAAATACGTCGTCACTGCATCGCAAGGGCATGTTCGTGATTTGCCCAAGAGTAAGATTGGCGTCGATGTGGAACAGGACTTCGAGCCGTCCTACGTCATTATGAAAGATAAGCGTTCCCTACTGACCCAGATTAAAAAGGCAGGCAAGGACGCTAAAGAGATATTCCTGGCTACCGACCCGGACCGGGAGGGCGAAGCCATTTCATGGCACCTGCAGAACGCAGCGGAATGGGAGAACCTGCCCACGCCGCCAAAGCGTGTTGTGTTCCATGAGATTACCAAGGAAGCCGTTGAAGAAGCCTTCCGCCATCCCCGCGAGATCGACATGCAGTTGGTCAACGCCCAGCAGGCGCGCCGCATACTAGATCGCCTAGTGGGGTACCAGATTAGCCCCCTGCTCTGGCGTCGCGTCCAACGCGGAACGTCCCCCGGTCGGGTGCAGTCGGTATCGCTGCGCATGATTGTTGATCGGGAGCGGGAGATTGCCGCCTTCGTTCCTGTGGAATCTTGGACAATTGATAACCTGCTCCGCAAAACTGGCACCGACGCCATTGAAAAGAACCAGTTCTCGGCTGCGTTACACTCGGTAAAGGGTGAGCGCGCCCGAATTAGCATTCCTAAAGAAGAAGAAGCCCGGCGTTATGAAGCCGAGTTGGCAAACGCCGATTACAAGATAGCGGAGGTCCGCAAAAGAGACGTACGGCAACGGCCTGCCGCCCCTTTCACCACCAGCACCATGCAGCAGGAATCTGGCCGCAAGCTTAGATTTACCGCCCAGCGCACCATGTCGGTGGCCCAGCAATTGTATGAGGGTCTCAGTGTGGGTAGCGGCGGCCCGGTGGGTCTAATTACCTACATGCGTACCGACTCAACTCAGGTGGCGGACTCGGCCTTAGCCGAAGTTCGGGAGTACATCCAAGAGCGGTATGGCAAAGACCATTTGCCGGCCAAGGCCAGGGCGTACACCAAGGCCGCCAAAGGCGCTCAAGAGGCTCACGAAGCCGTCCGCCCCACGTCCATCAAGCGGGATCCTGCATCGCTCAAGGACTATCTGTCCGAGGACCAGTTGAAGCTCTACACCCTTGTGTGGTCGAGGATGCTGGCCAGCCAAATGGAGGACGCTAGGTCCGAGGCAACGACTCTGAACATTGACGCCACCTGCAAGGGCACTGGCAATATATACAACTTCCGGGCCTCTGGTTCGGTTCTTAAATTTGCTGGGTTCCGCACCGTATACATGGAAGGACGGGACGACAGTAATGAACCTGACGACAAAAACAGTTTGCCGACGCTTTCCGAAGGCGATGTCTTGGATTGCTCAAAGTTAGATGCAAACCAACACTTCACCGAGCCGCCCCCTCGTTACACAGAAGCCACGCTGATTAAAATCATGGAAGAAAAGGGCATTGGTCGTCCTAGCACCTATGCCCCAACCATTGGCACCTTGGTGAACCGGAACTACGTTGAACGGGAACGAAACCGCCTGACCCCCACTCAACTGGGAATTACGGTGACCGACCTGCTAACTGAGTATTTCACCGACATAATGGATCCAGACTTCACTGCGAAAATGGAAGAGGAATTGGACGACGTGTCCCGCGGCGAACGGGAATGGATTCCCATGCTGGGCGAGTTCTATGGCCCGTTCCAACAAGCATTGTCGAATGCCGACGAATTGATGCCCAAGATTAAGATGGAAGAAGAGACCGACGAGGTCTGCGAGAAACCGGACGAATCAGGGGTCGTTTGTGGCAAACCAATGGTTATTAAGACCGGTCGCTTTGGTCGCTTCATGGCCTGCACAGGGTTCCCCGATTGTCGGAACACCAAGCCAATCTTGAAAAAGACCGGTGTGGCCTGCCCCAAGTGCGGAGACGACATCGTAGAGCGCCGCGCCAAAGGCAAGGGCCGGTCATTCTTTGGCTGTTCCAAATACCCGGAATGCGACCTGATATTGAACCAACGTCCGCTGACTACACCGTGTCCAGAATGTAGCGGTTTGATGGTACAGAAAACCCGGGATAATATCGCGTGCACTAATTGCTCGTGGCAGGAAGCCGTTATCGAAAACCTGGACAGTGCCGATGGCGCCGAAGATCCGGAAGAGCTGGCCTCGGTTGGCGACTAGCCTCGACAATTCCGGCCTTGAGGGTTTGGCCCAGTTCGACCACTACGTAGAGCTGTTTCCCCGCTACCTTCGCGGCCAACGCGGCCTGTCGGAAAATACCGAGCGGGTCTACCTGGCCGACCTTCAGTCATTCCGCCAGTACCTGGCCCAAGAAAAAATGGGCTTGACCGACATGGACCGCCAGAACCTACGGGGATACCTGGCGTGGTTGGCCACGGTAGGTCGAGGCGGGGAACAGGGCTTTGCCAGGGTCAGCGTCGCTCGCAAGCTAACTGTGTTGCGGACGTTCTACAAGTACCTGGTTCAAGAAGGGCTATTTCGCTCCACTCCCGTACCATCGGGCCGCAGCTTCAAACTAAAGGTAGACAAAACGCTTCCCCAGTTCTTGGGGCAGCGGGAAGTTACCCGGCTGATGGACGCGCCAGACGAATCAACGGTCAACGGTCTCCGTGACAAGGCCATATTGGAGACTCTATACGCCTGTGGTATCCGGTTGGCGGAAATTCATGGAATGGATATTACAGACATTAAATTCTCCCAGCGGGAGATATTGGTCCGGGGTAAAGGCTCAAAAGAACGAATGGTATTGTTCGGCGGGCCGACCGAAGATGCCTTGGACCGCTATATCAATGAGTCCCGTCCCAAGTTGGCCTCCGGGCCAACCCAGGCGCTTTTTTTGAACCGGTACGGCGAGCGACTGTCGCGGCGTAGCTTCGAGAAACTTGTGCGCCGCTATTCAGTCCTGGCGGGAACCAGGAACAATGTTCATCCCCACACCTTGAGACATACATTCGCAACCCATATGCTGGAGGGCGGCGCAGACCTGCGGGTGATTCAAGAACTGCTGGGTCATTCCAGTCCCACTACCACCCAGATTTATACTCACGTTACCCAGCAAGAAGCCCTGGTGGCCTATCTATCCCACCATCCCAGGGCCGATGAACCGGCGGGCCGCCGGAATCCGAAAGATAGCTCCATAATAGAAGAACCCGCAATTGCCGGGAAGGACGCCTAGAACATGGCCAGTTTCTTGATATTGCATGGCCCCAACATCAACATGCTGGGACGCCGGGACGCCGCAATCTACGGCTCCAAGACTTTGGATGAGGTTAACAAGGAAATCGGCCAAGTGGCCAAAGACCTCGGAGTAGAGGCAATCTTCTACCAGTCCAATCTGGAAGGAGATTTGGTCACCTGCATCCAGGAACATTCGGACAAGGTCCAGGGGATAATTGTTAACCCTGGCCCTCTCACCCATTACGGTCTCAGCTTGAAAGATGCGCTCATCGACTCCCGCTTGCCGGTGGTTGAAGTCCATTTGGGAAACCCGTGGGCCAGGGAACCCTGGCGAAGAGTTTCGGTGATTTCTGACATCGCCCGTGGTCAGGTTGCCGGATTTGGATGGAGAAGTTATACGTCGGCCTTACAGATATTGGCCGCAGTTGTTGAGGAGGAATCCCGATGAAAGAAAGAGTCGAGGGACTCGTTGCCCAATTCCCAGAAAAAGAACTGGACGGAGTTTTGATTTCAGCCCCAGAAAACCGACGCTATCTGTCTGGGTTCAGCGGTTCGGCGGGTTACCTGTTCATCACCAAAGACAACGCTGTTCTGGTCACCGATTCCCGGTATACCGAGCAGGCCGGTAACCAGTCTCCCGATTTCGAGGTCAAGCAAGTCAAAGGCGGCTGGAGCTGGCTCATTGAGGAGATAAAGGCCTCGGGAGTCAAGAAAATTGGCTTTGAAAGTCAGGATATGACCGTCTCCTCATACAATGGTTTGCTCGATGCTATCAAGGGTGACTCATCTTTGGGTGGCGTCACATTGGTGCCTGCGCCTGGGCTGGCCGAAAACCAGCGTATCATTAAGGACGCAGAAGAGCTGGCGCTATTGCAACTGGCAATCGACGCCTCAGACAAGGCCATGGACCAAGTCTGCCCCACTATTGTCCCCGGCATGACCGAGCGGGAAGTAGCCTGGAAGATGGAAGTTGCCATGCGCAACTTCGGCGCTGACAGCATTAGCTTCGATACAATTGTCGCTGCCGGGCCGAACGGGGCAATGGCCCACCATATGCCCAGCGACTACGTGATTAAGCATGGAGACCCCATCGTCATCGACATGGGCGCGAGGGTCGGCGGCTACTGCTCCGACCTTTCCCGGTCCATCGCTGTGGGCGAGGCCGACGAGACTTTTAAGAAGATTTACGACATCGTTTTGGGGTCTCAACTAACCGCAATCAATACCGTCAAGGTGGCAATGACTGGCGAAGAGACCGACAGCCTGTCTAGGGACATCATTGCTGCAGCCGGCTACGGTGACAATTTTGGTCACAGTCTGGGTCATGGAGTGGGACTGGTGATTCACGAGAACCCCAGGGTTGGCCCTCGTTCTCCAGACATCCTGGAACTCAATACCGTGTTTACTGTCGAGCCGGGTATCTACCTCAGCGGCTGGGGCGGAATCCGAATCGAAGACATAGTGATTCTTAAGGAGGACGGAGCCGCGCCCTTGAGCAAGGCGACCAAATAGACCACTAGGCAGTTGCTTGGGTTCCCGCCTCGTTAGGCGCGTGAGTGTTACACTCTATCGAGATACTGCTAGGCCTGATTTATTAGATTTATTTATTTGATTTATACTTCTGCCCCCAGTAGGCCTTCACCAGACACCCGGAGGGACCCCCGATGAGCATCAACTTTAGTGACCTTAGCCGTGGACTCGTTATTGAGTTAGAAAATCAGCCTTGGGAAGTAATGGAATACGAGCGCCACAAGATGCAGCAGCGGGCGCCCGTTACCCGAATTAAGATGAAGAACCTGTTGACCGGGGCAGTTTTAGAGCGCACGTTCCAGCGCTACGACACCGGGTTCACCTTGGCCGATATTGATAACCGGCCAACCCAATTCCTGTATACCGATGGTAATTTCTATTACTTCATGGACCAGGAAACTTTCGAGCAGTATGACCTGACCAAAGAGATACTGGGAGATTCGTTGGGTTACCTGAAAGAGCTGGCGTTGGTCGATGTGGTGCTCTACAACGGCAGAGCCATCAGTGTCAGGATGCCGACCCACGTTGAACTGGAAGTTACCGATACCCCGCCCTCATTCCGGGGAGATACCGCCCAGGGCGGCAACAAACCGGCAACATTAGAAACTGGCCTTCGGGTTAACGTTCCCATGTTCATCACTCCCGGGACGATTATCCGGGTGGATACCCGCACCGGAGAGTACACCGAGCGCGTGAGCTAGACTGTGGCCGTCTATACCGTCAGCCAGGTTTCCTTCCACATAAAGGAGTCGCTTGAGTCCGACCCTTTGCTGATGGATCTTTGGATTGTCGGCGAAGTCTCTGGCCTCCGCGCTTCTTCCGCCGGGCATACCTACTTCAGTTTGAAAGACCGGGAAAGCCTACTGCGCTGCGTCATGTTTAGAGGCCAGAAGGGCGCCGATTTGCTTTCTGAAGGCGTTTCTGTCTCGGCCCACGGTCGAATTACTTTCTACACCCAACGCGGCACCACCGATTTCATGGTGGATATCGCCATGCCCGAAGGTGCGGGAGAGCTGGCCCTGGAATTGGAGCGGCTAAAACAGAAACTGGCCGCCGAAGGGTTGTTCGAAACCAGCCGCAAACGTCAACTTCCCGAATTCCCCAAAAAAGTGGGAGTGGTCACCTCCGCAACTGGGGCTGTTTTCCACGATATCCAGAACGTATTACAACGTCGCTATCCGCTGGTAGAACTGGTGATTTCGCCGACCATGGTCCAAGGGCCAGAAGCCGCTCCGAAAATTGCCGCTGCCTTGGAATTACTGGACCGAGAGGGCGGTTGCGATGTGATAATAATCGGGCGTGGTGGCGGGTCCATGGAAGACCTTTGGCCGTTTAACGAAGAGGTGGTTGCCCGTGCTATCTACGCGTGTAAAACTCCGGTGGTCAGCGCCGTGGGTCACGAGACCGACGAGACCATCGCAGACTACGTAGCTGATCTTAGAGCCCCAACTCCCTCCGCTGCCGCCGAGATGGTTGTCCCCGACGCTTATGCGCTTCGTCAGGCCTTGTTAAATATGACGGCGACGTTTCACCGGCGGTTAATGGGTCAGACCGCGTCGCACCGCTCCGACGTGGCCGCAGTCCGCCGCCGCATGGTGATGAGCTTGCCCGATACCCAGACCATGCGCCGCCGGGTAGACGATGTGGGGCGGGTGGTGCAATCGGCGTCCTCAAGGCTGTTGCAGGAAAGGACGATGCAGGTCGACGGAATTAGCCAGCGTTTGCGGGCCTTGGATCCGTTGGCGACCTTGGGTCGAGGGTTCTCCATAGTTCACCTGCCAGATACGGGGCAGGTGCTGTCCAGTGCTAAACAGGTCTCGGATGGCGATGCGCTTGAGATTACCGTGACCGACGGGGCAATTTCGGCGGTGGTGGGGCCAATCGCTGCCAATGCCGCGCCGCGTCCTAAGGCAAAGCCCGAGCCCAAGAAAAAAGACAAGGCTGGGCAGCCCAACGGAATGACCCCTCTTTTGTAGCATCTACCACTTGCGGATTCCGCTCTCGACTGGCATGCTTGTGCCGCGGGAACAACGGGCCAATAGCTATGCTTGTGATGCGGAAACGACCCGTTTTATAAACCGCTCCCCAGGAGTCTAAACAATGGCCAAGCCCAAGAATTCTTCGCCCGATGCGGATGCTGAATCCACCAGTTTTGAGGGTTCTTTCCGTCGCTTGCAAGAGATGGCCGAACAGCTAGAAACCGGTGGGCTGACCTTGGCCGATGCTACCTCACGTTTCGAAGAAGGAATGAAGCTGGTGCAGCATTGCAACGAGCTTCTAAGCAACGCTGAATTAAAGATTACCGAGCTAAAGCAGACCTATAGCGTAGACGACGCTCCGAACTATGCAGATGATGACCTGGAAGAAGACCCGGACGAGTAGGTCTTTGGCTATCGGCTTATTAAAAGTGTTGGGAAAGGTGTCAACCTAAGGATGTTGAATATTGGGTGGTTCTCCACCGGGCGTGGAGAAGGTTCGCGGGGACTCCTCGATTTTGTACAAAAGCGCCTGATTGAAACAGGTGCTGATGCCCGTATCAGTTTTGTATTCAGCAACCGGGAGCGGGGAGAGGCCGAGGGCTCGGACGAGTTTTTTAAGTTAGTTGACGGCTACGGCATACCATTGGTCACCCATTCTTCTTCGGCCTTTCGAAGAGCCGTTGAGGGCCGTTTCTCCGCCCATCGCGACGAGTTCGACCAACAAGTGATGGATAAGTTGGCCGACCGTGAAGCCGATATCTGTGTGCTAGCCGGATACATGCTGATTGTGGGCGGCAAGATGTGTCGTCAATATCCCTTGCTAAATCTTCACCCGGCCCTCCCTGACGGTCCGACGGGGACCTGGCAGGAAGTGGTGTGGAGTCTAATAGAGGCCAAGGCGAGCGAAACTGGGGCGATGGTCCACTTGGCAACCGAAGAGGTAGACCGTGGGCCTGTCATTTCATATGTGACGGTGCCGATAACCGGGCCAGGGTTTGACCAACACTGGGAGTCGCTAAAGGGCAAAGACCTAGGGCAAATAAAGGAAACCGAAGGTGAGGATTACGCTCTCTTTCAGGCCATTCGCAGAGAGCAATACCAGAGGGAACCGTATCTGCTGTTCGAGACGCTGCGGGCTGTCAGTCAAGGAGAGGTGCTAGTACGGGGCGGGCAGGTCCTGGACGCCTCTGGAGAGCCATTGCCACGGTCGATGCCCAATGGCCTCTGCCTGGATCGGCAGATAGCTAAAGCAATGCAAGAAGACCCAGAGAAACGTACCGGTTAAGCGGTCTTCTTTATTGGTTGAGGCGGCAGTTCCACTTTTTCGCCGCTTTCAGTGAACAGACTCGGTAGCGATTTACCTTCAATGGCGGCCCGGTCCACTACGCAGCGGACTACTTCATCCAACGACGGCAGATCGTACATCACGTCCATCAGCGTGTCTTCGATAACGAACCGCAAACAGCGAGCGCCGGTCTGGTGTTCCAGGGCGCGCTCTGCTGCTGCCGCTAGGGCGTCTTCGGTGAATTCCAGTTCCACGCCGTCCATGCTGAAAAGCTGTTGATACTGTTTCACGATTGCGTTCTTCGGTTCCGTGAGTACGCGAATCAGTGACTCTTTGTCCAGCAATTCAAGGCTGACTGTTACCGGGAGCCGACCCACCATCTCGGGTATGAACCCGAACTGCAGCAGGTCTGCGGGTATGACCTGAGTAAGGGCGCTTCCCTCCGGTTCGACTCCGTCGCGGCCACTGGAGAGGAATCCCATCTGAGAGTTCCCGGAACTAATTCTTTTAGCAACAATTTCGTCTAGCCCGGCGAATGCGCCGCCACAGATGAACAGTATGTTGCGGGTGTCAATTTGGATGAACTCTTGGTGGGGATGTTTGCGCCCGCCCTGGGGCGGTACATTGGCGACGCAACCCTCTACTATTTTTAGTAGTTCTTGCTGTACGCCCTCGCCGGAAACATCACGGGTAATGGATCGGTTTATGCCCTCTTTGCGGGCGATTTTATCTAGCTCGTCGATATAGATGATTCCGTGTTCTGCACGGGTTACATCCCAGTCGGCGGCCTGAATCAGTCGAAGAAGGATGTTCTCTACGTCTTCGCCGACGTAACCGGACTCGGTGAGGGAAGTGGCATCGCATACAGCAAAGGGAACATCCAGTGTGCGGGCCAGGGTTTCTGCCAGCAGTGTCTTCCCGCAGCCAGTGGGGCCAATGAGGAGGATATTGGTCTTCTGTAGCTCCACGTCGGATTCGGAATTTTGGTGCCCGTTCCAAATCCGCTTGAAGTGATTGTAGACCGCTACGCTGAGGACCCTTTTAGCCCGCTCTTGGGCCACCACGTAGGTGTCCAAGTTGGAATAAATCTTTCGCGGGGCCAAGGGTTTCGCGGGTTCGAACTTCTTTGCCGGGGCAGGAGTCTCTTCTTCGACTACCTGCCCTAGAACTCTAATGCAGTCGTAACATACGGCTGCCCGACCCTCCCCAGCGACCACCATCTCTGACCGAGGCTGGGGTTTTTCACAAAAAGAACACCTAGAGAGCTTGCTTCCGCTCTTACCGTTCGCCACACTCACCCCTCGAACCCTGCACTAATCCCGTTTAGAAACTGCCTAAGAATTTTTGCCCGCAGGTTTCTTGGCGGACAATATCTCATCGACCAAGGAATACTCCACTGCCTGCTCGGCGGTTAGGTAGTAGTCCCGGTCGGTGTCTCTGGCAATTTTGTCGTAAGTCTGCCCGGTGTTTACCGATAGCATGGTCCGAACCTTATCTTGCAGCCGGATAATCTCGCGGGCCGCAATCTCGATGTCCGAGGCCTGTCCTTGGGCTCCGCCAAGGGGCTGATGCATGTGGACGGTGGAGTTGGGTAGAACATACCTCTTACCCTTTTGTCCGCCCGACAGCAAAATGGTGGCCATGCTGGCCGCCATGCCCATACAGATGGTGGAGACTTCGGGACTAATCAATTGCATGGTGTCGTAAATGGCCAGGCCGGAGCTAATCACGCCACCTGGGCTGTTGATGTAAAGGTTGATGCCCTTGTCGGGGTCTTCCCGTTCGAGGAACAACAGTTGGGCGATGATTACGTTGGCAACCTGGTCGTTAATGGGCGTACCCAGGAAAACGATTCGTTCTTTCAACAGAAGGGAATATATGTCAAAAGCCCGCTCGCCCCTTGGGCTGGTCTCAATAACCATGGGGACGATGTTTTGGGGGGCGAATAATCCACTGGCGTAGGGGACGTCTTGCATCGAGGTGCGCTCCTTATTCGGTTGCGTTTTCGACCGGAGTTTCTTCTTCCGGCGCGATTTCTTGATTGGGTTCCGAGGTCTCTTCAGTGCCTTTGGTTTCTTCGGCTGCCGGGCTGGCAGGTGCCTGCCCTTGGACGATCTCCACCAACCTGGCCATAATCTTCCGGTTCATCAAAGACGACCGTATGGAATCTCTGGCGCTGTCTGTGTTCAGGGCCTGCTTCATCGCAGCTTCGGACTCTCCACCGGTGGAGGTAATCAGGTTGTCGATTTCTGCTTGGATATCTTCGGCAGAAACCTCAATGCTCTCGGCATCGGCCAGTTTGCGGAGAACCAACATTGTGTTTAATCTCTCTTCCGCCTGGGGCTTCATTTGCTCTCTAAGTTCTTCCTCAGTTTGGCCCATATAACTGAGATAGAGTTCCATGTCCATGCGCTGGTTACTCAGAGCCCGTGCGCGCTCCTCGTACATTAAATCCAATTCACGTTGGTAGACCAGTTCTGAGGCCTCAATTTTGGCCAGCTTTTTGACCTCTTCGAGGCTGGACTGCTCTAGACGTCGGGTCTCAGCTGCTTCAGCTTCATCTTTCAGACGTCCACGGACGTGTTCTGAAAGGGCAGCCAGACTCTCAAATCCTTCGCGGACGCCCTTGGCAAATTCGTCATCCAGCTCCGGCAGAATCTTTTCCTTGATGGCAAGGACTTCAACCTCGAATTGGCATTCCTTTCCGGCGTAGTCCGCTTGGTGGTAATCGTCTGGGACGTTCAGTGTGAATTCCTTGGTCTGGCCCTCAGTCATGCCCTCCAATTGCTTGGAGAAACCAGGGAGGGGAAGGTCATTTTCTTCTTTGGGGATGAAGTCTATCCCTTCGTCGGTAATCACCTGCTCACCGCTGATGGTTCCTTTGACATTCATAGTCGCTTGGTCGCCAAGGGCAATGGAGCGTTCAACCGGCTCCCAAGGGGCCGACTCAAAACGCAGGCTCTCAAGTACCTCCGCGACTTGCTCGTCGGTGATGGCTACGTCTTCCCTAGTGAGGCGGATGGATTGGAACTCTCCCAAATCTACTGTCGGCTCCAGGGCCACCACGGCCTTGAAAGAAACTGGCTCCATGCCAAGCACTTCTAACTTGGGGTCGATGAAGGCCTGAATGTCCTCGTCCTTTAATACCTTGTCCAATGACTCTGGAATCATGAATTCTAGAGCTTCGTGGACTAGAGTATCCCGGCCCAATTGGCTTTCAACCACGGAGCGGGGGGCCTTACCGGGACGGAACCCGGGAATCCGGACGCGGCTGGCTACCCTTCTATAGGAACGGTTGAGGAACGGTTCCTCATCTTCAGAATCCATGGATATGGTGAGGGTTACCTCGGTGTTAGTTACTGTGTCCCTTGTGACGATCAACGTCTTCCTCTCAATTACATGCCATTACCGTGTGTGAAACGGCCCTGGGAATTGCCACCCAAACGGCGGGCACAAAGAAGGCCCTGCGGTGTGTCCGGGCAGCCATGATTATAGCATACCGCCGGACTTTTCCTTGGACTTTTCCTTCCTAAGTGAAACTGCGCCGCCAGGCCTAATTAAACTAGGGCCGTCATGCCCGGGTTCTCCCGAGTCGTCGCGGCTCATTATCGGGTCCGGTTTAATGGATTGGCGTGGAAGAAAATCGACAATAAACAGGCATGGCAGCTTGACCATTTCTTATATTTTGACCAAAATTGACATAAATCTAAGAAATAAATAAAACTGCACCCAATTTCTCATTGACAGTTATGTCTATAGATTGTTAATTTCAGGTGCAATTGCAACAGCTAAATGTCAGTTGGGCGGTGGGGACGACGGGATTTCATCTTAGGTTTCTCCAGACTTCTTGCCTAACTTCTGCGGAAAGTCTTCCGGCCCCCTGTCGGAAGCTTCCGGCAACAATGCCAAGTAAAGGGCCAAGTAAAGGGCCAAGTAAAGGGCCAAGTAAAGGGCCAAGTAAAAGTGATGTGACCGTCAGATTAAATCTGGCGGACGGGAGCGGCGGTGACGCTGGCAATCCTGGCAAAACCAGAAGAACTATCAGATTTACGCTTAACGGAGCTTATGAACCGCAGCGGTCATAACCCCGACGATTTCGCTGTCTCTCATCGACCTGTACTCCTCAAGGAGTCGGTCGACAACCTGCTGTTGCAGGAGGGCGGCACCTACGTGGACGGCACCACCGGACAAGGCGGCCACTCCGAGGCCATCCTCCGGGCGGAGCCGCAGGTAAAGACCGTATTGGGTATCGACTGGGACCCACGGTCCATGAAATCAGCCCAAGCCCGGCTGGCCGAGTTCGGTAGCCGGTTCGTGCCCGCTACGGGCAATTATGCGGACATGGCAGTCTTGGCCGCAGGGCGAGGAATCACCATTGTCGACGGAGTGTTGTTGGACTTGGGATTCTCGTCACTTCAAATAGAAGGTGCAGGGTACGGCCTGAGCTTTCAGGTAGACGGGCCATTGGACATGCGGTACGACCCGGACGGGCCGCTGACCGCAGAAGAGATTGTTAACACCTATAGCGAACACGAACTGGGCCAGGTTATCCGCCGCTTTGGAGAAGAACCCAGAGGCATGAGCATCGCCCGGGCAATTATTAAAGAAAGGCCCGTCACCACCACCGGTCAACTGGCTTCAATAGTAGGCGCGGTTTTGGGGCGTAGGCCCGGCCAGCGGGTAAACCCGGCCACTCGTACCTTCCAAGCCCTCCGCATCGCGGTCAACGACGAACTCTTCAATGTAGAGCGAGGTCTGGATGCGGCGGTTGGGCTGCTCGCCCCCGGCGGTCGGTTGGCAGTAATTAGCTATCACAGCTTGGAAGACCGGATTATTAAATCGTATTTCAACCGCGAGGCGGCCACCTGTGTTTGTCCTCCTGGTCTACCGGTATGCAATTGCAGTCAGACGCCGCAGCTGAGAATCATCAACCGGCGTGTAATAAAACCGTCTAGCGAAGAAATTGAATCGAACCCGCGCAGCCGCAGCGCCAAGCTTAGGGTAGCCCAGCGGATTTAACCGGGCCCTTTAATTAAGTCAGATTACGGCACTAATAAGGAAGGTGACAGGTTGGCAAGAGACACGTTCTATACCGCGGTAGACATCGGCACCGATAAAGTTACCTCCATCATGGCCCGTGTGGGTACCGAGGGTGAACTAAAGATTCTTGGTACCGGCGTTGTGACCTCCCAAGGGGTCACAAAGGGCCGGATTGAGAACATTGAAGAAGTCCAGGAAGTCGTCCATGAGTCCCTGGAAGAAGCACAGCGTTATATAGGAAGTGGCGTGCCCACTGACGTATACGCCAGTGTTAGCGGGACTCACCTAACCTCTCTCAACACGAAAGAGATGGTGGACGATCCGGACAATGTTGGAGACATAACCAGCAAGTTGCTGGATCGCTTGCTCCGAGGTTCCTTCCCCGATGTCGGCCCAGACCAAGAAGTCCTTCACGTTATACCCAACGGTTATAACGTCGATGGCATGTCCGGCATCCGCAACCCGGTGGGACTCCACGGTAACTTGGTGGAGGTTGAAGCCCACGTGGTGATGGGGGACGCGGCCACTTTGAAGAACACCGTGAAGGTGATTGAGTCCAACAAAACGTCCGTAAAAAGTATGGTGGCCCACTCCCTGGCATCCGCCGAGGCAACCCTTGGCGGCGACGAACGGGAAATGGGCGTCGTGCTGGTAGATATCGGCGGCGGCACCACCGATATCGCCATTTACCGGCAGGGCCAACCTTGCTACTCCGCCGTTATACCGGTCGGCGGCTTTCAGCTGACCAGAGACCTATCGATTGCCTTAAAAACGCCGCTGTATCTCGCCGAAGAGATGAAGATTAAATGGGGCAGCGTCATGCCAGAGATGATCCCGACGGACGCTAAAGTGGTGATTCCCAGCTTCCAAGGGCAACCGCAACATTCATTGTCTCGCCGAATCCTGAGCGAACCCCTGAACGCCAGGATGATGGAACTAATAACAATGATTGTACTGAAGGTGAGACAGTCTGGACTAAGGGAATTCCCTGCTGGCGGCATTGTGCTGACCGGGGGCGGAGCAGAAATGACCGGACTGGCAGATCTGGTCCAAAAAACCCTGGGCGGACGGGTCCGGATTGCCTACCCAGATGGCATTGCCGGTTTACCGGTCCAGCTCCGAAAACCAGCATTCTCGGCCGCCGTCGGGCTGTTGCTTTGGGGAATTAAACATCAGGGTGAAACACGGTCCTCCTTGAATGGCGACCGATCGATAAGAGGCATCAAATCTTGGCGATGGGGGTTGGGTAGAAAAAAAGTAGCCGCGGTGAGGTAACAGAACTAATAGGGTATTAGACGTTGGCGCTGAACACTTTCGCCGGCGCTCCGGGGAATTAGCCCGGATATCGGACCCAATAAAAAATGCAAAGACAAACGGACCAAACCTGGAGTCCGACAAACGGATTCCAATCCCTAATTTGATGATAAAGACGTGGAGGACCTAGCATGGCACAAGACAATTCGGCAGCCTGGGAGCCCAGCAAGGACGCAGACAACACCTTCGAGATGGTGCAGGAGATTAACGCTGGTTCGCCCAATATCAAAGTAATGGGTATCGGTGGAGGCGGCAGCAACGCCGTAAGCAGGATGTTCAAGGACAAACTGCCGGTGGTCGAATATTACAGCGTCAATACCGACGCGCAGCATCTATTCCGTTGTGATGTGTCCCACCGACTGGCCATTGGACAGAACCTAACCCGTGGCCTGGGCTCTGGTGCCAATCCCGACCTGGGACGCCAAGCGGCTGAAGAGAGCCGTCATGACATTGAAAAGGCATTGGAAGGCTCGGACATGGTCTTCTTGGCCGTAGGAATGGGCGGCGGAACCGGGACAGGAGCTGCTCCGGTAATCGCTCAAATTGCCAAAGAATCGGGCGCACTGACCGTGGCCGTGGTGAGCAGGCCCTTTTCTTTTGAAGCCAACATGCGGAAGAAGAACGCCGAGGAAGGCATTGCCAGGCTCAAAGATAACGTTGATACCCTGATAGTCATCCCCAATGACCGGTTGCTTCAGCTGAACACCAACGTTGAGAAGGCTTACACCTGGGAAGATGCGTTGAAGATGGCCGACTCGGTCCTGCAACAAGGCATCCAGGCCATCGCCGAAGTAGTGACGGTACCGGGCGAAATCAACGTGGACTTCGCCGACGTTCGCACCATCTTGAACAACGCCGGTCCGGCCTGGTTGGCGATCGGTAAGGGCAAGGGCGAGAACCGGGCTGTCGACGCGGCGCGTATGGCCACCAAGAGCCCACTACTAGATATCGACATGAACGGCGCCAAGCGAATCTTGTTCGTAATCAGCGGCGGCCCAACACTGACCCTGCAAGAAGTTCAGGATGCTGCTCGGGTAATCCAAGACATGTCCGACCCCGATGCCAACATCATCTTCGGCACCTGCCGAGACCCCAAGTTGGAAGACGAGGTCAAGATTACGATGGTGGCTGCGTCCTTCCCCGTAATTGCGGAGAACCAGCAGTTGCGAGAGGACGAACTGGAGCGGTTGCTTCAAGATGTCATCCCCCAGGCGGACCAGGATTTGGATGTGCCAAGCTTCCTACGCCGTCAGGCCAGTAACAAAAATCGCGGGTTTTTCCGTTAAAATCCGCAAATAACGCCGAGGCTCTCGGTTCCACTAATTATGCTAGGATAAATTTGCGAAAACGCAACATGAAAGGTGGGGCCGAAAGCCCCTTAAAATAGAGTAATGTTCTCGGAAGCCAAAGCGCACTAATCCCCCTAATCAAAGCATCTTAATCAGGCGCCGGGAATCATCATACGACCGCTCTCCTTAATTGGAGGGCGGTCTTTTTTTGTGTCCCGAATACTATCGAAGCTAGACTAAATAAAGCTGCCATGCCTGCGACGGAATACGTAACGGTTTGACAACTCTTTGCATGGTATATAGAATCTTAGACACTATAGAGAGTAGGTTTAGTTAACAATAACACTATATATAGTATTTAAAACGAATTTAAGAAAAGTATAAAAAAGCAACCAAGAAATGCATTGCCCATATTGCGGCCATCCCCATTCTAAGGTCACCGATTCTCGGGTGGTGGAAAGCGGGATTAGGCGGCGGCGTGAATGCCAAAGCTGTGAACTTCGCTTCACCACTTACGAGCGGGTGCAGGCTGCCCCGCTGATGGTGTTTAAACAAGATAACCGAAGAGAGGAATTCAACCGCGAAAAGCTCGCCTCTGGAATTAGAAAGGCCTGTGCCAAGCGGCCGGTAGCGTCTCGGACGATCGACAAATTGGTTGAGGACATTGAGGCGGAACTACAACAGATGGGAAACATTGAGGTTTCAACCACCGTGCTCGGCACGTTGGTGATGGAACGGCTAAGGGAACTGGACCGGGTGGCCTACATCCGTTACGCCAGCGTTTACCGGGCCTTCCAAGACATAGAGAGTTTCGAAGAAGCGGTTCGGGACCTTCGGGTACAGGACGAGTCCCAGTTGCCGCTGTTGAACATGCCGCCAACCCTACCCAAGAAAGGGCGTCGGCGGGCGGTGGAACCGGAAGCAGAATTTCATCCGGCTCAAAAAGAGATTTTAGACAAAAAACCCAAAGTTAGCCGGCATAGCGCCGGTTCACAGCGCGGCCTAATTAATCAGTAAATTAATCAGTAAATTAATCAGTAATACTTCCGGGCACACAATAGCATCGGGAAAACCGAATGCAGGCAACCAAAAGCATTATTCATCTATTCATCCAAGGAGTCCTTATTATGAACGGCAGCTTGCAGTATTCAGCTCTAACCAGGCTACTCACCCTCAACAACCAGGTCCATGATTTAGAGCATAAAATGCTGGTCGAGACGGTTCCAACCGTACCGGCTGGGGTAGCTCTCGCGGACCAGATGTTCTCGGGGTGCCGTATCGCCGAGATTCAAGAAGAGATCGACCAGGCCGCCAGGGCCAGTCTGGCCACCTGTTGGCTGGGCAACTCAAACGCCGAAGACGAAGAGTACGAGCTTTAGGCTTTCTTCGTCCCGGTTTTCTCCACAATAGTTTTTAGCGCCCCAGGTTCGAGTCCCATCATGTTTTAGATATGGACCTGAAATCTGGGTCCCTGAATTCGGGGGCTTAGATGTGATGATGTAGGGCGGGTCGATGACCCGCCCTTATCTGTTGCACCCTTGCTACAAGTTTTGGCGGTTTCATCAGCATGTGCTCCCGGTTTTGACCAAAATTTGGGCCGTAGGTTTTGGACCGTCATTCCCCGTTCAGCGCCCTCTTAAATACCCCGGCTAATTCCCCAACAAATAGCCGAGTTTGGCTCACAATATTCCATCAATTTCTATTGACTTCGCCCCGGACCCAGAGATAGTATTTGCCTACTACCTTTTGTAGTTTAAAGACACCCAACCACATCATGTTGTGGTGTGCAACATAATATCTTTGCTTATGTATGCTATGTTGTAGGTGGTGATTTGTACCGGAAAAACTTTTACCAAGCGTGTTAGCCGCACTCTGACCAGGCTGACATTTCGGTGGCGAAAATCCGGGCATTCAATGCTACAAATACAGGGCCGGTGGGAGTGGAGCTAGCTCACTGTCTACCGCGCGTTGACAATAAAGAGGAATAGTTAAATGACTGCCACGCATCAAGGCCCCGGAACATCCGCAGAAATTCAGGAAAGACGCCGACGCATATCAACGGCACTAGAGGCCGCTGGGATAGCCAAACAGACCAACGAACGGTCTTCGCAATTGACCGACAACGCCAAAGTGGTGTTGGAGCGGCGTTACCTATCTAAAGACCGGGAAGGCAAGATACTAGAAGATTCCGACGGAATGTTCCGACGGGTTGCCGTGAACCTTTCCCAGGCCGACCTGAACTATGGCGCTACTGAAGAGAAACGACAGGCCACCGAAGACAAATTCTTCATGGCGATGCAGCGTTTGGAATTGCTGCCCAATTCTCCCACCCTTATGAATGCCGGACGGGAGCTCCAGCAGTTGTCTGCTTGCTTCGTACTACCCATTGAGGACAACCTGGGTGCCATCTTCGACAAGGTCAAACAAACAGCTCTGATTCACAAGAGTGGTGGCGGCACCGGGTTCTCGTTCAGCCGTCTCCGCCCCGAGGGTGACGTTGTTGGCTCCACTGGCGGTATCGCCAGCGGTCCGGTCAGCTTCATCCGCGCCTTCGACGCTGCAACCGATGTTGTAAAACAGGGCGGCACCCGTCGCGGGGCCAACATGGGCATCTTAAGCGTCAACCACCCAGACGTTGAAAAATTCATCAAAGCCAAGGAAGACGGGGTTAACCTGAGCAACTTCAACATTTCAGTTGCTGTGAACGCCGACTTCATGGAACGGGCCAAGGCCGGTCAAGAATATGACCTGATTAATCCGCGTACCGGGAAGGTAGTGGGCCAACGCAACGCCAAAGAAATATTCGATATGTTGACCCATATGGCCTGGAAGACCGGTGACCCAGGGCTAATCTTCTTAGATGTAATTAACCGAGACAACCCCAACCCACAGTTGGGCGAAATTGAAAGTACCAACCCGTGCGGCGAGCAACCCCTGCTGCCCCACGAGTCTTGCAACCTGGCTTCCATTAACGTGGCCCGGATGGTGACCATCGTCGATGGTGATGTTGCCATTAACTGGGAACGTTTGGACGAGACCGTCAATATCGCAGTTCATCTGTTGGACAACGTTATCGACATGAACAACTACCCCATTCCTGAAATTGAAGAGATGAGCAAGAAGACTCGGCGAATCGGTCTCGGTGTGATGGGATTCTCCGACCTATTGATACAACTGGGCATTCGGTACGACTCCGAAGAAGGCTTACAGACCGCCGAAGATGTCATGCGCCGCATCCAAGAACAAACCCATCAAGCGTCTTCGGACCTGACCCTGGAACGGGGCTGCTTCCCGGCTTGGGAGGGTAGCATCTACAACCGGCCGGGACCCGACGGCTCCGTGAAGCCCATGCGGAACTCGGCCCCAACCACCATCGCGCCCACCGGCACCATCAGCATCATTGCAGGCGCATCCAGCGGTATTGAGCCGTTGTTTGCCCTTAGCTATGTTCGCAACGTCATGGATAACACCAAACTAGTGGAGGGTAACCCATACTTCGAGGCCGTGGCCCGTCAGGAAGGGTTCTACTCCGCTGAATTAATGGAAGACCTGGCCCGCACCGGTAGCCTAGAGCACCTCGATATACCCCAATGGGTAAAAGAGGTATTCCGGGTCTCCCATGACATTAGCCCCGACTGGCACGTGAAAATGCAGGGAGCGGTGCAGAAGTATGTCGACAACTCGGTGTCAAAGACGATTAACTTCCCCAACGACGCTACAGTGCAAGAAATCGCTGGTGCCTACATGCTGGCTTACGAACTGGGCTGCAAGGGAATCACCGTCTACCGTGACGGCAGCAAGTCTGGTCAGGTGCTCAGCACGGGTGGCACAGGTAAGAAATCCGAGGAAACCGACGAGATAAATGATGTCCTAGCCCCTCGCCAGCGGCCCCAATCCATTCGCGGCGTCACCGAGCGAGTGCGCACCGGTCATGGCAACATGTACGTAACTATCAACTTCGATGAGTCAGACGCTCCGTTCGAAGTGTTCGGAAACCTGGGCAAGGCTGGCGGTTGCGACTCGGCCCAGTTAGAGGCGATATCCCGGCTGGTCTCCCTGGCCCTACGCTCGGGCATTGAGGCCAAGACGGTCATCGACCAGATACGGGGCATCACCTGCTGTCCGGCATGGGACGAAGGCACGATGGTTCGCTCCGGACCCGATGCAGTGGCCTTGGCTCTAGAGCGTCACACCAGTGGCGCAGAACACGGGCACGGCGAGTCCACCGAAGTGCAATTGAAGTTCGCACCGCAGGCAGTCACCAACGGAAATGGCAACGGCAACGGGCATGTTAAAGAAATTCTCAACGCCCGGAAATGCCCTGACTGCAACACTCCGGTCATCTTTGAAGAGGGATGCATGAAGTGCGTTGCCTGTGGCTGGAACAAGTGCGAGTAGAACTGGGGAGATAATAGGATTAGATATAGGGAGTAGAAAGGAAGAAGTACTTAAAAAGACATTACAGGCAGGCCTGGCTGGTGCAGAGTGTGTGGTTGTGGAGTCCGACTGCTGCTGCGGCTAATCGAGTCTCATGTGCGGTGCGGTTTCTGCGCCAGCTTGGCTGCCTTCCCAGAGTCCCCGGCGGCCAATGCCGGGGGCTCTTTTTAATGACTCTCTTACTTGAAGAGTACCAACCATACCACACAAAACCAAGGGCAAAAACCCTACTCATGCTATAATTTCGGCGCATCTGTCCACCTTAATAACATAACCTCTCAAAAGCCAACGATATCCGTCGGACTGCTATTTTAGGCACAATCTGCGGCCTGCGGCCTTTGATTCGAGCTAAAGGAAACCATTATGACCACCGGTCAAAAACCAGCCATCGCAATAACCATGGGCGACCCCTGTGGCATCGGCCCGGAAGTGGTTGTCAAAGCCATGGCCGACCCCCAGGTGTTCGCTAGTTGCCGTCCCTTGGTGGTGGGGAACGTCTTTGCCATGCAGCAGGCGGTGTCTCTAACGGGCGTTCCCCTAAAGATTAATGAAGTCTCCGACCCGGCTGCCGCTGGCATGGACGCCGGTGTCATTGACGTCGTGGACATCCACAACTTGAATCCCGAGGACATCACTGTGGGCCAGATAAACCCCACCTGCGGCCGGGCGGCCATGGAGTGGGTTACGAAGGCTGGCGAATTGGCCTTGGCTGGTTTGGTTGATGCCCTGGCTACGGCCCCGCTTAATAAAGAAGCGGCCAGTCTGGCAGGGTACAAGTCCATCGGCCACATGGAACTACTACAAGAATTGTCCAAGACCAAGACAGTGGCAACCATGTTGATGGCCAAGAACCTTCGGGTGGTTCACCTAAGCACTCACCGTTCCTTGCGCTTGGCCTGCGACCTGGTCAAGAAAGACCGAATTCTTGAATATTTACAGCTCACCCACAAGAGCTTCATTAAGTTCGGTTTCAAAAACCCAAGAATTGCTGTTGCAGCCCTCAACCCCCACGGTAGCGACGGCGGCCTATTGGGTGACGAAGAAGCCCAAGAGATTGCCCCAGCGGTTGAGGCAGCCAAGAAAGAAGGCATCAATGCCATTGGCCCGGTGCCAGCGGACATCATTTTTCACCAGGCCATCCAGAACCAATATGATGCGGTGCTGTGCATGTACCACGATCAGGGACACATCCCCGTCAAGGTCTACGGGTTTGAAGAAAGCATCACCGCCAACTTGGGGCTTCCCTTCGTGCGGACGTCGGTGGACCATGGCACGGCCTTCGACATCGCAGGTAAAGGTGTGGCCAACCACGAAAGTATGCTCGAGTCGATTCGCCTAGCGGTGGCGCTGGCTCAGGGTAACGGTCTATCCGATTTCTAGTCGGCGAATCAGACCCATCGGAAGCCGTGTTTCAGCTATGAATCCCAGGCGCGGTGATATAATGGTGCCCGGAGTTTCCCAGTAATTTTCCCGCTAAATTTGTTATGGGGCACGGAACTATTTAATGAAAGTAGCATTTATTGGTGGAGGCAAGATGGCGGAAGCCATTCTCCACGGCATTGTGACCGGCAAGCTGGCCGCCCCCGCTGACATCAGTGTGGGCGAGCCGGTGGCCGCGCGGCGGGAGTATCTTTCCAGCCAGTTTGGAGTGAACACCGACGCTGATAACCTGAAGTCGGCCCGAGAGGCCGACCTACTGGTGTTTGCGGTCAAACCCCAAGACCTTGGTCCGGTGATGGGCCAGCTGAAGGGCCATCTGGATTCCAAGCAGGCCGCCCTTTCCATTGTGGCCGGGGCCAAGATGGACACACTGTCCAAAGGCTTGGGCCACAATTCGGTAGTTCGTGTAATGCCCAACACCCCCGCTCAAGTCGGCGCGGGCATGACTCTTTGGACCTGTTCCGAGGGAGTGGACGCATCAAAGCGGGAATTGATCAAGTCAGTATTGGCGACCATCGGCCAGGAAATCTACGTTTCCGACGAGAAATATATGGATATGGCCACCGCCCTTAGCGCCAGCGGACCGGCCTATGTATTCTTGTTCATCGAAGCATTGATTGACGCTGGCGTCTACGTGGGTATGCCCAGGGATATGGCCCGGACGCTGGCCCTGCAGACCGTATTTGGCAGTACCAAGTTGTTAATGGAAACCGGCATGCACCCTGCCGAAGCAAAGGACATGGTCGTCTCTCCGGGGGGCACCACCGCCGAGGCCCTGCGCGTGCTCGAAGACAAAGGTGTTCCGGCGGCAATTGTCAGCGCCGTGGATGCCGCATACCGTAAATCGATTCAATTGGGACAATGGTAGAGGAGTTCGGAATTGGTAGGAATCATCAATGGAATCTTATTTCTCTTCACTCTCGCTATCTTTGCCAGGGTAATCCTCTCGTTTGTGATGCAACTCAGCGCTGGCCGGCCCCATCCAGTTCTCGTTAGTATCAACTTACTGGTGAATCAAATTACCGAGCCGGTCCTTGGGCCCATCCGGAAAAGCCTGCCCAGTTTTGGCGGCTTCGACTTCAGCCCTATGGTGGTGCTGATTATTCTGATATTGCTGCGCAAAGTTGTGGATGCCGCCCTCTAGCCAATTGCGTTTGGCTCGTTCTTCCTTCCCTAATCTCTCACCGCGCCGTCCGTAAAGTTGCCGTCTTCGCCAGAGTCTGACCGGCTATAATAACCTCGACGAACAACCCGGATTACTAATTGGATGGAACGGCAGATTGGAAGACCGACTTAACAACGACGTAGCCTCGCTTACCAAAGTGCTCGACCAGGACTTACGCGAAGCCCAGCCGCGCATGCCGAAACAACCGTTGCTGGTCGCCATGTGCGGCCTCCCCGGCACTGGTAAGTCCTACTTCGCGGCCAAGTTGAGCGAACAAGTCCCCTTTCTAATCATGGAAACCGACCGGCTACGCAAAGTACTGGTCACCTACCCCAAATACACCGCGGGAGAACACCGAAGGGTGTTCGAGACCTGTTACAAGCTGATTGAAGCCTATTTGACCAGCGGCTACAGCGTCTTATTCGACGCCACCAACCTCAACGAAGAGTTCCGATCGTACATTTACGACATATCGGCGTCGACTGGTGCGCCCTTAGCTTTGGTCCACGTAACAGCTCCCCAGAACATTGTTCGCCGTCGTTTGAAGCAGCGTAAAGCTGGTCGGCACGCCGATACTTACTCGGACGCTGGATGGCTGATTTACACCCGGCTTGCTCCGGTGGAAGAACCGATAAAGGGAGACCATTACTCGGTGGACAGCTCCAAGGACATCACACCGGTTTTGCGGCAACTGGTTGAGTGGGCCGATTGGGCTGGGCGGGTAGACCAAGAATCTGAATCAGGTGGATGACAACTTATGACCACGACGCAGAAGCCCAAGGCAACCAAGCCTAAGAGTTCCGCCAAAGCTCCTCAAGCCAAGGCGTTAATAATCAAGGTCGAGTCCGCAGATATTGTTGGTATCGACACCCCGGCTTTGGTGGTCAACCTGTTTCGAGGCGTTAAGAAGCCGGGCGGTGCCACCGGCGCGGTGGACAAAGTCCTCGGCGGCGTCATCACCCAGCTGATTAAAGACGGCGAGATTAAGGGCGGCGCCGGGGAAATGACTTTAATTCATACCCTGGGCAAGATTAAGCCCAACCGGGTTTTGGTGGCTGGTCTTGGCCCCCAGGACAAATTCGATGTCCAGGTAGTCCGGCGGGTGTCCGCCGAAGTCGTCCGGTTCTTACGGCGTAAGGGCATATCCAATGCGGCCACCATCGCCCACGGAGCCGGGATTGGCGGTCTGGACCCCCATGAATCCGGCCAGGCCATCGCCGAAGGAGCCCATCTGGGTCTCTACAAATTCGGCGTCTATCTGACCAAGGACACCGAGGCCACCACCGAATTCGAAAAACTGACCGTGGTGGAGTTGGACAAGGCGCGGGCTAAAGAGATTGGCGCGGGTATCAAGCTGGGCTGCACCACGGCCTTGTCGTCAATCATCGCCCGCAACATGGTCAACGAACCGGCCAACCACATGACACCGACCCGCATGGCCGAGATTGCCAAGCAAGTGGCCACAGAGCAGGGATTCAAAATCCAGGTTTTCGACAACGCCGAGATGAAGAAGATGGGCATGGGCGCGTTCATGGGCGTCGCCCAGGGTACCGACGAACCGGCCAAGCTCATTGTTTTGCGCTACGACGGAGACCCAGCCAACCCGGAGAATAACCTTGGTCTCATCGGCAAGGGAATCACGTTTGATACTGGCGGGATCTCTCTGAAGCCCCCCGGCGGCATGGAGGCAATGAAGGGCGATATGGCCGGTGGGGCCTCGGTCATTGCTGCGATGCAAATCATTGGGCAGGTTAAACCGAAGATAAACGTCATGGCGGTAATTGCGGCGACCGAGAACATGCCTGGAGCGTCCGCCCAGCGCCCCGGTGACGTAGTGCGGGCAATGAACGGCAAGACCATCGAGGTCATCAACACCGACGCTGAAGGCCGCCTAGTACTGGCCGACGCGCTTTGCTACGCCCGTGAGCAAGGCATCACCCGGCTGGTGGATGTGGCGACCCTGACCGGGGCCATGGTGACCACCCTGGGCAAAGCGTGCACCGGTGTGATGGGTAACGACGACAAACTAATTCAGCAGACCATCGAGGCTGGCAAGAAGACGGGCGAAAAGTTCTGGGAACTGCCCATGTTCGATGAATACAAAGACCTGATTAAGAGCGATGTCGCTGACATGAAGAATTCCGGCGGACGGCAAGCGGGGTCTATCAGCGCCGCTCTCTTGCTGGCCGAGTTTGTGGACGGTGCAGCCTGGGTACACCTGGACATCGCAGGCACATCGACATCGGACCGGGTATCCGGCTATCTGGTCAAAGGGGCCACTGGCGTCCCCGTGCGCACCCTGGCCCAGTTGGCCGTGGATTTAGCCAAAGAGGGCGCACCCAAGAAAGCAAAGAGTAAGGCTAAAGCCAAGTAGCGGAGTGTACCTGACCAGTGGTGTATAATTCCGGCTAATTACCTACCCCATCTAAATGTCTACCGACAAAATAGTGACGGAGGATGACCACCATGCCTAGAATTGAGTCTTTGGGACACGTCGGAATCTATGCCGAGGACCTAATGAAGCAGCGGGATTTTTACACCCGTGTCTTGGGTCTTCAGATTGCGGATGAAGAGCTGGAAGAACGGGGAATGACTTTCCTCACCGCCGACAAGGATCGGGAGCACCACGAGTTTGTCCTGATGAAGGGCCGGGTTTCCAACGAAGGCAACAAGGTGATCCAGCAGATTTCCTTCATAGTCCCGTCCCTCGATGACCTCAAGGAGTTCCACGTTCGGCTCCTGGAAGAAGGCGTCGAGATTGACCGGATTGTCAGCCACGGAATCGCCTTCGGCATGTACTTCTTTGATCCTGAGGGCAACCGAATCGAACTGTACGTAAGAACCCCCTACAAAGTTCCGCAGCCCTTGGGAGATGTCATAGACCTATCCATGCCCAACGAAGAGCTGGAAGAGATTGCCAGGGCCCGCATCCCCGCAGGCAGCTAACAGCGCAGCCAGGCGACACTGACGAGAAGTAATTCACCCCCATCTCCGACTCTGTCGAGAGTCTCCCCGATGCATCGGGGGACCTAGCCTTCCCCCTGAAAGGGGGCGTTGCCTCCAAAGTAGCGAAAGAACCGAGGTTTCGGTTTGAACAGCCCTATCCACATGTCACCCTGAGCGTAGCGAAGGGTCTGCCAAGGCAGTGCTTG
>JABMNL010000041.1 GCA_013204585.1 SAR202 cluster bacterium | reverse complement strand
TGCCGGTGGTGCCGCTGGTGTAGAGGATGTAGAGCGGGTCCTCAGAATCCATTTCCTCGGCCGGACAATCGATGCTGTTCTCGGCCATCAGCCGGTCGAAGTCCACCTCTTTGGGGCCTGGCGTGCCCTGGGAACCCTTACGACTCCAGACGACGACATGCTCAACCAAATCCAAGTCAGCAACGGACTCGTCGCAGATGCCCTTTAGGTCGACTTCATTTCCCCGCCGATAACCAACGTCGGCGGTAATGACCACCTTGGCTTGGGCGTCCAGAATCCGGTCTCGAAGCGAACCCACGCTGAACCCGGCGTAGACCACGCTGTGCACGGCCCCAATGCGCGCGCAGGCCAGCATGGCGATGGCGCCCTCGGGGCACAGTGGCATGTAAACGACCACCCGGTCGCCCTTTTTCACGCCCAGAGAACGCAGTCCATTGGCGAAGCGGTTGACCGACTGGGCCAGGCGTCCGTAGGTGTACACTCGTTCCGACCCGTCTTCGCCGAGCCAGATGAAGGCCGCTTTGTTCTTGTTGCCGTTGGCGACGTGCCGGTCCAGGGCGTTGTAGGTGATGTTGCACTTGGCACCCAGGAACCATTGGAAATTGGGGTAGTCCCACTGGAACACTTTGTCCCAGGGCTTGAACCACTCCAACTCGTTAGCCACCCCTGCCCAGAAGTCCTCTGGGGAGTCCATGGAGTGTTTATAAGCAGCTTCGGGGTCTTGCAGGTAGGCTTGTTGCACCAATGAAGCAGGCGGCAAAATCTGGCCGGTCTCCTGCAGCAGATGGTCGATCTGTCCTTGCTGAACCATGTTGAAGCTCCTTAGTTTTTAGCCAACTGCTACTTAAACTTGGGCATTACTTCTTTGGCGAACAATTCCATCGACCGCATGACCTTCTTATGGTCCAGGTCACCGTAGGAGAAATGCGCCGTGTAGTACTGGACGTTGTGCTGGTCGCGCAGTTGCTTAATACGCTCTGTCACCCGTTCCGGAGTGCCGAAATAGGCGGTGGTTGCGATGGAAGACTCATGGCTGGGCGGTTGTTGGGTACGCGTCTTTTTCCAATGCTCCAAGTCGGCGTAGATTTCACTGCCGCCGGTGAGGGTGCGCCGGTAGCCGTTCAGGTCATGCACCCAAGTCAGGGCCTCACGCGGGTCTTCCTCGGCCGTTTTCTGGTCCTCGGCGACGTAAGTAACCCGGAAGTAGGGCATATTCTCCCACTGGGGCGTTACGCCTGCCTCAGCGCACCTGGCGGCATACAAATCACGCAGTCCAAGCACATCTTCGTCGGGGGTGTTGGCGCTGGTGAGCATGGGTAGGCCACGGGATACGGCATCGTCGATGGTGCCGGGCGTCCTTGAGACGGCCAAATACATGGGCGGATGGGGCTTCTGGATCGGACTGGGGGCGATGGTAAGGTCGTCAACCTGGTAGTGGTTCCCGTGGTAGCTGAACCCAGGAGTACTCCACAGGCCCATGATGATGTCCAATATCTCGTTGAACCGCTGCGTCCTAGTTTCGTAGTCCACTTTGAAGTTGGCATATTCATAGACCACTTGGCCGCGACCGATGCCAAAATCCAACCGGCCATCGCTCAACAGGTCGAGCATGGCCGTTTCTTCGGCCATGAAGACTGGGTCATGGAAGTTCAGGACGCTCACTCCCGTGCCGATGCGTATCTTCTTGGTGCGTCCAGCCACGTAGGTGGCCAGCGGCAGGGCCGAGGGAACAATGCCGAAACGGGTGAAGTGGTGTTCTGCTAACCAGACCGATTCGAATCCCAACTCCTCCGCATACTGAATCTGTTCAATCATTTCGTGGAAGATCCGGCCCTGGTGAGACGGGTCCTGCTGGGGCCAGGAGGGCAGCACAAACATACCGAATTTCATGGGTCTAGAAGCTCCGTTTTTATGGGGTTTGGAATCTGGGTTTGGATACGGGTTTAAGTCGCCCTATTCTAACGCCCACCTACTACCCCGGCAAGGTGAGTTAGCGTTGGCGAATTGACCCCCATTCTTTCCATAACCTACAATTCGCACGCCTTGGGTAAATACCCGACGTGCTAGCACAAAAATCGATACTTGATTGGCTCAGGAGGAACGATGGCAACCGAAGAATACGGACACCCCGAACTTCTGGTGGACGCCGCCTGGGTTAACGCCCACAAAGGCGACGCCAACGTGGTGATTGTCGACTGCGAAGTGGACGCCGCCTTCGCCCGGGGGCATATTCCCGGCGCGGTTCTTGTGCCCGACAATTACGAGAAGGATCCAGATTCTGGCCGGGTGTTTTTGATGAACCCGGCGCAGTTCAAAACGATGTGCGAGGGTCTGGGCATTGGCAACGACACTTTGGTCATTGTCTACGACCACTCCCGCAGCCTGACTGCCGCCCGGCTTTGGTGGGCGCTAAACACCTACGGACACACCAACGTCAAAATCCTGAACGGCGGCTGGCGCGCCTGGATTGCAAACGGCGGGGCGGTGGATTTCGCCCAGACCAAGCCCAGCTCTGTAACCTTCACGCCCAAGCGCGACGACACCTTGCTGGCCACGGTCGACGAACTGAAACAGGCTTGCCAGGTCGGCGACTCGGTCATCTGGGACGTGCGCAGTGACGGAGAGTGGGACGGCACCAACAGCCGGGGCAACAAGCGCGTCGGCCACGTTCCCGGAGCTGTCCACCTGGAGTGGTTCAATCTGGTGGACTCAACAACCAACAAGTTTAAGCCAGCAGAAGAGATTCGCCGCCTCCTCAGCGAGCACGGAATCACCCCGGACAAAAATGTCTACACGTATTGACAGGGCGGCATCCGTGCGGCGCACGGAGTGTTTGTCATGCAATTGATGGGCTACACCAACGCCAAGACCTACGACGGGTCCATGGGCGAGTGGGCCAACCGCGAGGACACCCTCTTAGAGGTCTAATAGAAATAAAATTACCGTACCCAACTGAAAAGGAGCGGAAAATGCCCGGCTATTTCATGGGAGTGCTACACGGTATCAACGACGAGGCAGCGTTCGATGCCTATCGGGCCGTCGCTGGGCCGACCATCGGCCAGTACAGCGGTAAATTGCTCTTCCAGAGCGCTGGGGTCGAATCGGCTGATGGCGATTTGTCCCCTATTGGCATAATCTTGTTCGAGTTTGAAAGCGGCGAGCAAGCGCGAAAATGGTACAACTCCCCTGAGTACCAAGCAGTCGTCGGACAACGCCTCGCCTCTACCCAAAGCGACACCGTCTTTATTGATGTCTAGTTTCTTAATGACGTCCAGTAACTCTGGCCAACCACCTATTCGCACCTAACAAAAAAGGGGAAACCACTATGTCTATTGCCCGCGAGCGATTTCGTACCGTGCTTTCCAGGCCAGATTGCACCTTGGCCGCAAATGTATTTGATCCATTGTCCGCCCGTATCGCGCATATGCTGGACTACGAGGTCTGCTTTTTGTCCGGCTCAGTGCACAAGGTTGCCAACCTGGCCTTACCCGACATCGTGCTAGGCAACATGTCTGATTTGGTCGACGTTTGCCGACGCATCACCCGAATCGCCGACGTTAGCTTGATGCACGACGGGGAAGACGGCTTCGGCAATGCGGTCAACGTGGTCCGCTCCGTAAAGGAGTTGGAGGCGGCAGGCGTCTCGGCCATCGAAATCGAAGACGCCATCCCTCCCTCGCGTTTCAACCAACGGAACCCAGGGTTATTTTCCGAAGCGGAACAGGTGGGCAAGCTGGAGGCAGCCGTGGCGGCCCGTACTGACCCCATGACCGTCATCGTCGCCCGCACTACCGCCCTGGCCCAATTCCCCCTGGATGAGGCTTTGGAGCGGATTAAGGCCTATTCCCAGACCGGGGCAGAGGCCATCAGGCTGGCCGGTCTAAAAACCAGGAACCAGTTGGAAGCGGTGCACCGGGCGACGCCGTTGCCCCTCACGGTATTAAGCCCGCCAGACGGCATGACAAATGACCGGCAGTTCCTGGCCGCCAACGGAGTCAGCATATTGATGGCCGGCAACCCAGCTTTCGGAATGGCGATTCAAGCAATCTACGATAGCTTCAAGCACATGAAGGAAGGCGGCGCAATAGAAGACCTAAAGCCCAAGGAAGCTAACGCCGAATTGCTGCGCCAGGTCAACCGGACCGACGAGTTCATCCAATTACAACAGCAGTACGTGCGTGATTAACGCGGTAACCGCATTAGCTGAGCATGGCCCTAGGACATGGTGGTTCGACAAGCTCACCATGAGCGGATCAGAGTTGGTACTCAGATACCAACCTGGATTCCAACATGTTGCTGATGGGCTAAGTTGCTGGAATCCGGCTTTCGCAGGAACAGCAAAGCGTTGACACGAAATGACCACCAAACCGCCCGCTCATCCTGACCTCCGACCGAAGGTCGACCCCGACGCGTCAGGGGATTAATCGGACCTGTCGAAGGACGAACCCGCCTGCGCCATGCAAGGCTTGGTTGTCAAAACCGTCATTCCAGCGAACGCTGGAATGACGATTGGCCGACCAACCCGCAAATCCGCTCATCCTGAGCTTGTCGAAGGGCCATGCCAGCCTTCTCTCTAATCCTTAAGTATCTGCCGTGCGATGGTCTGGCGCTGAATCTCGAACGTGCCCTCGTAAATGGTTAGGGCGCTCGCCTCACCTCAACCCAGAACGATACCGTCTTCATCGACGTCTAATAACCCGAGGCAAAGCGCGGTTGCTTTGGAGAAACGAGGACTTCGACCGTGGGTAGGGGCACGGCAATGCCGTGCCCCTACCCATTTGTAGCAGGTTTCAACTTCCGGTCTACCCCAACTCGTTGGCCATTCTGCGGATGCCGACCTGGGGGCTCGCGCCTAGGTCTACCCGAACGGCCCGGCGGCCTGAAGCCCGCAATGCCTGTAGGTCTCCCACTGCCTGGGCGTCAGCTAAGACGCCAAATGTAAACGGAGTGCCTGGGATAGCCAGGTCTTGGGCATGTTCTGTTGTGAGTTGTAGAAACAGGCCGGACCCAGGACCGCCCTTGTGGAGCTGTCCGGTAGAATGCAGGAACCTGGGGCCGTAGCCCATGGTCGTCCCGATGCCGTACTTCTCCATTACCTTACGGCGCAAGGTATCCAGGGCGCGGTCCAATTCCAGCGTCTGGGCAACGTAGACCATGATTGCCAGGTAGTCTCCTCCTCCCGCCATATCCAACAGCGTGCCTAGGCCTGCCGGTTCCTCCATGGCAGGCAATTTCCCCGAGCGTTCGAACTGCCCCAAGACGCTTTCAGTCATGTCCTTGGCGGCCTGGACGTTAGGCTGGTCGAAGGGATTGATTCCAAGGATCGAGCCAGCGACCGCCGTGGCCATCTCCCAACGGAAGAATTCGGCGCCTACGTCGTAGCTGTCCCGAAGGTCCAAGCGCACCACCGGTTGCCCAGACGACTCGATGGCTTTCATCCCATCGTCTGTTTCGTCGTTATCGTCGCCCGCCAGGCGCAGGTAGACAAATAGCCGGTCGTCGCCGTAGTTGTCAGGCGGCCCCAATGGCTCTCCCGCAACCGGGATAATCCCCAGACCTTCCTTGCCGGTGCTCTCGGCGATGAGTTGTTCCACCCACAAACCAAAGCTGCTGATTGCTGGGGACGTCACCAGAGTGAGCTTGTCCCGTCCAATCTGCGCAAAAGTGCCCGTCACCGCGCCCAGCCAGGCACCGGGGTTTTCATGGACTGGAACATTGGGCGCAGCCGAATCCCTCATGGCGTCGGCCCGGTCGAGCAACTTCAATACATCTAGCCCAATAACAGCCGCCGGTACCAAGCCGAAATAGGACAGTACCGAGTACCGCCCGCCCAGGTCCGTTGGGTTTAGAAAGACTCGCCGGAACCCTTGTTCTTCAGCCATCTGCGCCAGCGAAGTGCCGGGATCGGTGACGGCGATGAAGTGCTGTCCGGCTGATTCTCTGCCGACCGCTTTCTCGACCAGATCCCGGAAGAAGGCGTAGAACATGTTGGGCTCGGTGGTTGAGCCGGACTTGGAAGAGACCAGGAAAAGGGTCTGCGTCGGATTAACTGCTTCGGCCACTGACCGCACCCAAGCCGGAACCGTCGAGTCGAGCACGATGAGCTCCGGGAAGCCAGGGGTGCTGCCAAAGGTCTGCCGGAACACCTCAGGCCCCAAGCTGCTGCCGCCCATGCCCAGCAGAACAAGATGCCGAAAGCCTGCGTCTCGCACCTCTTTGGCAAATGCGTCCAATGCCGGCGCTTGCTCACGCATCAAGTCAGTGACCGTGAGCCACCCCAAACGGTCAACTATCTCGGTGGGGTCCGGCTTCCAAACAGTGTGGTCGCCGCTCCAGATACAGGAGACAATTTGGTCCTGTTCGAGGGCGGCCAATGCAGCTTCGATATCAGGGTTGTTCAACATGCAACTCCTCCTCTGGCACGGCCTGGTTGACCGGAAGTACACCTATTCAGATGCCTAGCATGTTGCGGCGGTTCCTGTGCCGTTGGTGGCGGGTGCACTTTGGGCCCGTTAAAAGGCGAAGTTGATTGGCCCCGCCAAAAACCGCCAGACGAACTCCCATTTGCCCACCGGAAACGCGCCCGGCTCAGTAAAGAACCACATGAGCGTGAAGAACAGCCACAGGCCTGACCCCGGAAACCCAAAACAGCCACACCCAATTTTCTTTTTGATGAACGCCATACCTGCTCAGCCTCACCAACAGCCGCATCGACCCGGCTATTGGGCTCATGTCGATTGATAACTAATCTTTCAGAAACTGCCGAGCAATAGTCTGCCGCTGAATCTCAGACGTGCCCTCATAGATGGTCAGCGCCCGCACCTCGCGGTAAAGCCGCTCCACCCGATTGCCCCGCTCCAATCCCGCCCCGCCATGAATTTGGACTGCCTCGTTGATAATTCGGCTGGCGGCCTCAGTGCCAAACAACTTGGCGAAGGACGCCTCCTTGATTACCGACGGTTGGCCTCCGTCCTTGAGCCATGCCGCCCGTTGCGCCAGCAGCCGCGCCGCGTCCAAAGAAACAGCCATGTCGGCCAGCTTGAACTGGGTGGCCTGGAAGTCCGACAGATTCTGGCCGAACATCCGCCGGTTCTTGGCGTAGTCAATCGACGCCTCAAATGCCGCCTGGGCCATGCCAATGGCCGCCGCTGCCACGGTCGTCCGGAATGTGTCCAGGGTTCCCAACGCCAAACGCAGCCCGCGGCCCCGTTCGCCAATCAGGTTGCCTTGGGGAATGTGGCAATCAACCCACTTAGGCTCGCCTACGGGATGGGCTGCCATCAAGTCCATGCGTTTGGAGTCGTCAAACCCCGGAGTCCCCGCCTCAACGATGAACGCCGATATGCCCCGACTGCCCTCCGACGGGTCGGTCTGGGCAAATACGGTGTAGGTGTTGGCGTCGCCAGCCTGGCTGATGAACTTCTTGGAGCCGTTCAACACCCAGTCATCGCCATCCAGTTTGGCCTCGGTCTTCATGCTGATGACGTCGGAACCGGCGTGAGGCTCGGTCAGAGCAAAGGCGGCGATGCTCTCGCCCCTGGCGATGGGCGGCAGGTATTTGGCCTTCTGTTCGTCGGTGCCACCCAGGGTGATGGGAAAGCTACCCAGGCCCTGCATGATGAAGTTGGTATCCGCCTGGGCCGACACCCGGGCCAGCTCCTCACGGATGATGCATAGGTCCATCACCCGCACGCCAACACCGCCATACTCCACAGGCACACAATACCGCAGCAGACCTTCCTCGGCCAAGATTGCCATCAGCCCAGCATGGACCGTCGGCGATTCGTCGGCCTCCTCAGCAATGGGCGCAATTTTCTCCTCGCCCAGTCGGCGCACCCACGCCTTAAGTTCCACTTGTTCTTTGGTGAATGCGAAGTCCAAAAGAAACTCTCCTTATCAATTTATTTATCTGAAGCGACAAAAACAATAATTGCTAACAACCGTGCGCCCAGTTCGAACCCGACTCAACGAACATTTCATCAATTTTTCGGACTACCGCTTTGCTGTCCCCTATCGGTTTCGACCGGTTTATATACCAACGCAGTATTTCTTTGAAGACCGTTTCGACCTGCGGTGCCATTGCTTTTACTTCTGCGTCCATTGCGTTTCCATGGACGACCCGACTTCTAAGATCATAGATTTTGTTCATGAGGTCAATTTTTTCACGTGCAGTTCCATGCGCGCTAGACAATAGAGATGCGCCACGAAGTCGGAACCGAAATGTAGATTCAAGCGATTCAGTGTCATCCGTCAGAAGGCTTTCCATACCGACGACAAAATCGACAATATGGTCTTCGTTATTTGACCGTGAAGATGCTGATCGAAGCCTCCTCAGGGGTAGTTTCAAATATTGCAATTCGGATCCTTCAGAAATTTCACGAATCGCGCTATATGCCTCTTGAAAATCATGAATCCCAGACTCATTTAAAAACACCTGGCCTGCCTGGCCGGTGGAAAAAAACGGGTTCCCGCTGGACATAACTCCCATGTCCATGTAAGGGCTTTTCCATTTATTAGCCAGCATGGTAAAAGCCGACCTTCCGGACGCCGCAAGGGACAAGGCAGCGGCTATATCATCGCCAAGATTACGGTGGCTATTTATCACCTCCATTGTATTTTTCAGGCTGGTCTGTTCGGCAACGCATATCCAGTCTTTCAAATTTAAGCGTCGATCACTCGTAAAGGGCTGAATCATTCCCGCGATACCCGATTGATAAACACGCCCAAATCGTTTTATGTCATCCATATTTAATCTGCGAAATTTGATTCCTTCGCTAAGATCAAATTCAGCTTCAGCTTCAAAATCGGTGATTTGGAAAGTGCTAGAGACAACAGCAGTTGGCCCCTCCAAATCCTCGTAATATTCTTCGCACATCTTTGTCAGTATCGCTTCTTCCAATTTGAATGACCCAACTGCTGTGAAATATCTCCACATCAACTGTCTCGCCAAGGAACTTCCCTCGCGCGGAAACATTGGAGTTTGCTTGCCTTGTTCGTCTGCAAATTTAGAAGCAATCGATAAAAACGCGAGCACGGCCGGGAGAGACTGCATCTGCTCATAATCATCGGATTCTTGTGTTTCGTAGAGTTGGAAGGACGCCTCGGTATAGTCCTCGAACCTGCTTGACGCATGAGTAGCGTCATCTTGTTCCAACCACATGACCTTGTAGTGCTCTCGAGGTAGGTCAATCGAGCGACCCAGATCAACTACAAGAGCTACGATTTCTTTTACCGCTTGGCTCATAGAATCAAAGATTTCTTGACTATTGACCATTCTCAGAGTGTGCCTGACTGAAAATCTACTGTCATCTACGCTACAACCCCAGCCTTCTAACCAGTTCCTCCGCCATTACCGTCACACCCGTGAGCCCCTTGGCGTCTTGGTCGGCCAGGTAGGTCGCGGCTTTGACCATGTCGGCGGGGGTGGCCCAGGTGGAGACGTCGGCGTCGGGGCGTTGGGCCAAGAATCCCTCGGTGATTACCGGACGCAGGGGTTTCAGCACGTTAACGGCGATGTTGTGCGGCCCCAGTTCCAAAGCCAGACCCCAAGAGAATCTTTCTAGACCCACCTTGGCCGCGCCGTAGTTCTGGCCAATGAGAGCAATCTCTTCGCTGTCAGCCGACAGTGTGGAGGAAAAGATGTTGGTGGCCGCATGGGACGAAATGTTGATGATGCTGCCGCCGCCCTGCTCAATCATGATGGGCGCTGCTGCCTTGCAGGCAATGAACGGCGCGCGCAGGTCGATGGACATGACTAAATCCCACTCTTTGACCGTCATCTCCAAGAATGGCGTGTAGCTGCCGATGGCGGCGTTGTTAATCAGCACGTCCACCGCCCCGAACTCGTCCAGGGTACGGTCCACCATGTGGCGGATGCTGTCCTCGTCGCGCACGTTGGTGGGCACGGCTAGTGCTTTACCGCCCGCGTCCTCAATCTCGCCCACCGTTGAATGGATGGTGCCGGGCAGCATTGGCCGCGACTCCTCAGACCGGGCGGCCACAACCACGTGGGCACCCGCCGCCGCCAGACCCATGGCCATGGCCTTGCCAATGCCACGGCTGGCCCCGGTTACTATCGCTACTTTGCCTGCTAGGCTCATGTTTGTACTTACTCTGGTGGGCCGGGGGCAACGCCTCCGAACCCCTATTGATTGAATGCTAGCAATTTACGTCCTAGCCTCCCGTTGGTCAAGGAAAGCAGAGGCAATCCTAACTAAGCAGCCCGCAAAGCAGCCCGCAAGGCCATGCATCTTGGCGAAAATTCGGGGCGCATTCAAATTCCCGGCGTTCACGTTATCCTCAACCTGCCACACAAACACGTTGACACGCCTAATTTGCGCCGACTATGCTCACATTGGTTTTACATGCAATCCGTTGGATTACAGATTCATCGAAAGTTTGGGGGGTAGTTATGAACGCTCCGTGGAGAATTTGGCTGGGTAGAGCAGGCGCTGTGGGTGCGCTGGCTTGCGGGATAATCGGTCTGATTGTCGGATTCGATAGCAGCTCGACCTGGAAACTGGGCGCTTCGGGCTGGTTCACTGGCGGTTCTGTCGCCGCCTTGCTGGCGATAGTCATGTACTTGGATGACGCCGCCGCATCTAGAAACCGCTAGACCGAATAATTCCGTACATTGGACGACTTGAGGACGGCGCGTCCTCAAGTCAGTTTTCTTCGCCCAGGGCCCGTGAGCATACGGGCCTTTTTTGTGCCTCTGTGTCCATCTTGACAAACCAACCCCAAAAGCCAATCATCTTGGCACGTGTGCGGGGATGCTGTGATGACCCTCGGCCCCATAATTCTAGAATTGGTGTGGCCGAACGATTTAGGAGCTAGAGATGACAACATTAGTATTGGGCGGCACCGGATTTATCGGTAAGCGGGCTGTTCCCCGGTTGGTCCAACGTGGCGAGAAAGTCGTCGTGATGGACATCAACCCCGGAGCGGCGGACTTCAGCGAATTTGGCGACCAGGTCCAAGTTACGCGCGGCGACATCATGCAGTTTCAGGACGTGGTCACGGCCATCCTGAACGCCAAGCCAGACCGCATCATGAACCTGGCCTACCTGCTGGGCAGCGGCGACGACACGCCCCACTTCACCATGAAGTTGAATATTCTGGGCATGGACAATTGTTTCGAGGCGGCCCGTATCTGCGGTGTGAACCGGGTGACCTACGCCAGTTCCATCGCCGTCAGCGGTCAACAGTCCAACTTCGGCGACCGGGCCATCAATGAAGACGACCCGATGCACGGCACCAGCCAGTACGCCATGCACAAGCGGTTCAACGAGTTCCAGGCCCAACAGTTCAACGAGGTCTATGGCATGTCCATCACGGGCATCCGTCCGGCCAACGTCACCGGACCAGACAAGGTCCGGGGCTCCACCGACCACGTGCGATGCGTGACCCAGCCTGCGGCGGGCGAGCCGGTGAGCTTCCCGAAAGCGGGCCTGATGCGCCTGCCGGTGCACGTGGACGACATTGCCGAAGCGTTCGTCAGGGTGACTATGGTAGACAAGAGCGCCTATCCCATCTACAACTCCGGCGGATATCCCATCAGCCTGGGCGACCTGGCCGGGATTGTGAAAAAGTTCTTGCCCGAAGCCGAGATTAACTTTGCCAGCCAAGGAGGCAAGGAAGACTCGGGTAACTACCTAACCGACAACAACCGCCTGCTAGGCGAGTTTGAATTGGAGTATCCGCCCATCGAGCAGCGCATCCTCCAAATCATCAACGATGTCCGCCGTGACGAGGGTTTGCCGCTGGTCAGCTAGCAGCTTTTAGCCTTAGAAAAGCAAAAGGCCCCCGGATTACTCCGGGGGCCTTTTTAGTTGTTGCTTAGGCCTCGTCTGGAACCCTGGTGGACTGCCAAGCCACCATCTGCCAAGCATTACCACGCTTAGCATAAACATCGATGTACCTGGCTTCAAACTTGTTGTTGCCGACGTGGAACTTGGCCTGACCAGTTACCACAGCGGTGTCCCCGAAATCCCGGATCTTCACATCTTTACGTTCGATGGATTTGTAATTTGAGCGACCGGTCGAAACGGCGTCAATGAACGAAGCCTTGGTATCAATTCTGGCGGTGGTATGAGTGTAAAGCAGGTCATCGGCCAGAATTTCTTCTAGTGCCGCAACGTCACCCTTGGTCATGGCCTCGATGCGCCGGTTTTCCAATGCAATAATCTCTTCCATTTTAATCTCCTCTATTCTGGAATCTCATTGTTTGCAATGCACTATAACAAAAAGGCCTTCGGATTATTCCAGAGGCCTTTCATAGTTGCGTTTTTGGTAGCGGGGGTTGGACTCGAAACGAAATTCACTCAATCGTCTCAGCGCGACTTCTAGCTAGCAATTAACGGTCTACTAAGGCCACAAACTCCTGTACATTAAGTCCAGAACTGCGAATTAAACCCCGCAGTGTCCCTCTCTTAAGTTCCCGATGGTCTGGAATTGAGAGGACTACCGATACGCCGTGTTTGGTCATAATCATGTGACTTCCAGCCTGACGAACTAATTGCCAACCATCACTTTCAAACGACCTAACCGCATCTCTTCCGGAAATAACCGGCAGTCGCGATTCCGGCATTTATGCCGATACCGGTAGGTTCAGCTCTATTTGTTCGATTTCCATTCGCACTGGAACTCCGTCTTCCCTCTGGGCCCGCATGATTTCTTTGATTTCGCTCAATAAGACATCAGGCGATTCGTTTGGAGGGAAAGGGGTTCCGTTAATAGAGTCGAGAGCGGCGGCGGCGAACGCATCGGAGTCCTTATTGTGGAGTTCTTCTAGTGCGAGGTTGATTGCTTCCTCAATGTTGGCCAACGCTGACTTTCGGTCGTCGCCCTGACTGACACAACCAGGCAATGCCGGGCAATGGACTGAATAGCCACCGCCCTGTTCTGGCTCCAGAATAACCGTAAGCTGTGTCTTTTTCGCAGGCACTTCCGTTTCCTAAATCCAGTTCCTAAATCCAGCCTTTAGAAGATTAAATCCTAACCCCTATTTTTAAAAGGTTATCACAAAAAGGCCCCCGGATTATTCCGGAGGCCTTTCTTAGTTGCGTTTTTGGTAGCGGGGGTTGGACTCGAACCAACGACCTTCGGGTTATGAGCCCGA
>JABMNL010000040.1 GCA_013204585.1 SAR202 cluster bacterium | reverse complement strand
CCTTGGCCTTGAATGATGGGCTGTGCTTCCTCCGCTCTTTTGACATGTCCCACTCCTTCCTCACAGCAACAGCTGTGGCTATTTTAGGAGCGGAACTCTCACTTAGCTACCTGTCCGAATTTCCGGGTCCACCTCAAAGAATAATCCCGCAGCCGCTTCATACGTTCTGCGATGCATGCGTCCATTAAGAAATAGTTCATAAGTTAAACCAATTGCTCCCGCTATTAATAATGCTATGCCAAAATCTCTGGCAAGTTCATTCAATATTGAGTGGCCAAGCGTACCAATCCAGATTAAAAATCCGCCGCCGATGATGCCCGACCCGAGAGATATCCCGAGAGATACCGAATCAAAGTGGTTCCATTTATTGACCTTCTCCATGCCATTCACCTCATGCCAATTCATTGGGGTCCATTGCAACGGACTATTCATACCCCACCTGCCAGGTGGGAATATAACACCCCGTAGCATGGAGCCGTAGAGCATTTCGCAATATGCTCAAGGAATACTCGCCACCGCCCTATGCTAAAATTTTCTAACACGAGCGCAGCATAGAACCCTCAGACTTCCAAAGAGGTGCCGATATGGCCGGATTGAACAATGAGAAATGCGAGGCCTGCCGACGGGACTCGCCCAGTGTGACCGATGAAGAAGTGGCCCAACTAACCCCGGAGATTCCCGACTGGGAGTTGGTTAACGAGAACGGCATTCCCAAGTTGGACCGGGTTTTCAAGTTCAAGGACTTCCAGCAGGCCCTGGACTTCACCAATCAGTTGGGCGAAATGGCCGAGGACCAGGGACATCACCCGAGGCTGATAACTGAGTGGGGCCGCGTCCAGGTGACGTGGTGGACGCACAAGATACGGAACCTGCACCGCAACGACTTCGTGATGGCGTCCAAGTCCGATTACATCTACCAGGAATCGCCCAAGGACTAAGCATGCGAGTCACTTACCGACTAGCGTCCAAAGACCTGGCATCGGTGGCGTCCGAGGCCGCATGGGCCGAGAACATGGGCTACGACTCGGTATCCAGCAACGAGACCGCCCACGACTCGTTTCTGCCGCTGACCCTGGCTGCGACATCGACCAACCGGGTAACGCTGGAGACTCGGGTCGCCATCGCCTTCCCCCGTTCCCCCATGACCACTGCCTACCTAGCGCGGGACCTACAAGACCTGTCCAAAGGCCGGTTCCGGCTGGGACTGGGCACCCAGGTTAAAGGCCACATCGAACGTCGGTTCTCCACCAATTGGGAGGCCCCGGGGCCGCGTTTGCGCGAATACGTCCAGTCGTTGCGGGCCATTTGGCATAGCTGGCAGACCGGCGAGAAATTGGACTATCAGGGCAAGAGCTACCAGTTCTCGCTAATGACTCCATTCTTCAGTCCCGGCCCCAGCGAGTACCCGGCCCCAGAAATATTCACCGCCGCCGTTAACAGCTACAACTGCCAGGTGGCTGGCGAGGTCTCGGACGGATTGATGCTGCACAGCCTGACCTCGCCCGAGTACGTCAGAAAGGTCGTGCGGCCCGGTTTGGAGAAGGGCGCGCAAAAGGCTGGCAGAGACAGCAGCTTGCTGAAAATAACCGGCGGCGGTTTCATCATTACGGGGCCGGACCGTTCTAGCATCAAGGCCGTGCAGGCCGACGTGCGCCGCCGCATCGCCTTCTATGCTTCCACCCGCACCTATTTTCCGGTGCTGGCAGCCCACGGTTTCGAGGAGATTGGTCAACAGCTCCACGAAATGTCCCTGAAGGGCGAGTGGGCCGAGATGGGAGAGTTGGTTAGCGACGAAATGCTGGACGCCTTCTGCGTTTCCGGCGAGTACGACGAGATAGCCGACGAGTTTGTCCGTCGCTACGGCGGTCTGCTGGACGAAGTAAGTTTCACCGTCTACAGCCAAAACCCACCCGAAGAAGCGCAGATGCGGAAGATGGTCCGCAGGTTGAAGGACTTGAGCTAATCTGACGGCGAGACTGTTCGTCGTCGATTAATGGCGGTGCTGACCTTCATTCAAACTTACCCTTGGTCCGGCCAGCGGCACTAGCAGCAATACCACCGTTCCCAGCAGATATATCCCTGAGATGTAGAAGAAAGTGGCTTCTATCCCTTGGGCGTCAAACAACTTACCGGCGATGAGCGGGGATGCTGCTGCCAGCACGAACCTGGAGAAAGAGAATACTCCCAGCGTGCTCGCCGCCACTTTTTCGCCAACAACATCGAGAGCGGCTGCGGTTAGGATGGGCTGGTCGCTGAACAAGAAGGTGCCCAGCAAAGCCAATATGACAATCAGCCCTATCCCTTCACCGAAGGGGACTAGCAGCGCAGTCAGAATACAGAGCCCCAGCATCCCTGGAATCAGCACTAGCTTCCTGCCTACGCGGTCGGAAATGTAGCCTGTGACTGGAGTGGCCACGACTCCTACCCCTACTAGCAGCGCGATATGCAGTCCCAGAGATGCATTGCCCAAGCCCAACTCCTCGTCAAGCCCAAGATATAGGGCTAGGAAGGGAAGAAACGCTACATTAGCCATGCCACGCAGACCGGCCACGGCCATAATTCCCCATAGACGAGGGTGCTCTTTGAACGAGTGACGGGTGCTGGACATTTGCTCCTTGAATCCGGCAGACCGGACGTCCTGGGAATCGGACCGACCTAAGTCACGAAAGGCCCAAAAGACCACGAAGGCTAGGAACAAGGGAACAGCGGCGTAGATGCTGAGAATACCCCTCCAGCTAAGGGACAGGAGCAGGACACCGGTTAATGCCGGACCGAGTACGTCCCCGACGTTGCCGCCGACTCCGTGGAGCGACAGGGCAGAGCCACGCCGGTGGACGAACCGCCGCGACAGGGCTGCTGTGGCCGGCAGGTGCCACATGGAAGCCGCCATTGCTACCACTGCCATACCCAGTAATAGCATTGGATAAACCGGCGCAATCCCCATTAACAGCCAACCAACACCAAACAAAGCCATGCAACTGGCCAACACCGAGCCCCAGTGTCGACGAAGCATATCGGTTACCACGCCACCGGGGAGGGCGATGATGCCGGACACCATCTCGCGTGTAGCGGCGATGGCGCCAACTTGAAGCCCGCTTAGACCAAAGGTGGCGACCACCTCCGGTAGCATTACAAAGAAGCTCTGGCTGAACCAGTGAAAAACCGCATGGCCTCCGCTGAGGCCGGTCAAGATAAACGGTGCAGTGCCGCGCCAACCACGGCGTTTTTGTTCAGTTGAATTATCCGGGTTGGTTTCTGCGTTGGTTTCCGGGTTGGTTTCCGACATATTCGGGCTATTTACCTTTTCAGTGATGATTCCTTGGGATGGCCCGAACTATAAGAGGGTATTCTGGCCGGGTCAACTGAAATCTGATGCGTTTATTTGTTCCAAGACTTGTTGCCGTGACATGATCCTACTGCCTGGTACGTCTTGCCTGGGTGAATGTGAAGCTGAGACACCTGCACATTGAAAACCACCAACAGTGGCGTCATCATTATTATTTCCAAGCGGATTGGGTAGGTGTTTGATGATGAGGCGTGTTGGTTGATGGTGGACTTGGCGGTGGCTTTCGGCCCCTTTAAACGAGGCAACGAGACCGCGCTGACCTACGACCTGAAGATGGCGGCGTGGGAGTGGTTGTACCACGAAGCAGGTTGCCGGGTCATCGGACTCGAAGTGAAGTTGGAAGGCCCGGGCGGGCGCATTGTAGACCTGGCGGCGGTGGGGCCACAGAACACCTTCTATATTGTTGAGGTAAAGTCCAGCAAGTCGGACTTCTCCCGCGACGACCACACCGCAGGCGACTTCTCAGAGCTACAGGAACGAGAGCAAATCGTCACAGGCCGGACTGAACTGGCAAAGGAGACCCTGCGTCAGGCTGTGGATTACGCCAAAGAGACCAACCCTGAGACTTGGCGAGAAGTCTTAGCGTTCAAGCAGGCCTTGGCCGACTACCGCCGGATTGCTGGCAAAGAGGAAGCGTACTGCAACCGAGTCGCGTCGTTCAGCACCAAGTTCCACGACCCCAAGTTCATGGGCATCGCCGACTTCCACTACCTAATCGCCCCCAATGGCATCGTCACCCGCAGCAGCTTGCCACCCCAATGGGGTCTGCTGGACGAGACTCCCGCCGTCTCCTTCCCCGCCCCCCGGAAAGAGGTCCGCAAGAACTCCGGAATAGTCTCCAATTTTTTGCGCGCCATTGCTCGGAGCAATACCACGTCGATGATGCGGTCACAGGGGATGGGGTTTTCGCGTGACGTTGTTCAGTAAGCCAATTAATCGCCAGTCATTCCAGCGAAAGCTGGAATCCAGGGTGCTTGTATAGCATGTGAGGTAATGGCGGCAGCCAATCTGGATTCCGGCGTCCGCCGGAATGACGATGGGACGTGGTTCGAGGAGCTAGCCGCGGGTTTAATGACATAGAACCGGGGCAGTGACGCGCTTGGCCCCTAGGTGTGGAGCAGTTGCCAGTCCAGCGACCCTAGGTTGAAGGTTATGCGGCGGAAGCCTTCGGCATAGTCCAACCCGGAGATTTCTTTGTGGCGACTTGAGTTGGTCTTGATGCGTTCTAGCCGTTCTTCCCTGGTCGAAGACATCTGGCTGGCGTGGGCTCCTAGAGCATCTACCTTGACGTCCAGGTAGGGTTCAATATCGACAAAAACGTCGGGCTCTTCACTGCCCCAAAGGAAGGCTTGCGTCACTCGGTGCGGTTCTAATCCCTCTTCTGTGATCTGCTCTGGGAAGTGCTGGTAGCTCCATGCGTAGGAGAACGCTGCGTCCAAGGCCACCTGTCCGCTCTTACGGTGGTCGCGGTGAGTGTGGGTGGTGCTGCGGTAGGGGTCGATGCAGAGGATCAGGTCTGGTTTGAACCGGCGTATTTCCCTGGTCACCTGACTGCGGAACAATTCTGAGTCTTCCAGTCCACCGTCGGGATGGGCCAGGAAAACTACATCGTCGATGCCAATCAGATCCGAGGCGGCGCGTTGCTCGACCTGCCTAGTGGCAGCCAACCGATCTGGGGTCATCTCCCGGTCGCCGGTGCCTTTGTTTCCGCTGGTACACATTACTACGGACCCAACGGTTCCCGATTCTTTCACCCATTTGGCCAGCGCTCCGCCACAACCACCTTCACAGTCGTCGGGATGTGGCGTAACGGCCATGGCTCTTTTGGGTGCTGTTTTTAGTAGTTCCATCCAGGTTTAAGTAATCTCCTACCAGGTGTTTGCCCGCCAGCCATTATACGTATTTCTTGGGCGTGCGTGCAGGAACTACGAATAACTAAATGGGGAAGGAATGCCCATGAAAACGCGGCTGAGCCGCCTTAGCTGTTGATGGTTTTTTCGAGACCTAACGCGGTGGCGGCGTAGCGACCGGAGCGGCCGGGGATGCGTTCTAGCCAGCCGAACTTGGAACGGGCGGCATTGCGGAGAGTCTGGGTGAAGTTGCCTGGCCGGCGCCATCCGGCCATATCGAAGAGCAACCCCAGGTCGTCGGCGTTCACACCGTCTAATTCGAAATGACGGCTGGCGCCCTCGGCGGCGACCACTACCCGGCGCATGTCGCCCAAGGGATTAGCTCCGTGGCAAAAGGCTACGAAGCTTTCGCGGCCCTCTTCGGAGAGGAGTTCGGTCGGCATTTCGATGGCGTCATGTCCGTTACCGTTCGCGTGGCCGTTACCATTACCGTTTCCGTTGCCATTGGCGGGCGCAGGCGGCTCATGGGTGGCGGCTGGTGCTGGTATGGCCGGTGATTCTGCCGGTGGTGAAGCCGCCGGAGCGGCTACTTGAAGGGCAGGTTCGGGCGCTGGAGCCATTACTTGAGGAGCAGGTTCTGGTTCTGGTGCTGGGGCCACAGGGGCTGACGGCACCGACACTGCTACGCTGGTACTTTTTTCCTCGGGTACAGCTACTGGCTGAGGGGTATTTGCCTGGGGTGTTACCGGCGAATTGGCTGGTGGTGCAGCCATCAGGTCGCGGGGCAAATCCCGCAGTACCATACCCACAACGTCGTGTAGTACCTCGGCCTTATCAGACTCGAAGGTAATCTGTGTGTTGTTGGGCAGCGATATTGAAACTTTAACCATGTTTACATTTATAGAGTTGAATCGGAGACACGCGGCAGGCAGAAAGGGATACCCATTGCCAGGCGCGGGGGTACATCGTACATTACGCCTGGCCCAATGGCAACAGGATAACGGGTATAAGTGTAAGGCTAGGAGGAGTACAGGCGTGGGCTAGTCGTGCCGGATGGCGGGCTAGAGGGTTTGTTTTAGCCTAATCGCCAGGGAGCGTGTCATGCCGGGGGCCGATGCCAAGTCGTCTACCGCTGCTTCTTTGATACCCTTTAATGTACCGAATTTGCGCATCAGCATTTTTTTACGTTTGGGCCCGATACCCGTGACATTGTCGATGGCAGAACGCAGGCTGCTCTTGCTGCGTAGGTTCCGGTGGTAGGTGATGGCGAACCGGTGGGCCTCGTCGCGGATGCGCTGCACCAAGTACAGGGCCTGAGAGGTTCTGGGTAAAATAATCGGCTCTGGGGTGTGGGGAACGAACAGCTCTTCGTTCTCCTTGGCCAACGATGCCAATGGTACGTCGTCCAGTCCCAACTCCAAGAATACTTCCAAGGCAGCGGAGAGTTGACCCTTGCCGCCGTCGATGAGTACCAAGTCGGGAATCACGCCGAAACTGTCGACTCCGGCTCCTTCACCCTCGCCCCGTTTCTCAGCAGCCCTGGCGGCCGCCAAGCGCTTGAACCGGCGGCGGAGTACTTCGCGCATGCTTTCAAAATCGTCGACGCCAGCAACGGTCTTAATCTTGAAACGGCGGTAATGGGCCGGTTTGGGTTTGCCGTCTTCAAACACCACCATGCTGGCCACGGTATTGGTGCCCTGAATATGGGAGATGTCGTAACACTCCATCCTTCTGAGCGGCAGGGGCAGGCTAAGCTCCTCTTCTAGCTCAGACATTGCCTGCTGAATAATGTCTGAGTTGTCTAGCCATTTAATCCGGTGCTGAATCAATCCCTGACGGGCATTATCCGCCACGGTATCCACCAACTGCTTATGGACGCCTCGTTGGGGACAGACCAACCGTACTGCGCCGCCACGGGTTTGGCGCAGCCATTCAGTGATGGTTTCGTTGTCTTCGGGCATGTGCTGAACCACCACCCTGGGGGGAATCACCAGGGCCGTTTGGTAATACTGCTTCACGAACTGCCCCAACACCAACGTCTCGGTGTCGTCTTGGGTGCCTTCCATGAAGAAATGCTCTCGGCCGATGAGCTTGCCCTTTCGGACGAAGAACACCTCTACCCAGCTCTCGTTACTGCCCTGGGCGAGGGCGATGACGTCCATGTCGCTGACGGGATTTGAGTCGACGGTAATTCGCTGTTCTTCGGCTACTTTCTCAACAGCCTTCATCCGGTCGCGGAGCACCGCGGCCCGTTCGAACTCCAGGTTTTCCGAAGCCAGCTCCATGTTGTCGCTCAAGTCTTTGGTCACCGTTTCGGTGTCGCCCTCCATGAACATGACAACCTGGTTGATAACCTTGGCGTAGTCCTCTTTGCTGGCGATGCCGGTGCAAGGTGCCACGCAGCGGTTGATGTAATACTCGAGGCAGGGCCGGGGGTCTTTGCCGGTGATGTTCTTGGTGCAGGAGCGGTAGGGGAATAACCGCTTGACCAGATCCATGGTTTTTCGCACAGTGCCCGATGTGGCGAAGGGGCCAAAATAGCGGGCCCCGTCTTTGGCCACCCGGCGAGTGATGTAGACCCGGGGGAATTCCTCGGTCAAATCAATCTTGAGATAGGGGTAGGTCTTGTCGTCTTTTAGCCGGGCGTTGTAACGGGGCTTGTACCGCTTGATGAGGGTGTTCTCAAGTATCAGGGCCTCGGCTTCGGAATCGGTGACGATGTACTCGAAGTCGTGCAGATGACTCAGCATCCGGCGAATCTTGTTGGGCAGGTTAGTTTGAGAGCCGAAGTAAGACCGGAGACGATTGCGGAGGATACTGGCTTTGCCGACGTACAGCACAGTGCCCCGAGGATCCTTCATCAAGTAGACGCCGGGCTTTTCAGGGGTCGCCTGGAGGCGATGTTCTACCAAAGGTAGAGGCATGTCGGTTTAGAGAACTATTCCCAGTGCGATGAGGGCGGCGAGGATTACGCCGGTGAGAATCAGGATGCGCCGGACTTCTGAGCCGACGTAAAGATAGGCAGCCGGACGCTCGCCACGTAGTCGGGCCTGACTTTGACCGGTAAATTCGCCGCGGGGAGTCCGGGCTACTGGGGATGGCCGGGGTGCGCGTGGGGTCACTGGAGCGTCGGAACCAGTGTTGCTCGTGGTTCCGGTCGTTTCAGTTGCTTCTATCGCGGCATTTTCGACGCCAGCGGATACAGAAACGGGTTCTTGTCCCTCAGAATCCACCACCATTTGATTGGATGATGGAATACCGCTGGGCCCCTTAACGGTCTTTTTGCGCTTGAGTTGTCCTTGCCGGGATGCTGCCCGGCGAGCTTTACCCGCCATTAGAGGGTGCCTCCTAAGGAGGATGATATTGTCTAATTGTGGCTGGCAAGAGCCTGTTAATCAGTCTCAAGACAGCTAGTTAACTATAGCAGCAATCAATCAAAAAGGGCAGTCCGCAGACACGGATTTACGGGTCTAAGTGCCGTTGCCGCCGTGCTGGGCTGCCCTTTTCGTGGCCTATTTATCCTGGTTATGTTTGAGTGTTTGGGCGTTTGAATTAGGCCCTGGGATGGCTCTTCGCGTACTCTTTTTGCACGTAGCCGGAGGTTAGGTGGGTATAGACCTGGGTGGTGGAGATGCTGGAATGGCCCAGCAGTTCCTGCACGTGCCGTAGGGAGGCCCCGTTCTGCAACAGATGGGTGGCGAAGCTGTGACGCAGGGTGTGGGGCGTGATGTTCTGGTTGATGCCAGCCTTTTGGGCGTAGGTCTTCAAGATGGTCCAGACCCATTGGCGGGTCAGGCGCTCACCCCGATGGTTGACGAACAAAGCTGGCTCGGCGCGACGGTGCCCCAATAGGACGATACGGGCCTCTTTGAAATAACGCTTGAGTTCTTCAAGGGCTTTGGGATACAGATGGACGATGCGTTCTTTAGAGCCTTTGCCCATGCAGCGAATGTAGGACTCGGACAGGTCAACGTCCTGCATGTTCAGGGACACCAACTCACCAACGCGAAGGCCGGTGGCATAGAGAAGTTCCATGATGACAGCGTCACGTTGTCCTTCGTTGGAACCAGACTTGTAGGCGCAGTCCAGCAGAAGGGTTACGTCCTCTTCAGAAAGGAACTTGGGCAGGGTTCTACCAACCCGTGGTGAGCCCAAGGACTCGGTTGGGTCTTCAGTGATAATGCTGTTCTCCGACAGGAAACCGAAGAAAGACTTGATGGAGGCGACTTTGCGGGCGGTGGTGGTGTCGCGGTAGCCCTTGCGAACTCGCAGGTCCTCGACGTATTTGTTGAGGACGTTGATGTCTACCTTGGCCCACATGTAGTTGCCATTGGTTGACCCGTTGCCATTACCATTTCCGTTGCCGTTTTCAGTGGAATGGCCGTCGGAGGGGGTTTGGAGGAAGTCCCAGAATTGGCCGAGGTCGTTGCGGTAAGCGTCTGAGGTGTTGCGGGAGAAGCCTTTTTCTACGAGGAGGTGCTGGAGAAAAGAAGAAATAGTGCGATCCATAATTAGTCCAAAATCCTTTCGCCGTCGGCGTAACTTATGATGAGAGGTCATCAATCGATGCCATCTCAGTAATATGTTGTCACCCTAGCACAGCAGGATTTACGGTGTCCCACCAAACATAAACGGGAAAATAGCATTTTGTACTAATCTTATATTTGTATAAAAACTAAGGGCGGCTTATTTAGTAAGCCGCCCTTTTTAGCCGTAGAAAGTGAATCGGGACTAGTCGGTCAGAATGACCGCCGCGCTAGGTAGCAGACTAGTCAGATGCCAGAACGACCGTGCCGGTAGAAGACAGAGAGCCGCCGGTGCCGTTGACGATTGCCAGTTTGGCGAGCTGGCTGGCGTCGCGCCTACTTTGCACCTGCCGGTCTCCCGCTTCGCCGCGTAGCTGCCGGACCGCTTCCACCAATAGGAAGCTGCCGTACATACCGGGGTGGGTGTATGACAGGCCACCGCCGTTGGTGTTCAAAGAGAAGTCACCGCCGGGGGCTGTCCTCTGATTCGCCACAAAGTCTGCGGCCTCTCCCGGTGCGCAGAACCCCATGCTCTCCAGCGTCGCCATTACCGTGTAGGTGAACGAGTCGTAAATCATGGTCAGGTCCAAGTCGTCGTGGGTGATTCCTGCTCGCTGCATGGACAGCGGCCCAGACCGGCGGGCCCAGGTGGAGGTGTAATCGGGCATCTGGCTCACAATGTTGTGGTCGTGTCCTTCGCCCGCGCCCAATACCCAAATCGGCTTCTTTTTAAGGCTTTTGGCCCGTTCTGCGGTGGTCACAATGATGGCCGCTCCCGAGTCTGTTACCAAACAGCAGTCGAAGAGATGGAAGGGCCAGGAAACCCACCGGGAGTCGTGATATTCGTCGAAACTCATGGTGGTGTCGTGCATCATGGCCTTGGGGTTAAGGTTGGCCCATTTGCGCGTGGCCACGGCAATCTCGGCCATGCCCTGGCGGGTTTTCTCTTCGCCATATTGGTGCATGTACCGTGAACAGGCCAGGGAGTAGTTAATGGGTGCGCCAATAATTCCGTAGGGGGCTTCGTATTGGGCAAAGGGTAGGTTGCCGTCCCCTGGAACTCGAATTCTGGTGGAACGTCCGGCCTGTCCGTGGGTGATTAGCGCCACTTCGCAGTATCCGGCGCGGATGGCGGCGATGGCATGGGCCACGTGAATCACGAACGACGACCCGCCGACATAGGTGGCGTCGGTGTAGGTTGGGTGGATGCCCATATATTCTGCCGTTGCCAGGGTGGAGAACCCGGCGGTTAAGACGCCGTCAACATCGTTTTTGGAGAGACCCGCGTCCTCAAGTGCATTGTGTGCCGCCTCGGCATGGTGCTGTAGAGAAGACTTGTTTGGGACGGTGCCCATGACGTCTGATTCGGCCACGCCTACGATGGCGATATCCCGCTGTGGTGTCGTCATTGAATAATCCTCGCTTGGTGCGTGTGGTGGGCCAGTCTTGCTGATACCAGCCTGGGAAACCCGCCTGATGTTACAACACCGGTGGAGACATAACAACACTGGTTTTCGATTAGAACTGCCATTCATTTAAGACTGGCCGACAATTTAAACCGTCGTACTATTAAATGGATTCCAGCGAAAGGAACCCAGTGGATTGGACCCATCGGATTTAACCCGGCAGGCCATCGCAAAAACTTCGTGAGAGATTGATAGTCTTTATCATGATATGATGGTGCCGGATGGGCCAATTTGTCTAATTTGACAGGCTTTTAGGTTTTTTGCCTTTCTGAGGTGTGTATGCCCAGTAATTTCTGGATGATTGTAAATAACGAAGAGAACTTCCGCATCACTCAAGCGCGGGAGTTTACCCTTCTTGGTCTTAAAGCCCAACACCGGCGCAAGGTGCAGCGGATTACCGAAGGCGACCGGGTGCTCCTCTATATCTCCCACATACGCCGGTTCGTGGCCACTGCCACCGCAATGTCTTCCTACTTTGAAGCCGAAGAGCCCATTTGGGTCAATGAAGGAAGCACCGGTTTTCCCTACCACATAAAGTTAGAGCCGGGAGTGGTATTGGAGGACGAGCAATTCATCGACGCCAACTTACTGGCCCCACGGTTGGAATACGTGAAGCGGTGGAACCCTGAGGACTGGTACATGGCTTTTCAGGGTAATCTTCATCTCCTGCCCAAAAATGACTTCATATTGATTGAAGAAGAGATGAAGAAGCTCCACTTCGGCAAGGGGTATGTCCCGACTGACTTCACTCCAACCAGAACGACCCAGCGTCGCCGGTCTGGAAGCCGCAAGAGAAAGTCGGCTGAACCCGAAGGGGAGCAGGCCCAACCGACGGGCACTCCCTAAGGGGCTTGGCGAGAATCTAAAAGCGCCGCTGCTATTTCTTCGCGAACGTAGGCGTCCGATTCGGATGCTAACGCTTGTTCCAAGGCGATAATTGCTTCGGCGATAGCAATTCGCCCTAAGGCCCAGGCCGCGTGGCCGCGCACCAAAGGTTCGTCGGCATCCAAGGCCGAAATCAGCACTAACACCCCTACCGCGTCCCGGTTGTTTCCCAACGCAACACAGGCATTTTTCTGTAGACCGACACGTTTGGCTCGCATGATTGACGTGCCCTGAAACCTGGTTCGGAACTCTTCTTCGGTCATCGCCAGTATTTCGGTGAGACTGAGTTGCCCGGAAGCTCCCACGGACTCCGCCGCTGCTATGGGCTGTAAGGGCAGGGCAGCTTTGCGGTTGACCGGGCAAACGTCCTGGCAGATGTCGCATCCGAAGATTAGGTCTCCGATGAGCGGCCTCATCGCCAAAGGAATCACTCCCCGGTTCTCGATGGTTTGGTAGGAGATGCAACGGGCGTTATCCACGATGTAGGGCGCAACAATGGCTCCTGTTGGGCAATCGTCGATGCAGCGGACGCAGGACCCGCAGGTCTTCTTTAGTGGCGTATCTGGTTCCAACGCTAAGTCGGTTACCACCTGTCCCAGTAGTATCCAGGAACCGTGGGACTGAGTGAGTATGTTGGTGCTTTTGCCGAACCAACCCAATCCAGAACGTGCCGCCGCCGCCCGGTCCAACATGGGGCCGTCGTCCACGTACCACAGGGCCGCCACCGGCGTTTGTAATGTCTCCTCTAGACCGCAGACAAAGGCTTTCATCCGCCGTTTCATAGTGCGGTGATAGTCATTAACCCGGGCGTAACGGGCGATTGTTCCTTTGCCTTTGCCGGGTTTTGGCTCAGCGTCGTCTGGCCCAAGATAGCTGAGTCCCAGGCAGATGACGGAGCGAGCGCCGGGGAGAAGTTCTTGCGGGTCTGAACCGCGCTTAACTCGGGATTCGTTGAACCAGGGGAGGCCGTCCATTTGCCCGGCATTGATTCGGTCTAAGGCAGCATCCCGGTCACTGGCAAACTCGTCAGCCCCGGTGATTCGCACCAGGTCGAATCCGCACTGAATAGCGTATTCGGCGATGTGGCTCTTTAGGTCTTGCATGGTTCCTAGTGGAGGGAATTGTGACGCAAATCCGCTCGAAGCGCACTATCGTCCTGGGCCTGCCCTAGCTTTCAGCAATATGAGCTTGCCCTGCGCAATCAGGCAGGTGCTGCACTACGGGTTTAATAACGAAGAAGAACAGGTTCCAACGAGCGAGGTCTCGGTCCTGATTTTTGGGTCTTGGTATCTCACGAGATATCTTTCACATTGGCCCTGAGAACCTCATATGGAGTGGCCCCATCGTCCCTGTATGAAATCTGACCTTCTCGAGCGATGATTATTGTCGTGCCGAGACTGAACACGCCAAATTGCCGCAGCAACTCACCATCGGCGTCGGCCTGTGCCCAGGTCACGTCCTCTGCATCTTTGCTTTTCCAGAACTCCTTCCAATCATCAAGAGCGATGAAGGGCAAAGTGTTAACCGCCACGACCGTGAGTGGCAGATCCTTATATTCCCTTTGAATCCTACCTAAGGCTGGAGCCTCCAGCCCGCAAGTGGGTCAACCAGCAAATGAAAAGTAGAGTATTACTACCTCATCAAGGTGTTCGTCCAACGAGAAGGTAGATCCCCCACCGGTGCTCACTGAAAAGGATGGAGCTTTTAATCCCCAAACTTTCGGAGCGGGATTCGATATTCCGAATGAACTAGAGCTATTTTCAATCGGTGGAACCGCGGATTCTCCAATACACGCTGTGAAGACGGCGAGCAGAAGGAACAGTGAGGCGATGCCAAAATACCTTGGTCGTACGATGCTCATATCTTTTCCTCCTCCAATTGAGACGAATGGCGGAGGTTGTCCTGCGGCAGTTCACCATCGCTTACGTTTCCATTAGGCTTCTTCTTACCGAAGCCCATGAACGCCGCCACAGCTATCCCGGCTGGTATCAGCACGCAACAGACTATGGGTATAACCGCCACTAAACCCCACATGGTGTCGTCCTTTCCCAATGAAATTTCGGTGACGTATTCATGTCCTTTTCCCGAATCGATTGTATTATCGTCAAAACTAGGAACTAAAAAGGCCTCGCTGCCAGTAGACCCGCGAACCTGAAGCTCCAAAGTGCCACTGCTAGTAATGTTGAACCAACTAGGACGAGACTGGCCCGACGCCGCCACGAAGAACTCCATCGTCCTCCGTGGGACAACTCCAAGTACCAACCCCGTGACAGCATCACTGCTGTCAAGACGAGAAAAGGCCACGTGAGCACCCGCAACGCAGGCGCGGTAGCCAACCCGGCCGAGGTCCCACCCAACAGGCCGAGCAAGCCGGGGGCCACTCATCACCAGGGCAGTGGCAGCAGGCCGCTCAATGACGCCACAAATGGCTTTTCAATTTGCAGAAACTTTCGCATAATCTCACTCAACGCAGCAGGCCATCACCGACACATCTCTGGTGAAGGCCTGGGCCACCCGCTTGATGCCTTCGCTTAGTGTCGGGAAAACGTGCAGCGTGTCGATGACATCATCTACGGTCAGGCCGAACTTTACCGCCAGGGTGGCTTCGTGAATCAGTTCCGCCGCGTCTGGGGAAACTATGTGGACGCCCAATATCCTGGAGTCTTCGGGGTGGATGGCCATCTTGAAAACCCCACGTGTCTCTTTAATCACGGCTGCCTTGGGCACCGAGTCCATGTAGATTGTCCGGCAGGCGCAGGCGTTGAACCGCCGCATCGACTCTTCCTCGGTTAGCCCTACGCTGGCTACCTGCGGGTTGGTGAACACCGCGTGAGGGACGTGGTCGTAGTCGATGACCCTGCTCGACCCGGTTAATGCATTCTCGGCAGCCAAAGAGCCCTCCTTGGCAGCTACCGTCTCCAGGGGCATCTTGCCGACACAGTCCCCGGCAGCGAATATATTGGGGTTCTCCGTTTGGTAGTGATCGTTGACTTGGACGAAGCCATTTGGGCCAACGGCGATTCCGGCCTGTTCCAGACCCATGTCAGCGGTGTTGGCTTGGATTCCGGCGGCCAGCAGCAGCTCTTCCGCAGCCAGTTCTTCCACCTCAGGATTGGAGGAGGGGGGCCGGGAACCCTGCCTGCTGCGGATGGATACGACTTTGTTGCCACCGTCCTGGCGTACGCTCTCTATGGAAACACCGATCCTAAACTGGATACCCTCTACTTCGAGAGACCTCTGCAACTCAGCCGCTATTTCAGGTTCGTCTTTGGGCAAGATCTGGTTCATGGCCTCTATGACAGTGACCCGGGTGCCGAAATGGGCGAACATCTGGGCGAACTCTAGGCCCATGGGCCCGCCTCCGATGACCACCATGGACTCGGGCAGCTTCTTCAACTCCATGGCAGTCACGTTGTTGAGCCAGCCCACCTGGTCTAACCCCGGAATCGGCAGCGGTCTGGTGGAAGAGCCGGTTACGATTAGGAACTTTTCTCCCACAATAACCTGTTCACCCACGTCCACTTGATTTTGGGAGATAAACCTGGCTCGCCCTTCCAAGTAGGTCACGTTCTCCAGGGAGTCCATCACGTTTAGGTAGTTGCTCTGCCGGGCGTCGGCAATGATTTCGTCCTTCTCTTTAATGGCCGTGGTGAAGTCAAAGGCGGATTTACGGCCTTGGTGGACCGCTTTGAAGCGGGGAGTTGCACCGTAGAAAAGCTCATCCCCGGTGGCAAGCAGCACCTTGCTGGGCATACAACCCACGTTGACACAGGTCCCACCGATGGGGAGCCCACTGTTAATCATGAGGGCTGTCTTGCCCAGGTCGTTTGTTTTGGTAGCGGCGGCGAAACCAGCCGCTCCACCGCCGATAATCACCAGGTCATATCCGTCGTGGTTCTTGTTTGTCAAATCTTTCCTCTTCAATACCAGAATTAACCGGCCAGTAGGTCTTCCAGCCTCTTCGGATTGAAACCGACCACCACAGCGCCGTCAATCACCGTCACAGGCGTGGTCATGACCCCTATCTTGACCAGTTCTTCCATGGCTGTGGAATCGTTCATAATGTCTTTCCGCTCAAAAGCGACACCCTTTTTCGAAAGAAACTCTTCCGTTCGCTGGCAAAAATGTCAACCGTCTGGCTGGACATAAACAAGTACAGTCTTCGCTGTCATTGCGCCTCCTACTTCCGATTAATTATTTAGTCGCACGCTGCCTGTTGATTCAGCCCAGGCCAAGCTTAATCGAGCTACGTTAATTCCGCTGTCTTCGATGATGGAGCAAATATTGCCACCCAGCGGCCGACAGTCCACCATGCTTGTCGTGTGATATCCCAACGATTGGAGTTCCTCTTTGAAACCCATGAGGTCCTGAATCACCATCTCGACTTGCGCCATTTTTTCCTCGATTAGTGACCTTACATGCAAACAGGTCGGTTCACTCCGGTCGTGCAGTCGCAGGATTCCTTTGATTTCATCCAGGGAGAGGCCTAGGCGTTTGGCTTTGAGGATGAACTCTAGCCTGACTACGTCCGCATCGGCGTAAGTACGGTACCCAGATTTGGTTCTAGGGGGCTCTGGAATCAGGCCTTCACCCTCATAAAATCTGATTGTTTTGGCTGTTAGTCCGATGGCTTTCGCCAGTTCACCTATTTTCACGTTGCTCCTCCCGCTCGATCAAACACGATTGTAAACCTTCCATGCTGATGGAATGTCAAGAGAGAATGCAGGTGGTTTCGGAAATGCAGCGCTCAGGAGGGTTAACCCGGATATGAAACGACGGACGAAGGTCTAGTTAAACAGGCGCCGAATAGCTACCAATTCCAAGAATGCTTTCTTTAGGGGATGAGCCACCGCAGAATTTTGCGAGAAGCTGCAATACGGCATCTGAGTTCGCAAATAATCTCGTTTTTCCGCATCGGGCTTGCTTCGAGTAACGAGATTCTTCGTTGGCTGCGGCCTTCTCAGAATGACAGTGTGGGGCGGCTGGATTTGACGGAACAGAATGACAGTGTAGGGCTCTGGTGCTGAAGGTACATAACGACAGTGTAAGTGCTTTGCTGCTGGTGCCGCAGGGTCACAACCGCCGGGCGGTGGCGGCTTTCTAAATATTCTCGGATTGGAAACGACCGTCGTAGCCCTTGCTGGCGGCGGTCTCCATGCTGAAGAACACCAGCTGCATCAGCCGGGCGTTACGCTGCACCCGGTAACCGCCGGGTTGGTACGCCACCAGCAGCGCTTGGGAGCGGCCCTTGTACCCGGCGTCCCATACTGCGGTGTGCACTGCAACCCCACTGCGGAGCAGGCTTGAGCGAGGGCGGCCCAATGCCATGACGTTCAGCGGTAGGTTGACCACTTCATTGAAAGTGACCAGATATGGACCGGGTTCCAACTGCAACCAGCCGCCAGGCCCGAATTCCAACTGCTGGGTTTCGGACAGTTCCCGGTCGGTGTCCTCGGCCCCGATGGCTCCAGGGGTCACCAACTTGGCTACGCCCTGAAGGGAGAGATCGAATCCGTTGGGTTGGAGTTGGGCGTCAAGGGATAAGTAGTCCTCCAACAGCGGAGGAACCCCTTCGATTAACTGGCCGATAGAATCACGGTCTAATGGTGTACCCGGCATTGGCTTGTCCAAAAATTAAGCCCGGCCAGCCACTTTGGTTTATTCGGTGGCTGGTCCGGGCCAGTTTTCCTGTTCTGGTTTGCCCGCTAAGGCTAGTCAGGCGGACTAGTCGTGCATGAAGTCCTGGATGTCGGCGGGCAGGGGAATGTACTCGGGAATCTCGGTGATGATTGCCTGAGTGGTCATCATCATGCCGGCGATGCTGCACGCGTTCTGTAAGGCGGACCTGGTGACTTTCACCGGGTCGATTATCCCAGCCTCAATCAGATGGCAGAACTCACCCTTGTCGGCGTCGAAGCCCCAATCGCCTTCGCTAGTGCGGATACCTTCTAGAATTACCTGGCCCTCATGGCCAGCGTTCTGGGCGATGAGCAGCAATGGAGCACTGAGGGCGTCACGTACTATTCGCACACCCAGGGCTAGTTCGCCTTCTACGGTCTTTTCTAGTTCAACCAACACTTGTCCGGCACGCACCAAGGCGACTCCACCGCCGGGAACGATTCCCTCTTCGATGGCGGCCCTAGTGGCGGAAAGGGCGTCTTCAGCCCTCGACTTGCGCTCGTTGACTTCGGGCTCGGTTGCGCCGCCAATCTTGATTACCGCGACACCGCCAACCAAGGCGGCCATGCGCTCTTGCAGCTTTTCGCGGTCGTAATCAGAGCTGGTCTCTTCAATCTGGACTCGCAGTTGGTCCAGCCGTTCTTTGATGGCCTTTTCGTCGCCCCGACCCTCGATGATGGTGGACTCGTCTTTGCTGGCGATAATCCGGCGGGCGGTCCCCAGCAAAGGAATGTCAGCGTCTTCGACCTTCAGTCCTCGGTCGGCGCTAATAACAGTTCCCCCGGTGACAATGGCGATATCTTCCAACAATGCCTTGCGGCGCTCACCGAAACCTGGGGCTTTGATGGCCAGGCAATCGATTGTTCCCCGCAGCTTGTTGACCACCATGGTGGACAGGGCCTCTCCATCGACATCCTCGGCGATAATCACCAAGGAGCGCTTTCCGGCCTGGAGCAATTTTTCCATTATGCCCACAACATCTTTGGGGGCGTTAATCTTCTGGTCGGTGATTAAGAACATGGGGGCGTCAATGGCAACTTCCATGCGTTGGGTGTCATTGACGAAATGGGGTGAGATATACCCGCGGTCGATGCGGACGCCTTCAACAAACTCTAATTCGTTGTCAAAGGACTTGGACTCTTCAATGGTCACCACGCCGTCCCGGCCAACCTTGTCTAGGGCGTCGGCCAACAGTTCGGCGATGGGCTCTTCGTGGGCGGAGAGTGCGGCAACCCGGGCAATCCGCGCCCGGTCTTCCACCGGTATGGCCATGGCCTTTAATTCTGCGACCACGGCAGCGACAGCCATGTCGATTCCGTCCCGCATGACAATACCGTTGGCACCGGCGGCCACATTCAGGAAGCCGTTGTGAACGATGGCATGGGCTAGAACTACTGAAGTAGTGGTGCCGTCGCCGACTGCATCATTGGTCTTGGAAGCAGCTTCTTTAATCAGTTGGGCTCCCAGGTTCGCGTAAGGCTCCGGGAGTTCCACCTCTTTGGCGATGGTTACGCCGTCGCTACAAACTATTGGCAGGCCGAACATGCGGCTAAGCACCACGTTGCGACCGCTGGGGCCAAGGGTCAGCCCAACTACCCGCTTAAGTTCATCTACGCCTTTTAGTAGGCTGGAGCGGGCTTCGTCATTAAATACCAGTTGCTTGTCGGCCATGGCCGTCTCCTCATTGCTCTAGCTGCCGCCGCTGCTTCGATATATCGGCATATCGGCGGGGCAGATGTTTTTTGTTATATGCCAATTGATTGGACAGTTAGTTCGCCATATAAAAATATGCGTCAGACGGGCAAAATTGTCAACCGGGCGTGTCGACTGCTAATCGATTTTAGGCACGAATCAGCCTTTTTTGATTAGGCCAGCGGTTTTACGCCGCCCAGACCTTCGACTTGCATTGCCAAGTTGGTGATGGTTTGGCCGAGGATTGGGTGAACCGAGTCCGGTGCAAGCTCGGCCAGTGGGACCAGAGTAAAGGCCCGAAGGTGCAGGCTGGCATGGGGTATGTGTAGGTCCGGCTCATCGACCACCATGTCGCCGTAGAGCAGTATGTCAACATCGATTAGCCGGGGGCCAAACCGGGGGCCAGGTTCCCTGCCCAATTTCCCTTCCAGACCTTTTACGTGGTGCAGCAACTCTTGGGGGGATAGGTTGGTGGAGACTTCGACAACAATGTTCAGGAAGGCCGGTTGGTCGGTAACACCCCACGGCTCAGTCTCATAGATACGGGACGAGCGCAGCACAGTTAGTGCGGTCCCGGAGTTGAGGCCCTTCACCGCTTGGGCCAGATTGTCTTCTCGGTCTCCCAGGTTGGTGCCAAGTCCCAAGTGGGCGATTATCTCGCTCAAGAGGCCTTCCAACCCTCGGGCCTCCAGCCGCGCACCACTGCGTCGGTGACCCGGCAGACCCGCACCATTTCTTTAACGTCGTGGACCCGCACGATGTCCGCGCCACCGGCAATGGACAGAGAAACGGTTGCGGCGGTGCCCTCAACCCGTTGGTCGGCTGGCAGGTTAAGTAGCAGACCCAAAGTGGACTTGCGAGACGTTCCCACCAAGATGGGACATCCGACGGCTTTGAGACGTGCCAGTTCGGCCAGGACGGTCAGGTTGTGGTCTGGGGTCTTTCCGAAGCCGATGCCGGGATCGACGACGATGTTCGCTTTGGATACTCCCGCTTCAAGGGCGATGGCAACGCTGCGTTCCAGGCTGGCTATCATGTCGGGAAGCAAGTCCCGGTATTCGGTGCCCTGCTGATTGTGCATCAAGATTAAGGCGGCCCCGGTTTCGGCGGCCACCTGGGCCAGTTCCGGCTCGGCCTTTAAGCCCCAGATGTCGTTAATGATAACGGCCCCGGCGTCCACGGCACGGCGTGCCACCGCTGCTTTGTAGGTATCCACGCTGATGGGCAGCTTCACCCGGTTCGCCACTGCTTCCAGGGTTGGCAGCAGTCTTTGTAGTTCTTCTTCCTGGGAGACGGAAACGTTGCCCGGCCGAGTGGATTCGGCTCCGATGTCCAAGATGTCCGCGCCCTCGTCTTGAAACCGCAATGCCTGGTCCACGGCGGAGGCAAGGTCGTTGCCCAAACCGTCGCCCGAGAATGAGTCGGGCGTGACATTGATGATGCCCATCACATAGGTGCGTGCGCCCCAGGTCAGCTTCTCGCCGTTGGCCACGGTCAGGCCGGTGATGGGGGTCTGGATTTGGGGCATCGTTTAGCGCTCCGGTATAAAAGTCCCTTCGCCCGCTCCGGGGGAAGGTTAGGTCAGGCGAAGCCGAGACTCGCGACATTGTCGGAGATGAAGGCGAAGAATGTGCGCGGACTCATCTAAAGCGGCGGACAATACACTCGATAGAAGGGCCATCGAACGGCCCCATTTTATCACTCTGGAGCACGCTCAGGCTTCTTGCACCTCAATCAAGGCGTCTGCTACGATGAACTCGATTTTAGACTGCATTAAGAACGACGGATTCTCTCCAAATTGGTTACGGAATTGATATATGGCAATCTATTGCACGACCAATTTCGCAAACACGATCCGTCCTTTAATAAATAATAGGGACGGGGCGAACGCCTGAAGTTTGCTCCACTGCCGCGGGGGAGGGGTTGTGACTGCTGAAAAACGGCAAATTGACGAGAAGATTGATGCCCTGAACGCCCTACGCCAAGAGGCACAGAAGGGTGGCGGCCAGGACCGGATAGACCAGCAACATAGTAGGGGTAAGCTGACCGCCCGCGAGCGGTTGAACCTGCTGATGGACGACGGCACCTTCGAGGAACTTGACCCCTTTGTAACCCACCGGGCCACCGACTTCGGCCTGGCCGACCGCAAGGTTTTGGGCGACGCTGTGGTTACCGGCTACGGTAAAGTGGAAGGCCGCCAGGTCTTTGCCTTTGCCCAGGACTTCACCGTGATGGGCGGCTCATTGTCCGAGGCCGTCAGCCAGAAGATTTGCAAAATGCTGGACCTGGCAGTCAAGGCGGGTTGCCCCGTGGTCGGTCTCAATGACTCGGGCGGCGCCCGCATTCAAGAGGGCGTCACCAGCCTGGCAGCCTACGGTGATATCTTCCTGCGCAACACCATGTACTCGGGCGTCATCCCCCAGATATCCGTGATTGTTGGCCCCTCGGCTGGCGGCGCGGTCTACTCCCCGGCCATCACCGACTTCATATTTATGGTCAAGGGCACCGGCCAGATGTATATCACCGGCCCAGATGTTATCAAGGCCGTAACCGGCGAAGAGGTGACCCACGAAGACCTGGGTGGTGCGGCAACCCACGCCACCCGTAGCGGCGTGGCCCAGTTTGTCTACGAGACCGAAGAGGAATGCATCAACGAGGTGCGGCACCTCCTTAGCTTCCTACCCAGCAATAACCTGGAGGACAGTCCCCAGGAGTCCTCCGATGACCCGGCCACCCGCAGGGAACCCGATCTCCGTTACCTGGTTCCCGACGATGCCAATAAGGCTTATGACATGCGGGAGATTATCTACCGCGTCGTCGACGAAGAAGAGTTCATGGAGGTCCACCAGAACTTCGCCCCCAACGTGGTGGTGGGCTTTGCTCGGATGAACGGGCGGTCAGTTGGCATTGTAGGCAATCAGCCGGAATACCTGGCCGGAGTCTTGGACATCGACGCCTCGGCCAAGGCGGCCCGGTTCATCCGTTTCTGCGACTGCTTCAACATTCCAATCGTGACTTTTGTGGATGTGCCAGGTTTTATGCCTGGCGTGGAGCAGGAATACGGCGGCATCATTCGCCACGGGGCCAAGTTAATCTTTGCCTATGCCGAAGCCACGGTGCCCAAGATAGCGGTCATCATCCGCAAGGCTTACGGTGGGGCCTACATCGTGATGAGTAGCAAACACCTGCGCTCGGACATCAACTTGGCCTGGCCCTCGGCAGAGATTGCGGTCATGGGGGCCGACGGCGCAGTGAACATAATCTACCGTGATGAGATTGCCAAGGCGAAGAACAAAGACAAGAAACGCCAAGAACTGATTGACGAATATAAAAAGAAGTTCACCACGCCGTACATCGCGGCCAGCCGTGGGTTCTTGGATGATGTGATAGACCCGGCGGACACCAGGGTGCAAATCATCAAAGCCCTGGAAATGCTGCAGAACAAACGGGAGAGTCTCCCCGCCAAGAAGCACGGCAACATCCCACTGTAGCTGCGAAGGTGAGTCTACCTTGCTGGGGAAGGTTAGGTTCCCCGATGCATCGGGGAGACTCTCGACGGAGTCGGAGATGGGGGTAACGCTAGACATAGCCGTTTGTATTAGAATAGGCGGGCTACTGGCCGGTGGCCCTAGCTTATTCGGCATCTACAGGAGAAACTCATGGAGTTCGGCGTTTTCTACCAACTGCCCTGCGCGGTAGACCAAACTCCCGCCGCCCGCATTCAGGACACCATTGCCCAATGCCAATTGGCTGACGAACTGGGCTTTGACGCCGCCTGGCTAGCGGAGCTGCATTTCAATCCTCGGTTTTCGGTTATGCCGGCCCCGTTGATGATTGCGGCAGCCATCGCCCAGACCACCAAGCGCATCCGCATCGGCAACGCCGTCAACTTGCTCGCATTGCACCAACCGGTCCGACTGGCCGAAGAGCTGGCGACCCTGGATGTCTTGTCCAATGGCCGTGCCATCTTTGGCGCGGGCCGTGGCTCGATGCCAACCCATTTTGAGGGCTACGGCATCGACCAAGAAGAGGGACGGGCGCGCTTTATTGAAGCCTTGGAATTCATCTTGGGGTCGTGGCAGAAAGAGAATTTCACTTACGATGGCAAGTACTACCAGGCCCACGGGTTCACCGTAACGCCGAGACCGATACAGCAACCGCACCCTCCGGTGTACGTGGCTGCCAACAGCGCCGACACTTTCGGCATAGTTGGCGAACTGGGACACAGCATTCTGGTCGCACCGACCATCGTAACCACTGAAGGGGCGGTCACCGGCTTGGCTTCTTACCGGGCGGAGTTGGCCGAGAATGGCCACGATGTCGCCAAACTTAAGGTCAATGTCAACGTGCCTACCCATGTGGCCGCCAGCGAGAAGGAAGCCAAAGCGGGGTTTGTAAAGACTATCAATAACTACCTGGCAACGCTTGGGGAAATCGGCGCAGCCAGGGGGGCCAGCCGGGGTTCCAGCCGTGCCTCCAGCCTGACCGCTGAGATGGTCATGGACGAGTTCGCCGCCGTGGGCACCCCAGACCAGGTGGCCGCAAAGCTGGAAAAGTTTAAAGAACTGTACGGGCCGCAGGAATTCATGTGCTGGTTCAACATCGGCGGTATGCTGCCCCCCGCTGAGGTGGAAAGCTCCATGAAATTATTTGCAAAAGAAGTTATGCCCCGCTTCAAGTAACTGCGCTCCAAGTAACTGCGCTCCAAGTTACCGCGCTCCAAGTTACCGCGCTCCAAGTTACTAAGAAACCCGGTCGTATTCGTCAGCCGTAAGGTGAACGTCCATGAGCTCATCCGAGTCATTGTTCGAGCATGGCAGGAAGGTCCAGTCGGAGCGGGACGCCCCGCTGGCGGAACGCATGCGGCCCCGGACATTTGACGAGTTCGTGGGCCAAGACCAGATTGTCGACCCCGACCGAGTGCTGATGCGGTCCATTGCCGCCGGACGCCTGCCCTCGTTCATCCTCTGGGGGCCGCCCGGCACTGGCAAGACGACTTTGGCGCGGTTGGTGGCGACGCTAACTCAGGCCGATTTCCAACCGATTAGCGCCGTAACCTCGGGGGTGGCCGACCTGCGGCGCATCGTCGGAGAAGCCCGAGACCGAAAGGGGATGCACCAACAGTCCACCATCCTCTTTGTCGACGAAATTCACCGCTTCAACAAGGCCCAACAGGACGTTATCCTGCCCCACGTTGAGGACGGCACCATCACCTTCATCGGCGCGACCACCGAGAACCCGTCCTTCGAGGTCATTGCGCCCCTGCTGTCCCGCTCCCGCGTGTTTGCCCTGCAAAGCCTAACCCCAGACCAGATGGCGGACATCGTCAAACGGGCCCTGGCTGATGAAATAAGGGGTATTGGCGCTTTGCACGCGACGTTGGCTGATGACGCCCTGGACCATCTGGTAAACATTGCCAATGGGGACGCACGGGTCGCGTTGAACGCCTTGGAGACAGCGGCCTACGCCTGTTCGGTTGATGCGGAAGGGAAGCGCCTAATTGACCTGGAAATCACCGCCGATGCGCTACAGCGGCGCTCTCCAATGTACGACAAGGCGGGGGAGAGCCACTACGACACTATTTCGGCGTTCATCAAGTCGGTTCGTGGGTCGTCGCCGGACGGTGCGCTCTATTGGCTGGCCCGGATGATTGAGTCGGGGGAAGACCCGTTATTCATCGCCCGCCGCCTCGTTATTTTGGCGTCAGAAGATATCGGGTTGGCCGAGCCTCAGGCGTTGTCAGTGGCGATGGCGGCCCAGCAGGCGGTCCATTTTCTGGGGATGCCCGAGGGGCGCATACCCCTGGCCGAAGCCACGGTCTACTTGGCCACGGCCCCCAAGAGCAATTCGGCCTACGCTGCCCTAAATGAGGCCATGCGAGACGTACGGGAGCAGTCCAATGAGCCGGTTCCGCTGCACCTGCGCAACGCGGTTACCGGGATGATGAAGGACATGGGATACGGCAAGGACTATAAATATTCCCACCAGTTTGAGGGCCATTTCGCGGACCAAGAATATCTACCGCCGTCCTTGAAAGGACGCCGCTACTATAACCCCAGCGAAGAAGGGGCCGAGCAGGAGATAGGCAAACGGCTCAAGCGTTGGTGGGGCGGCGAATCAGGCGGCCCAGGTAGCTAGACAGAAAAGCTAGTTAGAATAGCTAGACAGAGCACCTAGACACGGGCAGGGCACTTATCGGACAGGGCACTTATATGGAAGTGAATATCCTGACTTCGCGCTCCACGTGGTAAGCGTCGGCGGATTCTGTGGTGTCCACCACTGCTTTGAGACGCCACGATACCGTCGTATGTTCGCTCTTCACCGTTGGGAGCGACCGACTTGGCACCGGCAGGCTGAATGACCAGACGTAGGGCCGGTCCTCGGTTAACTGCACGCCACTTTCCAGAGAAATACGCTCTCTGACCGAGTCCGCCTTGCGGTCACCAGATGATTCGGCGCTATGCAATTCCACGCGAATGTCTTTGGCCTGGTCTGTGCCGGTCATCTGTGCCCGAACCTCACCCTCCAAGTATCCACCCGAGCCAACAACATCGTTGACTAGAATCAAAGCCAGCGTGCAGTGCTGGAAAGTTGCATGTTCGGTAAGGGCTGCTGGGCTACGCCGGGCTTGGACCACGGGTGAAGTAACAACCGTTACTTCCAAAGACTTGGTGAGCGTGTCGCCGCTGTCCAACTCCAACCGTCCGGTGATTTCCCAAGATACTTGGGCTACAGAGCCTTGGACGGTGGGTTGGGCTTCTTTGGGAATCTGGAATCTAACGTACCGGACTACCGGCTCATCGCTGGTGACTTCCGTCTCTCCGATGAATGATTGGACTAGCCGCTGAGATTGCCCCGAGCGAATCTCCAGCTTTCCTTGTTCTCCGGCTCCAGGATTTTGGTTCTCCCACCACTGCTCGGTGCAGGTTAATTCCACCTGACCGCCCTTGATATTGGCTCCCTGCTTTGGCCGTATCGTGACCTGAACATCTATTGTGCCGCCGGGTTGAAATGACCCGCCGGTTGTTGCGATTTCGATCTCCGCTTTGGGGCGGCGAAACCAAGAAAGAATACGAGCTAGAACCTGAGCACCTCCACTGTCGTGATTAATCGAATGTGATTAAACGGCTGTGACCAATGCGTCCGCCGCCAATTCAATGCCGGACGGCGCATTCCAGAGCATGTTAATGGCGATTTGCCGCGCAGGCAACCCACCGGGTGTGCCAGGTGCTAGAGGTTTCGCCTCCGAGCACGCCTGGCGGTCGTGTCCGGCCACCTGGGATTAACTCCTGACCGACCACAAATCATGGCTGCGGATTTATTCCTAATCAAAAACGTGGTCGCGAAGGAAAGCATATACGACATGGCCAATGGCGATAGCTAGGGCGGCGATAGCTATATAAAGAGTTCGCGATTGCCGCCGACGGTCCCGGTCCCGGTCTAAATCATCGGGAGGCAAGTCGGCCAACTACCACGCCGCCAGGGCTTTGATAACATCGTCCGAGCCGACCACCTCGGCTTGCCGCGGAAAGATGCGCTGGGTCAAGAAATCATGGACATCGGCGTCCGGGTCGGTGCAACAGTCTTCGACCACAAATAGGTTGAAGTCCAAGTCGGCCGCGTAGCGAACGGTGGACAGGACAACACCGCTGGTAGCGTAGCCAAGAATCACCAGGTCGAGGATGTTGTTGGCCCGCAGTGCTACGTCCAGTCCGGTGCCGTAGAGGGCGTTCACTCGGTGCTTGCCCACCACCACTTCGCCCTCTTGGGGTTTAACCAAGGGGTGGATGATGGCCATGGGGTCTGCCACAGCGGGCTGCCCGGAAGCCTTCCGTTGGCTAAAGGTCTTGTTCCGTCGGCCAATCTCCGGGTACCCCGGTCGAAACACGGTCGCCGAGTAGCAAACCATTGCTCCAGCGGTTCGGGCGGCGGCTTGAACCGACGCACCATTCTCCACCACGCCCCGTTCTAAGGCATGGGGCAGGGTGTTCATCGTATCGGTATAGTAGTCGGCGATTAATACCGCCGTGTGTCCGCGTGTGAGTGTGATATCTGGCATGGTTTGGCCTTTGGCTGTAAATAGGATTCTAAATTGTTTCTTTTATTTTCGTCAGTAACCCCGTCCTATCCTTTTGCTAAGAACGTAAACGAACGAAGCAAGGAAGACCGGCCCCAATAGGCCCTGCACGGCTGACATTATTTTTGCTGCCGTGTTGATTGGAGTCATATCCGAAAAAACGATTGTACTAGTACTGCGGGTACTAAAGATAAGACTATCTCTAAAATCAGCAATCTCTTGTAGAATTTTCGAATCGATTATCGATGGTTCGGTTAATTTGAGCATGTCCCACATGTGATACGCAATCGCGAAACCTACAATTGTTGAAATTCCCAGCAACCCGACTCTAGCGAAACTCTCACCGTGGCCGGTTGCACGTCCATTGCACCACAGCAACAACCATTGCAAACGCTTCGGCTGAATCGTGGTTTGCCTTGTACGCCGACCGGATGGTAGATGAACTGTCTTTGGAGTAAAGGGGAGAATCCACCAAAAGTAATAAAAGAATTTGGAGGCTTCAGATAAAAGAAATTTAGACTTGATTTTTAGCCATCGTTTTTTCAGTTTTCCGATTCCGTCCTGTTCAGACTGAATCCTCCATACGCGGCTGCGTTGTTTAAGATAGGTCGTTCCAACTTGTGTTGGGAAACTTGCTCGTTCCTCCATAGTCTTTTCTTTGATGTATGCTTTGGAGGCGTCCGAATATTGGCTCATGCTAACGAAGTTGTTTTTCAGAGATATATATGATTGTTGAGCATCAGACCACCGTTTATCATTCTCTTCCCCGACCTGCCCTTCAATCTGATGCCAAGTTATTCTCGCTTTATCGAACTTACAGTGCATTAACAGCACATCTTCAAATTCTTCGCCGGAAAAATCAGTCCATGAAAAATTTGCATTTTGGAGTGCGGTTTTTTGGATTTGACCAGGAGCAGGTCGGAATACTTTGAACTTAGCTCTATTTAGTTTGGTGTGCTCAAACTGAGCGTCCCACAACCTTGCACCGCTAAAATCGGCTTGGTACATGTAGGCATTGGTAAATTTGGTGCCTTCTAAATCGGATCCTTGTAACAACGCCCCTGTGCAATTCGCGCTGCTTAGATCCGACCCAGATAAAATCACTCCGCGCTTTACGGCCACTAGGGAGGCACGTGGATCTCCAATTGCGTTCGTTCCCCTTTCTCGGGCTCTTTGTCGGACGTCCGAAGCCCGCTTTATTCCGCTGTACCAGAGCTGATAATTGTTACGTGAGTTCCAAGCTTCAGGCGGGGCTGTAGCCCTTAAGCGCCAAACTTGTTCGACAAATATTTTTCTAATTGTCGGTGCGGAGAGGTCAATATTGCTTAGGTCTTCATTGGAAAGATTGAGATTTGCTGAGCCCCCGTTCTGCACAATCATTTCCAAAACTTGCTCGGTCGTGTACTGGCTCATGATCCTCCAGCTGAAATGCGAGGTGTTTTGCCAAATCAGATACCGACTAGGTTTAACTAGGAATGCAGGGCGTGGGGTGATTTATGCTGTCATGTCCAAATAACAGTTGCGGATAACAATATTTTTATCGCGCAGCTTGAAGCTCCCGGACTACTTTTGAGGTGCGGGACAGCGCTTCTTCGGCGTCGTCGGCGGAGATGTGCCGATGGGTCACCATGCGGACCGACTGCTCGCCGGGGTAAGAGACCAGGACTTCGGCACTGGCCATGGCCTTTATGAAGTCTGGGGCCTTGGCTACCTTTTCATCGATGTCGAAGATGACGATGTTGGTCTGGATGCTGTCGGCGTCCAAGGTAATGCCGTCGATGTTCGCCAGCCCTTCCGCCAAGCGGCGGGCGATTTGATGGTCTTCGGCTAGGCGGTCAACCATGGTATCCAGGGCCACCAGCCCGGCGGCGGCTAAGACGCCAGCCTGACGCATGCCGCCTCCCACCATCTTCCGCCATCTGGCGGCTTCTTTGATGAATTCTTTGGAGCCGACTAAGACCGACCCAACCGGACAGCTAAGGGCCTTGGACAGACAGAAGCTGGCGTCGTCTACGTCGCGGGTCAGTTCCGCAACAGGGACTTCCAGGGCAACTGAGGCATTGAAGATGCGCGCGCCGTCCAGATGGACCGCCACGCCGGACCCATGGGCCACGTCGCAGACGGCTTTGGTCTCCGCGGGCGTCATAACCATCCCGCTGCAACGGTTTTGGGTGTTTTCCAGACAAATCATCTTTGTGGCGGCTACGTGCGGGTTGCCGGTCGACCGGATATTGCGGGCCACGTCCCCGGCGTTTATTCCACCACTTGCGCTCTGCGGAATCAGTCTGGTTTGGACGCCGGCAAGGGCGGCCTGGCCCCCGCCTTCGTTCCAAAACATATGGGCTTGGTCGCCCATGACAATTTCGTCGCCGTGGTTACAGTAGGTCAGCGTGGCCAATAGGTTGCTCATGGTGCCGCTGGCGGTCAGGAGGCCTGCTTCGTGGCCCAGCATGGAGGCCGCTTGCTCCTGGAGTTCGTTGACGGAAGGGTCTTCGCCGTAAACATCGTCGCCAACCTCGGCCGCAGCCATGGCCCGGCGCATCTCGTCGGTAGGCTTGGTAACTGTGTCGCTGCGCAGGTCGATTATTGCCATCTGCCCGATCCTCCCGGTTGCCTGTAATTACGCCTGTGACGGCGTAAATAATTCACGTTAAAACTACCGGATATTCTAGCAGGATTGCGTCGCCTGCAACACTGACGGAGACGAGCTGATGGGAGGGCGTTCCAAAACGTAGAGGCACGGCATTGCCGTGCCCCTACGTGTAACACCGCGTCATTCTAAGGTGGCCGGAAACGCATACCCGAACAACCAAGACCCTTCGTGCCTCAGGGTGACAAACACGGGCAGGGTGCGAGCAACCGGGAAGCGTACGAATGATGCTGAATGACAGCGACATTTCTTGCCAAAGGGCAGGCCATTACCTAAGATGGAAACAGCCTAGCCACCAGTAAATTGACGGGAGTAACCGCTGTGCGTCAAAGCGCCGTTTCATTCAAGACCGAGGGACTAACATTCGAGGGCGTGGTCACCCAGCCCGACGAAGGCACCGGCCCCTGGCCTGGCGTGGTCATCTGTCATCCCCACCCGCTCCACGGCGGCAGCATGGACAACAATGTGGTGTTGGCCTTGGCGTTGGGTCTGGTTGAAGACGGTTTTGTCACCCTGCGATTTAACTTCCGGGGCGTGGGCAGCAGCGAGGGCGAACACACCAAAGGTGAGATGGAATACCAGGAGGCGCTGGGCGCTCTGGACTTGATTAAGGCCTGGCCTGATACCAACGATAGGATTGGCCTAGTCGGGTACTCCTTTGGCACCTCAGTAGTCGCGGGTCATAGCAACCTGCACAGCGAGGTCGAGGCCATCGCCTTGGTTTCTCCGTCATTTAAGACAGTGGAAGGAACGCCGCTCAAGCAATCCAAGATTCCGACCTTGATTACCACCGGAGACCGAGACCGGTTGGTGGACTCGGAACAACTTGATGCCGAGTTGGCAAGTTTCGAGCAGGCCCCTCAGTTCAAGCTTTTCGATGGCGTTGACCATTTTTGGTACGGACAGGAAGCCCGGTTGGTGCCGGAAGTAAGCCGGTTCTTTACTGAGCAGCTGAAGTAGCCTCCGTTTTACGCGATTCGATTTCATGCAATTTGAGAACCTAACGTGAGTTTCGAGACCCCCCGCACCCCCATCTATAAGGACTTTTTCCTGCTCCAACTGGCCGCCCTGATTTTTCTTGTTGACCAGTTCAGCAAATTTCTGGTGCGGGACCAATTGTTGTTCCGGCAATCTTTCCCCGTCTCGGGTTTCGTTCGGTTCACGCACACCCACAACACCGGCAGCGCCTTCGGCATTTTTCAGGATCAGAACACCCCCCTAATCCTGGTTTCCATAATTGGCGTGGGTATCCTGGCGATGATTTACCGGAGCCAGCGGACGCCAACCGCTCTCCTGCGTCTCAGCATTGGTCTGCAGATTGGCGGGGCTTTGGGCAACCTCTTAGACCGCGTGCGATTGGGCCATGTGACCGACTTCATGGACGTGGGCCCTTGGCCAGTGTTTAACGTGGCCGACGCATCGATAGTCACCGGCCTGGTTATTTTGGCCTGGATTTTTCTGGTCTTAGAGCCCAACGCTTCGAAAGATATAGACAGCATTGGCACCACTGGCGGCTACGACTGGTGCCCGGTTTGCGATGGCGAGATGCGAACTGTCGTGGGCGGCTGGCGCTGCTTCACCTGCGGGGTGAAAGAACAGACTCTGGACCAGACCGTTTGATTCCCGAGACCGTCCGACATGATTTTCAGGTGACGGACGCCGAGTCGCGTCTGGACCACTATCTGGCCGGGTTGGATACCGGACTCACCCGTAGCCAACTCCAGCGTCTGATTACCGAAGGGGAGGTGTTGGTCAACGGCAGCCCAGCAAAACCGTCCCAAAAAGTGCGGGTTGGCGATCAAGTTATCCTCTCGGTGCCGCCGCCCCGGCCCACAAGTCTGCTGGCCCAGGATATTCCCGTTAACGTGGTCTACCAAGACCAAGAACTGGTGGTCATCGACAAACCGCCCGGTCTAGCAGTCCACCCCGGACCCGGCCACCCCGACAGCACCCTAGTCAACGCGCTGCTGGCCATGTGCCCCGATATTGAAGGCATCGGTGGAGAGATTCGGCCCGGCATTGTCCATCGTCTAGACAAAGACACCTCAGGTTTGATGATGGTCGCCAAGACCCATCAGGCCCACACCAACCTTTCTGCCCAGATTAAAGACCGCCAGGTTACCAAGGGCTATTTGGCCCTGGTGGAGGGAATCCCAAATCCCAGCCAGGGCAAGGTGGATGCTCCGGTGGGGCGTCACCCCCGTCGCCGGACGCACATGGCCGTGGTGGTGGGCGGTAGAGAGGCCCGCACCGGCTACAAAGTACGGGAGAATTTTAAAGAACACAGTCTGTTGGAGCTTTATCTGGAGACTGGGCGAACCCATCAGATTAGGGTACACATGGCCTACATTGGACACCCGCTGGTGGGCGACACCACCTATGGGCACGCAAGTCCCTTGGTTGACCGCCATTTTCTCCACGCCTTTCACCTGGGGTTCAAGCACCCGGTCAGCGGCGAGCCGCTGGAGTTTCAGATTGGCCTGCCCGCCGACCTGACCCCGGCACTAGAAGCGCTGCGCGGGGTTTAATCAGGGCGCTTGTTAACGGTTAACTAGACGCCCAATTTCTTTCCGAAACCGTGCCTGGCGACTCAAGATTGAGCATGAACCATGCTACAATATTGCCTGCGCATTGCGCCCCCCCAACGTATTGGCAATCGTATTGGAAATTTAATTTTGGAAATTTCACTGGAGAACCACCTTGCCCGGAGAAGTCCGCGTCCGGTTTGCGCCTAGTCCCACCGGACTGCCCCACATTGGTAATATCAGGACGGCCCTCTTCAACTGGCTATTTGCCCGTCATCACGGCGGCAAGTTCATAGTCAGGGTTGAAGACACCGACCAAGCTCGCCTGGTTCCGGGCTCCATTGAGGCCATGATGGACGGCCTGCGTTGGTTGGGAATCGATTGGGACGAAGGCCCCGAAGTGGGAGGCCCATTCGCACCCTACCAGCAGTCGGAGCGGCTGAAGATTTATCACGACCTGGCCGAGCAGTTGGTCTCCCAGGGCAATGCCTATCATTGCTATTGCAGCCAAATTCGACCGGCCCAAGATAGCCACGAACAGCGCGACCGCAGGGTATCGGCCAGCGCCGATTGCCAATGCCGGAACCTGAGCCAAGACGATATAAGCAAACTGGCTGGCGGAGAGGAATCGAACGTTATCCGGTTTGCCATGCCCAAAAATGGAGTCACCAGGGTCAACGACCTGATTCGAGGCAACGTCGAGTGGAAGAATGAGTTGTTGGACGACTTCATTATCTTGAAGTCCGACGGCTTTCCCACCTACCACCTGGCCGTGGTGGCCGACGACCATCTGATGGAAATTAGCCACGTGATGCGGGCGGAAGAATGGCTGCCCAGCACGCCGCGTCACCTACAGTTATACGAGGCCCTGGGATTCGAGCCGCCGAAGTTTGCCCACCTGCCAATGATAATGGGCGCAGACCGGGCCAAGCTATCCAAGCGTCACGGCGCCACCGCCATCGGCGAGTACAAAGACGACGGCTACCTGCCCGAGGCGTTACTTAACTTCATGGTGCTGTTGGGCTGGTCACTGGACGACAAAACCGAGGTCATGCCCACCCAGACCATCATCGACAACTTCCTTTTGGAGAAGGTTACCAAGTCGGCCGCCATCTTCGACCAAGAAAAGCTGCTTTGGATGAACGGTGTATACATCCGGGAGATGACACCGGAACAATTGGCCGACCGCATGATGCCCTTTTTGGAGCGGGACTTGCCCAAGGAATATTTGCCCGTCGACCGAGACTACTTGTGCCGCATCGCTCCGTTGCTGCAAGAACGTATCAAGCGCTTGGACGAAGCCGCTGGCATGGCTTCCATATTCTTCAAAGCCGACCAAATAGACAACACCGATATTCTGGTGCAGAAGGGTATGGACCGGGATTCGACATTATCCGCCCTTAAGGCCGCGCTGGACGAATTGAACGCCGCCGAAGATTTTCAGCACGAGAAGCTAGAAGAAACGCTGAACGTCGTTGGCGAGCGGCTGGAATTGTCTCGCCGCCAGTTTTTCGGTATGTTGCGTGTCGCCGCCACCGGGCGCACCGTGACACCGCCGCTGTTCGAGATGATGGAAGTCTTGGGGAAGGACAGTGTCGTCAGCCGTATGGAAAACGCGGTCGAGCGGTTCAGCGCCGCCGGTTAGACCGCTCCCCAAAATGCCAGGCAAACCGCCCCAACTGAAACGAGCATTGCGCCAATGGCGTCAATGGCTCCCGAGGCCCTAGGGGCCCTAGAGGAATCACTAATGACACAAATCGAAACTTCGGCTGATTTTGTACGCGGGATGGTCGCCGACGACATTAAGTCTGGCAGGTTCGACGGTCGGGTAATTACCCGGTTTCCGCCCGAACCCAACGGCTATCTCCACATCGGTCACGCCAAGTCGATTTGCCTGAATTTCGGGCTGGCCGCCGAATTTGGTGGCGTCTGCCACTTGCGCTTCGATGACACCAACCCCACCAGGGAAGAGATGGAGTACGTCGAGTCTATCCAGGAGGACGTGCGTTGGCTGGGGTGGGACTGGGGCGAGAACCTCTTCTACGCCTCGGACTATTTTGGCCAACTCTACGATTACGCCGTTCAGCTCATCGAAAAGGGCAAGGCCTATGTCTGCGACCTTGGCGCTGCCGAGATACGGGAATACCGGGGAACGCTGACCGCGCCCGGCAAAGAAAGCCCCTACCGCGACCGTTCTGTCGAGGAGAACTTGGACCTGTTCCGGCGCATGCGGGAGGGCGAGTTCGAAGAAGGGAGCCATGTGCTCCGGGCCAAGATAGACATGGTCTCACCCAACCTTAATCTACGCGACCCGGTGCTCTATCGCATATTGAAAGAGACCCATCACCGCACCGGCGACGAATGGCCCATTTATCCGACCTACGACTTCGCCCATGGCCAGTCCGACTCCATTGAGCACATCACCCATTCGGTGTGCACCCTGGAGTTTGAGAACCACCGTCCGCTCTACGATTGGTTGCAGGAAGAACTGGGTATTTATCGCTCCCAGCAGATTGAGTTTGCCCGGCTGAACCTGACTTACACGGTCATGAGCAAACGCCGCCTGATGGAACTAGTTGAGGGCGGCTACGTGAACGGCTGGGACGACCCTCGCTTGCCGACGATATCGGGGTTGCGCCGCCGAGGTTATACCTCCGCGGCCATCCGAGATTTCTGCGACCGCATTGGCGTGGCGCGGCGAGACAACACCGTGGAAATTGCGCTGCTGGAGCACACCCTAAGAGATGACCTCAACAAGAAAGCGCCCAGGGTCATGGGCGTGTTGGACCCGCTGAAGGTGGTGATTGAGAACTACCCAGAGGGCGAGACGGAACAGATTATCTCGGCGAATAACCCGGAAGACAACACCGCTGGGAATCGGAACGTCCCCTTCTCGCGGACCGTATATATAGAAAAAGACGACTTCCGTGAAGTGCCGCCGCCCAAGTTCTACCGTCTCTCGCCGGGTCGGGAAGTACGCCTCAAAGACGCCTTCTACATCACCTGTACCGGCGTTGTGAAGGACGAGACCACAGGGGAAGTAATTGAGCTGCGCTGCACTTACGACCCAGAAACCTACGGCGGCACCTCAGCGGACGGCAGGAAGGTTCGGGGGACGTCCCAATGGGTGTCTGCGGAACATGCGATTGACGCCGAGGTGCGGATTTATGACCACCTCTTCATGAAAGAGGACCCCGACGACGTGGCAGATGGTGGAGACTTTAAGGACAATCTCAACCCGGATTCCCTAAAGGTCCTCAAGTCGTGCAAGCTGGAACAGAGTGTGAAAGATGCCAAACCCGGGGCGAGATTCCAATTCTTGCGGACGGGTTATTTCTGCGTCGACAAAGACTCGACGCCCGAGGCTCCAATCTTCAACCGCACCGTGGCGCTAAGGGACACCTGGGGCCGGATGGATAAAGCCCGCAGTCGGGGCTAGATGCCCGCCTTTCGAAAAGCCTTTTCAATCAACTGAGTCAACAACGCGGCTTGGCTTTCGATATCGCCGGGACATAGTTTCACCCGGTATCGGTCTTGCCGGTATACCGTGTCATGAAAGCCGGCAGCTTTGAGCAGATTGTGTATTTCGTCGGTTTCCTCTATTCGAGGCCCAAAGAAAAGATAATCTGGCGTCGGACGAAAATCTACAAAGTTATTCGAAACTCTGTGCCTCGTTAACCCGATGTAGGAGTACCCTTTGTAATTCAGCCTAAAATCTGAGTCGAAAGAATGGATGATATCCAGCAAGTTATCAGCCATCTTAACGGTGATTATAGAAGAGCGCTTTTCCCAATAAGCTCTATCTTTTGGTTCTTTCATTTCCTCTCCTCTTGCACGGTGCGAACCTTACAAGAGTGACATTAATCCGGGTATGGCTCAACGCTAAACTGAATCTGCCGCTTACGTTAGCCGTTAGTGTTGTAGATTTGTAGCCGGTGGCGGATGCTGTCGGCGACGTAAAGGTGGCCCTGACCGTCCAGTTTCACCGCCGTCGGACCCCAGAAAAGGCTTTCCACATTAGCCGACATTTCCCGGTCTCTTCGGCCCGGCGGTTCAACCACCGGAGTTAGGTCGGCCTCGGCCCGCAGCCGCCCTTCTTCCAGGTTGGCGTCGAAGTAGTCAGCCGCCCACTTGGAGTCCACCGATTCTCCCCTCAGCGATGCCAATAGGCTGCCGTCTGGGGCCAGCACCTTCACTCGTTCATTGCCCCAATCGGCCACGTAGATGTTGCCTTCGTTATCCACTGTGAGGCCCGCTGGCCGGTGCAGCGCGTCGGACCCTGGAAGTGCGTCAAATTCTTCAATCAACCGGCCAGAGTTGTCATAACGTTGGATGCGGTCGTTGCCCCAGTCAGAGATATAAACATCCCCCACTCCATTCAAGGCCAAACCCCAGGGCGCATCGAATTGGCCGGAGGCGGAACCCCGCTGGCCCCAAGACTCGATGAATTCTCCGTCGCGGGTGAACTTCTGCACCCGGTGGTTGCCGCTGTCGGTCATATATAGGTTGTCATCGGCGTCAAAAGCCAAGCTTGATGGATACTCAAGCTGACCGTCGCCGGAGCCCTTCTCGCCCCACTTGCCCAGGCATTCGCCGTCCCTGCTGAAGATGGTGACGCGCTGTAGACCCTCGTCAGACACGTAGACCCGGTCCTCGCTGTCGATTGCTATCGAACTGGGCCACCAAAACTGGCCGTCGCCAGTGCCGCCGGTGCCAAAGTCTCCCAGGAATTCCTCGTCCAGCGTGCACATCGACACCCGCTTGGAAGGCAATCGAATCGGCGTCTCGGGACCAGCCCGGTTCAAGACATAGAGAATGCCCTGGGAGTTAATCGCCAAGTCCACCGGGTTGGTGAACCCCCGCCCAGTGGCAGCCAGAAAGCCGATGGTATGGCTATATGTGAAGGTCTTGGTGGTGGTCATTTAAGACTCAGTAAGACACAGATTAATCGTTCTATTAATGGGCCTAGGCCATCTGGTATTCGCGGGTGGCTAGGACCAGTTGGAGCAGTTCTACGACCCGTTGTTCCGAGCAGGGCGCGGCGTCTTCGGGAGTGAAGCTTATTTCACCCCAATTGGCGGCGTACTCTACCAGGCGTTCGCGGGTGCCTTCCGATACTTGGAGGCTACCAGCCAGCAGGAGGCAGGCGTCCACCAACTCATCCGGTTGGTAGGTGTCCTGGCGGTCTTTGAGATACTGAATCATGGCTTGGACGCCCGGCTGGGTGGTGTCGCCGATGACCAGGGCCGCAGAGTTTACCCGCTCCACCAGGGTGCCGGTGTCCACCCACTCGGTGCCGGTGTGCCAACCTTCTACCGTGGGAGGGTTAAGAATCTCTTGTCCCATGAAATTGGCGTCGTTGGCCAGGTTGGTGATGTCCCACCGAGGCGTCTGGAAGCTGCCAGCCAGCCGGGCGGTGCCCACCACCAACTCGGCCGGGCTTTTGACCCGGTCGTACCAAACGTCTTCCGATTTGAAATAGTCGGACAGGAATAAAGCTCGCAGCATCGAGCGAATATCGCCGCTGGACTTGCGATACTTTTCGGCCAGGAAGGCGGTGGCTGCCTCGTTGGGGGTGTCGGACACAAAGTAGTTGTAGAGCTTTCCCGCGATGAACCAACTGGTGGCGGGGCGCATGGCAATGATGTCGATAATGTCTTCGCCGTTGAAGTTGCCGGTGCGGCCCAAGAAGGTCTTTTCGGTCTCGTCATGGTCTTCGGGCCGGTATTGAAATTGCCAGTCGATGCGTCCGGAGGGCCAGATCGAATCCCGGGATGCCCGGACGCTCATGTAGTCCTGGTTGGCGATGGTCCAGCCGGTGAAGGCCCTGGCGCAGTTTTTAACGTCGTCTTCGGTGTAGTTGCCAATGCCCATGGAGAAGAGTTCCAGCAGTTCGCGGCCATAGTTTTCGTTGGGGGCGTCTTTATGGTTGTCCTTGTTGTCCAACCAGAAAATCATGGCCGGGTCTTTGGAGAGGTCCATTAAGATGCTGTGGAATGACCCCAGCCCGTTGCGGCGGAAGGTGTCGGTCTGGTTGAGCACACCCTTGGCGTGGTTCAATTTTCCGTAGGCGGTGGCAAATAGCCCGTGCCAGAACAGGGCAATCTTTTCCTCCAAGGGCCGCTTGGAGTTAATCATCTTGTACATCCAATAGGACTGGGCGCTTTCGAAGTACATCACGCTGTTCTGGTCAGTGTGGTACCGGCGGACCAAATCGTCGTTCCATTCTGGTACATTTTCGGGATGGAGTAATTCCTCGACGGTTGCTTCGTAACCCTTGGCTTGGTACTCCTCCAACTCTTGCAAGGTGGCACCGAATCCGGCCCTCCTTAGCAGATGGGCTATTAGTCCAAGTCCGCTGTCTGCCATTTGCGACCTCCAGATACATGGTGATAAAAAATGGTTATGAAACCGCCCTAAAAATCTTGCAACCGGCTAAATAATGCCAGGCGAATTCGAGTTTTGGGTAGTATAGCATCTGAAAAATTTGCCAAACTATGGAACCACCTCAATATTGTTGACTAAACATAACAAAGCGTTGCTAGGCGTAGGTTTGACCTTAATTTAAAAAAAGTTTAAGATTCTTTTAAATACTGATATGGAATTCATAGATTAACCCCTTGACAGGCCGTGTTCCTCTTACATTAACCTGCTACTTGGGTCAACGGGAGAGAGTGGGTGTGGGTGGTGTTGATGTTGCCCAGGTTGAACTCTAGCCGGTGGCCGATGTTTTCGGACCACCGGCTTTCCTGTTTCAAGAGGATGATAAAGGAGGCGAAATAACCGGACTAAAAATTGGTCGGCCATTGGCCGGGTACAAAAGTACTTAAGAAGGTACATAAATAGAACGGCCCCGTCAGACGCAAAGCCAAAAGATCGTTTCCACGGTCCTAAGCACTAATCTCTCTCTTATTCGACAGTCTCTGACGAGACCCCCAGCATATCTATAGGATATGTAGGGCGTTTCTCCAGATTGGTAACATCAGGTGGCGGCGACATCGGGCGGGGTGCAACGTTCAATAATAATTGATTAAGGGGTTTGTGTGTAACGATGATGTCGACAGCTGTAAAGATCATCAGTGACGGTGTAATCAAGATGGACGGTGGTTCCATGTTCGGCCAGGTGCCAAAGGTTGCCTGGGAGAGCACAGTGGTTACCGACCGCAAGAACCGGATGACGCTGGGCCTGAATTGTCTGCTGCTGCAAGTTGGCGGACAGAACGTGCTAGTGGATACCGGAATCGGTACCAAAGAAGTAGATACCGATAAAGAGAACCTTGGGCTGGTTCCCAGCCGCCTGTTGAAGGGCTTAAAGGGTGTGGGCCTGACTCCCAAGGATATTAGTGCAGTGATACTTTCCCACCTGCATTTCGACCATTCGGGCGGTTGCACTCGGCTGGACCGGGCTGGCAACTTGGTGCCCACCTTCCCTAAGGCCAAGTATTACGTTCAAGGAAAGTGCTGGGACGAAGCCTGCAACCCCAACGAGCGTTGCCACGGCGTTCATCGCTCAGAGAATTTCTTGCCCATTGACGGGCGGGGCCAACTGGAGTTACTGGACGGTGATTCCGAGATTATGCCCGGCCTGAACGTGATGGTTACCGACGGCCATGCCTTGGGTCACCAGATTGTCATGTTCAACCACGGCGGCGAGCGGGTGGTGTTCCTTGGGGACTTGGTTCCCACACCCCATCATCTCAATCTGGTCGCCATCTCCGCCTTTGACAGTTCTCCCGAGGTCACCCTTGAAGCGAAGCGGGACTTGCTGAACCAGGCAGAGAAACAGGGCTGGCTCTTGGTCTTCTCCCATGGCCACGATGTTAAGGCCGGTTATCTGGAGCGCCGCGGCGAGATGGGCTACCTTCGGCCCGTAGATCTCTAAACCAAAGCAATAATACGAAAATTACGGGGTCTGAAAGCCACGGGGTTTGGAAGCCCACGCGGACCGGAACCCACGCAAACTAAAATCACGCGGAATGGAAGGGGAATGCAACCTAAGTGGAGGCTCTTTGTTAGCGCGCCTGCTAGCAGCGGGAGCCGCCTGCTTACTTCCCAACTGCCCTGACGAGGGAGTTACAGTCGGGAATGGCACTCTGGCCGGTCATTAGTCGGCTAGACAACTTTGCCGGTTACCCAGTCTCGTTCAAACGCGGTCAAACGCGTACCTGTTATGACGTTGCCCAAATTTTGGTCGCTTTGCGTCCGGACTCGTAGGTAATTGTCGGTCAGACCACTCCATGACCCGATGGAATCTGGGCGCTTGGCTGGTTTCCACAAAACGGGCCTTATCTGGCCCAACGATGCTTGGCGGAACGCGCTGGCGCACGACGCTGCCAACTCCAGCATCTCCCCGGTTCTCTCTTTCTTTGTAACGTCGTCCACATGTCCGCCCAGGTAGGCCGCCGATGTCCCCGGTCTGATGGAATAGGGGAAGACGTGCATGTCGCTGAAGCCCATGGCCAACGCGAAGCTGTAGCTCTCGGCAAACTCCCTGACGCCCTCGCCGGGAAATCCGATAATCATGTCGGTGGTAATTCCCGCGTCTGGCACCGTCTTCCGCACCAACTCCACCGTATCAGCGAACCGAGCTGTGTCATATTGGCGGCGCATCGACCGTAAAATGGTATCGCTGCCGTTTTGCAGTGGAATGTGAAAATGGGGGCAAAGCCGGTGGTCGTCCCATAGGTCGAGTAATTCAGGTGTAATCTCCTGGGGTTGGAGCGACGATACCCTGAGTCGGTCGATGTTGGTTTCGTCCAAGACCCGAGCAATCAAATCCCGGAGATTTGCGTTGGGAAGGTCGAACCCATAAGTGCCAAGTTGGGTGCCGGTTAGCACCGCCTCGCGGCAACCGTCGGCGGCCCGGCTATTAATCTCGGCGATGATTTCTTCGGGCGGGATACTCCGTTCACGGCCCCTTACTTTGGGCACGATGCAATAGGCGCAAACCTGGTCGCAGCCCTCTTGAATTTTCACCATGGCCCTACTTCGTCCGGCCCCCCGAAGCCAATTTTCCCCGGTCTGGTCCGGCTGAATATTTAGCTCCGCCGCATTTAACTCCGCCGTAACAGAGGCAACCAAGCTTTCTTTTTGTTTGTTGTCCACCACCAGAGAAACTGCTGCCATGGCAGACAGGTCATCTTTGGCTCGCTGGGCGTAGCAGCCGGTGGCCACTACCAGGGCGTTGGGGTTGGTGCGACGGGCGCGACGCAAGTATTGGCGGGCCTTGGAGTCGGAGTTGGCGGTCACGGTGCAGGAGTTCAGCACCACCACGTCGGCTTGAGCAGGAGACCTGACCACGGTGAACCCGGCCTGTTGGAACTGTCGGGCCATGACCTGGCTATCGGCCTGGTTCAGCTTGCAGCCGTGGGTGTGGATGGAGACCGTTTGGCCTGCGGCTCCCTTCGGTATAACCACTTCAATGGGTATAACCATGTCCACTGGGCTAACCCCGTCCATCAAAACCGCCGTCCATTTCTTCCAGCTCGTCCAATTCCTCTGAGGTTGGCCCGAATAGCTGGTCGCCGCCGGGGGCCATGTCCCAAAGCTTTTCGACGGCCCCGGTGACATCTTCGAGGGTAGCCACCAAATGGTCCGCCCTGATTCGGGATTCGCGCACTCTTTCTGCCGTGTCGCTGAACGCCGCCAGCTTGGCAAAGGCCTCTTTTATCCGACGGTCCCGGTTCTCGTTGCCCAATTCCGAGGCATAATCTTCAACAGCCTTCAGGCCGTCTTCCAGTGCCTTGCCCCGGCCAAGGGCCACGCCCTTCACCGCCAAAGTCAGGCTGCCCCACAACAGTTCTTCGCAGCGCAACCAGCGGCCACCGCGTATCTCTTCCATGGCGTCTTGGAGAAACCGCAGACTCTGGCTTCGGTAGCGGACCATCCGGTCTTCATCTTTCTTATTCAGGTCTGGCATCAGTTAAGATTTTACCACCGAGACATCGGCGAGAAATGAGCTTGAGTAACCGTAGTTGCCAAATTTAGGCTCCGGTGGCAACATTAGTGCCTGCCGCAGCCTGGCTGATTATCTGACCGGCTATCTGACTGAATATTCCGCGCAGGAGATTAAGAATCGTGACCACAAATGACTTTCGATTCGTCGGCTATCCCGTGCGGGTTCATGCCGGGCCGGACGCCATCAGCAAGCTGTCCGAGGAAGTAGACCGGGTTAGAGCCCAGCGGGTGCTGGTGGTCTGTGGACGTTCCGTCGCCACCAAGACCAACCTGGTGGACCGGGTAAAAGAGGCCCTGGGAGACCGGATGGCCGGAGTGTTCGACGGCGGCGAGACCGGTTCGCCGTTAACTTCGGTATTGGCTGGCGTCGCAGTGGCGCGTGACCTCAACGCCGACGGAATTGTGGCCCTTGGCGGCGGCAGCGCGGTGGTCACTGCCAGGGGTATAACCATCTTGCTGGCCGAGCAGGGAACTGCCCAAGAACTGTGCACCCAATACCCAGAGGGCAAACCGCCAGTCAGCCCCCGGTTGATGGCCCCCAAGGTTCCCAACTTTGTTGTTTTAACCACGGCCACTACTGCGGTCACCCGCGCTGGGACTGCTCTGATTGACCCCGAGTCGGGTCACCGACTTGAGTTGTTCGACCCCAAGACCCGCCCCGCCGCAGTAATCTGGGACGACCAGGCATTACTGACTGCTTCGCCCTGGCTCTGCCTGAACGCCACTGCGTCCTGCTTCACTGGAGTAGCAGCCGCGCTACAGCGCACGGGATTAAATCCCCTGGCCGAAAGCGATTTGTTGGAGGCCCTGCGGCTGCTGAAAGATAACCTGCCGCTGGTGAACTCCCAGCCAGGAGACCCGGCAGTGCGCGTCAACCTATGCGCGGCGGCGTTCCTGTATAACCGGGCCACCGATGCCGGGGCCGGAGGGAGCGCTCTGGGCGTGGTGACAGCCCTGGCCCACTCGCTGGACACCCGCTACCCCGAATGCGGCCACGGCGACGCCTACTCCATACTGACCGCCCCCGGCATGCGCTTCAACGCCGAGGCCAACGCCGTCGGACAGGCCCGCTTTGCCCAAGCGATGGGCGTCAGAGAAAATGGCATGGATGATAGCCAGGCGGCGGCAGTCGCTGCGGACGCCATCGAGCGGCTATTTCTAAGTCTGGATTTGCCAGTCAGGCTAAACCAGGTAGGCGTTACCGAAGACGGCATCGACCAAATCGCCCAGGACGCCATGTCCGATTTCGGTCTCCATCGCAACGTCCGCAAGATTCAGAACGTGGCTGAATTAAAGGGCATCTTGGCTACGGTTAAATAATAGCCAAATAACAGAATTTTCCGGCCAGGATATAATGTGCCGGTGCAAAACCAAGGATTCAGTCTGAGGGCAGAATCATTACGCGGCAAGAGGAGCTATGAAGTACGACTACGTTATTGTGGGAGCCGGTTCGGCGGGTTGCGTGCTGGCCACCAGGATCTCGGAAGACCCAACCAAGACGGTGCTACTGTTGGAAGCTGGCCCCGATTACCCGGACTTCGAACACTTGCCAGAAGACCTCAAGAAAGGCTACAACGTCTGGCGTTCGGCTTACGGACCCCATAGCTGGGATTTCCGGGCCACCGCCACGCCACAGCAGACCGAACCCATCATCATCCCCAGAGGCAAGGCCACCGGCGGCTCCAGCGCCGTCAACGGCCAGGTAGTGTTCCGGGGTCTGCCCGAGGACTATGACCAGTGGGCCGAGTGGGGCAACGACGAATGGGCCTACACCAAAATTCTGCCCTACTTCCGTAAGATGGAGAACGACTGGGATTTCCCCGGCGACGACTTCCACGGCAATGAAGGCCCCCTGCCCGTCAGGCGGTTCAAACGCGAGGACTGGATTCCCGTTGCCAGCGCCTTCTACGATGCCTGCATCGGCGTGGGCTTCCCAGCCGACCCCGACCAGAACAATCCCGACTCCAGCGGCGTTGCGGCCCGTCCTCTGAACAACATTGATGGCGTCCGCATGAGCACCGCTCTGACCTACTTGAACATGGCCCGGCACCGTCTCAACATTACCGTCCGTGGCGGCGTTTCCGTCCGTCGAATTATGTTTGAAGGCAAACGGGCGGTTGGAATCGAGGCCGAGAGCGGCGGCGAGGTGTTCAACGTTGAAGGCAGCGAGATAATCATCTCCAGCGGCGCCATTGGTTCACCCCAGGCCCTGCTGCTTTCGGGCGTGGGTCCGGCCAAAGAACTGGAAGCCATGGGAATTAACGTTGTCCATGACCTGCCTGGTGTGGGCAAGAACCTGCGCGACCACCCGGCGGCCTACATGCTGTTCAAGGGCGAGGGCGAGCCCCCAGACATAGACACTCCCAGCCTCCAAGTGGGTCTGCGCTTCAGCACCCCCGAATCGCCCACCCGTGGCGACTTCCAGATCACGCCCACGCTGATGAGCAGTGAACACCGCCCTGCCAGCATTACCTATGAGGGCGACACCTTCCATTTTGGACTGAGTGTGGGCTTGCAGAATGCCACTTCGGCAGGCGAGTTAACGCTGAATTCCACCGACCCCCACGAGCAGCCTTACCTGAATTACGACCTGTTCTCAGCTGACTACGACCGAGAGCGGATGCGCTCGGCGTTGCGCATCGCAGGGGATATTGCCGACCACCCGGCGTTCGCGGCCCACGTCGTCGAGCAGTTGAACCCCACCAGAGAGGAAATGGCCGACGATGCCGCCTTGGACCATTGGATAATGACCAACTGCTACACCCAGCATCACGTCTCGGGCACCTGCAAGATGGGGCCAAGCTCCGATGGGATGGCCGTGGTCAACCAATACGGCCACGTCCACGGCCTAGAGGGACTCCGAGTGGTTGACGCCTCGGTCATGCCCGACGTAATCCGGGCCAACACCAACGCCACCACCATCATGATCGCCGAGCGCGTCGCCGACTGGATCAAAGAGGGGAAGTAACATCCCGGTGGCGGAACACGTCGGGATGCCTCTACGTGTTCCAGCCTGCGCCGAAACGACGGCGAGTCAGGAGTAGGGGCGGGTTTCAAACCCGCCCTGCTTCTGGTAGGCCAACCCGCACATCGGCAACCCTCCCCCGTGGAATTCCCCGCATGATTAATGGCACGGGACAAATTGGTTGGATTTATAGGTTTGGTAGATGCAAGCAAGGGCCGGTTTTCAAACCTGCCCCGACGGCCCAAATGGCAACCGAACAATCCCTTCCCCCGCGCCGGGGCTTGGCCTCAAAAGTAGCGGAAGAACCTAGTTTTCGGTTCGAACAGCCCTATCCCCATGTCACCCTGAGCGTAGCGAGGGGTCTGCCAAGGTAGTGCTTGGCAGATTCTTTCGTCGCTTCACTGGATTAAAGAAGGGAAGTACCAACTCGGCGGCCTAACGCGAAACGACGGCGAATCAGGTGTAGGGGCGGGTTTCCAACCCGCCCTTTTATCTTGCAACGGTGATTGCCCAAACGAATCGGTATCCAACACCAACCGAACAATCCCTTCCCCCGCTCCGGGGCTTTGCCTTAAAACCCGGCAAAGCTGAATTGTTTTGGGGCAACTGACTTTTCTGCCTCAAAACCCCAGAAGGTCGGTTCCAATTCTAACTCATAGATACTCTGGATCAGAACACAAATGTTGTGGCAGAGAATCTTGCAAAGGACTTCGTTCACCTGAGCCGTAGGGCTTTTGGCCCGAACCGACCCGCCAAACTTGGCCTTAATCATGGAGAACGCTGTCTCCACGTTTGAACGCTTGTGGTAGTGGGCGTTGAAGTCTGCGCGGTTGAAGTTGTAAAAGGCCCACATGCGATGCCAGAGGCTGTCGTAAGAGTGCTTACTGCTGGCTTGACCAGTGGAGTTGGAACGGAACGGAATGTAGGCCGTACCGCCAGCATCTTGAATGGCGTGGACGTTTTTGTGGTCTGAGTAAGCTTTGTCTGCGCTTACTTCTCCAATGTCGAAAGACTTTGATGTGCGCTCCAACAAATAGGGTAGTTGCTTGGAGTCGGCTGATTCAGTTGGTGTGGCTTCAACCGAGGTCACTACGTGGGTCTTAACGCCGACCATGATGTGGGTCTTTACCCAAGATGCGCGAGAGCGTTCCTTGCCCCATTTGTGGTCATACCAGCGATTGTAGGTGGTTGTTGAGAAGCCGCTGGAGTCCACTGCAAAATCATCTTCTATTCCTGCCAACGGCTTGGCTGTTTCTTCGATTAGAGACTTGAGCAACGGTGTTAGGTCTGGGTTCTCAAGGTAACGGAACGCTGAGTTGTAACTAGGAGCCTTGGTAATAACGCCATTGGCTTCGGCTTCTCTTAGTTCCGACGCGTGCCGCCGTCCAGACTTGGTTGAGTAGGCTCTGGAAGCGAGGCTGTAGACAACATCGGAAAGCGGGAGCCGGGGCCGTCCGGTTGTTTGCGGGGGATTGGGTATGCCTGCGCACAAGTCTTGGAGCAATTCACTGAACCGCTCCGCTTCGTGGGTCTGCGCTTGGTTGTAGATAGTCCATTCACTTGTCTTGGTGACTTGAACCGATTCAGTGACCGTTGTAGAGCCGTCTGAGGCGGTCTCACGCTCCACGGTGAATTCGACAGCGTAAACGTGCTTGCACTTGGCTTGGCGGCTTTCAAAGTCGGGGCAAGTGCAGAACGGGGCATCGCCCAGAGCAACCATGTAATCGCCTTTACCTGACTGAGAAGGAACCATGTAGCCTAGTTGGTTCTGTCCAATCTTCGTCAACGCTGAAATCGCAAGACCACGCCTCTGTCGCCCCTCATCCCCATCGTCTTGGTCATTCGGGCCTAGTGCTGTTATGAACTGCGTTTCGGTTGACATTGCTGTACTCCACTGATTAGGTCTACTCATTAGGTAGAGTATAGCAAGGCCGATTGACAATGTCAACCTTGTATGTCTACTATATAGGTAGACTACAAGTAAGGAGTTGAAGCAATGCCTGATGTACAAGTAACCGCACTTCAATGTGCTAGATGTGGGCATGCATGGTTGCCGAGAAATACAGCCCAACGGCCTGGACTTTGCCCGAAGTGCAAATCCTTGCGCTGGGACAGAGTTGTGGAGCCCACGCAAACGGAAAAGGTTAAATAAGCCACTGAAAATTGAATTAGGGTGCGCCCGCCGCCGTCGGAAGCAACCGGGCAACACCCCAGAAGGAAGGAAAGAATATGACGTGGACTTCCCGCCCGACATACGTAACTGGTTATGACATTTCTTCGTCAGATATGAATCAATTGGTTGCTGAGTTAAACGATTTCGACCAGAAGATTCTTGCCAAAGATAAATTGATCGAGAACGCGATTGATGTTGGCTTAGTTGTGATCCTAAACGACGATGGGACTGGCTATCTAGATAACCCGCACCGTTACGAGAACGACAGGCTTCAACGCGAGAATATTCTCCTACAGGAGTCGAATAGACTCCTCCGCGCTGAGAACTACTGGCTACGTTCTGAAGGCTCTGAGGAATACGTTTGGCAAAGTGATTCAGCGGCATGGGGATTCTCTGAGAACTAACCCGCCAATCACCGCAACAACGCCCCATTAGACAAATGCGGCAATCATCACACTCGTGCCCTGAGCACGGATGATATCTTGGAGAAGGTATGGGCAACTCGCCTAATGTAGTGCAAGTCGTCGGAGTCATGGCCTTTTTTATTATTCTTGTTGGTGCCATGATTTTCACGATGGTTCCTGATGCCGGGCCTATCATTAAGGAAGCATTAAGCCGCATGGCATTCGCGCTATTTCTCGTTGTGATCGGTTCTTTTTTGGTTGTCATCGCCATAGCCGTCAAAGGAAATGGTCCGGTTGCCTTAATATTTGGAGTCCCGGGTCTGGTGTGCTGGGTCGTGGCATTGAAATTTATTTTCGATTCCTGGAGCACGCTCAAACCCCTGTGGGAAGCCCTTGAGTGATTTAATTTGCGCCTCCAAAGCCATGCACCGCCAAATTAGGGTGAAGAGGGCAGTAAACGTCACAAGAAACAAAAAAACGAACAAAAATAAGGTTTGACCGAGGGCTTGCACGTCACTCATGCGCCAATTACCTTCGGCAATTCCTTAGACAATCGCCCACCCTGAGATGGGGAGTTAACTAAAGTGCAATTACCCGCGTTCTGTAACACCTGCGGCATTCCATTCATTACGGGTTTTAGAATTGGAGGTACAGCGTCGGTAACATTCCGCAATTCGGGGGCTGGCCCTTGCCCGAATTGTGGTGGTATGGGGCGCATACCGGACGGTACGTACAGTTTCGTGCAAGGGGCTATAAAATTTTTAGCTAGTACGAAGTTATCGGTTGGAGACCTTCGATCTCTGGCCGCTGTATTGGAAGAAGTAAAGAAGGGTGGAACCACTCGGCGTGGTAAGCCATTAAAAACGTCTCGTGGTGTTTCGCTTGGTTTAGGCGTACGAAATTCTATTCGTTGGGCTCTAAACAATGACCAAAGAATCTGGGTCTGGGTCGTTGGCATGATCGTGGTGATTAATTTCGTATTGGCACGAATGGAAACCGATGCTGGAACAACCGATATCCCGAACGAAACAGAGGCTCCAATAGAGCAGTTAATTTCGGATGAACAGATGGCTGAGTTAACCGCGACAATGGAAAAACTAATCACCGAGCAAGATAAACCAATCTCACCTGACGAGGGTGGTCTCAATGAAGGGTAATTACACTTCATTGAGACCACCTGCCTTTTGGGGCAAGTGGTAGACTTTTGGGGCAACCGCCCCTTTTGGGGCAAAGCCCCGCTCCGGGGGAAGGTTAGGATGGGGGCGCGCCATAAGCATAGGCCAATCTGGGTTCCGGCTTACGCCACCGCGTCGGTTTTTCGCGTCACACTACCCAAGCAGCTTTGTAGCCGCTAAAATCACTACGTCTTTGGCACCACACTTGAATTAGGACGGTAATACCATGTCCACGCGCCCCAACGTGAGAATAGAACGGGACTCCATGGGTGAAATGGAAGTCCCAGCCGACGCCCTTTACGGAGCGTCAACCATGCGGGCGGTGTTGAACTTCCCCATCAGCGGCCTGCGATTCCCCCGCACCTTTATTCGAGCCTTAGGGCTGGTCAAACAGGGCGCTGCCAAGACCAACATGTCGCTGGGATTGTTGGAAGAAAAGACCGGCAATGCCGTGGTGGCCGCCGCCCAAGAGGTCATCGACGGCGCGCTGGACGAGCACTTTGTGTTGGACATCTTCCAGACCGGCTCCGGCACCTCCACCAACACCAACGCCAACGAGGTCATCGCCAACCGGGCCAGTCAGATACTGGGCGGAGACTTGGGATCCAAACTGGTCCACCCCAACGACCATGTGAACATGGGTCAGTCCTCCAACGACGTGATTCCCACGTCCATCCACCTGGCGGTATTGCTGGGCATCAAAGAAGACCTGATACCGGCTCTGGAGTTCTTGGCTGCTGAACTGAACAAGAAGTCCAAGGAGTTTTGGCCCATCATCAAGACCGGCCGCACCCATTTGCAAGACGCGACTCCGATCCGACTGGGACAGGAATTTTTGGGGTTTGCCGGACAGGCCGAGTACAGCGTCCAGCGCATGAAGCGGGTACAAGAGGCCCTGGCCGAGGTCGCCCTAGGCGGCACTGCGGTGGGCACTGGAGTTAACACCCACGAAGAATTCTCGGCGCGAACTTGTAAGACGGTATCGGAAGCCTCCGGGGTTTTGATTAAGGAAACGGGCAATCACTTCCAGGCCCAGTCCACTCTGGACGGGCTGGTTGAAGCCAGCGGCGGGCTGAAAACGGTGGCCATCAGCATGCACAAGATTGCCAACGACATTCGGTTCATTGCTTCGGGGCCTCGGGCGGGACTGGGCGAGATATCCCTGCCAGAGGTACAGCCCGGCAGTTCGATAATGCCGGGAAAGATTAACCCGGTGATATCCGAGTCAGTGGTGCAAGTGGTTGCGCAGGTGGTGGGTAACGACGCCTCGGTGACCCTGGCGGGTCAGGGCGGCTACTTTGAACTGAACACCATGATGCCAGTGGCGGCCCACAATATCTTGCAGTCGGTATCCCTGCTGGCTGCGTCGGCCAACAACTTTGCCGAGCAGTGCGTCAAGGGAATCACGGCCACCGGCATCGGGCCAGCCATGGTGGAGAAGGGACTAATGCTGGGGACAGCGTTGGCTCCGGCCATTGGTTACGATGCGGCAGCGGCCATCGCCAAAGAGGCTTCGGCCAAAGGCACCACCATCAGAGAGATGGCCAAAGAGAAGACGAATCTTTCCGACGCCGAACTGGACGAACTACTCAACCCCGAGGGTATGACCGAACCCGGCATCGGCGCTGGCGGGCCTGGGGGCGGGGGCTAGCCGCCCGGTCTAGTTCGGCAGCTCTTCTTCGAACAGATTAAGACCTTGTTCGGTGGCCTTCATGAGGCACTCAAGACACCGTTGGTCCTGGGTATGGCCTGCGGCGGACCAGAGATTATTGGACGGCTGTCCGCAGAGGTAGTCGGGCTCGACATTCTCGATGCCGGTGGCTTCGAGATAGTGAACGTAACCAGTCTTGGCTTCGTTGGCCCACCACCATCGGGTAATGCTGGCGTCCAGCTTGTCCAGGTAGGCTTTGAATTTATCTTCCCAGCCGTCTTCGGGCATGATTACCAGCCAGCGGCCATGCTCCGAATTGGGGTCGCGTTCTGCCTTGAGTTCCCCAGTCCGGACGTATTCTCGGACGTCGCGCTGGGAGATGTTCAGGCGGCGGGAAGCGTCTTGGATGCTTAGTTTTTCCACCACTTGCTCCGTGTAATTATTCTAGTAATATTTTACCAATTTTTCTTGCCAATAATTCCCGGCCTAGTTTTTGGGCGAACTGGGGCTCGTTAATTCCCTTTGGCGAACGCCGGGTCTTCTAGGGTGTCGGCCAATGAACCACCCGGCGGAACCATGGGATAAACGTTGGTGGTTGAGTCTACCACGAACTCGATTAGGAACGGCCCGTCATGGGCCTGGGCCTGTCGCATGGCCGGTAGGACGTCTTCCGGTTCCGTAACCCGCACCGCGCCGATTCCGTAGGCATCAGCCAACTTGATAAAGTCGGGCCCGGGCACCGGCACTGCTTTCAAGTGGTTCTCGAAATACATCTCTTGCCACTGGCGCACCATGCCCAGGTGGCCGTTATTAATCAGCGCAATCTTCACCGGAAGCTTCTCTTCTGAGACAGTGACCAACTCTTGAAGCGTCATTTGGAAACCGCCGTCTCCGGCGATTGCCCAGACCGGGGTACCTGGCCTGCCCACCTGGACTCCCATCGCCGCCGGCAACTCGAAGCCCATTGCCCCAAGTCCGCCTGACGAGACGAATGAGTTGGGCTGGTTGAAGGACAAGAATTGGGCGGCCCACATCTGGTGCTGGCCTACTCCGGTGACAACTGTGGTCGCTGGGTCCTCTTGCAGCAGAGTATTCAGGGTTCTGACTACGTGCTGGGGTTGTAACTTATCGCTGGGTGGGATGCCCAATGACGGGTGATCCCGTTTCAGGTTTTCGATGTATTGCATCCAATCAGGCCGGGGAGTGTTACCCACCAACGGCACTAATTTCTGGAGCAATGCCTTGGCGTCGCCAACTATTGGAACTTCGACCGGCACGTTGCGGCCAATCTGGCTGGCGTCGATGTCCATGTGGATGATTCGGGCGTGGGGAGCAAAGGTGTCTACTTTGCCGGTGACACGGTCATCGAAGCGCATGCCCACCCCGATTAGTAGATCGGCCTCGTGCACTGCCAGGTTCGCCCAGTACATGCCGTGCATCCCCAGCATACCCATGCTCAGGGGGTGGCCGCCTGGGAAGCCGCCCAGCCCCAAGAGTGTGGTGATTACCGGGATGCCAGACTGCTCGGCCAACGCTTTCAGTTCCTGGTTGGCGCCAGAGGTCAGTATGCCGTGGCCGCTGATGATTACTGGTCGCTCGGCTTGATTGATTAACCGGGCTGCTTCTTGAACGCCCTGGAGCGCTTCTGCATTAACCTCTGGCACTGGAATGCCAACCACATCGGGATACTCGGCCTCGGTCAGCTCAAGCTGCACGTCTCTGGGGACATCAATCAGCACCGGTCCAGGCCGACCCTCCTGGGCGATGTAGAAGGCCTCCCTGATGGTGGGAGCCAGGTCGCTGGGGCTCATTACCATGAACGTCTGCTTCGTGCAGGACGCGGCGATGGAGCAGATGTCACATTCTTGAAACGCCTCGGTTCCCAAAGAAGCGCGGGAGACCTGGCCGGTGATGGCAATCATGGGGACTGAGTCGGCCTTGGCTCCCATGATGCCGGTGACCAGGTTGGTTGCGCCGGGGCCGGAGGTGGCGATACAGACGCCGACCTTGCCGGTGACCCTAGAGTAGCCGTCGGCGGCGTGGGCCGCAGCCTGTTCGTGGCGTACTAGGATATGGCGCAGTTGGGGATAGGACCAGAGCGCGTCGTAGAGGGGAAGAATAGCCCCGCCCGGATGGCCGAAGATGACTTCGACGCCCTCCCTGAGCAGGCTTTCGCAGATGATTTCCGAACCTTTAAGCTTGACCAAAGCAGCCTCCAATACAGGTAGTAATTCCGCCTGCAGAGAAAGGCACTGGGAGAGCCGCTTTTGGGCAATAAAAAAGCCCCATCCCAACATAGGGACGGGACGTTACATTCCCGCGGTACCACCCTAATAATCCCGAATGAATCGGGACCTCTCTAGCAGGACACAAACATGTCCCGTCTTTCTTAACGGGGGAACGAACCCCGGCCCGGTCTACTTGCCCTCTTTCATCTACAGAGGATTTTCGACTGGCGGCTCCGGAGGGATTTTCGGTCAGCTTCGGCGCGCCTGCTTTCACCATACCAGGCTCGCTTGGCACCTACGACTGCCTACTCGTCTCCATCACAGCCCTTAGTAAGAAAGATTATCAAACGGGTTTCACAGTGTCAATACAATGAGCCTGGTTGGGGAGAATAGATAAAATTTTTGTTTGCCAGTCGACCCATTGTGACAGCCTGATTTTATGTGTGATTTGGCCTCGTACCGCGCCGTTCCTATGATAGTATTGCTGTTGGAAGGAGCTATTTTTGTATCTAGAATTGCCGCATCTAAAGCGGCCACCAAAACAAGCCAAGAAACCGTCAGTAACGCGGCCTGGCACGCCAGTAGGCCTCAGCCGTGGTCTTTACCAAGACTTACGTCAGGGGTTATACAAAGACCTACACCGGTCTTTTGAACCTAAAGCAAGCGACGTCAATGCGGTTCGGAAGACCGTCGTGGGACGTCTGCCGGGGTCTGCCACCGGGTCTGCCGTGATGGCTAATTCAGGGTCAAGTATCAGGCGGGTAGCCCTTCTATCCGGCGAGAAGGTGACCCACACTTTCTCCACCGATAAAGGCTTGGTGGCACATCCTGAAGAACAGGGCCGGATGCTCGTGCTAACCAACCTAAGGGTCATCGTCTTTGGACAGAAAGACGGCATGCGAGAAACGGTCTTCATGCCGGTGGATGAAGTCAAAGCCGTAGCGGTCAATTCGGGCCGGCGCGGCAAGGGCTCGATGTTCCAGGGTGGGTTGATGGTGGTGGCCGGTGTCTTTTTCTACGTACTGCTGGCTTACTGGTTGACCGGCCGCATTGATGGACCCACTGTGCCGCTTATTCGCATGGACTTGGTGGCCTTTTTGATCTTCCTGGCCGTATTGTCGGGAATCGGAATGATGGCCCAGTACTACTTCAGCAAGCCCGACGGCGAGGTAACGTTCCAAGGCGATGGAGTGAAGGTTACGTTTCCTTTCAAGGGGGAAACGGCTGAGGAGCAAATTTATCAGGTCGTGAACGCGGCCTTTGCCGCTCGCCAATTAATTGTGGGCGAGGCTCAGGCTGCGCCCAACTAGCGGGCCCTATCCAAGGGGAAGGCCTGGGTCAACGTCAATGTCGATGGCCGATTCTTCGCCGCGTTGATACTGGAAGTAACCGCAGGCCGCAATCATCGCGCCGTTGTCGGTGCATAGGATTGGCGGCGGCACAATTACCGGTAAGGGTGACCGGCGTATAATCTCTTCCCGTAGCCTCGTATTGGCCGTTACGCCGCCGCCCAGCACCAGCCCTTTGACCTTATACTTGGCTGCCATATCTACAAGCTTGGACGAGATAACGTCCACCACCGATTCCTGGAATGCCGCCGCCAACTCGCGGATTAGTCGTTCTTGGTCCACACCTTCCTGTGGAGATGGGTAGATGCCTCGGTCTTGGGCCATATGGAGCAGGGCAGTTTTCAGTCCGCTAAAACTGAAGTCCAGTGTGTCTTTCATCCAGGCCCTGGGCAGTTTCTCTTCGCCCGTGGCCCCTTCCGAGACTCGTTGAATTTCGGGGCCGCCGGGGAATCCCAACCCTAGGATTCGCGCGGCTTTATCGAAGGCTTCGCCAGCGGCATCGTCCCTAGAACGGCCCACCAATTTGTACTTACCGTGTCCTTCCATCAAGAGAAGGTCCGTGTGGCCGCCGGACGCCACCAGGCAGGCCAACGGGAATCCGGGGTCGTCTTCCAAGTTGCTTTGGGCCAGCCACGAGGCGTAGATGTGGCCTTCAAGGTGGTTCACGCCGATTAACGGTATCCCCAGGGAATAGGCGATGGCCTTGGCGGCGTTGACCCCGGTAATTAATGACCCGGCCAGCCCTGGCCCGTAGGTCACGGCGATGGCGTCCATCTCTTCTAATCCCAGTCCAGCGTTGGCGGTGGCCCGTTCCAACACCGGAACCAAATCGCGGACATGTTGTCGGGACGCGACTTCAGGCACCACTCCGCCGTGAATCGCGTGGAGTTGTGACTGGGATGAAATGACGTTGGAAAGTAGCTTGCTGCCGTCTTCGACTACTCCCGCAGCGGTATCGTCGCAGGAAGTCTCGATGCCAAGTATTTTTATCGCCATGGTCTCTGTATTCTAGCTGGGTTATGCCAGGTGTCGCATCTGGTGCGTTAAATGCGGCTCACCGGTCGTACTCGCTCAATGGCTGTTCTCGGTGTAACTTTACACTAATTTACGCCTGATGCTATCATCGTGAACAGGCTCGATATTGCCAAGTGGCAACTTTTCGTGGCTGTTGGAGGTAGCTTCCGTTTATGGATGCTGGTGATTTATGGCAATTAGCATTATTGATTATATGTCTAGGACTATCTGGGTTCTTCTCCGCAACTGAAACCGCGTTTATCGCGCTCCCCAGGGCGCGCCTTATGCACCTGGTCCGCAGTGGCAAGCCCGGCGCAGGGCGTGTCTCCCACATTATTCAACGCCCCGAGCGCTTCTTGGCCACAGTGCTGTTGGGCAACAACCTAGTTAATACCGCCGCCGCGGCCTTGGCCACCGTGCTGGCCCTGAACCTAATTTCCAACAAGTCCCTGTCCGTATTAGTAGCCACCTTTGGCGTGACCACTTTTTTGTTGTTGTTCGGCGAGACCATGCCGAAGAACGTGGCATGGCGTCGCCCTGAGAGCGTTGCATTCACGGTTTCCCGGCCCATCCTATTGGTGGAGCAGGCCCTTTCTCCGATTGTGACGCTGCTCCAGCTATTCAGTAACCTGACCAATCGGGTGCTTGGTATCTCTGCGGTAACCCCGCAGATGGGCGAAGAAGAAATTCGCACCATGATTGCCGCCGGAGCCCAAACCGGCACCATGGAGGCCGCAGAAGCCGAACTCTTGCAAAAGGTGTTCCGTTTTGGCGACCGTCAGATGCGGGAAATTATGACACCACGACCAGAGATTGTTTGGATCGAACAAGGTTCTACGCTAGAGGAATTTCTGCCCATCTACTCCCAGAATACCCACACGCGATTCCCGGTGTATCAGGGAACTATGGAGAACGTCGTTGGGGTTCTTTCGGTGAAAGATTTGCTGGCCGGGATGCGGAGCATACAGAAGGACGCCGGTGGTACAGTGACCATGAATATGCGGCCTGCGTTCTTCGTTCCAGAGACCAAGAGCGTTAGCGAGACCTTTTTCGAGATGCGTGAAGGCGGCCACAGCTTGGTGCTTACCGTTGATGAGTTCGGCGGTATTGCCGGACTGGCGACCTTGATGCAGATGATGGAAGTTATCGTCGGCCAGATGGGGGAAGAGGGCTCAGCCCCGGAAGAGCCGGTTACCTCCCTGGGCGAAGACGCTTTCCGGATTGACGCTGGACTGGCCATCGCCGACATCAACGAGGAACTGGAACTGGGGCTACCAGAGGGAGATTACCAAACTCTGGCCGGGTTCATTCTGGACCGGTTGGGTAGCATCCCCGAGGTTGGGGAGGTCATGGAATTCGATAACGTGAAGATTACGATTAGGGTCATGGAAGGGGTAAAGATTGAGGAAGTAGAATTGCGCCGCCTGAGTTCCGGTTCTGATTGGACCGAGGCAAATTAGTGAAATTCTTCCTGGTGCGGCATGGCGAAACCGAATGGAATAAGCTGGGCAGGTTCCAGGGCCATGAGGATATCGATTTGAACGAACGCGGTCTGTCCCAGGCCAAGGATACGGCCCAAGCCGCCGCCGCGTGGGGCCATGCTGCTATCTACACCAGTCCGTTGATTCGCACGCGGCGGGTGGCCGACGAGATGGTGAAGCTCGCCCCGGTACCCGTTGTGGAAAAGCCGGGTTTAAAAGAGCTAGACCTGGGAGACTTGGAAGGCGTAACCGGCGAAGAAATGCGCCAGGGATGGTCGGAGATTTATGAAGCCTGGCGGGCTGGGCCGGAAAAAGTGTCCATGCCCAACGGCGAATCCCTGGGCCAACTCCGCGAACGGGCCTGGCAGACCATCTTGGATATCGAACAAAAACACAACGGAGATGAGTCGTTGGTGGTCATCTCCCACAACTTCGCCATCCGCTCCATCATCGGCGAGTTGCTGGGTGTACCCCTGGAGAACTTCCACCGCATGTCTTTAAACCTGGCTTCGGTATGCACATTCGATAGTGACGACCGAGGCCGTCGGCTCACCTCATACAACTCCACCGACCACCTATCCCCAGAAAACCGGTAGCCTGAGAATATTTTGGCTATCGTTGCTGATTTGGAACGACAGGTGTCTGCCGCCTTAAATAGGGCTGGCTACTCGAATGCTGGTGTCACACTTGTCGTTGGGGCATCTGGTGGCCCCGACTCCTCGGCCCTGCTCTACGCCCTTTACCGGCTCAAAGAAGCCCACGGCCTATCCCTGCACGTAGCCCATCTGAACCACAACTTTAGGGGCCAAGAAGCCGAAGACGATGCCGTCTTCGCCGCTGACGTTGCCAAAGAACTGGGACTACCTTGTACTGTGGTGAAGGAAGACCCCCACGAGTACCAGAGACAGCGCGGAATTTCATCGTTTGAGCAGGGAGCCAGAGAGATGCGGTACGCGTTTTTGGCTCGGGTCGCCAAGGCCGCTGGGGCTAGGGCTGTGACGGTGGGCCACACATCCGATGACTTAGCCGAGACAGTGATGCTCCATGTGCTTCGCGGCGCTGGCCTGCACGGTCTGCGTGGGATGGGCGAAGTTTCAGAATGGCCCTGGCCGGTCGATGCCAATGGTTTGCAGTTATTTCGTCCCCTGCTGGACATCACCAAAGCCCAGACCGTCGATTACTGCCGCGAGATTGGGCGCAGCTACCGCGAGGATAGCGGCAACTATATGTGGCGGTTCACCCGCAACAAGGTGCGCCAAGACCTGATGCCCCGGTTGGCCCAGGACTACAACCCCCAGGTGCGAAACGCCTTGGTTCGGCTGGCCCGAACCGCCGCCGAAGAACTGGACTTTGTCGAACAGGAATTGGACCGCGTCTGGCCGGATATAGCGCAACATTCAGAGCAAGAGGTGCGTTACGCCAGACCGGCGATGGCGACGTTGCATCCGGTGTTGCAGCGCATGGCCCTGCGGCGTGGCTACGTACTGGTGACGGGAGATGCTACAAGACTTCGGGAGAGCCATCTGGTTGCCATGGAAGGCTTGGCGCTGGACGAGCGCGGCGGCCGACACTTAGAACTGCCGGGCGGCGTCATTCTTCGGCAGGAATATGGGGAGTTGGTGCTAACACGGAGCCCTAAAGCAGACTGTCCATACCCTGAGCTTGAGGGCGAGTTTCCCATTGAGTTCCCAGATGACGTTAACGGCGAGCAGGTAGTTTCCGCTGGCCCCTGGCAGGTAACGATGCGGACCGGGACTGCGGGCAGTCAGCCCATTCGGTCTGAAGACGCTTGGACGGCCTGCCTGGACCGCAATGCTTTAGGGGGCGCAGCGACTGTGCGGGCATGGCGGCCCGGTGACCGCATCCAACCATTGGGGATGCAAGGTCAGAAGAAATTGCAGGACTTGTTCACCGACCTGCGGGTGCCCAAAGACTGGCGAGAAAGGGTGCCATTGTTGGAGGGTGCCGGTGGTATCGCCTGGGTGGCGGGACACTGCATTGCCGATTGGGCCAAGGTAAATGCCAGTCAGGACGGGACGACACCGGTCTTATGGCTGAGCTTTAGCCAAAGCCCAGCCAATTAATTTATTAATTATCTAGGCCAGCGGTTAAGTTCCCATCAGACGAGAGGGGTTGTCCTTCACCAGCATCCCCACTTCCACTTCTTCCATACCGGAACGTAGCATGGTGCCAATGCCCATGCGCATACCTTCGGCGGGCATCGGATGGAAGTCCTGACCGAAGTCGGTGCTTAGGATGCACCTCTCAGGGCCGATGGCCGAGATGGTCTTGGCTAAATCTTTGGGGTCTAGCCGGTGGGTGGTTGGCATCACGACGTGCAGGCAGTGCTCGATGTAAGCGCCCATTCTCGCCAGTTCCTTCATGTCCTCAACAGTCATTCCAGTCCAAAACGACATCGTGGTGGCATGGGTTACCACGACCCTTTGAATGCCCATATTGCGGGCCTCCGCCACCAGCGCCATGCTCTCGGCAGTGGAGATGTGGCCGGTAGCCAACACCATGTCGTGGGACTTGATTGTTTCCAGGATGGGGTGAATCTCAGGCACCAAAGCTCCAGACTTGTCCAACAGAGAGATTCCGCCTTCCAGTCCCTTGGTTTCCCGGTCAGCCTTGGCTGAGAAGGTCGGCATCCAGACCACTCGACCACCCATCTCCGCTGTAGCTTCCACTGCATAGGAGTTTAGGCCGCCCACTTCATAGTCCAAGGCGATGCCGCCCAGAATGTTGATTTCCGGTACCAGTTCGCTGGTGGTTGCCGCCACTGGGTGAGTGGGGTATTCGTGGCTCTTCAGCACGATGCCCTGCATTCCCATATCTCGGGCCTGTAAAGCGATTTCTACCGCACCAGCCCGCCGTTCGACCTTGGGGTCGGGGCTAAAGTGTACGTGAATGTCCAGGGCGCCTTCCAGAATCCGGTCTATGTTGCTCAAGCTTTCACCATGTAGCTGAATAGGGGCTAAAGGGGCCTCAGAGAAAGATGGGTGAAACCGGCTAATGGTGCCCAAACACACCTGTTTTGAGGCTTGGGCCAGCATAAATCAGGCACACACAGGTGTCAAGGATATTGGGCCTCTTACTGGCACGCAAGAATGGCGGTTGCCACTGCCGGGCCCGGTTGGTAGCATGTTGACACTTTCGCGCTGGAGGCTGTGATGGATCTGGGACTAAAAGGCCGGGTGGCAATTGTCGGTGGCGGCAGCAAAGGGCTGGGACGAGCCTGTGCCGACTCATTGGCCCAAGAGGGGGCAAACTTGGTTATCTGCAGCCGCAACCTCGGTGAGCTTGACCGAGCCGCCGAAGAAATCCGGGCAGCGACCGGGGTGGAAGTATTAACGGTTGCTGCGGATCTCTCCCAATTGGCGGATATCCAGACGTTGGTGAAGAGGACGGTTGACCACTTTGGCCGTTTGGATATTTTGGTCAACAACACGGGAGGTCCACCGGCGGGCCGGGCTGTCGAAACCACCGAGGAAGTCTGGCTCCAGTCCATTGACATGGCGCTGTTGTTCTTCATCCGCATGAGCCGCGAAGCCGTTCCTCACATGAAAAAAGAAGGTTGGGGACGCATCGTCAACATACTGGCGAGTTCGGTTTTTCAGCCAATCGACAACCTGGTTACTTCGGGAGTGACTCGTTTGGGAGCGGTTGCTTTCGCCAAGAGTCTTTCGGATGAGGTAGGCCGGGACAACATCTTGGTGAATAACGTGGCACCCGGATATCTGCTGACGGACCGGATGATGCATATCTTCGAGACCCGTTCCCAAGAAACAGGAGCAAATGTAGAGGACCTGCTCCAAGCCCACTCGGCAACCATTCCGGTGGGGCGATTGGGACGTCCTGAAGAACTGGGCGACCTGGTAACGTTTCTATCCTCGGAGAAAAACAGCTATACCACCGGCGCAACTATCTTGGTTGACGGCGGTGTGGTCAGGTCGGTTATGTAGGGGTTTGCACATTACTCGAGTTGTCTGACTCGCTTGAAGAACGCAAATTGCATTAAGGCCAAAACAAGGCTAATCGACGCAAGCACCGTGTAGGTTCCCGTTGGGCTCCAAATGTAGATGAAGAAGCTAATCACCATGGTCGATAGTGGAGTAATTCCGTTGTCCAGCATATAGATGCTCATTACCCGGCCCCGAATCGCGTCGGGTACGATGGTCTGAATCAAGGTGTTGTTGCCAACCCGGAACATGTACTGGAAAAAGCCTAATCCCGCCAGAAGGCCGATTGAGGCGAAATACCAGTGGGACTGGGAAAACAGCAGTATGAAGAAACACCCGCCAACCAGACCCACCAGCGTTGCGGGACCACGGCGAATGATGAACCCGTTGGTGGCGATGATGATGGCCGCGACAATCCCTCCGGCGCCCACCGCCGCAGCCAGCACGCCGCCGGCGTCGGCCCCACGGCCCAAAACTTGGGTGGTGAATATGGGCAGCACAAACACCACCGGCTGAAACACCAGGTTGGGAATAAAGGCCATCACTATTAGCTGGCGAATGGTTTTTTCTTTCACCACATAGGCCAGACCCTCCCGCATGCTATCTAGCATCGACACCTTGGTGGATGACCTCGGCTCTCGGTAAGGCAGCTTCATGGGCATATAGGCCAGGACAATGGTCACGTAGAACCCTGCTTCAATGAAGAAGTTCCAGTTGAAGCCCAGGACGGCGATGAGGATTCCGCCGAGAGACGGCCCAACGATGCGCATGCTGGGGTGGGCAATGCCATTCAGTGCCAATGCGCTCCCTAGCGCCTCCCGTGGCACGGTATTCGGAACCATCGCCTGCCTGACCGGCTGGACGATTGAGTGGGCAATCCCTGAAACACCCATGTAGATAAATGCATGCCACCATTTAAGTGGGCCGCTTATCGGGTCGGCGTCCAAGTCGGTGGCCAGGACCATGAACGCGAAGATTAGAGCCGCGATGGCCATGCCAATTTGAGTAACCATCACGAATTTCCGACGGTCTATTCGGTCCGCCAATACCCCGACCCACGGGCCAATAAGAAGAATTGGGAGGGTTCGAATACCTACCGCAGTGCCAGTTAAAAAGGCATTGCCGTCGGTCATGGCCAGCACCAGCCAACCTACCGTAAGCACCTGAATCCACTGCGCGCCGACGGTGAAGAAGTTGCCAACCCACAGATACTTAAAATCCGGGTATTTGGAGACTACCCAGAAATTGCTTTGCCTTTTTGTGCCGAGTCCCGTGCTGGCTGGCGGTGTTGGGCTATGGGCCAAAAGATAACCTGCGGTCGGACCAGACCTCTCTATTGAGAACGCCATTGAGAACGCCATAGAGAACGCCGGTGAGAACCCCCGGTAAAAACGCTGGCAAAAATGTCGGAAGCAAGGGCTGGGAAGATTTTAGCGGGAGTTGGAATCAGAATAACCCCAAGCATAAACGGGATATTGAAAGCCGGTTCATATTGCAGCTAATCGGCGGGGAAATTTTACCACGACAAGATAAATCGTGAGGCCCAGGTTTGGTAAAAGACGGGCTGATATGACGAAAAGGGGATAATCAGCGAACGCGCGGCAGAATGTCTCCTTCGGAAATTCTCTACCGGCGAAATACCGAAGGAAAATCGATATCCGGCATATCGTCCTGACAAATAGCACTATTCAGGATTTCAATATCAGCGTAGTTTTTGTATGATGGGAGAGGCACGGCGCGGGAGACGCTCGAACCACGCGAGTTACGTGACCCGCCCTCGTAAATCCATGGAGGACACCTTTGCGCAACCTGGCCAACTTCCTTGTCCATCTCTTTGGCCGTGAAGCAGATACCAATCGTACCTATTTATCGGTACTTCATGACCGTTGTTTGTTCTGCGAAGAGCCAATCAGCGACTCCCCCTCGTACCTCACCTACCGGGTCTGTCCGTTTTGCCGCTTCCATTACACGGTCACCGCCCGGCAACGCATTGAGCTATTGGCCGACAAAGGTACCTTCAAGGAATCATACAAATACGTGAGTTCGGTGGAGCCCATTTCATTCTCCCGCCGAGGGCGCTACCAGAAGTACCTTTCCCAAGACCAAGAACGCACTGGCCTCACCGAAGCCGCAGTTGCCGGCAGATGCCGAATCGATGATACCGAGACCATGCTCATCGTATTGGACTTTGGCTTTATGGGCGGGACCATGGGCAGCGTGGTCGGCGAGAAGGTGGCCATGGCCCTTGAGAACGCTGCCCGCCGCGGACTACCGGCGATTGCCATTGTTTCAGGCGGTGGAGTTCGGGTCCAAGAGGGCGTTTTGTCTCTGATGCAGATGGCCAAGACGGTGACTGCCGCCAACGTTCTGCGTGAGGCGGCAGAGCCGTTCATCGTGGTTTTGGCCAATCCGTCCACCGGGCAGGCCTACGCCAGCTTCGCCAACCTGGCCGATGTGATTTTGGCAGAGCCTGGTTCGTTAATCGGTCTCTCTCCGCTGCGTACCCTGCGTGAGGTCTCCAAGATGCCTCTGCCATTGGATGCCCACACCGCTGAGGCCCACGTGGGCCATGGGCTTCTAGACAACATTGTGGACCGGGAGAATTTGCAGCCGAGGCTTGCTTCGCTGTTGAAAATTCTCACTGCCCAAAAGCAGGGGAAGACCGACCACAAGGCCCTGCTAAAGGTGGAATCTGAGGAGTGCGACGAAGTTGAGCCATGGGAGGCAGTTACCGCCGCCCGGAACTCAGAGCGGCCCAAGGCGACTGCGTATTTCCGGTTAATGCTGGATCCTTTCATCGAGCTGCGCGGCGACCGCTTGAACAGTGATGATCGGTCGATTGTTGCTGGCTTGGGATTCATGAACGGCGAGCCCGTGGCCGTCATCGGCCAGCAACGGAGGCCATTGGCAGAGGGTGAGCGGTATCACGTTTACCCTGACGGCCTGCGTAAGGCCCAGCGCGTGATTGACCTGGCATCTCGTTTCAAGCTGCCTCTGGTTACTCTAATCGACACCCAGGGCGCGGACCCCGGACTTGAAGCCGAAGAACAGGGCATTGGAAACGCGATTGCGAAGACACTGTCCGCGATGCTTAATGTTCCCACGCCGGTAATTTCCGTGGTCATCGGCGAGGGTGGCAGCGAAGGCGCGTTGGCCCTTGGGCTGTCCGACCGCATTTTGATGCAGCAGTACGCCATTTATTCGCCAATCTCTTTGAATCATACATTGGGCTCCGCGCACCATGACCACATGTTGGACCGTGAAGCTGCCGAGGCGCTGATGCTGACGGCAGCCGATTGCCAGGAACTTGGCATCGCCGACGAGATTGTCCCGGAACCTAAAGGTGGGTCTCACAACGACCCACGCGAGGCATCTGCGGCGCTGCAAGCGGCTATCTTGACCAACATTACCCAACTGTCTAAGTTGTCCCAGGGTAAGTTGTTGAAGAAGCGCTACCACAAGTTTCGGAGAATGGGCGAAGGCAGCGGTTATTCCCAAGAGGCCATGAACCGGGAAGTAGAACTGCTGATGAGCATCACCTCGGGTGATGCACCGCCGGAACGCCCACCACGTAGGCGAAGAAAAAAGGGCCAGACGGAAGAACCCGTCGAAGCCCAAATCTCTGCTGACGATTAAGTCCGGGGCACGCAGCCCCGAATTTTGCAGACTCGCTTAGGCTGCTTCTGAGCCGAATTCTTTCAGGCTCTTTTTTAGTGCCTTAGCCACAGCGTCGAACTCTTCGCCCACCGAATCGTCTAGTAGCGACGTAGGCTTGGACGAGTCCCGGTAAGCTGACCGCAGCGCTATCTCGCCGAGGAATGGAGCTTCAACCTCTTCGGCCAGGTTCTTTCCGCCGCCGTGTCCGAATATCTCCCCAGTGTAATTTTCGACCACGCCAAGGACGTTCAGGTTCAACTTGCGAATCATGTTGATGCAACGCTTGGCGTCCAGGTTGGCCAAGTCTTGGGGTGTGCTGACCACTAAGAAGCCGTCCATGGGCAGGTTCTGCATCACCGTTAACGGAGAGTCGGAAGTGCCCGGCGGAAGGTCTACGACCAGGTAGTCTAATTCGTCCCAGTCGGTGGCCTGTAGAAATTGGGTGATGGCGTTGTGAATCATGGGCCCGCGCCAGATGATGGCTTCGTCCTGATTTTCTTGAAAGAAGGACATGGAGACCACTTTAACGCCCCATTTCTCAGCGGGGATAATCTGGCCATCAACGTAGTCCGGTTTCTCGGTGATGCCCATTACCTTGGCAACGTTGGGACAGTCGATGTCCACATCCAGCAGTCCGACGCTGTTGCCCTGTTTGGCCAGGGTCACCGCTAGATTAACGGCGACGGTGGTCTTGCCGACGCCGCCCTTACCGCTGTAAACGCCAATTTTGGTCTTGATTTTGCCAAGACGGTCCGTTATCTGACGTTTTTGCTGCCAGGACTTTTTGATCTGTTCCAGGCGCGCGGTTTCCTGGGGCGTGGGCATGGAGTCCTCCGGATGGGAAACGGGTTAGATGGTGGCGCTGGGGATTTAAACCCAGGCCAGGCAGCTATTGCTCCCGGCTCTGGGTATTGGATTACGTTATCAGGCTAGAGGCGGGTTAGATGCCCAGTTGAGCGCGGGCCTCTTCGCTGATTAGCTCCGGTGACCAGGGCGGCTCGAAGACCATTTCAATCTGTACTTCTTCAACGCCGTCCAGTTCTTGTATCGCCCATTCAGCCTGTTGGCCAATGTACGGGCCCATTCCGCAACCGGGGAAGGTGAGGGTCATCTGCACGTAGACGTCAGATTCGGTTACCTGGACGTCGTAGACTAAACCAAGGTCAACTACGTTGACCGGAATTTCTGGGTCATACACAGATTTTAGCGCTTCGTAAATCGCCTCTACCGTGACGGTGGGTTCTGGCATGTATGCCTCCTAATGGGGGTCGCCTGCCGCAATTATATTAAAGTCGACCAACTTGGTCAACAATTATCTCCTGGTCAAATAATAGAGTGATGGAGAGTCGGGAAATGGCGCGACTTTCCACGCCTCTCTGGTTACTAAGGTATGAGCAGGAGTTTCCCAGTTGTGGCCCTGCTTTCCAGCTGCCGGTGGGCTTCTGATGCCTCGGATAGCGGAAATTCGCCGCCGATTCTGAGTTTTAGTTCGCCAGAGCTAACCCAGCTCAGCACGTCGCCAGCCCGCTTTTCCAATTCGGCCCGGTTCACGGTGTAGTCGCCCAACCCGGGACGGGTAAGCGACAGAGATCCCGCTCCTAGTATGCCGGGGCTAATTGGGTCGGGCGCTCCGCTGGCCGCGCCGTAGAGCACCATGTGTCCGCGTCGGCCCAGGGAGCTGATGCTGCCGTTGAATGTTGTCTTGCCGACTCCGTCGTAGACTACCTGTACGCCCTCGCCGTTGGTGGCCTTCTTGACCTCTTCGGCAAAGTCCTGCTGGGTGTAGAGGATTACGTGGTCTGAGCCAGCCTGTTTGGATAGCTCGGCCTTTTCTTCAGTGGAGACAGTAGAGAACACATATCCGCCCAACCGCTTGACCATCTGTGTCAGCAGCAGGCCCATGCCGCCAGCCCCGGCGTGGATGATGACCCGGTCGCCCTTCTGCACGGGATAGGTGGAGTGGCAGAGATAGTGGGCGGTCATCCCCTGGAGTATGGCTGCCGCCCCGGCTTTGGCATCGACACCGCTGGGGCGCTTAATCAAACGCCAGGCGGGCACAACAGCCAACTCGGCATACGTTCCGGGGGCGGTGCAGTAGGTGACTTCGTCGCCGACTTTGACTTCAGTCACACCAGCGCCAATGGCCTTGACCACGCCAGCGCCTTCCACTCCGATGATTCGGGGCAAGGGTGGGCCGGGGTTAACGCCTTGGCGGCTGTAGACATCGGTAAAGTTCACGCCAGCGGCCTGAATCTCGACCAATGCTTCTCCGTCGCCTGGTGTCGGGTCGGCCACGTCCTGGTACTTCATGACCTCGGGGCCGCCGAATTCGGTAATCTGTATTGCTTTCATGTTGCGCGCTCCTGAGTCGTCAGCGAGAATCCTGGTTCTATTAGGCTTGGGGTCCACTGGGAACGGTGTTAACCGGCCCGGATATTACTGCGGGCTCGGGGCAGGCTCCGGGCGGGCTCCGGGCGGGCTCCGGTTCGATGGCGGTAAGTATACACCGCAGAAGTAGCGGTTAAAACCGTAGGGTGCAAAGGGAAAAGAAAGCGGCGTCCTAACAGATGCAGACGCCAAAAAATAAGGGGGAATACCAAGAATGACAGGCCTCGCCGGAATCTTGTTCCAACGGAAATCCTGTCATTCAGCTTGTCGTTCAGTTAGTTGGGTGAGAGCTACGAGGCTTGGATGCCTAGGGAGCTTAACGCTGCCGCGCTGACGCTGGGCAGACTAAGGCCGCTTTCGGCTGCCTTGGTGTACATCTCTTGAAGCGTTTTCGCAATGGCGGCATCGGGTGCGCTGCCCTCACCACGGTGAGTTTCTAGCTCGGCGATGGTGTCATAAGCCTGGTCAACGTTCCAGAAGAAGGACAGTAACCAGGTCAACTCCCGCTCGTTGGTGGGAGCAGGAATGTCTGACAAGTCGTAGAGGTCGTTCACCACCTTGGTGTAGCGGAGAATGCCTGCTTTGTCTTTCGAGCTCTCTCCGTAGAACCTGCGGCGGCTTAGCTCGGTAATGCGATGCGAGAAATCATCTGCGCCATAGATGTTCATGGGTAGCCAATCGGTCCGAAGGTCAACAACTTCCTTACCAGTCGCGTCAACGATGGCGACGGCGACATCGGAGCCCAGAACGGGTTCGTATTCGAACTTCACCGCGTCGCGCAGCAAAGCTTCCTGCAACATCAGGGTTAATTCTCGAGGAATCTTCTTATAGAGAGCGCCGCTGGCCTGGGCATTGGTGTCAGCGCCCACGCCGCCGGTGTTAAAGACGAAGTACTGCTGATTGAGACCGCCCTGTTCAATCTTTTTGACGATGTTATAGAGAATGTTGGCGTTCTCGTCTTCCAGTCCAATGATGAACGGGTCGGAGAAATACTCTACGTAGGGTTGGCCGATGGCCCCAATGGCCGCGCCCATCTGAACCGCTTCGCCGTACATCAGAATTCGGATGTACTGCTCTGCGCTTAATCGGCGTAGGGGCGGCACCACGGTGTTCTGCCGCATTACGGCCTGCCAAAAGACCTGGTCGGTGTTTTCTACTGGCACGTGGACCGATTCGGTTTCCCGGCCGTTGGTGATTTTATTGAGCAGGTCGATGGCCCCTTTTCGATTAACCAACCTGGTGCGAGAGAGCGTAACCCGCATGTTGCGGACCGGATTGGAAAGGAAATTGGGCGTTGATGAGTCTAGATCAATCGGCACATTTTCCAGGGTTTCGGTGGTGTTGGGATCCTCTGGTGTACCGCGAACAGCTTCGAAGGTAATTGGGTCTTGTTCTTTGTTGAGGCCAAAGGGCATGGCATAGAGATTGTTTTCCGTGCCGTCTATGCCGTAGTACAACGTGGACTGCTTGCCGTCTTTGGTGACCTTAATCGGGTCCTTTAGAGGTTGCAGCATCACGATATCGTCGTTCATCGGGTAGACGCCTTCATCGGCGTCTGTCTTCAAGTTGAGTCGCTTAGCCAGTTCGCTGTTGGCCAGCTCGAGCATGATGGTCAGGGTGCTCTTGCCGTGTAGAGAAGGCCCTACAGTAATCAGAGCGGTGTTGCGAGTCTGGCCAGCCAGGGTCTTGGCACGGGCCATGCTAAGTGCGGCTTGAATCGCCAGTCCGTCAATTTCTTTAACCTTGAACATCGCGATGGACAGCGGGCCCATCTTGTGTTCGCCAACGTAGTCGAAACCTAAGTGCAGTGACAGGCCCAACGTGGGGGCCTTGAACACCAACTGGGTGACTCCGGCGTCGCGGACACGCTGCTTCAATTCTTCCGGCATTCCCAGGTCTTCTAGCCAATGGGGCAAGGACACTTCAAGAATATCGGGTTCTTGGCTGATAATCTCTTCGGCTATGTCAAAGGTGAGTTGGCGCCACATGATTGGAATCTGGATGTATTCCGTTCCGAAGAGCAATTGGCGGGCGTGGAAAGAACGTCCGGGGGCGTCGCCCACCTGGCGGTCGGTCTGGATCATGGTATCGCCAGACGCCAGTTTCTCTTCCATATAAGAGCTGATATATCCGAAGACCTCGGTGAACAAGGTCTGGCTCTCTTGGCTGAAGACCACGCCATCCCGGTTCTTGGCGAAGCCGTCGATGTAGTATTGGGTCAGGTCGGGCCTGCGGACGACACCCAGTTGGCTGAAAAATGCGTACCCGCCGGTGTCCAGGCGGACAACCACTCCGGGCCATGCCCTGGTGGCCGCTTTACCGGCGGAGTTGGCCTCTTCGGCCTCTTTGTTAATGAGGCTGGCCTCAGCTAGAAAACGCTGTTGCTCGTCTTCGGGGAGGTCCTGCAACACGTGCATCTTGCTGATGAGCCATTCGTTGCTAGGGTTGTTGTAGGGTGCGCCGGGCTTGTGACCCTTGCGGGCCAAAGCAACCAGGCGATGCAGTTCTTTTTCGAATGCCGGTACTGCGGTGGGGCCGGCTAATGACGAGCCAGCGGATGGCTGATATTGGGGACACATGTTTTTTGATCCCGTTTTGGTTGAAAGATTGTGTTGGTGCCGCCGCGTCTTGGACGCGCGGAAATAAAGGCACAGGCCTATGGCTTAATGCCGTGCCTATGCTACATCGTAGTGGTGCCCAAGTCAAAGATTTTTCGTTACCGGCTACCTACCCTAAACCGTGTAATTTTCGGGCAATCTCTTAGGAAAATATACTTCCTAAGTTATATTTGAGGTTTACATAAGATTAATTCCGGCAGGATGAGTAGGTCTCTTGTCGCCCTCTTGGCGACGGGTTCTCAATCGTAAATCCAGGTATGGGGGCTGACGGTGGTCAAGGGCTTTAGATTGCCATTAATGCCTGAAACTGCTATGATTTGGGAGTGGATTTTCACTTCACATGGGCCGGTTTACCGGTCATTTCAAGCCAAGAGACTTCGGTCTTGGCCTTCTGGTAACACCTTCAGAACCCTTCGGCACGTAACCACAATATCCTGGAGCCCAACGGCGTTCATCAACGAGACTTAAGACTGACTGACCGTGGAGGTACTTGAGTGACAACCGAGATAAGCCCATCATTATCAGAAGCCCTAACTCACTTTGTGGCGGCGAAGAAAACCGCTAAGTCGGTCCAGCAAGGACATCAGGAACTGGGCCGTTTTGTTGCCTGGTGCGGTAGGGAACGCAAAGTTTCCGACCTATCTCCTATTGAAGTGGCGGAATATGCTCAACAAATTGGACTCGGTGGATCTGAGTCTGTGCACCGATTGAGCCCCGTCAAAATATTTCTCGCTTATTGGAAAGACCAAGGATGGATTGTTAACGGTTTAGCGTCTCACCTCCGTGTTCCCCGCACCCGTCGTACCACCGCAGGAGCCAAGGTCAGCAATCGTGCGACCTACAGCGGCTCTCAACTGAGTCAAGATGGCTACAACCGTTTGGTTGGCCAATTGGACGACATGAAGGGTGATCGGGCTGATAACTTAGAAGATATTAAACGGGCGATGGCAGATAAAGATTTCCGAGAGAACGCCCCGTTGGAAGCAGCCAAGGACCGGCAGGGAATGATTGAACTCCGCATTCGCGAACTGGAAGCCAGCATCAACAATGCTCAGATTCTCCCTGAGGGCGTATCTTCCAAGGTGGCCCGCTCCTCAGTTGGAGCAAAGATAACTCTGAAAGATTCCAATTCCGGAAAGACCCTGGCTTATACCCTGGTTGATGTGCGCGAAGCCGACGTTTCAACCGGTAAAATATCTACAGCTTCGCCGGTGGGTCAGGCATTGCTAGACCGCATGGTCGGTGATGAGGTGACCATCAACGTTCCCAAGGGTACTCTCCGCTATCTAGTGCAGCGGATAACCGCCAGCAGTTAGTTCTGCAACTACGCGATATCTAAAAGTCCGCTCTTTTTATGAAAGAGCGGACTTTTTCCTTTCTGAAATATGAGCCGCGATATGACTGGTGAATGACCGGACATAATAAATGCAAACAAAAAGGCGCTCCAGTCTCTGGAGCGCCTTTTTTGTTTCCTGAGGACTGGTGGAATCCTCTACTTATTCAGCCCTTGCACCACATCGTAAATAGCGCTTGGGTTGGGAAGAACGCCGGGGACGTAAGTCTCCCGGAATCGCACGACGCCTTCTTTGTCGATGACAATCACTGCTCGGTTGCTGGCCCCGCGTTCCTCGTTCCATAGTCCGTAGGCCTGGGTTGTTTGGCCCCTGGGGTGGAAGTCGGATAGTTCGGGGTAGGGCAGTCCACCCAGTGCTGTCGTCCATGCACGGTGGGCGGGAACAGTGTCGCAGCTTATACCCAGTACCTGGGCATTGCTATCTTCGAACCGCTTGTAGTCCTGGCGGAACGAGGTAGCCTGCGTGGTTCAACCAGCGGTAAAGTCGAAAACGTGGAAGGAAAGAACAACTACCTTGCCCTTGTAATCGCCAAGGGAAACGTCCCCATCGGGGGAAGGAAGCTTGAAATTGGGCGCTACATCGCCAACTTCTGCAGGCATACGCCCTCCTTTTTTGGTGAGATTTGAGCGCGATTTAATGTGTCCAGAAACGCGCCCAGCCGATTATACCGCACAATTTGGCGGTAGACACCTCCCCGCCGGTTTTTCGTATCCAATGCCGTCAAGCCTGCGTGATATACTTGGCCGCGTCGCCCTCGGCGACATTCTAGGTTGGGGGATGTGTACGTGCAGGCGGAGTTCAAGAGCGGGGTTTACCTACCCGATTTAGACCTTTGGCTCGACTCCACCAGGAAGCGGGAGTTTAGCCTAATATCCCACGCCCACTCCGACCATACCGCACGTCATGCCCGACCCGTTTTAACCCCCAATACGGCCAAACTGTTGGGCGATTACCTCAGTAAATCCAACCCCGTTCTGCTCCCCTACTACGAGCCATACGACACCCCGGCCTACACCATGACCCTCTACCCCGCTGGCCACTGTCTTGGCTCGGCCCAGGCGCTGATTGAGTCGAAAGAGACTGGGGAACGGGTGCTGTATACCGGAGACATTAAGAGCCGTCCCAGCCCCACCAACGAGCCGCTGGAGCCAGTGCCCTGTGACACCCTGGTCCTTGAAGCCACCTACGGTCGACCAGAGTACGTGTTCCCGCCCCAAGAGCAGGTGCTGGACACTGCATCCAGAACCCTGAGAATGTGGCTGTCCCGTGGCGAGAGGCCGGTTATCCAGGGTTGGCGACTGGGCAAGTCCCAAGAAATACTCCACCACCTGCTGTCCGACGGGTTCGACGTGCTGGTGGAAGAGAGCATCTACTTGGGCACCCAGGTGTATCTGGAAGCTGGGGTGGAATTTCCTGGACAGGTGAAGATGTTCGAAGGTGAATGGCCCGACGGCTGGGTCTTGTTGTTCCCGCCGGGCAAGCGGCGTGAGGCCTTAAAGGGATTCACCAGAAAGCGGACTTTAGAACTGACTGGCTGGGCCGTTGGGGAAGCGCCCTGGGGTTATTACCGAGCCGATGCCAGCCTACCCTTTAGCGATCATCCCGACTTCAACGAACTGGTGGATTACGTTAAGGCTGTGTCGCCCAAGCAGGTTTACACGGTCAACGGGTTCCCCGAACTTGCTGGTCGACTCCGGGAACTGGGCTACCCGGCGGTACACCTAAACGCCCGCGGCCAAAAGCAAGACAACGGCTTCCAAATGAAGCTGGTCTGAGCAAACCGACGTGTCGCCACCAATTTATCGCCAATCGTCGGACCGGGTTACGGTTCTTCTGTTCCGGTGAGTCCATGCCTCAGGCCTTCCAAAGATCAAAGCAGATAGGCAGCAATCAGGATCAACGCGGCGCCAACGGGGAGAAACCGCCCGACGATGATAATCCAAAGGTTAGAGAACCTGGAATTCATGGTTTCCATCAGGTCTGCTTTTGGAATGAGCCAGGCGATTAGTGCGGCTCCCATTATACCCGCGAAAATCACCACGCCGGACCCTGTGACCTGGTCCATCATATCGAGGAAAGGTTTGCCGTTTACCGCTAGTCCGACGGATGTGAAGCTCAGCGCCGAAGGTATCCCCACTAGGGTGACGGCAGCGACACCTATCGAAGCTGCAACCCATCTAGGTATCTGGAATTCATCCCGTATCGGGGCCATCACTACTGCCATGCCTCCAGTGCAGGAAGTAAACGCAGCGAAGAACAAAAGGGTAAAGAAGACGATACTGATGGCCCGCCCTGCGGCAATTTCGCCAAACACTACTGGGAAGGCAGTGAACGAGAGTTGGCTGCCAGTTTCTGGTGTAATACCGAACGTGAACACGATGGGAAATACCATGAGTCCGGCCACTATAGAGACGAAAGAGTTGGTGGCAACAATCGCAGCGGAGGATGCAACTATATTGATTCCTTTGGGGGTGTAGCTGCCGTAGGTTATGAGCAAAGCCAAACCAATGCTCAGGGAATAAAAGGCCTGTCCTGAAGCCATCCGCCACGTTTGCGGCTCAAGGAACTGGTCCATATCGAAACTAAAGTAAAAGTCATTTGCTTGACCCGCGCCTTCGAGAGTCTGAGCGAAACCCGCCAGGCCAACAATTCCCAACACCAGCAGCGGCAACATGATTCGGCTTATCTTTTCCAGGTATTTAATCCCGTTCCACATTACCGCTAGAACTAGAAGAGACACTGCCAGAAAATATGCTAGGGAAGAATACCCAGACGTAAAATCGTCGAATGTTCCCAGGTTTCCACGTACAGCATCAATCGTATAGCCAAGAGTCCACCCCGTAACCACGAAGTAGTAACTAGAGATTGCCACCGTAAGGGTTACAAGAAACCAACCAACCCATGGTCCCCAATGCTTGTTGATGTGGCGGAAGGCACCCACCGGACCTCGGTTTGTGAGAATGCCAACGCTCGATTCCAACACCAATATTGGAAACCCGATAGCAAGGATGCAGATTGCATAGGCGACGATAAATGTGCCGCCTCCGTTCAGCCCCACCATGTAGGGGAAGCGCCATATATTACCCAGGCCGACGACGCCCGCTATCGACGCTATGATGTACATCTGCTGTGATGACCATACCGGCCGCATCTGAGTCCCGGTTGCCATTTGGGCCATTTCAGAGGTCGTTTTGGGGTTCTCCATTACTCAGACCTATGTTTCTCCCGATATGTTCTTCCTGCCAATCGGCTATCTAGAACAACCATCCACTAACCCATCGAGGAGTCGGAGCGAAAACGTGTTGCGATGATTATCCGGGCGGGATATCGCTGCCATAGGTGGAACGGGGGACGTGGTATTGGCTCATGCTAATTGGTTTGAGGACGGGTAGGGCGGGCTATAAGCCCGCCCCTACTATTACCGGTCCGGCCACGCTGGCTGGTTGTGACCGAGCGGCACTGATGGCCTGGCCCAACGGGGCATTGTTTCTGACATCTGCACAACCGGCCCCAGGTGCCCGAGGCGACCCATTGGCGTGGCGCTCTCCATGGACCAACTGCGAATCTCTTCTGGGGTAAATTCCGACGCAATATTCTTTAGGTCGCTTTCGGGAATCTGACCTTGATCGACGAGCCAGCGTCCGACTTGGGCCAGAGAGATGCGTACTAGCCAGCTACCGCCTTCGCGGGTCCGGCGGTTCAGCGCTTCCACCGCACCGAAGGCCATCAGGTAGCCGGTGAGATAGTCGATGGCCGACACCGGGTAGAACTGGGGGCCAGGTGCCGCGCCGGGGAACAGTTCACCCTGACGGTTGGTGATGCCGCTGACCGTCTGTACCAACGTGTCGAAGCCGCGACGCGATGCCCAGGGACCGACGTGGCTGAACGCGCAGAGCGAGACGTAGACCAGACCGGGCCGAATTTCCGCCAGTTCTTCGGGCGAGAGGCCGCGATTGCCCAGCGTACCGGGCCGATATCCCTGGGAGAACACATCAGCTTCTTTGACCAACCCTCGTAGCGTGTCGACGTCCTTCTGCTCCCGTAGGTCTAGGTGGGTAGAAAGCTTGCCGTGGCCGGTGTCATATTCTTGGTAGCCAATGTTCGGTAGATGGGCTCCGGTAACCTTGAGAACATCTGCGCCGTGTTCTGCCAAAGTACGGGCGCAGGTTGGCCCGGCTAGTACCCTAGTGAGGTCGAGCACTCGGATGCCGGACAAAGGCCGGTCGCCATCGGGTAATTTTTCGGGCGGGCTGTCGCCAATCTTGACGATTTCCATCAATGGCAGAGAAGCGATGGCGGCGGCCTGTGGATGTTTGGCCCATTCTTCCATGGTGCGGACCATTCCCCCAACACCCTTGGCGGCGACCAGCGCTTCTTCAAGCTCCAGAGCGTTCCATTGGGCCATCGCTTTGGTGACTTCTGCCCGGTCTTCGGAAACGCCCAGCACGCTAAGCGCGATGGCCCGGTGGTTGGGGAAATTGCAGTGGAGATAACCCCAGCGGCCATCCTTGGTCGGGTAGGTGCCCATCACCGTGTTGCGTTCGGTCGAAACGGCGGCCCCGTCCATTTTCATGTACTTCCCACTGCGTAACGAAGCAGTCGCCCGCCGGGTATCGACTGAGATTTCTTGTTTGCGGCCGGTGCGGAGTTCCCAGGTATCGGCTACGGCGAGGCCAATTGCTGCCAGTGTGGCGGCGCTGGATTCACCGATGCGGAACGAGGTCGGCAGTATGGGATCAATGCCTCCGGTTATCTTGGGTTCGCTGGCCCGCTCAACGGGCCAACCGGCAATCGGCATGATTGTTTTTAGAATCTCATTACTCATAGCTATAATTTCTCCCTTTTGGCTACGGGCACTCTATATTATTTGGAATGTAGAGGGCAACCTGTTCAAGTCTGTTGGCTACAAATAAGAAAAGGGGCCGCCATTAACGGCGGCCCCTTTTAATTTGCTAGCTGAAAGCCCCGGTTTAGTCTGGGGTGCTGCCCAGGGCGGGGATGTTGGACTCGTCATCGGAGGCCAGTTGTCGGTTGACCGCGCTTAGGTAGGCCTTGGCGCTGGCGACGATGATGTCGGTGTCGGCGCCACGACCGGTATAGGTGCGGCCGTCCTTCTCGATGCGCATGGTGACGGTGCCTTGGGAGTCGATACCCTCGGTTACCGCCTGGACGTTGAAGTCCACCAACTTGGACTTGCTACCGATGGCCCGGTCGATGGCGTTGCAGACCGCGTCCACCGGACCGTTGCCGGTGCAAGCGTCGGTGATGGGCTCACCCTCGGGGCCAATCAGTTTGACGGTGGCGGTGGGGATACCCTGGTCGCCGCCGGTGAACTGCACATGGTCAAGGGTGTAGCTGATGGGCTCGGTGGCCGTCCGCTTTTCCTCGTCCATGAGTATCTCTAGGTCTCGGTCGGTAACCTCCCGCTTCTTGTCGGCCAGTTCCTTGAATGACTCGAATACCTTGGCCATGTCCTCTCTGGACAGCGTGTAGCCCAGGTCTTCCAACCGGGACTGCAATCCAGAGCGGCCACTGAGTTTGCCCAATACCATGCTATTGCCGGGAACGCCGACCCGTTCCGGCTGCATCACTTCATAGGTGGAACGGTTCTTCAGCACGCCGTCTTGGTGGATGCCGGAGGCGTGCCGGAAAGCATTCTCGCCGACGATGGCCTTGTTCGCCTGGACGGCCATGCCGGTGATGCGGCTGACCATTCGGCTGGCGTTGTAAATCTGGGTGGTGTCGGCGCCAATCTCAACATTGAAATAATCTTTGCGGGTGTCGAGGCCCATGATGATTTCTTCAATTGAGGCGTTGCCAGCCCGCTCGCCGATGCCGTTGATGCAGCCCTCAAGCTGGCGTGCGCCAAACTCGACTGCGATGAGGCTGTTGGCCACGGCCAGTCCGAGGTCGTTGTGGCAGTGGACACTCATCACCACGTTTTCGATGCCCGGAACGTTGGCCTGGACGTCCTTCAGCAATTGACCGAAACCGGCGGACGACGGAATCGCGTAGCCCACAGTATCGGCAATGTTTATTGTTGTGGCCCCGGCTTTAATTACCTCGGCCAGCATCTGGAACAGATATTCCGGGTTGGTCCGGGTGGCGTCCATGGGGGAGAACTCAACGTCGTCGCAGAGACTCTTGGCCCGCGCCACGCTGGCGACGGCCATTTCCATGACTTCTTCCCGGTTCTTGCGCAGTTGGTGCATCTGATGGATCTCTGAGGAGGAGAGGAATACGTGGATGCGGGGCCGCTTGGAGTGCTCCACGGCGCGCGCAGCCTGTTCCACGTCGTCCATGACGGCGCGGGCCAGGGAGGCGATGATGGGACCATCAATCTCTTTGGCGATGTTGGACACTGCTTCAAAGTCGCCAGGGGAGCTGGCGGCGAAGCCTGCTTCGATGATGTCTACCTGCAACTTTTGAAGTTGACGCGCGATTTCCATCTTCTCAACGCCGGTCATGCCGATGCCGGCCGATTGCTCTCCATCGCGGAGAGTGGTGTCCAAGAGCAATACTCTATCTTTAGCCATTTCTGTTTCCTAATCCCTTTCTGATTTTATTAATTTGGTCGTGCCGTTTCCGCTAACTGCGGTGTTCAGAAAGGGCCGCCAGGGTCGCGTAGTCCACCGCCGCCAGCCCTGCCAGGACCAGCGGGCGATGGTGGACTACACTCAGCGCCTCCAAATTCCTCATCATGTTGCTCCGTGTGATTGGTTTTGCCGATATGCTCAGATTCGGTGAATTATTGTTTCGGATTCGGTCCGGATTTCTCGGCTTGAATTAATATGAAAGGCCGACGAGCCGGTTACCTATTTGGGGTCCATCCAGGGCATCATCGAGCGAAGTTCTTTGCCGATGTCCTCGATTTGGCTGTGCTGGGCGGCTTCCCGCAGGGGAGTGAACCGGGGGCGACCTTCGTCGTTCTCGGTAATCCACTCGCGGGCGAAGGTGCCATCTTGAATCTCCTTCAGAACGGCGCGCATGTTGTCTTTAACGTGCTCGTCGATGATGCGGGGGCCACGGGTCAGGTCGCCGTATTCGGCGGTGTCGCTGACTGAGTAGCGCATGTAGTTGAAGCCGCCCTGGTACATTAGGTCTACAATCATCTTCAGCTCGTGCAGGCATTCGAAGAAGGCTATTTCCGGGGGATACCCGCCCTCGACCAGCGTGTCGAACGCAGCCTTGACCAACGCGCTTACGCCGCCGCAGAGTATGGCTTGCTCGCCGAACAGGTCGCTTTCGGTCTCGTTTTTCAGGGTGGTCATCAGCACGCCAGAACCGGTGCTGCCGATGCCCTTGGCGTAGGCCAGGCCGATGTCCTTGGCGTTGCCGGTGGCGTCTTGGTGGACGGCCAAAAGGCTGGGGACGCCCACTCCTTCGGTGAACAACTCGCGCATCCGGTGACCGGGGGCCTTGGGGGCCACCATCATCACGTCAACACTGGCCGGTGGGACAACTTCTCCGTAGTGGATGCTGAAGCCGTGGGCCACCATCAGGGCGCTGCCCGGCCTAATGTGGGGCAGGATCTGTTCCCGGTAAATGCGGCCTTGGATGTGGTCGGGTATGACCATCATCAACACGTCGGCCTCTTTGGCAACTTCGGGAACGTCGGCCACTCGCAGACCGGCGGCTTCGGCCACTGCCCGACTCTTGCTTTCGGGGTAAAGACCCACAACCACGTTCTGGCCGTTGTCCTTCAGGTTGAGGGCGTGGGCGTGGCCTTGGCTACCATAGCCGATCATGCCAATGGTCTTGCCAGCGAGGTACTTTAGGTCTGCATCCTTGTCGTAATAAATGTCTACCATTTCAATTTTTTCCTTTCCAACAATTTGTCTTTTGCTGCGCGACGCCCCCACTCTAACTCTCCCCCTTCAGTGGGAAGGTTAGGATGGGGGTGAAATCCTTCTCGTCAGTCTGACTCGGTTGTACAATCAGTGGCCGTTGCCAATTAGCTGGTTATGGATGTGGCCGTTGGCCAGCCCGTTGGCTTGACCCCGCACCATGGCCACCACGCCGGACCGCAGCATCTCGATGATGCCGAAGGGCGAAAGCAGGTTGTGCAGGGCGTTTATCTTGTCCTCTTCGCCGGTAATCTCAATAACCATCGACTCGCTACCGACGTCGATGATGTTGGCCCGGAAGAGGTTCACGATCTGGATAATTTCGCCGCGAGTCGACTGGGTAGTCTTGACCTTAATCAAGGCCAATTCTCGGGTGACAATAGACTCGTTGGTGATGTCGGCAACCTCAATAACGTCGATGAGCTTGTCCAACTGTTTGGCCACCTGGCTCACGGTATAGTCGTCGCCGTTGACCACGAAGGTCATGCGCGACAGCCCTGGCTGCTCGCTCTTGCCCACGGCCAAGCTGGCGATGTTGAAGCCACGGCGGCGGAACATGCTGGCCACCCTGGTCAGTACGCCCGGTTTGTCTTCGACTAAGGCAATTAACGTGTGTTGTTCTTTATGATTTGTCTGAATCATTTCAGGCAATCTCTTTATTTGCCGGTTCTTCGAGCATTTCTTTTACTGACTGGCCGGACGGAATAAACGGATAGACAATCTCGTCTTCCTTCACCATGAAGTCGACGATTACCGGCCCGGCGGTCTCCATGGCCTGTTGCACCGCGTCCACCACCTCGTCCTTCTTGGTGACTCGGATGCCCCGGATGCCGTAGGCCTCGGCAATCTTCACGAAGTCTGGATTGGCCGTATATTCGCTGGCCACGAAGTCCTTCTCGAAGAAGATGTCTTGCAACTGGTGGACCATGCCCAGCGAGCTATTGTTCAAGATGGCGAACTTAACGTCGGCCCCGCTTTCAACGGCGGTGGCGATGTCGCACATGGTCATCTGAAAGCCGCCGTCGCCAGCGACCGACCAGACGACACTGTCTGGGCAGCCCACCTGAGCGCCCAGGGCAGCGGGGACTTCAAAGCCCATGGTGCCCAATCCGCCCGATGTGATAAAGGTGTTCGGTTCGGTGAACTGACAATGTTGCGCGGCCCACATTTGATGTTGGCCCACGCCGGTGACTACGATACCCCGTCCTTGGGTTACTTCGGTCAACCGCTGTAAGACGTACTGGGGCAAAAGCTCGTCGGACTCGCGGACGATGTGCGACGGGTGCTGGGTCTTCAGTTCTTGGATGTGCCGCAACCAGTCGATGTGGACGTTGGCCTGAATCTTGGGCAACAACTGCGCTAAGACCGCGTTCAGATCGCCGACTACTCCGACGGTGGCCATGACGTTCTTGTCCACTTCCGAGGCGTCAATGTCGATATGGACTATCTTGGCGTTGGGGGCGAAGTCGGATATTCGGCCAGTTACCCGGTCGTCGAACCGCATGCCCAGGCCGATAATCAAGTCGGCTTCATCGATGGCCAGGTTGGCGTAGGCCATGCCGTGCATGCCCGACATGCCCAGATTCAGTTCGTGGTCGGTCGGGATGGAACTGATACCTAGTAAGGTGGTTATCACCGGAATTTGTGCCTTCTCGGCCAACTCGGTCATTAAACCGTAGGCATGGGAGATGAGCACGCCGTGTCCCGACATGATGATGGGACGCTCGGCCTGGTTAATAAGTTCGGCGGCGGCGGCAACCTGGGCCTCTGGGGCCTCGCCGGGTATTTTGTAGCCGGGCAACTTGGTAGTCTCCGGCCAGACGAACTCGGCCTTCTCGCCCAACAAAACGTCCCTGGGAATGTCTACTAAGACTGGCCCTGGGCGTCCGGTGCGGGCGATGTGGAAGGCGTCGTGAATGGCCTGGGCGACATCTTTGACGTCCATGACCAGGATGTTGTGCTTGGTGATGGGCAGGGTCACGCCGGTGACGTCGGTTTCTTGGAAGGCGTCCCGGCCGATGTAGGCCCGTGGCACCTGTCCGGTGATGGCGACCATGGCGACCGAGTCCATATGGGCGGCGGCGATGCCGGTGACCAGGTTGGTGGCGCCGGGGCCGGACGTGGCGACGCAGACACCGACTTTGCCGGTGGCGCGAGCGTAACCGTCGGCGGCCATGGCGGCGGCCTGTTCGTGGCGCACCAGAATATGGCGGATGGCCGGGTAGCTGGAGAGTGCACCATATAAGGGAAGCACTGCTCCACCAGGCAGTCCAAAGACTACGTCAGCGCCCTCTTTCAGAAGGCTTTCACAAACTATTTCAGCGCCCGTTAGTTCCCCAGTTGATTCCATCGTTTTACGCCTAGAGACCGCTTAAATTTTCCCAATAAAAAACCCATCCCAATGGAAGGGACGGGCGTATGGTTCCCGTGGTACCACCCTTCTTTTGACCTGGCGTCCCGGTTCGTCGGGATATTGTCGCCTGGTCACTCGAAGACATTATATCGGTGTCAACCGCCGCGCCTTACTGCTATTTCAGGCGGGACGCTCCCGGGCGAGTTCGGGGTCCTTCTGCCACCGGATTCACACCAACCACCGGCTCTCTCAGGCAGGGTACCCGTACTACTCCCGTTCTTAGCGGAAATCGTAACTATGTAACCTGAGAATCGTATCAGTGGGGTTAGGGGTTGTCAAACGGGTATGGAGGTAAGTGCGTGCTATTCATCATCTTCATCTGCCCGTTGGTGATTTCTTACGATGAACTCTGCTTCCGCAACAGCGTTAGATACATCCTCGTTTGATTCTGAGGCGATTACACGTAATTGAGTCACATATTCTGCCTCAGCTTCGTCTGGAAATAGGGAAACTAGCTCGGCCAATTCCTCCAGAGTGAGTCCCACTTCACCCGTGTAATATCCCTGAATTTCGGGTAGTAATGTCGGAGTCTCTAACGGCAAGTCCAATGAAGCTGGCTCTTTCCGACGTAAACCGGCCTTGTTCATCTGAGTCCAAAGATAGCGCTGTTGATTCGCCGTTACTAATCCCATGTCTACGGCTCTATATAACAATGCGTTCATCGAAACTTTCCAACGGGGTTTTAGGTCAGCCAAAACCGGGAGAGAAACACTGCGAAGACTCGACCTGATTTCGTCCGCAGGCATCATGAATTCGCCTGCAAATTTATTAGCTTCATTTTCCATAAAGGGATTAGGCGATCGGTGCATGACCATGTGACCCAGTTCATGGGCCAGCGTAAATCGCATTCGGTCAGCGGGAATTTCCCGGTTGACAAAAAATACAGGAGGCATATTGGGTAACCAACGACTAATTGCATCAACGTCGTTGGTGCCGAAATCGAACATGACAACAATCCCGCCGGCATCTTCAACAAGATTGGTCATATTAGCAATTGGGCCGTTGGGCACGAGCCATTTCGCTCTGACCGCACGAGCGACAACTTCAGGCCTACCCTCAAAATCATCGATATCTAACATGGGAATCGACCTAGGCATGTCCCATTCAATATTCCGGAGCATTCTGGATAGTTGAGTTAGCTTTATATTCATCAAAGCGTAGATTTTATTAGTAAGTTTCTTCGAAACCTTTTTTAGGCTGCGATGGTAAAACTCACTGACCCCAGGTCCGTATACAGGGTCGTGGTTTCTGAAAAATGACACAGGGTAATGTAATACTTCGGATATGCGTTCGAGCAGCATTGGCGATACCCGAATTAAACCGACCTCAATCTTGGAGGCCATGCCTTGAGTAACCCCTATTGCACGGGCGAATTCAGTTTGCGTTAACCCTCTCGACTCCCGAGCTACGGTTAACATTTCCCTGTTGATATGATCTGTTGATTCTTCCATACATTATTTACTTGATGACTGACGGTTTTTCAATTTTAGGACGAATATTTCGGCTGACCCGTTCTGGCTGCTGAGGGGCATCTTCAAGCCTTGGTGCAGGAACATTAGCGTCCGAAAGCGTTAGATGCCACAAGACGTCGGTTCCGCATTGGTAGGTTAGGCGCATTTCCTGGAAATCGCTTTGGGTAACGTCCAAAATGTAGCCTGCCTGGACGTATTTAGCACCTAAAGGCATACCAGAAAGTGGGATTTGCTCGTTGATTTTTGTGGATTGGTCGGTTGCCGGATTTGAGGCTCGACCTTTACGGTCAAGTTTCTTGAACGTAACTAAGACTTGATCATGAATGACAATGAAATCACGTCCACGATACGAAACGATTCTTAACTCAGGCTTGTCTGCCACCAACGCAATTGCTTTGGAAAGGATGTGGTCTCTAACTATTGAGGCTCGACTACGGCGAGTTAAGATGCTCGCGTCATCTTTGTATTTACGCCGCCATTCATTCCAACCAAACGTAACCGCAGTGTGGAACAAATCAAAATACGGTGCGAGAGATGTCTCTAAATCTGAGTAATCGTATGACAGCATCCGGTTTCGCCTCACGTCCCTTCTTCGTCTGTTTGGAAGACATGTTAACATGCTTGTTGTAATTTAAACAATAATTATTCCATTTATTATTCCTGAATTCTTATCTCCGATTTCAGCTACCTTTGGACTCCCCGCTCCCGCCGATGATAGAATACGCCCACTAAATCCGTAAATCGTAACGAGAAATTTTCCATTGCCTGAGCGTATTCCTGAACGTATATTTGTGGCCGTGGCTTGGCCCTACGCCAACGGTCCGCTGCACCTGGGTCACATCGCCGGTTGCTACCTGAGCGCCGACATCTTCGCCCGCTACCACCGCATGAAGGGCAACGAAGTCCTCATGGTGTCGGGCAGCGACACCCACGGCACTCCCATCACCATCCGGGCCGACCAGGAAGGTATTACCCCCAAAGAAGTGGTCGAACGCTACCACGGCATGTTCCTGAAATCCTGGGAGCAAATGGGCATTACCTTCGACCTGTTCACCAGCACCCAGACCGAGAACCACCAAAAGGTGGTTCACGAAGTGTTCACGGCACTCCACGATAAGGGCTACATCTATACCGACAACATGATGCTGGCCTACTGCGCCCAGTGCGACCGCTACCTGCCCGATCGCTACGTCGAGGGCACCTGCCCCCACTGCCAGAACTCCCGCGCCAGGGGCGACCAATGCGACGCCTGCGGCCGGACGCTGGATCCGCAAGAACTGGTGGAACCCCAGTGCTCAATCTGCCGCTCTACCCCCGAGTTCCGGGAATCAGAGCACTTCTTCCTCAAGTTGTCGGCCTTCGAAAAGCCCCTCTTGGAATGGGTAGAGAAGCAGGACCACTGGCGTAACAACGTCAAGAATTTCACTCGCCAATTTCTGCGCGACGGACTCAAGGACCGGGCCATCACCAGGGACCTGTCCTGGGGAGTGCCGGTGCCGCTGGAAGGCTACGACTCCAAGCGTATCTACGTCTGGTTCGAGGCAGTCATCGGCTACCTGTCGGCGGCGGTGGAATGGGCCGGACAAGACAGTTCCCGCAATTGGGAAGACTTCTGGAAGAACCCCGGCACCAAGTCCTACTACTTCATCGGCAAGGACAACATTCCCTTCCACAGCATCATCTGGCCAGCCATAATCATGGCCTACGATAACGGTCTGAATCTGCCCTATGACGTGCCAGCCAACGAGTTCTTGAGCCTGGAAAACAAGAAGTTCTCCACCAGCCAGAACTGGGCCGTCTGGGTGCCCGACTACTTGGAAAAGTACGATCCCGATCCCCTACGCTATTTGCTATCAATTAACATGCCCGAGTCTGGGGACTCCGACTTCTCTTGGTCCGAGTTCGTCCGCCGCAACAATGAAGAACTGGTGGCGACCTACGGCAACCTGGTCAACCGAGTGCTCACGTTCACCTTCCGCAACTTTGACGGGAAGGTTCCTGGCGTCAAGTCGCTGGACGAGGTTGATGAGGGCCTGCTCCGCGCCGCCAAAGAGACCATGGACTCGGTCAGCGACAGCCTCTACAACTGTAAGTTCAAAGCCGCCGTGACCCAGGCCTTTGGTCTGGCCCAGGAGGCCAACCGCTACCTGGACACCAAGGCCCCTTGGAAGTCGATTAAAGAAGACCGGGACCTGGCTGGCTCCAGCCTGACCGTGGCCATGCAGGCCATCAACTGCATCAAGACCATTCTCTATCCCTTCATGCCCTTCAGTTCCCAGAAGGTCCACGAGTTCCTTGGCTTCGACGGTCCCATCGAAGAGAGCAAGTGGGATTACCAAGCCCTGGTGGACGGCATCCAGGCCGGGGCAACTTTGCGCGAGCCATCGCCCCTGTATACTAAGCTCGACCCGGAACTCATCGAGGAAGAGGTCCAGAAGCTTGGCAGCGGGACCCCCAGCGAATAACATGCTCCACGGCCTAGACCAACACACCGCATCCATCTACGCGCCAGTCCAAGAAGGACTGGTTAAGGTGGAAGAAAAACTCCGCAGCTTGGCGCAGACCGAAATTTCCCACGTCCAACCGCTGCTTCAGTACGTGACCGCAGCTGGCGGCAAACGGGTGCGCCCGGCCATCACCCTGTTGGCGGCCCAGTTCCATCCCCACGACCCGGCCCGGCCCGTATTGATGGCCAGCGCGGTGGAATTGCTGCACCTGGCGACCCTGATCCACGACGACACAGTGGACAACTCGCCGCTACGCCGAGGCCGTGCCACCGTGAGCGATAGCTGGAACCCCCACGTGGCGGTGCTCTTTGGCGACTACGTTTTCGCCACCTCGGCCACCTTTGTCTGCGACACCCAGAACATCCGGGTCATTCGCCGGTTCTCGGAGACAATTATGGAGCTGGCCAGCGGCCAGTTGATGGAGTATTTCACCGCCTTCGACGCTGCCCAGGCCCGAGACCTCTACAACGACCGCATCTATCGCAAGACCGCGTCATTGTTCTGCACCGCCAGCGAGTCAGGCGCAGTATTGGGTGAGGCAACCGAGCCTGAGGTTCAGGCTTTACGGGACTATGGCTACAACCTGGGCATGGCTTTCCAGGTGGGCGACGACCTGCTGGACTTCCAGGGCGACCCGTCTGACCTGGGCAAGCCGGTGGGCAGCGACCTGCTGAACGGGGTGTTGACCCTACCGACCATCATGCTGCTGGAGCGTTACCCCAACGACGACCTGGTGCCAGCATTGTTTAAAGACTCCACCAACGAAACCAAGCTGCAGAAGGTGCTTGAGGTCATCAACAACTCGACCATCCTGCCTGACAGCGAGCGGGTAGTCCAAGACTACTGCGACAAAGCCCGCCAATCCCTCCAAGTCCTCCCCGACTGCGACGCCAAACGCTCCCTACTAGACCTAACCGACTACGTAACCGCCCGCCGCCGCTAACCGGCTCAGCCGGGTTTTCTGGGGTTGGTTGGGCTAGTTGCTGGCGGGGTGTCCTTCGACAAGCTCAGGATGAGCGGAGTTGGTGGATTTTGGTGTAGGTCGTCAAAGTCCGGTAGATGCCTGTAGGGGCGGGTTTCAAACCCGCCCTGCTCTTGGTAGGCCAACCCGCACATCGCCACCCCCCCGTGGAATTCCCTCATGATGAGCGGTACGGGACAAATTGTTTGGATTCCAGAGATTTGGTAAATGCAAGCAAGGGCAGGTTTTAAAACCTGCCCCTACAGTTCAAACGCCAACCAAACAAGTACCTTCCCCCTCGCAAGGGGGAAGGTTAGGATGGGGGAACCCGCTGACTGGGAGACCAGGCCTCATCCCCCTAACCCCGCCCCTCCCAGACCACCTTGCCCCCAACCATCGTCATCCTCGCCTTAATATCTTTCAGGCCATCGGGGTCTACCGAGAGCGGGTTGGCGTCTACCAGCACCAGGTCGGCCAGCTTGCCGACTGTGATGGAGCCCTTGTCGGCATGGGTGCCCTCGGACTCTGCGCCCGACAAGGTATACATACCCAGGGCTGATTCGATGCTGACCCGGCCCGAGTCGTTGCTTTCTGGGAAAGGCTGGCCCGCATAGTCAATCCGGGTTACGGCGCTGTGGATGGCGGGCCACGGATTGGGGTTAATCACCGGAGAGTCCGAGCCAAATATCACCTGCACTCCAGCCCCTGCGATGGCCCCGATGGGATAGAGATGGGGCTGCAATTCAGCTTCGACGTTCCTGCGGTAGCCGGGCCCGTTCCAGTGGATGAACCCCGGTTGGGTGACAACCAAGGCCCCGCTGTGTTGCACGGCTGCCAATACCTCTGGTGGACATTCCGAACAGTGCTCAATCCGGTGGGGCGGGACGCGGGACGGCAGCGGCGGCAGTTCAGCAATTACTTGAGCAGCAGCAATAATTGCTTCCTGCTCCACGCAGTGCACCGCCATGGGGAATCCAGCCTGGCAAGCCTCGCTCGCAATCCCCCGCAGTTCTTCCAGACTGGGCTGTAGCGCGCCGGTGGTCATGGTTAACATAACTTTAACGTGGCCCAATCGCAGGCTGTCGTCTCCCGAACCCCAAGACAGACCGGCGTTGGACAGGTCTGATCGGCGTCCGGCTCCGGCCAGCATGGTTACTCTGGTTTGCAGGGTTTCAGAATCAATCAGGTCGCGGAAAGCCTGCCAACGCTCGGGGCCGTTATTCGGGCCAGCGTCCTGCACCGATGTGATGCCGTAGCTCAACAGCAACCGGTTGGCCGCCGTCACGCCCTGCTTCATTTTGTTCTGACTTCTGCCGCTGTCTACCCGTTGGGACAAGAAGACGGACATTTCGAACAACACGCCGGTGGGCTCGCCATTGGCATCCCGCTCGATTACCCCGTCCACCGGGTCCGGCGTGTCGGCGTTGATACCGGCCATTTGGAGTCCCACGCTGTTCAGCACCGTGGCATGCCCGGAGCGGTGCTCCAGGCGCACCGGGTGCCTGGGTGAGATGTCGTCTAAATCGTAGCGATTGGGATGCCGAGACTCTTCCAGGGCCAGGTCGTCGTAGCCGTAACAGCGCACCCATTCACCCGGCGGGACGATGCGCGCCCACTCGAAGACGCGGTGGGCGATGGCGGCAACTGAGGAAGCTTTGTCCGGTCGGCAATCGAGTTCCTGGGTGGTGCGGGCCAGGGACAGCAGGTGTAGATGGGAGTCGATAAAGCCGGGCAGTAACGTCAGGCCCTGGCCGTCAATCACCTGGGTGTCTGAACCAGCCAATGCTTTTATCTCGTCGTTGGTACCGACGGCCAGTATGCGGTCTTGGGCCACCGCCACGGCCTGAGCTTGAGGGTTTAAATGGTTTGATGGGTCCATGGTCAATATGTCGGCGTTGACGATTACTAGATTGGCTCTCTGCTGCATGTCCTTAACGTCTCTCCATAGTCGCGAGATTTGGTGGACGACAAAAAAGGGGATGGCCTATTGGCCATCCCCTTAACTTTACCTTTTGTCAGGCGAGAAGTGTTAGTTGTTAGACTCGACCAAGCGGGCCTTGTCCATCTCTTCCTGAAGCGCGGGTACCGGGTTACGGTCGGCGAAAACGTCCTTGTTGGAGTAGTCGGGCACCTTGCCGGTGGGATTGGTAATCCAGACCGAGGCCTCCAAGGCGATGCCGCTGAAGTCGTGGAAGTAGATGGAGTGGATGAAGTTGTGGTCAACCACCGTGGTTACCTCCTGACCGGCTGCGGCCAGGCGCGCCTGTAGTTCCAGCAACTCGTCTTCGGTCTCAACGTCGAAGGAGACGTGGTCGAATTGAATCTGGCCCGATGCTTCCAGTCCGGCGGGCTTGTGGTAGTCCTCGGCCCCCGCCCACTCGAAGAAGGCGATGGTCGAGTTCGGGCCGGTCTCGAAGAAATAGTGCCTGGCCCTCAGTCCGTTGGGGTTGTTGCCAATGGCCGCAACCAGGGGGAATCCCATAACGTCCCTATAGAAGCGGACAGTTTTTTCCATGTCGTTGGTTACCATTGCCAGGTGATTAATTCCGCGAGTCTTCATCGTGCCTCCAGGCGCTATTTAGTTGCATGTGCAAGTATATTAGAGCAACTATACGGGCAAGAAGTTGTATTGTCAACTATTATTTCGGTTGATTTCCAAATCGCTCTTCGAACTGACGGCTGTGATGTCATGATAGGGGTAGTGTAGAATTTGCCTAATCAGGCGTGAATAATTGAGAAGGTTTATTGCAAGATAACGACGACATGCAGTTAAAGGCGGTGGTGTTCGACTGGGATCTGACGCTGTGGAACAGTTGGGACATCCATCTGAGCCTGATGCAACGGACCGCCGACAAATTGGGCTATCCACGTCCCATTGCCGCCGACATTGGCAAAGAGTATTCCCGCCCCTTCTTCGAGCATCTTGCCTGGTTCTTTCATGGCAACCAGAAGACTGTTGTCGACACCTATATGGGTTTTTACCACGCCGCCGTTTGGGAGGAACATCGTTTGTATCCTGGAGTCGCCAGCTTGTTGCAACAACTAAAGGACAACGGCTACCGCACAGGGATTCTGTCGGACAAACGGCATATATTCGGGCAGCCCGAATTTGAGCATTCCAAACTTAGCACCGTGATTGACCGGGCGCAGTTCTTTGGTGACGGAATGACTGCCAAGCCAGATCCGACTGGACTCCAAGACGTGATGAAGTCTTTGGATGTCTCGCCAGGGGAATGTCTATTCGTGGGAGACAGTCACCGGGACATCGAATGCGCCCAGCGGGCCGGTGCCCGGAGTGGCGCGGCATTGTGGGCGTCGGTGGAGCCGGAACGGGTGCTGGCCTTGGAACCAGAGTTCCGCTGGGAAAAGATCGACGACGTGAAGATCACCCTGAAGTTAAGGGACGCTTAAACTGGCAACCCCAGATACGCCGCGTCGTGCTGCTCGTCGGCATGGTAAGAGCTGCGCACCAGCGGACCCGAGGCCACGTGCTTGAACCCCATGGCCTCCCCGGCCTTCCGCAGTTCTTCAAATTCTTCGGGTCGGTAAAAACGGTCGATGGCCACGTGCCGGTGCGAGGGTCGCAGGTACTGGCCGATGGTCAGCAGGTCGCAGTCCACCTTTCGTAAGTCCGCCATGGTCTCCAAGACTTCGTCCGTGGTCTCGCCCATGCCCAAGATGATGCCCGACTTGGTAACCGTCGTTGGGTTGATGTCCTTCGCCTTGGCCAGCAATTCCAGAGAAAGCTCGTAATTGCCTTTGGGTCGCACCTTGGGGAAGATGCGCACGGTGGACTCAATATTGTGGTTCAAGACCGCAGGCCCAGAGTCAATTACTCTCTTTAGTGCGGGCCACGAACCGCCGAAATCGGGTATCAGCACTTCAACCCGGCAATTGGGACTGCTCTCGCGAATCTTGGTGATACACGAAGCGAAGATGTGGGCGCCGCCATCGGGCAGGTCGTCTCGGTTCACCGAGGTAATCACGCAGTAGTTCAGCCCCATCGTCTGCACAACCTCGGCCACGCGCCTGGGCTCTTGCAGGTCCAGGCCGTTGGGTCGTCCGGTGGTCACCGCGCAGTAGTGGCAACGCCGGGTGCAAATCTCGCCCAGAATCATGAAGGTGGCGGTGCCCCGGTTCCAACATTCGCCGATGTTAGGGCAATGGGCCTCTTCGCAGACGGTATTTAACTGCTGGCTCTTCATGAGATTCTTGAGTTCTAGATAACGGGGGCTGCCCGGCATCTTGACCTTGAGCCATTCGGGAAGACGAGGCCTGATCTCTATTTTTTCCGGGCGTTGGGTCATGGGTTCTCCAGTTGGGGCAATGCCATCGTGGGAGCCATTTTCGGAGTCCGGGAAGTGACTCCGTATGGGTCAGGCAATTATAGCAATCGTTACAAGAGGCGGACGGGGGTTCGGTCGGGCTTGCTCCGTTCAGCGGTAATGATGCCGTCGATGTCGGCCACGGCCCGGTCAAGGTTATCCGTGCGGTTCACAACTTGGTAATCGAATTGGCCGGCCTGCTTCATCTCATCGGCCGCAGTATTCAGCCGCAGTTCCATTTCCGGGGTCGACTCGGTCATCCGTTGCGACAAACGTTCTTGCAGCTCTTCAAACGAACTGGGCACCATGAAGATGAACAATGCGTCGGGGGCCATTCCTCTGACCGTGGCCGCGCCCTGAACGTCAATTTTCAAGATAACATCTTTGCCAGCCTCTAGGCCGGATGTTACCTGGCTCTTGGGCACCCCGTACCAATTGCCATAGACCTGGGCGTACTCCACAAATTCGTTGTTGTCCTTCATGCGTATGAAGGTGGCCTCGTCCAGGAAGATATAATCGGTGCCGTCTTTTTCTCCGGGTCGGATGTGCCTGGTGGTGGCGGTGACCACAAAATACCAAGGCCGGTCCAGCTTGCGGAGTTCGGCCAGGGCGGCGTCCTTGCCCACTCCCGACGGCCCAGATAGCACAACCAATAGGGGCGTTTCAGGAGTCGCATCGGGCAATCTTGCTACCTAGCGTCCTGGAGCAGCAGGTCTAAGTCCTGCCAGAACTCTGGGTAGGACACCGAGGCGTCGGCCGCGCCGTGGATCGTGGTCTCACCTTCGGCCAGCAGTCCTGCCACGGCCATGGACATGGCGAGTCGGTGGTCGCCGTGGCTCTCGGTGTCGGCCCCGATGAGTTTGCCCGTTCCGTGTATGACCATGCCATCTTCCCTGGCCTCTATGTTGGCTCCCAAGCGGGACAGTTCTGCCACCGTGGTTGCGATGCGGTCGGATTCTTTCACGCGCAATTCTGCTGCGTCCCGTATCACCGTGTCGCCGCTGGCGAAACAGGCAGCTACCGCCAGAATCGGGACTTCGTCCAGAATCCGGGGAATCATGTCGCCGCCGATTTCAACGCCGTGCAACGCCGCGGGGGAAACCAACAGGTCGGCCACCGGTTCTCCACCTTCAATCCGTTGGTCCACCAACAAGAGTCCGCTACCTGCGCCCATCTCTTGGAGCACGTCCACGATTCCGGTTCGGCTGGGGTTCATGCCCACTCCGCGAATCAGGATGCGTGAATTCTGCTGGCAAAGGCCTGCCACAATCCAGAATGCCGCCGAACTGATGTCGCCGGGTACGGTAATGTCCACGGCTTTCAGACTTGTCGGGTGGATGACCAAGTCCAGGCCGTTCTCTTCAACCCTTCCGCCCATTGCCGTGACCATTCGCTCGGTATGGTCCCGGGAGAGGGCTGGCTGGTGAATAACGGTGTCGCCTTGTGCGGACAGGGCCGCCAGCATGATGGCTGACTTCACCTGGGCGCTGGCCATGGGCAAGTTGTACTCAATGCCCTTTAGGCCGCCGCCCCGGACCACCAACGGGGCCAGAGAGTCGTCCTGGCGGGCCATAATCTGGGCTCCCATTTGCTTTAAGGGCTGGACGATTCTTTGCATCGGGCGTGTTCGTAATGAACTGTCGCCGGTGATCACCGATACGAAGGACTGGGAAGCAAGAATTCCTGATAGCAGCCTAATGGATGTGCCGCTGTTTCCCGCATCCAGAATGTCGAGGGGTTCTTCCAGTTTGGAGCCGGTTCCCTTGACGATGTAGCTGCCGGTGGCTCCAGCCGGTTCGATGCTAACTCCCATGGCCTGGAGGCAGTGCATGGTGGACATCACATCTTCCCCGCCGGATAGGCCCTGTACTAGGGCATCACCCATGGAAATAGAGTTGAGAATCAACGAACGGTGGGAGATGGACTTGTCGCCGGGAACGGAGAGTACTCCGCCTAATGACGCGGGTCGTCGGATGTTGCGTGTGGGGCTGGAAGGAGAAGCGGTGCTCATGACGTGGCTCGCCTAGCGGCTGCCAAAATAATTTCGCTAGTCTTTCTTGAGGATGTCATTCTTGAGTCCACCCAGAATCTTTTTCTGGGCGTCCATTCCTCTGCGACCGATAAACATCTCGCCCATGCTTTCAGCAAAAGAGGGAATCTCAGTTGAAGGCCCGGCCATCTGTTCGGCCTTTGTAAATATGCCTGCTTGCCAGCGGGCTCGGGCATCCATGGCATCGACAAACACTTGATGCACGGTATCGGAGTCAGGTTCTTCCTCGGTAGCCAGCAGGTTGCGGAGGTCGTACAATTCTCTGATGTAGGCGTCCATCCAGGCGACTATGGGCTCCCGGTTGGTGATGCAAATGTCCCGGTGCATTATCGGGTCGCCCGAAGCCAGACGGGATAAATCGCCAAAGCCTGTGGAAGCTAACGGTGCGATGTCGTCCCAGTTGGCACTCTTGGAAGTAACACCCATCAACGCCACCGACATCATAAATGGCAGGTGGCTGGCTGCGGCCACAAAACTATCGTGCTCGTCCACGCTGATGTAGAAAGGCTTGGCGCCAACGGACTCGGCCAGTGTCGTAATCGAAGACACGGCGGCTTTTTCGGCAGTTACGCTGGGGATGATGCAGTAAGGCCGACCCTTAAACATGGTGCCGTCGGCGTTCTGTGGGCCAGACTTTTCTCGACCGGCCATTGGGTGTCCACCCACAAAGCTAACGGTCTTCGGCAGGACTTCTTCGGCCCATTGGAGCACTACGCGCTTGGAGCTGCCCACGTCCGATACGACGCAGCCCTCTTGGAAGTCAGAGGCGGTGGCTTCCATCATTTCGCGCATGGCCATTACGGGGGTGGCGAAGATTACCACGTCGGCCCCTCTAATGGCGTTGGCCAGACGGGCTTCTACGCTCTTGAATGCGCCGGATTTTTGGGCTCCAGAACGGGCGGTACTGTCGTAGTCGGTGCCAACGACATCCACCTGGAGATTGGAGTCTTTAATGGCCAGGGCCAGGGAAGTGCCGATTAAGCCCGTGCCTACTATAGCGATGGTGGTCAAAGGTGCCTCCGGGCATAGGCTGGTGAGCCTATTTTAGAGTGAAATGCCAGACTGATTGCCATCCCCCACCTAGAGAGTCTATCTTACACCATTTGACGCTTGCTAGGCACCTTGGGTGCTGGAATTGAGGCTGTGGTTTGGTTCTATAGCGAGCTACTTTCTGGAGGCCAAGGCCGTCTCGACGATGTCAGTGCGGACCATTTTGGCGTAGGGCTGTCGCTCGTGTGCCAGACCGGCAGCGAGCAGAATATCGTGGAGGTTTTCGAATTGGGGTTGGGCCAACTCTGGGTTGGTGGGCCAATTGTTTTGGGCCTTTAGCCTGGCTACCGACTTGACGACGAGGTCCAAGCTCACTTGGGGGAAGAATCCGGCCACGGCCTCGCCGACTTCGGGGGCCTCATGGGCCGCCAGCCAGTCCAAGGCATTGGCATATCCCACGGTGAACCGGTGCACGGTCTCGGTCTGGGACTCTAGGTAATGGTTGGTGGCCGCGAAAGAGCTGTAGGCCAGGTGTCCGTTCTCCGGGCCTAGGGCGACTGCCAAGTGGGCTGTGCCGTCGTCCAGCAGTTCCTCTGCCGCCGGTTGGGGCAGGTGGATGTACTCGGCTTTGCCAGCACGAAAGGCGGCCATAGCCTCGCCGATGCCCAGTCCGGTAATCAGGTTCAATTCAGCAGGCTCAATGTTGTGCCGCCTAAGGGCATATTGGAGCGAGGCCCAAGGCATGGGCGAAAAACTCACGGGAATAAGTTTGGCGCCTTTCAAGGACTCCCAGGTGAAGGGGGCTAGTTTGGTGCGGCTCAGGATAAAGAATCCGTCCCTGGAATTTATCTCGGCGAAGTGAACCGGAACCGTTTCTGCTCCCCAATCCGAGGCGATAATGGAGCGCATAATGCCGCTTTGGGCAATATCTGCCGCTCCTCGGTTCAGTGCGCTCATCGGGTGGGCGAACTCGGGAGGGCAGGTCTTGAAATCGACGTCCAAACCCTGTTTTTCTAGGAAGCCACCGGCCACGGAGACGTAAATCGGCGTGTAGAACAAGGTGCGGATGACCTCGACCAGTCTCAAGGGCAGCCGCTTATTGGTGGAAGCCAAGATGTCTCCTAGATGTCTGGGTAATGGTTGCCGAGCGTCCGGTAGTTCCTAGCCGTTCAAGAAAGGCATCACCGCGCCCAAGAACGCTACGGGGTCTTCAACCTGGGGAATGTGGCCTAGGCCGGGCAGGATTACCTTGCGGGAGTTCGCAATATTGTTTTGTAGCAACTTTGCGCCGTCCCGCAGGCGGTCGACCTCACCGTAAACGACCATGGTGGACGAGGCTTTGACCATTGGCAGTCGCGACATGATGTCGTAGTGGGCTAAGGATTCCATCAAGTGGCCGACCCAGACCCCGGCCTTCGCCCGGCTTTGATTGTTGGCGTCCAGCCATTCTTGCTTTGGGTTGGCGAAAGTCGTGGCTTCCTTTAGGCCCTTTAGCGTGCGCGCCTTGGGCAACCCTTTCTCATCATATTGACTGGCCGCTTCTTTCAACCGCTCTTTGGCGGTGAATGGACTCCATACCGGGCAGCCAACCAGCACCAGCTTGTCGACCCGTTCGGGGAACCTGGCGGCGGTTTCGGTCGCCAAAACTGCGCCGACTGAGTTGCCGACGAAGTGGGCCCGGTGGATGTTCAGCACCTGACAGGCGTGATCCAACGCTTGGGAGTAATCGGGTATATTGAATTGCCGGGTTGGCTTGTCTGAATCGCCGTGTCCCAGCATGTCGAATGCGTAGCAGGTGTACGACTCGCTGATGGAGTCAATCACACTCTCCCAAGTCCAAATAGATGTGCCCAAGGGGTGGAGCAATACAACCGGATAGCCGCTGCCCTTCTTTACAAAGTGCATATTTCCCGACGGAGTGGGAACGGTATCGGTTAGGTCTCGGCGTACGAACATGGGGCCCTTCTCCTTAGTGCCAATCGCCTCGCATTATGGGGCTGCCAGGCGCAAGTAGGCGTTATCGTACCCACCACCAGACGCTCTGTCAATTTGGCTAAGACAGACAGCCTGCGTTGACCTTTGGTGACTGGTATGAAAAAATTCAATATAGAATGAGCGTATCTCCGCCTATAGATTTGGTGGGCGGAGCGCATTCACGAGTCACAGCGTCTCCTCGGCTTTAAACGCAGAGATGAACCCAGAAACCGCAGCGCCGACCCGGTACATCAAATGGGTCAAAGGGGTAGGGTGATGGGCGAACCCACTTGGACACGGGAAAAACTTCAGAGGCTGGTTCAACGGGAAATTAGTGACTACCAACTAATTGTAGTATCCAATCGCCAGCCCTACGTGCACGAACTGGTCGAAGGCAAGCTTAGTTACTCCTCTACCGCTGGTGGACTGACCACTGCCATCGACCCGCTGATGCAGGAATGTGGCGGCACTTGGGTCGCCTATGGCGGCGGCAAGGGAGACTATTACGCCGTTGACGAGAATAACCGCATCCAGGTTCCCCCGGACGACCCCTCCTACACCCTACGGCTGGTCTGGCTAACCGAGCAAGAAGAACAGGGCTATTACGCTGGCTTCTCCAATGAAGGCCTATGGCCGCTTTGTCACAACGCTTTCATTGAACCTACCTTTAAGACCTCAGACTGGGAGACCTACAAAGCGGTAAACAACGTGTTCGCCAAGCAAGTCTTGGATGAGATTGACGGTCGCCCAGCCGCAGTATTCACCCAGGACTACCACCTAGCCTTGCTTCCCCGTTTGCTGCGGGATGCCGACCCCGATATCATCACCGGCCAGTTTTGGCACATACCGTGGCCCACCTACGAAATCTTCCGCATCTGCCCCTGGGGCGGTGAACTGCTGGACGGCCTGCTAGGCAATGACCTACTGGGGTTCCACATCGGAGACCACTGCGATAACTTCATGGAGGCTGCATCGCGGGTGTTAGGTTCCCAGGTGCATGACGAGTACAACCTGGTCTATCAACGAGAAGAACCAACCTTGGTACGGCCCTTCCCCATCAGCGTTGATTTCGAGCAGATTAACCTGGAGTCCCAAAGCCCCGAAGTGACCGAAGAGATTGATCGGTTGCTGGAGGAACTGGACTTGGGAGGAAAGATAGTCGGCCTCGGCATAGACCGAATCGATTACACCAAGGGCATCCCCCACCGTATTCGGGCCATTGGGCGGTTCTTTGAAAAAAATCCCGAACAAATCGGTAAAGTGGTGTTTGTTCAGGCTGGTGTAATGAGCCGGGCCAACATCCACGCCTACCAACTGCTTTCGGACCAGATTGACCTGGAGTTGGCCGCCGTTAACGGGCGGTTCAGTAACGACAATTGGCAGCCCATACTTTATCTTCCAGACGACTTGCCCGCCGTTACCCTGGCGGCATTGCGGCGCATCGCCCGCTTCTGCGTGGTTAGCTCTCTGCACGACGGCATGAATTTGGTGGCCAAGGAATACGTGGCCAGCCGGTTCGACGAAGATGGCGTATTAATATTGAGCCCATTCACGGGTTCTGCCCACGAGTTGATTGACTCAGTGATTGTGAACCCCTACGCCACCGAGGCGTTTGCCGACGCCATATTAGAGGCCGTGGAGATGCCCTACGAGGAACGGCGCGAGCGCATGATACGGATGCGAAGCGTGGTCGAGGAAAACAACATCTACCTGTGGGCTGCTCGTCTTTTTGTGGACATGATGCAGGGCGCGCGCCGGTCCCGCCGGCCCATCCGCAGTTATTAGTTTGTCCACTTCTGAAGTTTGATTTAATGCCCCATCTGCTCAACGTCTGGCCCAGCGTTAGCCGCCTGCTGGCAGGCCCGTCTCGGGTTCTTCTGATGTTCGATTATGATGGCACTCTGACGCCAATCGTCGCCCGACCCGAAATTGCCACGCTGACTGATGAGACACGTCAAAGGCTCACTGCGCTGGCAGGGATGGACAAGTTTGTCGTGGCCGTGGTCAGCGGTCGGGGCCTGGCTGACGTGAAAGCGATGGTGAACATTCCTGGGCTGATCTACGCCGGAAATCATGGCTTGGAGATTAGCGGCGGGGGAATGGACTTTGTGCACCCTGAGGCTCTGGCCTTGGAGTCGTCAATTGCCGAGGTCACCCGGTTGCTAGAAGGGCAGTTGGCCGAGGTGCCTGGCATCTTGATGGATAACAAGGGACTGACGCTCACCGTCCATTTTAGGAGTACGCCAGGCTCCTACAGCGTCCAGGTGGACGACATGGTTGTAGCCACTGCCGCACCCTACGTGGCAGCAGGTCAGATGAAAATCACCAGGGGCAAGAAGGTGGTGGAAGTCAGGCCCAACCTGGACTGGGGAAAGGGTAAGGCCATTGAGAAGATACGGGAAGATTGCGGAGACAGTCCGCTGCCGGTGTTCTTCGGCGATGACGAGACCGACGAAGATGGGTTCGTAGTGGTGCAGGAAGCCGGAGGGTTGGCGGTGTTTATTGGCCCGACCCGATCGGTCACGGTGGCGCTTCACCAGTTGGAGTCGCCCACCGAAGTTAGCCAGGCGCTTGCTCTGCTGGCTAACTTATAACCGAGTTATGAATCAACACCGGCTTTAATTTAGGCCGTTCTGCTCAACCTGATATAGCTTGTCCAATCGCCGTTGGAAACGGGGCTCTGGTATGAAAGCGGCTTCCAAGAAAGCTTCCAAGACTGCTTTGGCTAGCTCGATGCCAATTACTCGGCCACCGATGCAAACCACGTTCATGTCATCGTGCTCCACACCTTGCCGTGCCGTGTAGGTGTCATGGCAGAGGCAGGCGCGAATGCCCTTAATCTTGTTGGCGGTGATGCAGGCCCCGACGCCGCTGCCGCAGATGATGACGCCCCTTTCGGAATCACCGGCGCGCAGTGATTTGGCCACCGCGGCAGCAAAATCTGGATAGTCATCGTTGGGGTCAATGACGTGCGCGCCCAAATCATTAATCTGGTGTCCCGCAGACTCCAACCAACGTACTATCTCGGTTTTTAGTTCAAATCCGGCGTGGTCCGCGCCGATTGCCACTCTCATGAAATAACTCCAATTCGACAATTCCCCAAGCATACCGATTGGGCCATGTAGGTGCAAGGCCGAAGCGGACCACTGAGCCTGGCGTTGTCTCAGAGTAGCCAGCACTGTTTAGAAATAATCCGGTCTGGAATATTGGGAGCCCAAAGCCGAATTTGATTCCCATCATTGATGGCCTATGCTAGAATGCGCTCGCTTTTGCTAGGGTCATTTACCGGTCATTTAGGCTTGAATATGAGATGGTTTAGAGACTGGAGCTAGTTGTTATTGTGGCGTTTCAAAATATCCTAATGGCGGATTAATGATTAAAGCGGTCTCCTTCGACTTCTACAACACCCTGGTGCGGTTTTGGCCGCCACTGGAAGAGATACAGCAGGCCGCTTGCCACGAACTGGGGCTGACAGTCCATGAGGATGACATCACCCACGGGTATGCCGTGGCCGACGTGTTCTTCAACCGCGAGAATGAAGAACGCCCGCTATCCTTCCGCTCGGACGAAGAGCGCCTAGAATTCTTTGGCCGCTATGAGCAGATGATTCTGGAGACCGCCGGAATCTCAGTTTCAATGGACCTGGCCCGAAGGGTCTGGAAGATGGCCATGTCGGTTCCCAAAGACTTCATTCCATTCATTGACACCGTGCCAGCATTGGAACAACTCCATGAAGCGGGCTACAAGCTTGGGGTAATTACGAATCTGCGTCGCGATATGGACGAGCTCTTCCAGCGGCTAGGCTTGGCATCGCATTTGGATTTCAAGGTTAGCTCAGAGGAAGCCGGGATAGAAAAACCCCATCCTGACATTTTCAGGGCCGCCCTGAAAAAAATTGGCGCAGCGCCAGAAGAAGTTGTCCACGTTGGCGACCAAGTCCGTTCCGACGTGATGGGCGCCAAAGACGTGGGTATGCACGCTGTTTTGATTGACCGGAGCGGGTACAGCCCCGATACGGTGGACTGCCCGACAATCGCCAGCATGTCCGAGTTGCTAGAACTGGTGAAAGGCCTGAACTAGACTCGACCACCTAACCCAGTTCTAGGTTGTGGTAGCCATTTCCCGATTGGTGATACCCTGTTGGCAAATTCATCCCATGCGGGCGGCAGGAGGGGAAATGGCAGAAGAGATTCAGGCCAATGGAAAAGCCAACGAAGCAGTACGCATTGCGGTCTGGTACGATTACGTTTGACCCTGGTGCTACGTCGGCCTGGAGCGGGTCGACAAGTTGGCCAACGAGTATGACATCATTGTTGAAGGTCGGGCATACCTGCTGCGTCCCGACACCCCCAAAGAGGGCAGTGACCGGCCCCAGCGTCCCGGTGAGACTGCTGACGAACTATCCGAGCCGCTGCGGGGCCAAGCCAAAGAAGCTGGCCTAATTATGAAGCCGCCCGGCCGGACCCCCAACACCCTGTACGCCCTGGAAGCCACCGAGTACGCCCAGCAGCATGGTAAGTTTCTAGAGTTCCACCACGCCGCCTACAAGGCGTTCTGGGAGGACCGACAGGACCTTGGCCAGCTTGAGGTGCTACACGCCGTAGCCCACAGTGTGGACTTGGACGGCGACGATATGGTGAAGCACTTGGAAGAGAAAACCTACGCCGAGGCGGTGATGGGCCAATACCAAGAGGCACTAAAGTATGGCATCAGCGGCATTCCCACCTTCTTGGTGGGCAACCTGCTTTTCACCGGTGCCCACCCCTACCCCATCTTCAAGTCGGCCATGGAACGCTTTTTAACCGAGGGAGTGATAGAGGTGACAAACGAAGGAGTCCCACCGGATTCTGGGGAATAACCAATTTTCGGATAGGCCTTTTTGTGTCAATCATTAAGCTGTTTGTTTTAGTCGTCAGCAGGCGAGGGGGCCGGAGCCGCGCTGCCTTGTGCCTGCGGCCCTTCGCCCTCGGTGTCTAGCCCATAATTTATTGCGTAGAGACGGGCGTAGAACCCACCCTTCTTGGCCAACAATTCTTCGTGGGTTCCCATTTCGACCAACTTGCCGTGATTCAGCACCACAATGTTGTCGGCGTTGCGTATGGTCGATAGCCGGTGGGCGATGACAATGGAAGTTCGGCCCTTTAGCACCTGCTCCAAAGCCCGCTGAATCAGCACCTCAGTATGGGTATCGATGTTGGCGGTGGCCTCGTCTAGGATGATGACTCGTGGGTCGCCAATTACCGCCCTTGCGAAGCTGATGAGCTGCCGTTGGCCTACGCTCACATTGATGCCCCGCTCGGCCATGACTGTGTCGTAGCCTTGGTCAAGGGACATGATGAAGTCATGGGCGCCGACCGTCGTGGCGGCTGAAACTATCTCGTCGTCGGTGGCCGATTCGTTGTTATAGCGTATGTTGTCTGCCACCGTTCCAGAGAACAGGTATGGCTCTTGTAAGACCATGCTCATTTGGCTCACCAGGGAATGTCGTGTTACGTCTCTAATGTCATAGCCATCCACCGTGATGCGCCCATTTTTAACGTCGGCAAACCGGTGAATCAGTGTTACCAATGTGCTTTTGCCAGCGCCGGTTGAGCCGACCAAAGCCACGTTCTCACCGGGTTTGATGTGTAGGTTGATTCCCTGCAACACTTCGACGTTAGTTACGTATTCGAAGTTCACATCCTCGAACTTAATCTCGCCTTGAATCTGGGGTAGCTCGATGGCGTCTGGCGCGTCCACCACCTCGGGTTTTAGATCCAAGACCTCGAAGATACGGACACCGGCGGCCATGGCACGTTGTAGTTGGCTGTATTGCATGGTTAGGTGGCGAACCGGCTCGAAGAACCGCTGAATCCAAAGGGCGAAGGCTAGCAATACCGCGTAGTCGAGGCTCCCGCCTTTGACCATGATGCCGCCCATTAGGATAACCCCAAATCCCATGCCGATTCCCATCAGAACTTCCACAAATGGCTGTAGAGTGCCCGAATATCGGCTGGCTTCCAAGTTGGCTTCCAGGTATTCGGTATTCAATTCGTCGAAGTGCTTCATATTGGCGTCTTGCCGGTTGAAGCTCTCCACGACCCGGACTCCGGTGATGTTCTGGTTGTACTCGCCATTGACCATGGCAATAGCCCGGCGGATGCGCATGAAAGAGTGCCGGGCAAATCTCTGCCAATAAATCAACACGAAGAAGAGTACTGGCAGAACGCTCATGCTAATCAGCGCCAGCCGCCAGTCAATCACCAGCATGATGCCGACGATGCCCACCAGGCTGAGAATGTCGGACAGACTCTGGACGATTAACTCAAAGGTCTCTTGAAGTTGCAGGACGTCGCTTTGGCTCCGGGACATGATGCGGCCCACCGGAGTGCGATGAAAGAAGGAGGGCGAAAGGCTCTGCAAATGGTTGAACATGCCAGTCCGGAGGGAATAGAGAATGCCTTGCCCGACTTTGGGGATGTAGATGAACTGGACGTAATTCGATCCGAAATGAAGGATAGTGACGACTAGGAAGACCAGACCGACAATGTGCAGCCGCGAAACATCTCCGGCATTGACAGCCCATTTGATGCCAATCATTATCAGCAGCGGAACGGTCACGTTGCCCAGGGTGTACACCAGTACCGCCGTGAGAGCGATGAAGGCATCCCGTTTGTAAGGCCAAATATAGGTCATCAACCGAGATACGACCTTGTGGTCGTAGGCCGCGCCAACAACGGTCTCGTCGGTTAGATTGTCCTCGGTGGCGACGCGCATTCCGCTGGACCCCATGCCCTTCATGCCGCCCATCATGCCGCCGACTCCGCCTCCTGGTCCTGAAGCTCTCATCAGCTATCACCTCCTGTGTCAGTAGCCAGCCGGGGGCTTCCTGCGCCCTGGGCTCCGGTTAGCGGAGGCCCGGTTAGCGGAGGTAATGATGCATCCAACAACAGCTCCGCTTGGGGCCGCAGTTGGAGGTCGTAAATATCGCGGTAGATGCCGCCTGCTGCCAGCAGTTCGTCGTGGGTTCCCTGCTCGGCAATCTGGCCTTCTTTCAACACCACTATCAGGTCGGCTTCCCGAACCGTGCTTAGGCGGTGGGCAATGACAAACGTTGTGCGGTTTTTCATCACGTTAATCATTGCTTGGTGAATCATCCGTTCGGTATGTACGTCCACGCTGGATGTGGAATCGTCTAGTATCAAAATCGGCGGGTCGATTAGGACGCTGCGGGCGATGGACAACCGTTGGCGCTGCCCGCCGGAAAGGGTGGACCCACGCTCGCCGACCCAGGTGTCATAACCATCCTCTAGGGATTCGATATGTTCGTGGAGTTGGGCTACCTTGGCGGCGCGGATTACGTCTTCCCGGGTGGCGTTTTTCACCCCGTAGGCGATGTTGTCGTGGATGGTGTCGCTGAAGAGAAAAACGTCCTGCTGGACGATTCCCACGTTTCGTCGCAGAGATTCCAGGGTGAAGTCCCGGACGTCTTGCCCGTCGATGGTGATGCGACCGTCCGTAACATCGTAGAACCGGGGCAGCAGGTTGACTATGGTGCTCTTACCGCTGCCTGGAGCGCCCAAGATTGCCGTTATCTGGCCCGGCTTGGCCGAGATGCTGACGTGCTGCAGCGCCGGGATTCGTCCCTCGTAGGCGAAGGACACGTTATCAAATTCGATGCTCCCTTGGGCCCGTTCCAAAACTTTAGCGTTCGGTTTTTCTACTACCGGAGACTCGGCATCCAGTACATCAAATATCCGACTGCCCGAAGACACTGCTCTGGAAAACGCGTTGATAATGAAGGACGACATGCGAATCGGGAAGGTTAACTGGTTCAGGTATAGCACGAACTTGGCCAGTTCGCCGACGGTCAGGTCGCCCCGGATAACTTCCCACCCTCCGTACCAGATAATCAGGCCCAGTCCGGCGGTGAAGAAGAAGGTCATCCAGGCGCTGTTTGTTCCTTGTAGCCGCTCTGACTGAAAGTACTCTTCCCGAAGTTCAAGGGCTTTCTTGTCGAACTTTGCCTTCTCGAATTCCTCGGAAGCAAAGGCCTTAACCACATGGATGCCAACCAGGTTTTCCTGAAGGATGGTCACGGCCTCGCCCATCCGCTCCTGGACTTCCAGCCACATTCGCCGGAGTTTTCCCATGACTCTGGAAGACCGGATTACGATAAACGGAACAAATGACAAGCTGATTAGAGTGAGTTCCCAGTTCATGAAGCTCAGAATCAACACTAAGGCGACAAGCCGGAACACCACTTCGAACGCGCGAACCAACCCCATATTTACGAACCGCCGGATGGACTCCACGTCCGCAGTTGCTTTGGACATTAAATCGCCGGTGTGTTCCTTGTCGTGGTAGGCGAAACTCAGGTGTTGCAGCTTGTCATAGAAGCTGTTGCGGATGACGTAAGAGACCTTTTGGGACAGGGAGTCGGTGCAGTATGTGCGGGCAAAATCTAGGAAGCCGCGTAATAAACTGGCGCCAAGAATGGCTAAGGCGATGTACATGAGGGTATTGGTGCTGACCGGTTTCGCGATGACGCCATCAACATTGACGACGACCAATAGGTCGATGGCTTCACCGAACAGTTGGGGGATGAGTAGGGAGACACCGACCGCACCAAAGAAGCTCAGATAAGCCAAGATTAGGCGTACGCGAAACTGCCACGCAATCTTGGTAATTCGGACGAGGATTGGCATCTAGAGGGTCACCATCTAATTAATCGTGTATTCCTGGTCCACCTACCGCAGAAGAGAAATGCTTTCTGGCCGCCGGAAATCGGCGCGCCGTCTTACAGGGCTAATTGCGGAACGGAGAATTCTAGTGCGCCGAGTGCGGTGTTTCGCATTCGGCAATCAACGCCATCATAAACCCAAATACACAAGCCGTTCAAGCGTCGTCAGGGTAGATTGAAGACTATGAAATTTTCATGGTATGGGGATATTTCCTCAAGTGGAATACGAAACTCGAATAAACCGTGTGAAAATCCGGTATGGAGTCTGTGCTCATTCGTGCAAAAATATGCCTGCTGGATTGGCTCGTGAGGGGGGTTGTAATCAGCGTCGGGCGGGATTACTATGCTGGTGACGAAAAGAGTTTATGCAAACTATCTTATAATTATAAAGAATTGGTTATTTTTACTAATAACGTAAATATTAATCCAATTGCCGTCGGTATCAATAAATCGCCTCACTGCCGCCGGTACTTCCTCAATCCCTACGCTAATTCCGCCTCTCCAAACAGTATCCAGAATACGAGCCCTTGGCGCTATAAAGCGCCTTGCCGGGACGTAAGCGCTCTGTGATGGCCGGTCTTGGTTGGGTCACTGTACTTCCCCAGCCAAGCCGTTATCCTTCCCGTTCACTGGCCCGTTCGCCCCCGTTAATCTTTCTTCGTGGCCCTCCAGCCGAAACATTTGTTTCAGCGTATCCACTTAACTAATAACTAAATCACGAGAGAGAAAATGAAAAGAAGCAACCTGGTAACTATGAAACTGATTAAATCGCCTTTGATATGGTCTGCCATGCTGGTCATATTGCTGGTAACTGCGGCCTGCGGTGGCAGTTCATCCACCGCTACGGAGCAAGTCCCAACTTCCTCTACAACCGAGGGGAACGGGACCACTGCAACAAATATTGAAGACCTGTCGGGCACGATTCAAATAGACGGCTCAAGCACCGTTTTTCCAATCTCCGAGGGGGTCGCAGAGGAGTTTGGGCTGTTGACCGGAGGGGATGTACGGGTGCTGGTTGGAGTCTCCGGCACAGGCGGTGGGTTCAAGAAATTCTGCAACGGAGAGATCGATATCTCGAACGCTTCTAGGCCGATTAAGGCCAAGGAAGTGGCGGCCTGCGCAGAAAAAGGCATCGAATTCATTGAACTGCCGGTGGCAATCGATGGCCTGAGCGTGGTGGTCAACCCAGACAATGACTTTGTCAGCTGTGTCACCATTGATGAGCTGAACACCATGTGGTCGCCCGAAGCTGAGGAAACGATTAAACAATGGAGTCAAGTCCGCACCGGCTGGCCCGAAGAAAACTTTGCCCTGTATGGGCCGGGAGCCGATTCGGGTACCTTCGACTACTTCACCGAGGTCGTGAACGGAGAATCGCAGGCTTCACGTGGCGACTTCATCGCCAGCGAAAACGACAACGTGTTGGTGCAGGGTATAACTGGGGATAGGACCGCCCTGGGTTACTTCGGCTACTCCTACTACGTCGAGAACAAGGACAAGCTGAAGTTGGTGGGAGTCGACGCTGGTCTGGGTTGTGTCACACCCACTCCGGAAACAATCGCCGACGGAACGTACGCTCCCTTCGCCCGCCCATTGTTCATGTACGTGAACGCCGAGGCGGCCAAAGAGCCTCACATTCGCGAGTTCGTGCGTTACTTCCTCAGTGAAGAGGGAGCGGGACTGGTGGAAGAGGTTGGGTACATCGCCTTTCCGGCAGAGACGTCCAAGCTTAGTGAAGCAAGGATGACTTCCACATCGACTGGCACCTTGTTCGGCGGAGAAGCGCCAAAATCAGGACCAGTGCACCAAATCTTGGAAGCAAATCCCTAACTCGTAACCCGGTTAAGGCCCAAAATAATCGGCCCCGCCCCAGATGGGCGAGGCCTTTTGTTTTTCTAGCCTAGAAGCATGGGATTAAAGCATGGGATACCAGAGAGGCAGAGCGCTTACATACGGTCTGGAGCGCTCATTCCCATCAGTTCCAGTGAACGGCGGAACACAATCTGGGCCGACTCAACCAGCTTCAACCGGGCTGCCGTCATGGCGTTGTCTTCCTCGTTGGACGAGACTACTCGGCAGTTTTCGTAGAAGCCGTGGAAAGCGTTGGCTAGGTCCAAGGCGAAATGGGGTAGGTGGTGGGGTTCTAGTTGTGCGGCCATCTGGGCCACCAACTCGGGCAGCCGCAACATAGCGCGTACCAGGTCCAATTCGCTGGGGGTGGTCAGCAGGCTAACGTCGCCGTTGCTCCAATCGATGTTACGTTCTCGGGCCAAGGCCATGATGCTGGCATTGCGGGCATGGGCGTACTGTACGTAGAACACCGGGTTCTCCGACGATTCTTTCTTGGCCAATTCCAGGTCAAATTCCATTTGGGTTGCTGGCGTCCGGGCCAAGAAGAAATAACGGCAGGCGTCTTTGCCAACCTCTTCGGCCAGTTCCTTCAAGGTCACAAAATCCCCGGTGCGCTTTGACGCCCGTACCACGTCGTTGCCGCGGCGCAGGGTTACCATCTGGGAGATAAGCACGGTCAGCCGGTCGGGTTCTATTCCCAACGCCTCGACAGCCGCCTTCATTCTGGGGACGTGACCCTGGTGATCGGCGCCCCAGATGTCGACCACAGCGTCATAGCCCCGGTCGATGAACTTGTTGTAGTGGTAGGCAATGTCCGAAGCGAAGTACGTAGGTTCTCCGGTGGAACGGACCACCACATTGTCTTTCTCGTCGCCGAACGCAGTGGAGTTAAACCAAAGAGCTTCGTCGCGCTCAGATAGGTAATCTTTCTCGCGGAGAAGGCCCATCGCGGTGTCGTACTGCCCTTCTTCGAACAGGGTGCGCTCGCTGAACCAGTTGTCGAACTCCACACCGATGGCGGTGAGGTCTTCTTTAATGAGGGCGACCATCTTTTCTCGGCCAATGTCGCCTATCTCTTTCAGGGCCTGCTCTTCATCCAAGTCTAAGAAACGCTGCCCTTCGGCGTCGGCAATCTCTTTGGCTAGGTCCATGATGTAGTCGCCCATATAACCGTTGTCCGGCATATTGAATTCACGGCCAAACGACTCTTTGTAGCGGGCCAAAACCGACCGGTAGAACAACTGCATCTGGTTGCCAGCGTCGTTCACATAGTATTCCCGGGTGACGTCATATCCGGCGGCCTCAAGAACGTTGGCCAAAGCGCTGCCTAGCACCGCGCCCCTGGTATGGCCGACGTGGACCGGGCCGGTGGGGTTTACGCTGACAAACTCAATCATCATGCGTCGTCCGTTGCCGGTATTGACGTTGCCAAATTTATCGCCAGCTTGGCGCACGACTTCCACCTGCTGCTGGAGCCAAGAGTCCTTCAGATAAAAATTGATGAACCCTGGCGGGGCGGCTTCAACTCGGTCAATCGCGTCACCGGTGGGTATGTGGGCGGCCAGCGACTGGGCCAATGCTAGTGGGTTAATTCGCGTGGCCCGGGCCAGGCGCAGGGGCAGGTTGGTGGAGAAATCACCGTGCTCCGAGTTGCCAGGTCGTTCTACCTGAATTTCGGGCATGGTCTCTAATTGCAGCAAGCCTTCCTGTCGGGCGGCTTCCAAGGCCTGGGCGATTAGCTGTTGAATGGTTTCAAGCATTAAGGAAGCCGACATTGGGGAAAGGTCCTTTTGCGCTGCGCTATATTTTGCCATGTAGGTGGCGTTTTAGTAGACCGGAACGGCAAACGGGAACGAAAAATAAGAAAGGCGGCCATCTGATGGCCGCTTTTTCGGTGACGCTCCCCTATTTTAACACAATATGGGCTGAATCCAGGCACGGATTAGCGGCGCGGTTGTAGCTTAACGTTGGGCTAGTTGATACCGCTGGCACAGGCACCTATTTCCTAAACCCGAAGACAATTCACGTGGGCGGATGTCTTTGGCGGGTAACTGCCTGTTACAATTATTGGGACGTTGCATTGTACCGGGTTTTGTACCGGCTCCGGGCCTAGATCTGCGGGAATTCTATGGCCGTAGGATGACCGATTTACTTTTGGCGCATTTTCTAGTTAATCGCAGATAGATGTTCTGCGCCCAATTAATTTCGCGCGCATTATTTACCGATAACTAAATGATGGAACAACCCCAAATAACACCGGCCGACTCCCAAGTCGATGAGCAGCCACGGCCACCTGAAGAGGTGATTCATGAGCTGGTCCAAGATATTGGGCGTCTTTTGGAAGACGGTCAACGTCAGGATGCCCTGAGTCACTTCGCACGATTACACCCGGTGGACCAGGGCGAAGTATTGGACGGGTTGTCTCGGTCTCTTCGGCAAATGCTGCTGTTTGATCTGAACCCGGCAGCATTGGCTGAGATACTGGAATATTTGGAACCCGAGGAGTCCGCCGAATTGGTCGGTGGCCGAGAGCCATCCGACTTAGCCCAGGTGCTTGATCTCACCGGCCCCGACGTTGCGGCGGATTTGCTGCGCCAGATTTCGGAAGAGAAGCAGCAAGAAACCCTGGACGCGATGTCCGACTCGACCGAGGTAACGGAACTTCTCCAATACCAGGACGACACCGCCGGTGGTCTGATGACCCCCCAATACCCGGTGGTGACCCAGTCAACGACGATTCCCAACGCCTTGGATCAGCTTCGGCTATTGGGGCCTGACGCCGAAAGCATCAGCTCGGTGCTGGTGGTGGACGACCAAGAACGCTTGGTCGGATCATTGAGTTTGATTCGGTTGGCCCTGGCCCGGCCCAATGTCCTCGTCGGCGATATCATGGACTTGGACTTCAATTCGGTCACCTCCGGGACGGACCAGGAAGAGTGCGCCCGGATTATGCAGCGTTACAATCTGAGCCTCCTGCCAGTGGTGGACGTGGAAGGTCATCTTACCGGGGTGATTCTCGCCGAGGACTTGGTCGACGTGGTTGAAGAAGAGGCCACGGAAGACATGTTTAGGATTGCCAGCGTGGGCGGGGAGAGGATTGCAGGCTCCCTAAGTAACTCCCTTCGTAGCAGGCTCCCATGGCTTTACATAAACTTGGCCACAGCATTTTTAGCTGCGGCAATGGTCAGCCTATATGAGGACACCATATCCAGGGTGGTGGCGCTGGCGGTATTTTTGCCGGTGGTCGCCAGTCAAGGCGGCATTGGCGGCACCCAGACCGTAACCCTGGTGGTCCGCAGCATGGCCTTGGGCGAAGTACCGCGCCGGTTGGGATTACGACTTTTGGTCAGGGAACTGGCTCTAGGAATAATCCACGGAGTAGCATTGGGGGTAGTGGTCGGTTTGGTGGTCTACTTCTGGAAAGGCAACATTACCCTCGGCGTAGTCCTGGGTGTAGCAATGGTGGGCAACATGCTAGTTGCCGGATTGGCCGGCGCCGGAGTGCCGCTACTTTTGCGGCAATTGCGGATGGACCCGGCGGTTTCCTCGGCGGTGTTCGTTACCACCTTTACCGACGTTATCGGCTTCGTATTGTTCCTAAGTTTGGCGGCAATCTTTGTGCAGCGCCTGGTCTAAGCCGGTAATCACAACCTAGTTGGGGGATATGCCCGGACAGATTGCACTGGTTGGCGGCGATGAGTTCCGGTCCGGTTGTGAAGCCATGGACCGGAAGATTATGGCGGCTTCGCGCCGAGTCCTCGATAGTCAAACCCCCGATAATCCAGCCCCTGCCAAAGTCGTGGTGGTTCCGACCGCTGCAGTTACCGGGCCAGCCAAGGCCGCCAATGATGGCGCAACCTATTTTGGCGCACTGGGGGGAGACTCCAGCCGGTTGATGCTGTTGGAACGGAGCCAAGCCGAAGACCCAGATTTCTTTCATCCCGCCACCCTGGCGGACGTGGTTTATTTCACCGGCGGTAGCCCCGAACACCTTCTGGAGACAATCCGCGGGTCCAAGTTCCTAACTGCGCTGCTGGCGTTGGTGGCGGGGGATTCGGTATTGGCCGGTTCTAGCGCTGGCGCCATGGCGATGGGCGCGATGATGCGCCGTCCCCGCGCCGGAGGATGGGTCGAGGGATTGGGAGTGGCCCCAGGTATCGGAGTGCTACCCCACCACGAACACCGCGACCAAGCCGAGACTTCCAAAGAACTACAGCAGTCTGCACCCAGCGGCCTGACCTACCTGGGAATCGACGCCCGTACTGGCTGTTTGGGAACCCCAGGAAACTGGCGCGTAGTCGGCTTTGGCCGAGTCACTGTCTACCAAGGCACCGACTGGCAAGTCTTTAACGCTGGAGACACGCTGCCGACTGGGTTCTAGCACCGGACGACCACCGCTCATACTGAACTTATTGAAAGACTGACTCTCATGGGAAATCTAGGGTTAGCGATCAACACTGTCATTCCAGCGCAGGCTGGAATCCAGGAATCTCTGACGGGATGATGCCTGGCATTGGCGACCAATCTGGATTCCAGCCTGCGCTGGAATGACGAATGGCGGATTATCGTGTTGAAGATTTACTGCGCAACCGCTCGTCCTGACCCCCGTCGAAGGGCCTCGGCCGCCGTCTACTTAGCTCGTCCCCGCAGTATCTCGTAGACCGCTTCGGGTTGGACTCCGGTGGCGGCGAGCAGGACCATGGTGTGGTAGATCAGGTCGGCTACTTCGCCCGGCAGGTTTTCGGTGTCGCCGATGGCAGCGGCGATGGCGGTCTCTCCGGCCTCTTCCACCACTTTCTGCGCGATGCGGGGAATGCCTTCATTGAACAACGATGTGGTATAGCTGCCTTCCGGCATCGCCTGCTGGCGGTCTTTGATGACCGCGAACAGTTCGCCCAAGACACTGGGGCCAGACTCGGTCTGCTCATACTCGTCGGGTAGGCCCTCCAGTTTATTGAAGAAGCAGGAGACCTCGCCGGTGTGGCAGGCCGGGCCGTCGGGGTCGACCTTGAGCAGGATGGTGTCGGAGTCGCAGTCTAGGTAGGCCTCTTTCAGGTTCAGGTAATTGCCCGAGACCTCGCCCTTGTGCCAAAGGTCTTCCCGGCTGCGGCTGTAGAACCAGACCTGGGTGCCTTCGACGGTGCGCTTCAATGAGCCGGGATTCATGTAGCCCATCATCAAAACCTGGCCGGTGTTGGCGTCTTGGGCGATGGCGGGCAGCAGACCTTGCTCGTTGAGTTTTACTTTCATAATTCGCCTTTAACTTGATTTGTATTGCGGGTTTAGAGTGCGAGGCCTTTGTCCAAGAGTTTGGGAAGCTCCGAAAGGCTGGAGATTCGATGGGTGGGTGTTGGCAGGTCGGGATGCAAAGGCCGGTCGTCCCGGTTGACCCATATCGGGTGTATTCCCATCTGGGATGCCCCAAATATGTCCTCCAACTGCCGGTCTCCCACGTAAGCGGTTTCATCGGGAGACACTCCCAACCGGCTAAGCAACAACTGGAATAGCTCGGGCCTGGGCTTGTAGATTTGGGCCTGTTCGGACGAGAGAATCATCTCGAATCCGACCTGTAACAACTCCAGGTTGGGCATCAAAAAGCCGTCGTCCGCGTTGGACAATAGCGCAGTTCGGCAACGCTTCTGCACATCGGCCACTGCCTCGTCGGTCTCAGGATATGGCCCGCGTTTTGAGAGGTCCCGGAAGAAATGTTCCGTAGCGGCTTGGGCGTCGCCGTCTAGCTTCAGAATCGAAAACGACCGTTCAAACCCGCCCTTCCAAGCGTCGAAGTAACTCTGAAAGGGACGGTCTGGCTCGACCCGAGTAATGCCAAACTCTTCGTTGGCGGGCAGCCAATGCTCCCACAGTTTATCGGCAGTGGTGTTCAGTCCCTGCTGCTCGATAATCTTGGCGAAACTAATCTTTCCGGTGCCAGGGGGGTTCTGGACCAGGGTTTCATACATGTCGAAGATTACGGTCGTGATTCGGGGCATTAAATGCTACCTTTTAGTGGACTAATAGCTTGGGGTACGGGCCAATCAGATGGCTCCGGTATAAGCAGGCCTGACCGGAATCCCCTTGTTTTTGAGGTATTTCTTGGCCTGGTCAATTGTGAATGTTCCAAAGTGAAAGATGCTGGCGGCTAAGACGGCGTCGGCCTTTCCTTGGTTCAGGGCTTGGTATAGGTGGTCCAATTCTCCGGCCCCGCCGCTGGCGATTACCGGCACCGGCACCGCTTCGGAGATGGCACGGGTCAGGCCCAAGTCATAGCCCGATTTTTGACCGTCTTCGTCCATGCTGGTGAGCAGAATTTCTCCCGCGCCCAGTTCGACTACTCTGACCGCCCATTTAACCGCGTCGAGCCCGGTCGGAGTACGACCGCCGTGGGTGTAGACCTGCCACTGGGAACTTGCGTCCAAAGCTAGGTCGGCGGTTTCTAGAGTCGGCGGGTCATCAATCGCGCCTTTAGTAGAGGAGACCCGCTTGGCGTCGATGGCCACCACGATGCACTGGTTGCCAAAGGCGGCTGCGCCCTGGCTGACCAGTTGCGGGTCGTTCACGGCAGCAGTATTCAGGGATACCTTGTCGGCGCCCGCTTTCAACATCCGACGTACATCTGCCACCGATCGGATACCACCGCCGACGGTCAATGGGATGAACACTTGCTCCGAAACCCGTTGGACAACGTCCACCATGGTGTCTCTGGAATCAGAACTGGCGGTGATGTCTAGAAATACCAACTCATCGCCACCCTCACGGTCGTAAAAAGCGGCTAACTCCGCCGGGTCTCCCGCATCGCGGAGTTCGACGAAACTAACGCCTTTGACCACTCGGCCGCCGTCAACGTCCAGGCACGGAATTATGCGTTTGGTTAGCATTTGGGGCGTGAATCTCCAGGGTCACCAGGTCGTCATAGCAGTATAACACCGTGCCTGTGGCGATCAGTGTTATTGCGCCGGTTGGCGGGGCTGGCCGCCTGGGCTAGAATGAGCCTACTTTTTTCGGGAGGGATTCAACTTATGGCCATCACATTAGAGGAAGCCAATCGCATGGTTGAGGGCGCCATCGCCAAAGCCAAGGAGCTAGACATCAAGATTAACGTTGCGGTGTGTGATGCTGGCGGACGGCTGGTTGCCTTCAACCGCATGGACGGCGCAATTTGGGGCGGCGTCTACGGGGCTCAGGGCAAGGCAGTTGCCTCGGCGGCTTTCGGGCGCGACAGCGGACTCTTGCAAGAGTCCGCTTCGTCTCCCATCGTTAGTGGAATTCTAAACGCCGAAGGCGGTCACGGAATCGCCAGCAAGGGCGCTGCGCCGGTCATTCGGAACGATGTGGTAGACGGAGCAGTCGGCGTTGGCGGCGGCACCAGCCAAGAAGACGAAGATTGCGCCAAGGCTGGCATCGCCAAGCTTTAGAGGGGGCTAAGGTACTAGAGCTGTAACCGCCGCCGGGCCACCACTGCCGCCTTCCAGTCGCAGCAGGCCAATCACCACCAACGCGCCGGTGGGGGTTAGCAGGTCAAGGTTGGTCAGGTTCTCTAATACGATACGGTGTTTTTCCAGCGCGAACCGGCTGACGGTGAACTCGGTATCGGTTCCCGGTTCCGCCCCGGCGGTGTCGATGCCCAACCCGGCTACGTTTCGGCCTTCAAGCAGCAGCCGGGCGGCGTCCAAACCAAAGCCTGGGAAATAAAGTTGGCCTACGCTGTTCCCGCCCAGATAGTCGGATGGACTGCCCCATTTGGCTTGCCAGCCAGTGCGGAGTAATGTCACACAACCTTGGGGGATTGGGCCGTGGTCTGACTCCCAGTCCAAGACATCGTTCATGGTCAGGGCGTAGTTCGGGTCTGCCTCGGCTTGGTCTGTAACGTCGATGACTATGGCCGGGCGAACCAAGTTTTGGGGAGAGAAAATCTCGTGTCCCGGCGCGGTAGCGTAGAAACCTGACGGCGCGCTCAGGTGAGTGCCCGAGTGTTCGCCCATGGAAAACCGGCGTAGGAAGTAGCCGTCTTTTTCGATGCTGGCTACGGTCTCAAATTCGACACCTGGGTCCCCAGGCCACTGGGGAATGCCAGGGTGGATGGGCCAACTGAGGTCAACGACTTTGGAATAAGAGATGGACCCGCCTTTGGCGGGTCCATCATTCTGTGGCTGGGTCACCATTGAATAAGCCCCCTAAATTTAAGCACCACCCATGGAAGCCGTGGAAGGGCTTCCGCACATTCTCCCGCCAAAGGGGCTTTGTGGCAACCCGCTAGGTTGTGACTTAAAAAGCGGCGGGTTGTAGCGTCCTGGTCGCGCCCAAGATGGCTTCTCGCTTGGCGTCACGGTCAATCCACTGCATGGCCTCGCGGGTGGTGGACCTGGTGGTCAGTTCAGACCTTTCGGGACGACACCCGTATACGGAGTAGCTAATGGACGGAATTTCCTCGTCGATGACGTAGCCCCGGTAATAAATCCTCATGGTTGCGCCCTCCTCCGGTTTCCTGCGGTCGTCCAAGCTTGATTCAAACCTGCTGCGAGACGCCGCCCTAGTTCCGTTCAGGACATATGTTCTATGTTTTTGCCGGGAGGGTCAACGGGGAAATGTCATACCGCTGGACTAGCAGTTGCCAACGAACGCGGTGCCCAAGACCACATGGGGCGGGACTGGCTGGGCCAACGGGCCACCCTTGAGCGAGGGGCCGCCAATCTGAGATGGCGTAAGTTGGCCTAAGCCGCCGGTGGTTGCGGTCAGGTCTAACTCGGTGGCTCCTCCCTGCACCCAAACTACGGTCTGGTTAGCGCTGGAACTCCCCACGTTGAAGGTAATGGTTTTTCCAGTGAACGACGCACCAGCGGCCTGCTCGATGAATAAGGTGTATTTTCCAGACAGTACCTTGGTGGTGGCGGCCAAAGTGCCGTTTACCCAAGCGGATACTTCAGTCCCGTCGGTTGCGGTGGTGCAAGCCACTGATAGGGTTGGGAAAGGGGTGACGGATGGAGTCGGTCGCGGAATACCAGTGCTCGTGGGGGTGGGTAAGTTGGTTCTGTTTCGGGCGGTAGAAGTCGCGGCCTGAGATTGGTTTTGGGTTGGTGTGGGCGAGGGAATAGCCGTAGCTCTCAATAGCGCCTGAACGGTGGCCTGCACCCGCGCGGTGATGGTTGCTTCGGTGTCGGGTGGAGTTGTGGTCTCGGGTCCGGGTTGAAATTCGGCAATCACAGCCCGGACGGTGGCTTCTAGGTCAGGGGGCAGCGGGGTTCCAGGGGTGGCCAATTCGCCGCAGGCCAATGCCAACAGCATGATTGGAATTAATATTGCGCCCAGACGTTTCATGCCCGTCCTCCCAACATCCACACTTTGTATCCTTAACCGAGTATCCAAAATCGGCCCGGTCTGTCCGGAATATTTATTCTGCTCTTATCGGTCTATCCCTTAGGCCCCTGCGCCTTGGTGGCCTCTTCAATAAACTGATTCAGGGGCTTGCTCTCTTGGACCGATGATTCCATGTCCCGCACGACAACCTCGCCCTTCTCAATCTCGTCGTCCCCCAAGACCAAGACATAGGGTATTGATAGGGCGTTGGCTTGGCGCATCTGGCCGCGCAGACCCCGTGAGCCGCTGCTCAAAATGGCTCCGACTCCGGCACGGCGCAGACGAACCGACAGGTCTAGCGCAGCGATGCGGGCGTCGTCCCCCACGTTGGCTACTAGGTAACGCGGCGACGGTTCGTCGGGCACCGGCACTTCGCTGCGTTTGAGGTTTAGGGTCAACCGTTCCAGGCCGGTGGCAAACCCGATGCCCGGAATATCGCGGTCGCTCAGTTGGCTAATCAGTCCGTCGTAGCGTCCGCCGCCACAGATGGTCGACTGCCCACCGCCATCCTCTGGCTGAACTTCAAAAACGGTACGGGAGTAATAGTCCAACCCACGCACCAATCGGTGGTCGACCCGGTAGGGCAACTGCATTTTGTCCAGGTAGCTGAGCAGCTTGGTCCAATGTTCCAGGCAAGCCTCACAGAGATTCTCGGAAGATTGAGGGGCGTCATTACCCAGGGCGTGGCAGGTCTCTACCTTGCAGTCGAGCAGCCGCAGTGGGTTTCGATCTAGCCTGCTTTTACAGTCGGTACACAGGTTGGCGCTGAGACCAGAGTAATAGTCTCGCAGTTTGGACACATAGGCCGGACGGCATTCGGCGTCGCCGATGCTGTTAATTAGCAGGTTGATATCTTTTAGGCCCAGACTGGTCATCAGATCCCAGGCAACTTCAATTACTTCTGCATCAACCGAAGGGTCGGCGTCGCCCAGCACTTCAACCCCAAACTGGTGGTGCTGGCGGAACCGCCCTGCCTGAGGACGTTCGTATCGGAACACTGGGCAAAAGTAGTACATCCGCACGGGCTGAGGCAGGTTGTGCATGCCGTGTTCCAGGTAGGCCCGGCATACCGGCGCAGTGCCTTCGGGGCGTAGGGTTACGCTGTCGCCGCCACGGTCTTCAAAGGTGTACATCTCTTTTTCAACAATGTCGGTTCCTTCGCCCACCGACCGAATAAAGAGATTGGAGTCTTCAAAAGTGGGTGTGTCGATGCGGCCAAAGCCGAAACGGGCGGCAACGTCCAAGGCTTTGGACTCGATATACCGCCAGTATTTTTGCTCTTCGGGAAGGTGATCTGAGGTGCCCCGGGGCGCTTGAAACAAGGTTAGTGATTACTCCGAAATCGATTGTTGAAGGCACTATTATAGGCCGATATCGTCCCGTTTGGAATCAGCCGGGGTTCGGTCTACCGTGATAAACAGGCGAGCCGTTGGTTAGTTTGCCGCCCGGATTCCGTCTTTATGGGGCAGCAGAACCGAATACAGGAAACTGTGCACTGGCGTTGCCACCCCGACTTGTTTGCCAAGTCTGACCACTGCGCCGGAAAGGGCGTCCAGCTCAGTCGGCTGACCGGCCTCGTAGTCGGCGTGCATGGAATTCTGAAAATCGGGGAAGGCTTCCACGAACTCCAAAGATGTTTTGCCCAAATCTGCGGGGAGATTGACGCCTTTGGCGAGGCCAATGGCCAACGCCTCTTCCATGGCGTCGCAGAACATCTTCCGGGCATCGGGGAATTGGAGCAATTCTTTAATTCGAGTTTGGGCGGCGCTGGTCATCCCGGCCAAGGCGCTCAGTAAGATGAACTTGCTCCAAATTACTGACATGGGGTCGGGCGAAATCTCGGTCTGGACTCCCGCGTCTCGGAAAACATTGCGAATATCCAGTGCACGCAGGCTTTCGGTCTGGTCGACTTCGCCGAAGGAAATTCTGGCGTTGGCGGTTTCGGCGATGACCCCAGGAGCTTGGATTCGGGAAGAAGACCAGAAAGCACCGGTCAGCACGTTTCGAGAGCCGAGCACCGCGGCTAATTGTTCGTGACTTTCCACGCCGTTTTGTAGGGTAAGGACGGAGGTTCCCGGGCTCATCAGCGGCCTGAGCGATGAGATGACGTGGCGGTTGTGGAAGGTTTTGACGGTGAAGAGCACCAGTTCAACCGGGCCGACCTCGGCCGGGTCGTTGGTGGCGTTAACCTCAACCACAAATTCGCTATCGGCGCGGATTAGTTTCAGCCCGTTGGTCTTGATGGCTTCTAAGTGCTCGCCCCGCGCAATTAGCGACACGTCATTACCCGCCTTGGCTAATAGTCCGCCAAGACAACCGCCGACGCCGCCTGCTCCCATAACCGCTATTCGCATGTGTTCTCTAAATCGGGCAAGCTATACCACTCCGTCCGATTGCATTTGCTTTAATTCTTCCAGATTAATGCCGCCGATTGAGCAGAGTATGTCTTCGTTGTTGGCCCCCAATAGCGGAGGCTGGACGTTGGGTGTTTCGGCCCCACCGGCAAATTTTATGGGTGTGTTGATTGTTCTGAAGATGCCGCCCATATCGTTGCCGCCGTTGATGAACATCCCCCGGGCGTCGAGATGGGGGCACTTGTCCAAGTCGGCTTGGTCTTGCACCATCCCCATGGAATAGCCGATGGCAATGAGCTGACTGGTTACGTCTGCTTTGGTTCGCTCTATCGTCCAGCCTTCCAAGGCCGGAACGAAGCTGTTCATGTAGAACTCACCGCTGACGCCCACGCCCAAGTACCGTTCGTCCTTAATCAGGTCTTCGCGTCCCATGAGCCGCCACAGGTCTTTCCATTTCTCAGGTCCACCGGCCCCGGCAAGTACCACATAACCGTCCTTGGCCTTCAATGCTAGTTGGGCGCTCAGCATATTGCCCCGTTCCAAGCCGGCGACGGTACCGGTGGCCTGATAGTAAGGGTTGTTACTGGTCATATGGGCTGCCATGCAGTCGTACATGGACATATCGACGAAGGCCCCTTCGCCGGTGCGGTGACGGGCCTCTAAGGCCATCATGACACCCAGGGCTGTCCAAACTCCGGGCACTGAATCGCCGATATTGTCGCCAACCATCTGCGGCCCGCCGCCCGGCGCACCGGTGACGGCCATCCAGCCGCCCATGCCTTGGACGCAGGGGTTGTTGGCCGGCCAGTCAGAGTACGGTCCCGGTGCTGGGCCTTCGGGGTCGCCGTAGCCGGTGAGGCTGGTGTAAATCAGCTTGGGGTTGAGTTCTTTGAGCACGTCATAACCGAGGCCTAGACGCCGCAGTGCTCCCGGCCCCCAGTTGTCCAGCAAGATGTCGGACTCTTTGACCATCCGTTCGAACGCCGCCTTGCAGCGAGGGTCGCGGAGGTCCAGCGTTATGCTCTTCTTATTGCGGTTGAGACCCAAATAGCGGGAGCTGACCCGTTGGCCGTCTGGCCCGTTGATGAACGGGCCGTTGCCCCGGCCGCGCTCGCCGACGCCGGGACGCTCAATCTTAATGACCTCGGCCCCCATGTCGGCCAGAATCATGGAGCAAAAAGGCCCCGCCACGATGTGGGTGACATCCATGACCCGGATTCCTTCTAGGGGAAGGGTAGGCTTGTTTTGTCCGGTGGTCATGGTCTAGCTACCTGCCTGAAATTCCGTGAAGTCTTGGCCCAAGCCCTGTTCGTTGAAGCGTTTGCCATTCTTAACGTACCTGGCGGTGGGGTCCTTGAGGCGCTCGGCCTGTTTTTCCGATAGCGGACGAATTTGGCCAGGGACTCCGATGACTAATGAATTCGCGGGTATTTTGCCCCGGACTATGGCTCCGGCGCCGATGAATACGTGGTCGCCAACATCGCCGTCTTCCAATACCACAGCGTTCACGCCAATCAGGACGTTGTTGCCGACCTTGCCGCCGTGGACCACCGCACCGTGGGTCAATAACACGTTGTCGCCCAATTCCAAATGGTCGTCGGTGTGGAGGACGGCGTTGTCCTGGATTGAACAGTTCTTGCCAATGATGATGTCGCCGTAATCGGCCCTGATTACCGCGCCTGGCCAGACACTGGTGTTCTCTCCAATGGTTACGTCGCCAACGATGTACGCGGTTTCACTAATGAAGGCGGAAGGGTGTATGCGGGGGCTTTTTCCATCTAATGGGCGAATCATTATACTTCTCCGATCGATGCAAGCGGTTTTGCCTGAGGACGTATCCAGGCTAAAGGGCGAATCAAGGTGGACCTCCGAGGTCAGAAAATCAAGGCGGGAGCCGGAGTAAGAATACACTCTTGACCCTCGACCCGCTACTTTTCGTGCCTAAAAATGCCTATTTGGGCAACCCTGCTAAATTCCAAATAGGCCGGTTAGCCAATCGGCTCCGGCGGCGCAGGCGTAGGCGAAGATAAAATACTTAATCAGCTTTCCAACCCAGACCACCGCTAGGAAAGCCCAGATGGGGTAACGGAGCGCCCCGGCGGCAATGCCGACGACATCGAAGATTGGATTGGGCACCAAGGCAAATAGGAATAGCAACAGCCAGCCTCGGTGGTGCATCCAGCGTTCCAACCGTTGGAAGATGCGAATGCGGCTGATGGCGAAACGGCCCGTGTAGCCCAGATAGTAGCCGCTTAGTTCGCCGACGGCCTCGGCGGTTCCAGCGATGACGCCGACGAGGAACGGACTCAAAAATATAGCAGCGGCACAAGATGTTGCCAGGGCGGGAACTGGGATTAGCATACCGGCGCTGGCGACCAACGCGCTGAGGGCAACCGCGCTGTAGCCGACCTGGGTAGTGCCAAAGTTATTGCGGAGCAGCAGCGCGGCAATTATCGCGGCGACAACCAACGCCAGGATGCCCAGCCGGATTAGATTTTCTTGTCTACGCCAATCGACCTGACTGATGTACCGCATCAAGATTCGTGTTGGCCTGTCTGGACGAAGCCGCTGCCCAGGAAACCGCTCACCATGGCGTTGAACTCATCGGGTTTTTCCATCTGGGGCCAATGGCCGCACTCGGGGATAATCTGCGTGACGCTGTTGGGCAATTCGCGGCGGGCGGCCTCGGCATGAGAGACAGGGATGATGATGTCATCCGCGCCCCAAATTGTCATTATGGGAACGGGGCAGTCCTTTAGCCGGTCAAGGATATAGCCCTGCTTGCGCAGTCCCCTAATGTTGATGCTGGAGCGGATGGAACGCAGCATGGCATTGCGCGAACCAGGAAGCTCCTTAATCCGCTGTATCTCCGGCAGCAACTCCTGCAGGATGGCGGGGGAGCGATAGAACAGGTACTTGGTAATTTCCACTTTTTTGTACAGCCAGGGCCGATAGATGATCTCGCCCAATAGAGGTACAGAGATTATTCGGAAGAACCACGAGACTTTCCGTCCGAACCCACCCGAGGCTACGAGCACCATTTTTTCGACCATATCTGGGTGTTGTAGGGCAAACAAGCTGGCTACTACACCTCCAGCCGAGTTTCCAACCAGCGAGAACTTATCCAGCCCCAACTCTTGACTGAAGTCATAGATGAAATCGGCCGCCGAGTCGGGGTCGTAATGTAGGTGTTCGGGTTTGTCTGAGTCGCCGTTGCCAGGCAAGTCGGGAACCACAACTGTGTACCCGGCGTCGGCCAGCGCGTCGATGTTGCAGTACCAACTAATTAAGGAGGTACCCAGGCCGTGAATCAACATAACCACCGGGCCTTCCCCGGCCTGAACGTAGTTGACGTTCAGGCCCCAGACACTAGCTGTTTTTCGTTCCGCCCGCTGCATTATTTATCGGCTCCCGGCCCGGGTTTTCTTACAGTTGAATTTTGAACCCGGGCCATAGCCGGGATATTAGGACGTAGCGGGCACCGCTTCGTCCGCCTCGCTCGTAGCTGGCTCCGGTTTAGCTGCCTGAGCCGCCACCTTGGTCAACACTAGGCCGTCTTTGCCAGCGTCCACCAAGACTCGGTCTCCAGAAGTGAACCCCCCAGACAGAATCCCCTTGGATAGTGGGTTCTCCAGGTACCTAGTCACCGCCCGGCGCAGGGGTCTGGCCCCGTAAACCGGGTCGTAACCTTCTTTAGCCAACCATAGCTTGGCGTCGGAGGTTAGCTCGTAGGTGATTCCCCGGTCCTCGAGACGGCCCTGCAAATCTTTAGTCATCAGGTCAACCACCCGGATAATCTGCTCCTGAGTCAGCGGATGGAAGATGATGGTCTCGTCAATCCGGTTTAGGAACTCAGGCCGGAAGGTTTCTTTGAGTGCGGCGTTAACCGAATCGCGAAGCTTCTTGTCTTCGTCCTGACCAGACTGGCTGTCGGTGCGGAACCCGAAAGACTGCTGCCGGATGCCCGACGTGCCTAGGTTGCTGGTCATGATGATGACCGTGTTTCTGAAATCAACGGTCCGCCCTTGGCCGTCGGTCAACCGCCCGTCCTCCAGTATTTGGAGCAGGATGTTGAAGACATCGGGATGGGCTTTTTCAATCTCATCGAAGAGCACCACCCGGTAGGGCTTGCGCCGAACCGCCTCGGTGAGCTGCCCGCCTTCGTCGTAACCAACGTAGCCCGGAGGAGCGCCGATGAGCCGCGACACGGAGTGTTTCTCCATGTACTCGGACATGTCGATACGGACCATGTTGGACTCGTCGTCGAACATGAACTGGGCTAGGGATTTAGCCAACTCGGTCTTACCCACGCCCGTGGGCCCTAGGAAGATGAAACTGCCGATGGGCCGACGCGGGTCGCTCAGTCCAGAGCGGGAACGTCTGATGGCTTCGGCCACCGCCACCACCGCTTCTTCCTGGCCGATGATTCGCCGGTGGAGGTCATCTTCCATGTGCACCAAGCGGTCACCCTCGCCCTCCAACAGGCGTCCGGTGGGTATGCCGGTCCATTTTGATACCAGTTCGGCGATGTCCTTTTCGTCGACCACCATTTCCACATCGCGTTCTCGGAGCAAGCCTTGCCGCTCCGATTCGTATTCCTCTTGTAGGCGTAGACGCTCGACCCGAATTTCGGCAGCGCGTTCGTATTCGGTGCGCTGGGCAGCGGCCTCTTCTTGGTCGAGCAACTGCGTGATGCGCTCTTCCTTATTTTTGACGTCGGCAGGCAGGCTTTCCGCGTCGATGCGCAGCTTACTGGCCGCCTCGTCGATGAAGTCCACCGCCTTGTCAGGTAGCTGACGACCGGTCACATAACGGTCGCTAAGTCGGGCTGCCGCCACCAGGGCGGCGTCGTTGATTTCCACTTTGTGATGGGCTTCGTACCGGGGCCGCAGGATGCGCAGAATCTCCACCGTTTCTTCTACGGTTGGCTCTTCAATCATCACGGGCTGGAAACGACGCTCCAACGCGGTGTCTTTCTCGATGTATTTGCGGTACTCGTCCAGGGTGGTTGCTCCCACGCACTGTAGCTCGCCTCTGGCCAGGGCGGGCTTAAGTAGGTTGCTGGCGTCGATGCTACCCTCAGCTGCGCCTGCGCCCACCACTGTATGAATCTCGTCGATGAACAGAATCACTTCTCGGTGCGCTTGCTTAACCTCATCCATGACGGACTTTAGCCGTTCTTCGAACTCGCCCCTAAACTTTGATCCCGCCACCAAGGCCCCCATGTCTAGGGCCAGCACGCGGCGGCCTTTGAGGGCATCGGTCACGTCTCCCGCTACGATGCGGGCGGCGAGTCCTTCGACGATGGCCGTCTTGCCAACGCCAGCCTCACCAATGATTACGGGGTTGTTCTTCTTGCGCCGGGTTAGAGTTTGCATCACCTGACGGATTTCTTCGTCTCGTCCCACCACCGGGTCCAGCTTCCCCTGACGGGCTAGCTGGGTTAGGTCGATGCTGTATTTATCCAACGACCGGTAGTGACTCTCGGCCCGTGGGTCGTCCACCCGGTGACTGCCCCGGATTTTCATCAATGCCTGATAGACCTTTTCTTGGTCGATACCGTGCTCCTTTAATATATCGGACGCATCGCCTCGGGACTCCATGACAGCGGCGATGAACAGGTGCTCGGCGCCGATGTAGTCGTCTTTCAGTCGGTTGGCTTCATTTTTGGCGTCCTCTAACAGTCGGGAGGCTCTGGGAGTGGGATAGATTTGAGTCGCGTTGTTGGCCACTTTGGGTGATTTATCCAAAGCGCGATCCAACTCCGCATTCACGGCGTCCAATGAGACGCCAATCTCGGCGAGTATCTCGCCTGGTATCCCATGGTCCAATTCGAACAGGGCCAGCAATATGTGTTCAACGTCCCACTGGCTGTGGCTATAGCGGCGCACCAGGTCTTGGGAGTTGTGTAAAACTTCTTGTGCTTGTTCGGTGAATTGGTCTGGTCTTAATACCATGATGTTTTCTCCTGGGTCAGCCTCATTAAATTAATGGTTAGCTGGAAATTAATGGTTAGCTGGGCTTTGGGTTCGCCGGGTTTTGAGTTCACTGGGCTTTAATGGCATGGCTTCCAATTTTGCTAACGGGCTTAGGCTCCGCTTCGGCGCTCGCCGGTCGCGCCCTGTCCCTGGCGCAGTTCCTGCCTTTGCAAGATATTGACCGCATTGGTCAATTGCTTCACTTCCGCTTCCAATTCTTCGATGCGGTTCATCAGTTTTAACGCGACCTCGGCCCCGGCGAGATTAAGTCCCATATCCTCAGTTAGCGTCTTGAGACGGCGCAGGCGGTCGATGTCGGCCATGGAATAGAGCCGCTGGCGGCCGACGGTCCGGGACGGCCAAATTAGTCCTACACGCTCGTAATGACGCAGGGTCTGGGCGTGTACTCCGACGATGCGGGCGGCAACGCTGATTACGAAACAAGGCTGGTCTTGAAATTGGTTTTCAGTACTCATGGTTACTCCTTGCTGGCCTCGCCATCGTCAGATTCGCTTTCCTCAGACACCGGTTTTCCGATGCGCTTGGCCCGCATTTGTTCGAACGCCTGGACCTCTTCCTCCGTGTAACCAGTGGGAAGCTTCACCTTCACTGTGGCAAATAGGTCGCCGCGGTGGTCGACGTCGCTCCGTGGATTGTTGGCCGAATTGTTCATGGCTGGCATGCCCTGTCCCGCCAGCCGGAAACGCCGCCCGTTCTGAGTCCCGGTGGGAAGGGTCAGCGCCAACTTTCCGGTAAGGGTGGGCACGGTTAACTCGCCACCCAGGACCGCGTCGTCCAAGGGCGTTTCAACATCCACGAAAAGGTCTTTGCCCTTACGCCGGAACTTGGAGTGGTCGGCTACCGTTACAACCAAGTAGAAATCGCCACCGTGGCTGCGGTCGGCTGAAATGTGCACCTTGGAACCGGTATCCACGCCGGGCGGAATCTTGACCTCAAGCCGGCGTCCATCTTGCATCTGGAGGCGGCGGGCGGCCCCGCTGAACGCTTCTTCCAGGGTGATGTTGACCTTGTACTCGGCGGGTGGTTGGCGGATTTCTTGACCGCCCATACCACCGAAGAATTGGTCGAAGATGCTGCCTCGGCTACCCCTTCCGTCTCCCATAGTTGAGTAGGAGAACCCGCCGCCGTGACCTGCCTGCTCGTACTGGTCGGCGTGTTTCCAGTTATCCCCGTAGCGGTCGTATTTGCGCCGTGAGTCTTTGTTGCCGAGGACGGTGTAGGCCTCGTTGATTTCTTTGAATTTCGACTCCGACGCTGGGTCATTGTCGTTTACATCTGGGTGATGTTTGCGGGCCAAGCGGCGGAAAGCAGAACGGATTTCTTTTTCCGATGCATCCCTGGACGTTCCTAATATGTCGTAATAGTCAGCCATTAATACGTCTGAATCTCATCGTTTCGGTGTTGATTTACCAAGTAAAATAATAGGTTAATTGAGACTAATTGTCAATGGAATATAAATGATTTATAACAGTTAACTTGACAGTTAACACTCAACTAATTAAGATTAATGTTGTCAGAAATGGACTGAGATAAACCATTTCCGAGACTAATAGTACCCAAGAATCAGGAGGAGACTGAAATGGTATTAACTCGTTGGGACCCACTATATGAAATCAGGCGCGCGCACCGTCTGGCCAACCGGCGATTGGTTGGATTCCCGGCATTTTTTGATGGCAATGGATACCTAGATGAGGGCGAAAAGCGAGACTGGTCTATTCCTCTGGACATCGTTAAGGACGAGGACAAGGTGACCATTCAAGCCAGTCTGCCCGGCATTAATCCGGACGACATTGATGTCACCATTGAAGACGGGGTGTTGACCATCAAGGCCGAAACTCATTCAGAAGAAGAGCGGAAAGATGGCGAGTACGTGGTTCGAGAGCGCCGGGTTGGGTCGTTCCATCGGTCGCTGCGTCTGTCCGAGCACGTAGACACCGACAAGGTCGAGCCCCGTTACGAGAACGGAGTCTTAACCATCACTCTGCCGGTGGCCGAGGCCAAGAAAGCTAAGCGCCTGAAGGTTTCGGCAGGTACGGCTCTCCCAGAAGGTAAGTAACCGGCTAGTTGGGCAGGGGCTACTATCAGGGGCCTTCCCGCAAGGGAAGGCTCCTTTTTTGATACCAAATTGAAATCAACTAAGGGCCTTGGTGGGGAATACCCACCAAGGCCCTAGCGCAAGGGCACCATTGGGGGAAAGGTGCCCTCGGACGGGGAGGAGGGAATGTCTTAGGAGGATGAACCGAACTTCCCCACTCTCCATTAATTAATACGCAGATATTTGTGGGTTGGATTTAGGGAGTGATAGGAAATCGGCAATGCGCATTGGTGTCACGATTTCCTGTCAGTTGGCAATGCCAGAGCAAAGTGAAGTTACCTAAGGGGCAGCCATCTTGAGTTTTGATAAACGTCCACCACTCTAGACTGGGTAGGACGAAAAGTTCCCTGCGACTGAATCCGTCTTGAGCGAACAATTTCCAGGTGCTACAATCTTTAAGGCTAATAACCACGGCATCAACCCTCTTTTTCAGCGTTCCCCGATAGCTCAGCGGTAGAGCGGTCGGCTGTTAACCGATAGGTCGTAGGTTCGAATCCTACTCGGGGAGCCATTCTTCAGTTCTTTTTCATCAGAATAATTTGAACGACCAGTCAGAAACTTGCCTACCGACAACCCAGTGGTACCTGTACTCCGAGGACGATGAGCCACTCGGCAGCAGATACACGAGTGCCCTTCCTGGGGTTGGTGCTGCGATTGAGGGAGTTGCGGAAATTGGGACTGCCCAAATTGTGAGTTTCACCGAGCTTCGGGCTACCTGTGCCATGCGCCGTTTTCGGGTGGTTGTGCGGAATGCAGCTTGACGCCTGTTAACCGAGAAGGTGAGTCAATGGCCCCGTGGGAGATACTTACTCGCCGACAAATTATGCTCACCTTCGGCGGCGTCATGCTGGCCATGTTTCTGGCGTCGTTGGATCAGACCATTGTCGCCACGGCGATGCCACGAATCATCGCCGACCTTTATGGTTTCGACCGCTATACCTGGGTCACCACCGCGTACCTGCTGGCATCGACCACTGTGGTTCCCATTGTGGGCCGCCTCTCTGATATATATGGCCGCAAGTGGTTTCTCACCGTGGGAATCATCATCTTCCTGATTGGCTCTGCGCTTTCAGGGCTAAGCCAGACCATGACCCAGCTCATCGTCCTCCGTGGCGTCCAAGGAATCGGCGGCGGGGTGATGATGTCCATTGCCCTCGTTTCCATCGGAGACCTCTTTCCGCCTACCGAGCGGGGGAAATACCAAGGTATTTTGTCCGGCGTGTTTGGCCTATCATCCATCATCGGGCCAGCGCTCGGCGGGTTCGTAACCGACACACTTTCTTGGCATTGGGTCTTCTACATCAACCTGCCATTGGGCATCCCGGTGGTCTTCTTATTTATCCGATTCTTCCCCCACGTGCGGTCTTCTGATCAGACCCATCAAATCGATTACCTGGGGATGATGTTGCTCGTGCTCTCGGTTGTGCCGTTGCTCCTTGCCCTATCTTGGGGTGGTTCGCAGTACCCCTGGATGTCAGTGCAGGTTATCGGCTTTATCATATTTTCGATGGTAATGACGGTCATATTTATCGCCGTCGAATCCCGTGTGCCCGAACCGATTATCCCGCTGTCCATCTTCCGCAACCGCATAGTCAGCGTCTCCATGGTTGCCATTTTCTTCACTGGATTTGCCATGTTCGGCACGATCATCTTTGTGCCGCTATTCTTCCAGGGCGTGCTGGGCGCGTCGGCAACCAACAGCGGAACTTTCCTGACTCCGATGATGCTAGGCGTCGTCTTTGGCGCGGCCGTTTCCGGTCAGGCGCTGTCACGCCTTGGCGGCCACTACCACATCCAGAGTGTTATCGGGTTGGTCATTATGGTGGCCGGTATGTTCCTGCTCACCCAAATGACTCCGGATACCGGTTATGGCAGCGCGGTCTTTTCCATTGTCCTGCTTGGGGTGGGCCTGGGTAGCACATTCCCGCTGTTTACCATCGCCGTCCAGAACGCCGTCGATTTCAAGTTCATGGGCGTTGCCACGTCCACAACCCAGTTCATACGGTCGGTTGGCGGCACCATGGGGCTGGCGGTACTCGGGTCCATTATGGCCAATCGTTTCACCGCCACATTCGCAGAATCAGTCCCTACAGCAGTGAAAGATGCCCTGCCACCGGGTCAATTGGACGTATTAGGGCAGAACCCTCAGGCCCTTGTGAACCCGGATACCCTCGGTGCGGTGAATAATGCGTTCAGTCAAATGGGGCCGGAAGGCGCCGCGCTGGCGGTGCAATTATTGGATGCCGTCCGCTCCGCTCTTTCTGGTGCCATTACCGAAGTCTTTATGATTGGACTGGTGGGCACGCTAATTGCGCTGGCAGCAGTGACCGCCTTCTTGAAGGAAGTACCGCTAGAGCAAGGCGGTCATGTGTTGCGCAGCCCAGGGTCTGAGCCGGAAGAAGACGCAGCGGGCGAGGATATTTAACCCCCGCCGTTTTTCCTGAGCTGCGTTCCGCCATCGTGGGTCTATGCGCGGCCCGGCCATAGCTCGCGATAGATGCCTTCGACCTGCTCTGCCTCAGCGTCGGTCAACGCGCTGAACTCACCTTCCCGAGCCCGTTTGGAGAGACCGCCGTCGTTTTGCTGCAAGAACCGGAAGAGCAGGTCCGCTGTGCGGTCCGGCATGTCGACGATGGCCGCAACCCGTCCCTGGAACCGGTCGTAGCTCCGCAGGAATTCGGTTTCATTCGGGAGGTCCTCTTCGACCGTCTGGCGAACGCAGGTATAAAGGAACTCAGCATGTGGCGTCGCGTCGAAGAATCTGTAAAAGTCCCCGGTGTCGTTGAGCACCTGGACATTGAACGTGGCGGTCGGCTCCCAGGCAATCACCTGTAACAGTCGAGATGAGTAGTCTTCCAACACTGGGCGGTACTCATCAATCCGGTCCAAGATTGCTGCCGAGACGGGAAAGACGACTCCGGGCGGGTTGAACCCGCGTTGCGCCAATACGTGGTGAATTAGATAGCGGTGGATTCGACCGTTCCCGTCTTGGAATGGGTGAGCATAGACAAAGCCGAACGCGAGAATCGCTGCAGCAATCACCGGGTCGAGTTGCTGGGCGTGGTCACGGTCGAAGGCGGCCATTCCCTCGATTAAGGACGGCAGGTCTTCTGGTTTGGCGCTGATATGGTCGGGCAGTGGCATACGCGAGTCACGGTCGTGCTCTCCTACGAATCCACCCTCTTCTCGAAGTCCCAGGTCAACGAACCGGGCATCCTCGATGACGATGCGTTGCAGCCGCAGCAGTTCTTCCAGGTCTAGGGGCTGTCGGCCTGCTTCGCCGATGGCGCGGCTCCATCGTTGAATTCGGCCCTGGGGCGCCTGCTCACCTTCGATGGCGTAGCTTGCTCGTGAGTCCTTCAGCTGCAGGAACGCAGCGGTCCTTGCAATCAAGTCACCCGGCACGCCGGCGATAATCTCGCGCGCCCGTTGCTGTAAGTCCATCGCGATGAACTTTTCCAGGGATTCAGTGCGAAACACCAATGGACAGAAGGCTGGCGTGCCGGGCAGGTTGTTTCTGACCAAGTGGCGTCGAGAGTTGGCGCCAGTAACTGCGCACTGCTGGCCGGGGTCAACCGCTAAGGCGTAGCGGCCTCCAACCGCGTCTGGAAGATTAAGCCGGGTTCCAGTCAGCCATTCGTACAGGAACCAAATGCGGCGGGCATAGCTTCCGGTTGGCTTTGCGCGCACCAGCGCCTCAATCTCGGCCGGGCCCGTCGCGAGGAAGAGCCGCTTGAGGACGGCTAGGTCTAGACCTTCATACTTAATGGCAAAGGTCAGATGCCCTTCGAGCGTTGGATGGGGCGCATGGCGAGGGGTTAGGATGCGCCAGGCGTCCTTTTCGGCCACCCGGTGGCGCTCGCCAATCGCGGAGAGGGTCCGCGGCAGAGGCACGGATAGACTATAACCGTCGATGAGGGCGCCATATCCGGCTGGGGTGGCCCGCTCGGGAAGACGCCGTTCCTGAAAAACAGTCACTGGCCCTGAAAAGCGTTGCGGCATGGATACCCCCGTGAAAAATGATTACTGGCCCTGAAATTTGTTGTGCCAGACTGTATACCGTGAAAAACCATTTTACGTAATGAAAACTGATTGTTCAACAAGTGAAACTATGATAAATGATGAAATATAAGGTTGTTTTCTGAAATTTGTTAACGGAAATGCATGGACATCTGCAAAATAAGCGCAAAATCATCGGCATAACACCCACGACCGCTCACATCGGGGTCAGTAAAGGAGAGCCGCGGACTGCTTCATACGGACGAGACAGTTCGTGCCGGGCTGGTGTCGCAGTGCATCTTACCGACCGTCTCTTCTTTGAAATGCTCGTGCCTTTATCTTCGGGCGTCATCATGTATCATGGATTAGAAAATCCATTAGTTTGGTAGTCACCAGGAGCTTTTCCCATGCCTTCATTTGATGTGGTCTCTAGAACGGACTTGGCGGAAGTGGACAACGCACTGAACGGTGTCGACCGCGAGATTAAGACGCGGTTCGACCTTGCCGGCTCCAAGTGCGCAATCGCCCGCTCGGACGATACCCTGACGCTGACCGCCGACGACAGCATGAAGATGGAGCAGGTTAAAGACCTACTGCGCCGGAACCTGGCCCAACGCAAGGTGGAGTTGGGGGCGTTGGAGTTCGGCGAGCCTCAGGACGCCGCGGGCGGCAGTCTGCGCGAGGTAGTCTCGATTAAACAAGGGGTCGACAGCGACCTGGGCCGCAAGATTAGCAAAGAAGTGAAGTCGGCCAAGATGAAGGTACAAATCGCCATTCAGGGAACCGAGCTACGGGTTACCGCAAAAAAACGTGACGACTTACAGGCGGTGATTGCCTTCATCAAAGATATGAAGAACAAGCAACCGCTACAGTTCATTAACTTCCGGGACTAGTAAAACTTTTTGGAACCAGCCTTTTCTTTAACCCGCTCGTCAACCCGTTCGTCCTGAGCCCCGTCGAACCATGTTTGCGCAACCGCCCTTCGACGGGGCTCAGGACGAACGGTAGGGTACCGCGATTCGCGAGCTCACCATGAACGGAAGGCGAAATGCGTGCCCAAACTTACTCGGCGAAGTTGGGCATGACCTCTTTGGCGAAGAGGTCTAGGGAATCCAACACTTTTTTGTGTTCGATGCCGCCGAAGTTGATGAAGAAGATGATTTTTTCCACGCCCGATTTTTGTAGGTCTTTGATACGGGCGGTCAGGTCGTCGGGCGTGCCGAACAGGGCCACATTGTCGTACATCGCGTTGTAGTCGAAGGTAACGTCCCTGGTGAACCTTCTCCGGTAGGCCTGATACTCCTCGGGTAACAGTTCCACGTTATTGTCTCGGGGCGCTCCGACCTCTTGACCCGTCTGCTTGAACCACATGAAGGGCGCTTCGGTGTCTTGCCTCGACGCAGCCACGTTGGGCGCAGTGTACATGGCCCGCGCCACCACTACTCGGCCATCGTTGTAAATGTGTCCTGCTTGGGCCAACGCCCCTTTGTAGTTTTCGATTTGCTGGGCTACCTGGTTAAACGGCTCTCCCTGACCAATCATCAAGTTCCAGTCGTTGGTGGCGACCCGGTTGACGCTGGCCTCGCTGGATGCCGCCACAAAGATTGGCGGGTGGGGCGCTTGAATCGGCCTTGGCTGCACGGTCATGTCGTTGAACTGCCAGAACTCCCCGAAGTGGTCGAAGGGTTCGGTGGACGTCCAGGCCTTGGTTAGAACCTGCATGGTCTCTTCAAACCGGCGGGTGGCCTCCTCCATGGGAATGTTCAGTTTATGGAACTCGCCCCACTGGAAGCCCCGGCCAGCGCCGAAGTCCAACCGCCCATTGCTCAGCAGGTCAACCGTGGCAGTCTGCTCGGCAAGTTGGATTGGATTGTGGAATGGGACTACGGTAACGCCGGTGCCCAGGCGAATCTTCTCGGTTACCCCGGCCAGATAGGCCAGCAGCGACAGAGTGGCCGAAACGATTCCGTGGCGGGAGAAGTGGTGTTCGGTAATCCACACCGAATCAAATCCCAGTTTTTCGGCATGAACCACCTGGTCCATGGCCTCTTTGTAATACCTGACTTGTTCCTTGGGATTGGGCAGTTGGACCGATTGGAATAGACCGAATTTCATTTCTTAACCAACTAAATAGCAAAAATTACCAAATGGGTAGGTTCCCAAATCGGGGCTAGTTTAACCAATATCATGGTGAAGCGGTAGTGCCAGGTGGCAAGCGTAGACCGGGGTCTTGCGATTATTGCCCTGGCGTCGAACCACCGTTCGTCCTGAGGCTCTCGAAGGGCGCGCAGCAGTAATGTTCTGAATGGGAAACCTTGGTTTATGCCGAACGGTGGTTCGACGATCTCGCCATAAGCGGGACGGTAACGGTGTCTGCTTAGGTTCTGAATCGCGCCAGAATGACAGAAGGCTGGCCAACCCCGTGATAGCCGACCCAGCATTTCGCTCATCCTGAGCCTGTCGATGGACGTGCTTGGGTTTAGCTTGGTTGTTGGCGAACGCGTGGTTCGACAAGCTCACCATGAGCGGCCTTTATTCCGGCTGTTCTGAGCAATTCAAAGACTCTTTGGCGAATGGCCGAGAAACAGGGTCAATCAATGAGTCCGTGCTTGCTTCGGCCCGGTTAGGGTACTACGATATCCGACGGCCTTATTTCACTTGGACCTATTTAATTCCGGGAGCCACACCTCTAGTTTGCGCCCAGACTCGAATCAATCTGAAAACATATCGCCCGGCAGTGCCGCGGCTAAGCCTGCCCCAAGTCGGGTCAGAACGTTCTCCTCGCTGCAGAAAAACGTCAACTACAGATATTTGTGGACGGGAAACCTATTTGCCAACTGCGCCCAATGGCTCCAGTTCATCACCGTTGGCTGGCTGGCATTGGACATCAGTGGCTCGGCGCTCCACTCCATACTGACGGTGGCGGTGCGGGCTCTGCCGGTCTTGCTGCTTGGGCCTTGGGGCGGCGTGTTGGCCGACCGTTGGGATCGCCGAAAGCTGGTCATGGTCATGCAACTGCTGATGGTCTCATCGTCTTTGGCCTTTGGAATTTTGGTGGCCAAGGGGCAAGTCGACACCATCTGGCACGTTTACGGGTACATGCTGGTTTCCGGGGTTGCCTTCGCCTTTGTGCAGCCGACTCGGCAGGCCCTGGTGGCTAATACTGTTCCCAGAGAAGACCTGGGCAACGCCCTAGCCCTGAACGCCATGGCGGTGACCTCCATGCGGTTGGCCGGGGCGGCGATTAGCGGAATTCTAATTGAGACTTTGGACTTTCAGTGGAATTTCTTCGTCGAGTCTAGCCTCTACGCCGGGATGATCTTGCTCCTAGTCCCCATGAAGACCCCCCACCGGGAAGACTCGGGCCGAAAGCGGGCATCACCGATGGCCGACTTAAAAGAGGGGTTGAAGTACATCGTGGGCCGCAGTGACATGATGCGCCTGATGCTGATGAACTTCGTGCGCACCGGGGTATTCATGCCGCTGCTGCTGTTTCTGCCGTCCTACACCGATGAGGTTCTAGGACGCGGGGCGGGGGTCAGCACGGCTATGATTGTAGTCATGGGGGCTGGCGGAATGACGGCTACGGTGATGATTTCCTCTTTTGGATTCTTCACCAAGAAAGGACTGGTAACCCTGCTGACGTTGGTATCGGGTTCGACGGTCATCCTGATATTGGGCCTGACCCATTGGGTCTGGATTGCAGTGCCCATCATGTTCGCCATGGGGTGGTCTCAGACCCACTTCATCGTGGGTAACCAGACTTTGATTCAAACCCTGGTACCCGATAACCTGCGGGGGCGGGTGACCAGCGTGTGGCACTACGAGCAGGGACTGATTCCCCTGTTTGCGGCACTCACTGGGGGCATCGGCGTGCTCATCGGAATCGACATAGCCATGGCCGTTAGCGGCGCCATCGCAGTGGTGGTCTGCCTGGTATTCCTGTTCCGCTTCAAAGACATTCGCAACCTGGATTAGGGTTGCAGTTCCTATTCAACTGCCGTGGTCGACCAATTAATCGAGGCGTAGCTCCAGGCAATCTTGAAGGGCTGATTCCCGTGGTTGGCGATGCTGTGGTGTGCGCCCGGTGAGATGAAGGCGGCGTCGTTGGGCCGGACGATGTGCTCCTCGCCGTTGATGACCATCAGCCCTTCACCCTCGATGACAATCACCGATTCCTCGGCGTCATGGTAGTGGGTGGGGGCTGATGCTCCGGCTGCGAATTCTGCGACGCCGCTGGATATTTGGGTTGCACCGGTGCTGCCGTCAACCAGGCTGGACAAGATTACTCCGGGCCGCCGTTCCTCATGGTTGACGCTGTCGAACCGCACCAGCTTTGCATTGGGCATCGGTTTTTCCATGGGTTAGATAGCCTGCCAATAGCGCCGTTCTTCGCCGCGGACAAAGCGGCCAAAGCCGGGGTCGGGGAAGTGTCCCGCCGAGACCAGGGTTCCCTCGGCCTCCAACAAGTCCATAACTGCATGCCGGGTCGCGCGGGCCATGTCCGGGATGATGTCGAACTCGGGGCACCAATCGGTGTAGTGCGCCTGGATAGGACTGTGGGCCACGTCGCCCAGGATGAACGCGTGTTCGCCCTTGGACGTGATGCGGATGGAGTTGTGGCCTGGGGTATGGCCGGGCGTGGGGTAGGTGGTCAACTCCGGGGTTATCTCGTACTCGCCGTCCATCAAGTCCATTACTCCGTCTTCTTTCAGCGGCAGGACCTGGGGTCGCACGTACTCCACCGTGTCAATCACATCGGGTTGGATCCAATACTCCCAGTCTTTTTGGGGGACCAAGAACCGGGCGTTGGGAAAGTTGGGTTTGCCGTCGGTGTAGTTCCAGCCGACGTGGTCGGGGTGGACGTGGGTAAAGACCACCAGATCCACCGCCTCCCGGTCAATGCCCTTCGCTTTCATGTCGTCCAGCAGGTAGCAGCCTTCGCCCTGCATGCCGGTGTCAACGATGATTAGCTTGCCCGATGAGCGGACGGCCAACGAACCCCAGCGGTGTTTGGCGTTCTCATGGTCGGCCATCAACTCGGGGTACTCCTGCCACTCTTCCGTGGTGCTATGGGGGAATGCGACGAAGGACGACCTGATGGGCAGGTTGTCGTTCAGGGATATCAGTTCGACATCGCCGACGTTTATTTTGTGATTGGGCATTATCTACTCCGTTTGGACTAGGCTAAAGTTCGAAGGTCTTTACAAAGACTCCGGCAGAACCGGGCATATGGGTGATTAAGGAAATCATTTCAGGATTCTTGGGGTCGGCAACCCTTTGGGCTTCCCATTCCGGAGTATTGGAGACGTTTTCGTTCTCAAACTCGTAGACCACCGAGTACATGGGGTCTTCGCCCCGTACCGTCTTGAACCGTCGGCCGCGAATCACACCGGGCACCTTCTCGAAGTTGGGCACGAAAGTCGAGTTATACCACTGGTTCCACTCGGCATCGCGTTCGGCTGGAACATTCATGCGGCCTATCTGTAGCGCCGGGGCCATACCGCTGCCCGCCATTTCATCGGAGACCGAGTCGGGATAGATCATCTCGTAGAGCGGGTTGAAAAAATTGGTGCCGATTAGAGTCGGGCCCATGGTCTCGCTCCACTTGGACTTGGTGCGCTTGGTGAAGCCGTCGCCCAACACGGCGGCGGGACTTTCCAACTCGTAGGCGGCCAGGTGTTTTGGCCCACCGCGTATTGCTTCGTAGCGGGCGGCGTTCAGCACCCCTGGGACGGTGAGAATCTCCTGGATGTGCTCCTCGTTGTACCAGCGGTTGAACTCGTCTTCACGGTCTTCTGGCACGTCGCACCAGACCATCAGCATTCCGGTCCCTTTTTTGGCAGCCATGTTATCTCCCCCATTTAATGGTGGTGTTAGGTATCGTCGTTGCAGCAAACACTATAGCCCAGGTTTGCGCCACCGGGAACACGTGAGGGTTATCTGGCGTAATATTAGTGGTCGCACATCATGCAGGGGCGCGGAGTAGGGGTACGGTCCCGATTCCATCGGGAGGCCCCTATCCCGTTCCCCCACATAGAATAGATATCTGAATTAAGGAACTGCCATCGCATCCCCAACCAATATTCCATCCGAGCCCCGACCCAAGCCCCGACGGCGAATCTTCTACGGATGGTTCATCGTTGGTGCGGCGGGCTTGGTGGTCTTCAGTAGCGGGCCGGGCCAGTCCTACGTATTCTCCATCTTTATCGACTCCATAATCGAAGACACCGGACTGTCCCGCCCTGGCATTTCGGCGTTGTACATGGCCAGCACCGGTACGAGCGCCATTCTGGTGGCAGTGGTGAGCCGACTTGCCGATCGGTACGGGCCAAGAACCATGCTGGTGGCCGTAGGGCTGGGCTTTGGCGCGGCCTGCTTTGGTATGGCCACTGCCACCAACATCGTGCTGTTCTACATAGCATTTGCCAGTTTGCGGGCGTTGGGCCAGGGGTCTTTGACCATCAACGCAATCTTGTTGGTGAACCAATGGTTCGTCTCGCGTCGGGGCAAGGCCGTCGCCATGATGGGACTGGGTTCAGTGCTTTCCAACGCCATGTTCCCACCGGTTGCCAGGTTCTTGATTGACAACATCGGATGGCGTGAGGCCTACGCAGTAATCGGTGTGGTGGCAATCGCGTTAATAATTCCTGCGGCCCTATTTGTCGTTAAGAATCGGCCAGAGGACGTTGGAATGTTCCCTGACGGTTCGTCCGAACCACCGGCGTCCGAGACCAGGCGGGCCATGTCTGGCGTCCAAAGAGACACCCGTGTCTATAGTTCTCTAAACTTCTGGCTGCTGGCGTTGTCGTTGGGCACGCCGGGCTTGGTTTCCACGGCTTTGGTCTTTCACCAAACGTCCATATTTAAGGAGCATGGACTGAGCGCGACCCTGGCGGCGGGCGTGTTTGTAATCTTTGCCGGAACTTCGGCGGTAAGTTCGCTGCTGGCGGGCTTCGTGGTGGACCGCACCGGACCCAAGCCTTTGTATGCCTTTACGATGGCGATGTTGCTGATTGCCCTAGTTATGGCAGTGGCCATCGACTCGGCGTTCATAGCTGTGGTCTACGTGTCGGTAATGGGCATTGCCAGTGGATGTCACCACATCGTCCAGGGAGTGATTTGGGCCCACTACTATGGCCGTCACGGGTTGGGCCGGGTGCAGGGCTCGGCGATGACAATCAACTTCTGCGCCTCGGCAGTCGGCCCGTTTCCCTTGGCGTTATTCCAGTCCCTGACCGGCACCTACACCGTCGGCATCACGGTCATGATGGCGCTGCCCGTGCTTTCGGTGATTGCGTTGGTTTTTGCCCGGCCTGGGGAGCCTGAAAAGCCTGGGGAGCCTGAACAGGTGGACAATCTTCCGTCAACGGTCTCGGAAGGCTAAGGCTCTTTGTGTTCCGGCAAGATTTAGGCCACCATGTGGTTCAAAAAGCGCCTTAGCCTAGATACGGTCGCCGCCAATCCTGGGCGGGAATCAGAGTCTCTTTGATGGTCCGGGGACTCATCCACCGGGCCACGTTCAGCCAGAACCCCGACTTGTCGTTGGTGCCAGACCGCCGCGCACCGCCGAAGGGCTGCCGCCCCACCACGGAACCGCTGGGCTTGTCGTTGATGTAGAAATTCCCAGCGGCGAACCGCAGAATCTCTTCCGCCTTGGCGATTGCCTGCCGGTCCTGGGCGATTATTGAACCAGTGAGGCCGTAGGCTGTTGACTCGTCACAAAGTCTGAGAACCCCTTCGTACGCATCGTCTGGGTACACCAGAATCGTGAGCACAGGCCCGAAGATCTCTTCGGTCATCAACTTGCCCTTGGGGTTAGTCGTTACCACCAATGTGGGCTCCACGAACCAGCCGTCGGTGTCGTCGCATTTCCCGCCGTACAGAATTTCGTACTCTTCTGGATGGCTCTTGGCATACTGGATGTACGACTTAACCTTGTCGAAGGCGTCCTGGTTGATGAGCGCCCCCATACCCACGCTCAAGTCGTCAACAGGCCCGATTTTTAGGTTTGGCAACTCGTCCAGCATCATGGGCCGTATTTCTTCCCAGAGGCTTGCAGGGACATACATCCGCGAGGCGGCAGAACATTTCTGGCCCTGGTACTCAAACGCCCCACGGATGCTATTAGCGACCACTACCTTGGGGTCCGCAGACTGGTGGACCACGATGAAATCCTTTCCTCCCGCTTCACCCACAATCCTAGGGAAGTTCCGGTACCGGTTCAGCTGGGAGGAGATACGCTGCCAGAGATGTACCAAGGTCTCTGAGCTACCGGTGAAGTGCAGCCCGGCAAGGGACGGGTGGCTCAAAATGTCTCCCCCATGGGAGCTGTCGAAGGGCACGAAGTTGATTACCCCATCGGGGAGACCGGCTTCTTGCAGTATTTGCATGATGCGGTAGTTGCTCAGGATTACCGAGCGCGAAGGCTTCCAAAGGGCCACGTTGCCCACCAGAGCTGGCGCCGATGGCAGGTTGCCGGCGATGGCGATGAAATTGAATGGCGACACCGCCAATACAAACCCTTCTAGTGGACGCCAGTCAAAGCGGTTGTGTTCTCCCGGCGCTTGAGTCGGCTGCTGGTCATACAGATATTCCATGTAGTAGGCGTTGAAGCGCCAGAAATCGACCAACTCAATGAGGTCAATCTCGGCCTCGAACGGGGTTTTGGACAGGTCCATCATGATGGCGGCGATATTCTCGATACGCCGTGGGCCTGCCAATATGTCTGCCGCTTTTCGGAAGATGGCTGCTCGCTGGCGTCCATCCATTGCGGCCCAGGACGCTTGGGCGGCGCAGGCTACTTTTACGGCCTGCTGAAGCTCCACTGCCCCAGCAAGGTGGGCGTGGGCCAGGGAACGGTGGTGCTCGTGGGGGGCAGGCACTTCGATGGTCTTGCCGGTGAGCACCGGTTTTCCGCCGATTACCAGCGGAATCTCCACACTCTGTCCCTTTAGTGATTCTATGGCGGTAATCAATTGCTCCCGCTCCGGCGTTCCGGGCCCGTAGGTAAGCAGATTGTCCATATCGTTCGTAGGCTTAGGCCTAGGCATTTCATCTGACGATTGTGTCGACATAAGATTCACCTCCAATTTGGATTTGCTCACGTAGGTCTACCGAAATTAGGCTGTCTTAAACCGCTACCTTTCGATATACGCCCGTACCTAACCCTCGTAGGCGTAAGCGTAGCTGGGGCTGGTTACCCGGCCCCCTTCGACGATGATGTAGTCACGGTCGATGGGTTCCCCGGCGAAGAAGCTGGTTAGGCAGCCCTGTATGCCGTCGGAATAGCGCTTCTGCGCCTCAAGGGACGTGCCGGACACGTGGGGCGTCATGGCATGATTGGGCATCTTCCGCCAGGGATGGTCTGCCGGGGCGGGCTGGGGATACCAAACATCTCCGGCGTAGCCTGCCAAATGGCCAGACTCCATAACTTCCACCAGCGCTTCGGTGTCCACAATCCGCCCTCGGGCCGTGTTCACCAGGTAGGCTCCCTTCTTCATGCTGTAGAGCAATTCGCGGTCGAAGAATCCCTGGGTCGCTGGCGTGAGCGGAAAGTTGATGCTGACCACGTCGCTCTCTTGGACCATGGGTAGAAGCGGAGAATAGCGGGCGCCCAAGGTCTGCTCTTCCGTGGTGGTTAGACGCCGGTAATCGAAATACGAGGTATGGACGTCGAAGGGCTTGAGCCGGGCGGCGACTCGTTGTCCAATGCGTCCCATTCCGCAAATTCCAATGGACTTGTCTTCAAGGTCGTGGGAGCGGGCGGCGACCTTGCCGATGTCCCAACCGCCTTCGGTCACTTCGACATAGGATGGGATGTAATTACGGACCAGAGTAAGAATCTGCATCACAACGTGCTCGGCAACGCTGACCACGTTGCTGCCGGTAATCTCGGCCACGGTGATGTTCCGTTCGGCGGCTGCGGCTAGGTCGAAATGGTCCGAGCCGACACCAGCGGTGAGCAGCAAGCGAAGGTTGGGCGCCATTTGGATGCGTTCCCTGGTGATATAAGCAGGCCAGAAGGGGGTTGCGATGAGGATATCTGTGGTGGGCAGGTGGGCTTCAAGCCCCGATTCGGTGTCTGAGATTGCCACCAGTTCGTGTCCTTGAGACTCCACCCATTGGCGTAATCCAAGGGCGTTTTCGGCACAACCCAGAAGTTCAGGGGTTTCCGCAGCGGCGGGCCCTCCCGGATACAGCACGGCTACGATTTTCACGGCGTCCTCCTGCTCAATCGAATTCTCATGTATTCCCAGATTAAATTCCTGTGGAATCGTTATCTATGGCGAACGTATCGGGCGAAGGCGTCGCCAGGCTATGAGGTCTGATGTCCGCCAAGAAGGCGGTCAGGAGCCGCTATTCAATTATTAAGATTCCAGACGACTGTCCCAGATTTTGCGGAGCGAAAGGGACTCATCTATATTCTAATCTTACCGGCCTAGATTCTTCCACTGACGAATCAGCGTTGGTTGGGAGGGTGAAAGACTCGCGACAATTGCCGCATGTTCTGGCGTTGTGTAGAATGCGCGCACGAATCAGGCTTAATAGCCCTTAGTAAACTTTGATATTTACCGCTTAGAGAGGAGAGTTCAACATGGATTTCGGACTGAAGGACAAGCGTGCATTTGTGGGTGGCGGCAGCCGCGGCATCGGCAAGGCCATCGCCCTGGAACTGGCACGGGAAGGCGTGGATGTGGTTATAGCCTCCCGGTCGCTTCCCGACCTGGAGAAAGCGGCCAAGGAAATAGAAGACATTACGGGCCGCCGGGTAATCCCCATGGCGTTGGACGTAACCTCCCGCGAGCAAGTCGATAAAGTCATCGCCGATGCGGCCGCACAATTGGGTGGTCTGGATATACTGGTCAATAGCGCTTCGTTGCCGGGCGGTTCTCCGGGAGCAGTCGGACCCATTGATACGGTCAATGAAGATGAATTGCTCGGCGACTTCGACGTAAAATACGTCGGTGCGCTGCGCTGCGCACGGGCGGCGATTCCCTTCCTGAAACAACAGCCGTGGGGACGGATAATCAACATTAGCGGCGGCAATGCCAGGAACGCCGGTAACCTAAGCGGCGGGGCGCGTAACGTGTCCCTCGTTCACCTAACCAAGACCCTGGCCATCCAGGTAGGAAAATTCGGCATCACCGTCAACTGCATCCACCCCGGCACCACCCGCACCGAGCGCACGGCGGGTCTGCTGGAGGCCCGGGGCAAGGCCCTCGGTGTTAGCCCCGCAGAGGCTGAAGCCCAAGACTTCGCCGACGGTTCGCCACGGGGTAACCACATCAACCGGATGGTCGATGCTTCGGAGATTGGCTATCTGACCGCTTACCTCGCTTCGGACAAGTCATGGGCAGTCACCGGCGAAGTTATCATGGCTGGCGGCGGCTCCGGTAGCGCAGTCTATTACTAGTCACCGGACTGTTGTGGAGCAAGATAGGCCTTTCCACTCGACTCTGGGTAACCCTTTGGATTGTTTTCAACCAAGGTGGAAAAGCATCAGCCGGTGCTGGTCTTTCGTGGCCGCCCAGAAGTGTTATGGCTGACCATGACGCCGAATCCGGGTACCGCCTCCATGTCCGGGAGTACGGCCGCAGTGGCCCGCCTGTCTTGCTTCTGCATGGTCTGGGCGGTGGAGTAAGCATGTGGGCGGATGTCGCCGCCAGGCTGGCTGCCAATCACCGGGTGGTCGTGCCCGACTTATTGGGGTTCGGTCGTTCCCCCTGGCCCGATGTGGCCTACACACCGGATGACCACCTGGACGCCCTTGAACGGACGCTGAATGACCTCGGTTTGGACGCTGCTGTATTGGACATAGGGGGGCACTCGATGGGCGCAATAATCGCCGCCGAGTTTGCCCGGCGGCACCCTGGCCGGGTGAATAGGGTCGTCCTGGTGAGCTTGCCCTACTACCAAACGGCATCGGAGGTACGAGACACGGCGAACGGACTTGGATTGTTGGCAAGAATGACCGTTGGTGACTGTTGGGGTGCTAGGGCCGCCTGCGAGGTCATGTGCGCCCTCCGGCCGTTGTTCCTCTTTTTGGCGCCCCGGCTTGCCAGAGGGGTGCCGCCGGATGTGGCGAGAGACGCACTGCGTCATAACTACACCACCTATTCCCGGAACCTAAAAAACGTAATTATGGAGCACAGCCTGGAAGGCGCCTTAGAGGCCTTAGCTGATTGGCCTGTGCATTTAGTTCATGGGGATAAGGACAGGGTGGTCCCCATTGAAAACGTTCGTCCGCTCACTGGGAAGCTCCCCGGATGGCAACTGGTGGTCGTACCCGGTGGAGGGCACCTCCTCCCGATTGAGCGGCCAGACGAGGTTGTCCGGCTGTTGGCCGGTGAGACCGGCGTCGGCTGCTCGCCCTGATGTCTAGACCCGTACAGAAATATCCAATTAAACCAAGGGGACTCAAGAAATGGCCACCCAAGGACAATCAGAACTTGACCATGACGTATACGAAGTCCGGCGGCGGGTGGAAGCTCTGGCCAACGACATGAGGAGCCTGGGCATGGACCTGCGGATCTCCGCTGAGGAGTACGGTCCGGAAAGGGACTCGGATGGCACCGTCACTCGCACGGTGACCTTCAACTTCAAGATCGGCCAGCAAGACTGAATTCTTCTACCCTGTAGGGAGAGGACAAGTAGTCTCTTCACCCTTAAGGGGGAAGGCTAGGGTGGGGGAGAATCGCATGCGTCGGTCTTGCTTCAGCGTGACACGAACGCCCTTGGGCACTCCAGATTAGGCGGTTACCGGCGTCCCATGGCCATCGCGGTCGCCTCGGGCATCCCCCGCAACCGCAGCATGGCGGCAGTACCCAAAGCAGGCCCAATCGCCAACACAGCAAATGCTGGCCCCCATCCAACCGAGTCGGCCATCACCGGCAGAAATCGGATTGGCGCGATGGTAAGCAGAAAGCCGATTCCCGTTTGAAATGCCAAGGCCGTCCCCCGGTAGGCATCCTCCGACAGTTCGGTCAGCGCCGTGGAGAACTGAGCCGAGTCCGCGACGACGGATGCTCCCCAGACCATGGCGACAATGGCAATTAAGATTCCCCATTCCACCGGCAAGAACCCAATATATAACGCCGTGCCACCGCTGATTACCATGGCCCAACTGGTTGCGGCAGTACGGCCCATGCGCTCGGCGAATATGCCAGCGGCAACGCATCCAATGGCCCCGGCGATGAACACCAAGAACGTCACCAGGCTGGCCAGGTCCAGCGAGTCACCGATTAGGCTCTTGGTGCCGTAGATGGTAGCCAAGTAGGCCGGAATCCAAGCCCACATGGCGTAAAGCTCCCACATGTGGCCCAGATACCCGAACAGCACTAACCTGGTCGATTTTACTCGGACAGTGTCCAAGATATAGCTGGGCTTGAACTGCCTGGCAGGAACGTCTAGCGGCCCGTCTTGTACCAGGAAGTAGACGATGGCCCCGGCCAGGGCGGCCAGCCCCGCGCTTAGGTAAAGGGTGGTCTCCCACTGAGCTACGAATATGGAACGGAGCAGATGGGGTGAGCCAGAGCCCAGGGTCAGCGCGCCAATCATTACGCCGATGGCAATACCGCGACCAGAACGGAACCAGCCAGAGATTATCTTCATCCCCGGCGGATAAACACCACCGAGGAACACGCCGCTAAGTAGGCGCAAGACCAGCGCGGTGGCGAACCCTCCCGGCACAAACACCAATGCGGCATTGGTTACTCCGGCCAATATGGCGCAGATGGCAAAGACTTTGCGGGTGTTGATTAAGTCGGCCAGGTTGGTTAAGGCAATCAGCAACGTTCCAATGACGAAGCCAATCTGCACGGCGATGGTCAACCAGGCGATGTCGCCGCTGGAGAACCCTTTCGCGGATTCCAGGGCCGGAGCGATGGCGTTGGTGCTGAACCAGACGGTTAAGCTGAAGACCATTGCCACTGATAAAAAGGCCAACATACGCCAGCGCAGCGGGTGCTCGCTGGTAGTCGTTTTAGGCGTTGTCGCAGGCACTATGTTCCACGCCGTGGGGGTTCGGGCTACAGGTTTCGCTGGTTAGTATTCGTGACACGCTTAGTTGCATATTGGGCTAGTGCTCCTCAATGGCTCAGAGGCTGACTTGTGCACGGGATTGTACACGCTACCTGGTAGAGCAGCACGATATACCAGGTGCATAACATGGTACCGGTAGCGGCGGTTAGGTGGGTTGGGGAAGGTCTGGAATGGAGAGATGAAAGGCTTAGGTTGTGGAGTCAGCCACTGCCGGATGTTGCTCGACACCGATTGTTTTATCGATTTCATCTGGGATTGTACTTGTGTCTGGTCCAGCGGATTCATCGTCTGGCTGGATTGGGGACTGCTCTACGGGGACTGTGAAGAAGAAGGTGCTGCCTTTGCCAAGTTCGCTCTCTACCCAGATTGCACCGCCCAGATATTCCACAATCTCCTTGCTGATTGGTAGCCCGAGTCCAGTCCCCTGCGGTCTGTCTGATAGAGAGGTTCTGACTTGCTGGAACCGGTTGAATATTTTGCCGAATTCATCGGCGGGGATGCCCACACCATTGTCTGAAACGCGGATCTCAACCATTTCCGTTCGGGTTTCTGGGTCAGGAACGGGCAGTAATCGGGCCTGCACTTGGATGAGACCGCCGCTGGGCGTGAATTTTATGGAGTTGCTCAACAGATTTGTGAGCACTTGGACCAATCTATCCGGGTCGGCGTTGACTGTGGGTACGTCTTCGCTTGGAATTATTTCAACCGTGAGGCCCTTCAGCACAGTCAGGGCATGGGTGCTGTCGATGGCGGTTTCAATTACGCTATTCAAGTCGACGTCTGACATACGCCATTGCATGCTACCCGATTCCATCCTGGCCAGATCTAGTACGTCGTTAATTAACCTGGTGAGCCGGTCGCTTTCGTTGTCGATTATAGTTAGGAACTCAGCTTGAACAGACGGGTCCTCGTCTTGGTAGTTGAGAAGAAACTCGGCAGCGCCCTTAATGGATGTCAGCGGGGTACGCAACTCATGGGAGACGGTGGACATAAACTCGTCTTTCATTTTGTCCAGGGTTTGCAGTTCTTCGTAGGCCTTCTCCAAACTCTTGGTGTATTCCTCAATCTCTCTTTCTAGGGCCTTTCTTTCCGTGGCATCACGGATAATCCAGGTGTAGAGCTTGCGATTAAGCAAGTCGACTTCACTGATGGACAGGTCCAAGGGAAACACGATGCCGTCTTTCCTCAGTCCAAAGACTTCCCTATCCTGGCCGATGATTTTCTTTTCGCCGGTGGTTTTGTACGCGTTTAAATATCCGTCGTGCTCGGTGAGATACGGCTCAGGCATCAACATCTTTACGTTCTGCCCGAGTACTTCGGCAGCTGGGTAGCCGAAGATGACCTCCGCTCCGGGATTGAACGACTCTACGTCCCCGGATTCGTCGATGGTGATAATCCCGTTGACCGCCGACTCCACGACGCCCCTAAGGCGGGCTTCCCGTTCTCGGAGGGCGTCTTCCACAGCTTTGCGTTGGGTTACGTCTTGGCTAACCGTCGCAAAGCCGGTCGTGGCCCCGGTGGCGGGGTCGAGGGTGGAGAATATGCTGGCGCGCATCGGAGTGTACGAGTCGTCGCTAAAATTGCGGAAGCGGATTTCCCCCTCCCAAAATGTCGATTCGGCCACCACTGGAAGTATCTGACTTCTGAAAATCGGGAGGTCGTCTTGAAAGATGAAGTCGAACATTGAACGAGTTTGGGCGTCTTCAATCTTGCTTAGACCCACCAAGGCTAGCCCAGCTTCGTTGATGAACTTAATTCGGCCTTCCATATCAGCCATGCCGATAAAGTCTGGGCTGTGCTCGATAATGGATAGGACCCGCCGTTCTTCTTGCTGGGCCCTGGACCGGTCGATTATTTCCTCTTCCAATTGCTGGTTCATCTCAGACAATTCATGGGTGCGCTGATCCACCAACAATTGGGTTCTAGACTCCCGCTGCACCGCCGATAACACATAGGCCACCACCAGGCCGGTCAAGCTCAGACCAGCCAGTAGCGCGGACCATGGTTGCCAAATAATCAACAAGGATGGTTGTGATGTGGTGACGGTTGCTTCCCAGGTGCGCCCTCCAACGCCAGCGAAGCTGGTAAAGGCAAATGACTCGGCTGGAGTAGCCCTAACTTCAGGTTCGCCAGGAGATATGGACAGCGTTTGGGAGCCTTCCGGTGCCGAGCGGTCGAAGAGGAACAACTCGGAATCACCGGTCAGCGGCATCAGGCCTGCGCTGGCCCAAGCGCCGCCCACGAGGTCTCTAACCCGGAAGGCACCGAGAACAAATCCGATTAGGGAGTTTCTACGCTGCTCTATGGTAGAGACAGGCGCATTTTTTTCGTAGATTGGCACGAACACCAAGAAGCCAAATTGGTCTTCGATTTCCTGGACTAGTACAACGCGCTGTGTAGCTACCGCTCTACCGCTATCCCGAGCTTCTCTTAGTGAGGCAAGTCGGGCAGGACTCGACGCCAGGTCGAACCCAAGGGCGACTTCATTGCCGATGTACGGCTCAACGAACGACACCGGAAAGTGTTCCACCCGGTTTCTTGCCGGGGTCATGTCTCCTAGAATCTGCCGCTCAACTATTTGGAAGTCTGAAAATCCTTCGGCACGTACGGACGCTTCAAAATTCGTACGCTCTTCCGCTGTCACCAAGGGAATCCATTCCAGCGCTTGAATCCCCGGATGGGTCGTAAACTCGTTGTGGACAAACACCCCGAATTCCTCGCGGGTTACCTGCTCCGATGCTGAAAAGAATGACTGTAGGGAATGCAGAACTGCGAGATGGGATTCAATACCTGCATCCAGGGCCGCTACCCTGTCGGACGCTTTGAGTGCAAATTCATTCTGGAACCGGTCTCGCTCTGTGCCGCGGACTGCGGCGAAAGCCATGATAGAAAGGGAGATGCCCCAAGCAGCCAGCAAAGCCACAAAAATATAACGCCGTTTTGCTCTGACGGCGTGGGCAAATTCAGCGATTCGGAGGCCGCGTAGGATGTTATTTACCCCAAACAATGACAGAGAAAATTAAGATAAGGCCATGGGAGGTTCTCAGATTGGCCGATTTCGGTCCGATTCCCCGATTCCCCGATTCATGCATGCCGTGGGATTTCCCGGTTCATGGATGCCGTGGCATTAGAGGATAACAGCACGGTGGTCGGCGGAAAACTAACCGAGTAATTCCTTTACCCTAGCTACTATCTCCATCGGGCTAAATGGCTTGGTGATGACTTCATCGGCACCTTGTAGTAGACCTTTCTGACGGTCGTTTTCTTGGCCCTTTGCGGTCAAGATTACTACGTGGATGTCCATTAAATCCGGGTCAGACTTTACCTCGCGGCATACGTCATAACCGTTCTTTTTGGGCATCATCACGTCCAAAAATAAGATGTTCGGCTTAGAACCCCGAATCATCTGCATTGCCTGGTCTCCGTCAGCCGCCAAGGCCACGTCGTAGCCTTCTTTATTTAGGACGAAGCTCAATGACCGTACAATGTTCGGCTCGTCGTCGACTATCAAAATCTTATTGTCTTGCAATTGTATCTATTCTTTAGGCTGTGAGTCGGGTTGCTACCGGCAACTCCCAACGATTTCAACTTTTACTGAATTCACGTCTAAAGGCTTCCAATGTGTAGACAAATTGGTAAGGCCAATATTACTTTAGCATCGGAACTTGAGTGGCACCGGAGACTAATAGGTGAATTCTGTAAGAATATGGCGCAAGAGATGAACAGCGCAGGCACAGATGCGCGTAAATTTAGCGCCGAGTGGGGGCGGGGCTTGGGTACCGAGGCTAAGCTTGCTTGGTTTTTTCCTCATATCCCCTGGGAGTGATTACTTTTCCGCCGTGGAGATAGGTGGTGGAATTTCCAATCACCACCATAGTTACCATGTCCACAGACTCGGCCATTTGCTCCAAGTTCTGGAGGGTGGTAATGGTAACGCGCTGACCGGGCCGGAAGGCGTCGCCGACCAATCCTACCGGGGTGTCTGCGGGTCGGTGCTTTAGCAGTATCTCTCGGGCTTCTAGGAGTTGGGTCTGCCTTCGCTTGCTGCGGGGGTTATACAAGGCCACCACGAAATCGCCCTGGGCCGCTGCTTCCAGTCGGGCGCGAATCTTTTCCCATGGCGTAAGGAGATTACTCAGGCTAATCGCGCAGAAGTCTTGCATCAATGGGGAGCCTAGTACCGCCGCCGCTGCCTGCATGGCCGAAACGCCGGGTATCGTTTCCACTAGCGGGCTAATGCCGTCCCAGTCGCGGTCGGTGAGCACCCGGAACACCGGGCCAGACATGCCATAGATGCCGGCGTCACCGGAGGACACCACGGCAACAGTTTTACCGGCGTAGGCCGAGTCCACCGCGGCGGACGCTCGCTCCAGTTCCTGCCCCAGTTCCATGGAGACCACTTCTTTACCGGTAATCAGCGATTCAATCTGCTGAATATAGGCCCGGAAGCCGACGATGACATCGCTGGAGGCGAGGGCTTTGGAAGCGGCGGGAGCCAGGTAGTCGGGGTCTCCCGGGCCAAGGCCTACCAGAAATATTTTGCCAGATTTTGTGGTCATCTATTAGCGCTCCCAGGGGTTTCAAATTGTTTTTGGGCGACGGCGATGGTCGCCCGCGTAGTCTTTTTCCGGGTCACCACTAGTTCGCTGGCATTGGCGGTCAACAGCGCAGACGGCTCGGCAACGCCCCAAACGCCGACCAGTCCGTGGGCCCGTTCCGACTTGGAGGTGATTGCTTTGGGGTTGGTCTCAAATATCATATTTAGGGCATCTGCCCCGTGGCAAATTAGTTCTACGCCGTGACGTTCGGCCAACTGTTGCAGCCCAGGTTCGTCTTGCTTGATGTCGGCGGTGGCGATACCAGCCAGACAGTCCAATGACAGTCCGTTTTCTTTAAAGGTCTCGGCCAAGAGTAATTCTAGTTCCGCCACGGGCACGCCCCGGCGGCAACCCATGCCGACCACCAGACTGCGGGGCCGGTAAACCACCGTTATCTTGTCGGCAAGCAAGGTGTCTAATGGTTCTAATTTATCAGTGATAATCAGCGCTGCCGCACAGGCCGATGCGGCCAGGTCTTCCAAGGTCTGATACACCGTGATGTTCTCTGGCAGCGGCGTTGCATGGGGCCACCAACCCGGTTCGCCAGCCCCCTGCCAAACGCCGATGGGCTGACCGTTAATAACTGCGGCGCTGGCGCGGGTAACAGCGGTGGAGCTGGCTACCAAACGCCAACCAAACTCCCGGCCCAAGAGGTCAACTGCCAGCGTGCCGGAGGCGTGGGATGCCGAAGTTATCACCGGTGTTGCGCTTAGGTGGCGGGCCACTTCTTGGGCCAGCCGGTCTGCTCCGCCAATGTGTCCAGATATTAGGCTCACGCAGAAGCTGCCCGCGTCGTCAACGCAGACCACGGCTGGATCTACCTGTTTGCTTTTCAGACACGGAGCCAAGAGCCGGATGCTAGCGCCAGTGGAGAGAAATAAAACTAGGCTGGAATACTCGGCGAAGGCCCGCTCGACCACCGGCCTAACGGGTAGGTCGAATATTTCGACCCCGCTGCCGTTTTCCTCGCCGTTTTCTTCACTGTTTTCCGTGAACCGACGGTCGAGAAATAGGGTAATTTCCCCGTCTAGTAGACCGGCTAGGTTCCTCGCCATCCGCGCTCCGTTACGGGTGAGCGCGACGATGGCTGTCTTTCCGCCAGCCGTTATTTCTTGGGGGCTATCCTTGGCCGTTGCCACTGGCCTGTGTCCCGGAGACGACGGCGTCGCCTTTCCGGTAGCGATGCGTGTATTCGGATGAGTAGAGATGGGACACCGCACCAGTGATGGTTTGTTCTGGGTCAACGGCGTCGCCCACGATAATCAGGGCTTGCAGTGTAATCTTGGCCGCTCGGACCTTGTCGGAAATGTCTTTTAGGGTTCCCCGAATCACCAGCTCGTCGGGCCAGCCGACACGGTAGACCACGGCCACGGGGGTGTCTTCGGTGTACCCTCCGGAGGCTATCAGCTCCCGCACTACCTTGGTCATCCGCGTGATGCTCAAGAATATGACCATGGTGCACCCGTGGGCGGCCAGGTCTTTAAGTTGCTCTCCCTGTGGCATGGCCACGCGGCCTTCCATCCGGGTCATGATTACGGTCTGGGCTTTCTCGGGGACGGTGAGTTCAGACTTCAGTACTGCGGCGGCGGCGAAGGCGGCGCTGACGCCGGGGATAATCTCAAACTCGATTCCTTCTTGCTTTAGAACCCGCATCTGTTCGAGGATGGCGCCATAGATGGAAGGGTCGCCGCTCTGCACCCGGGCGACAATCTTGCCCTCGCGGACGGCGCTCAGTTCCAGTTCCATTATCTCGTCCAGATTCAGCTCTTTGCTGCCGATAACCTGGGCTCCCTCTTTGGCGAACGCCACGATTTCGGGCGGTACCAGTGAGTCGGCGAAGATAACCAAGTCGGCGGTCTCGATAATCCGCTTTGCCTTTAATGTCAGCAGTTCCGGGTCGCCCGGGCCGCCGCCGACTATATAGACTTTGCCTTTAGTGTCAATCATTGTTCTTAATCCTTTTGCTCGTCCCCGCTTAATCTTGGTTTGCGGCCTGTTTCTTCCCTTTTCCTTTCACGATTAGCAGGGAGAAGTAGTCTAGGTCTTCATCCGTAATTTGGGTGATGTCTTTGATTACCTTTTCTCGGTCGGTGGTGACCCGCCGCACGTAGGTGCTTTGCCCGGTTAGTCCAAGCTCTTCGAGATTGGCCAGGGCCCTCACCATGGTGGGGCTAACTTTCATCAATACTACTGTATCGAAATTAGACGTGGCTTCCGCTAGGTCATCGAGGCCGTAGGCCGCTGGCAGAATCGCCAGCCGCTGCCCGTGGGTTACCAGTGGTTCTCCCGAACTGGCCGCCGCAGCCATCACCGATGATACACCGGGGATGATTACGATGGGGGCCTCGGGGCACATCTCCCGCACTCCAGCAAGTACGTAAGAGAATGTGCTGAAAAGCATGGGATCGCCCTCGGTTAGAAAGGCGACGTCTTGTCCTCTCCTCAGGCGTTCAGTCACCAATTTAGAGGCTTCGCGCCATACTTGGGCCGCTCCTTCCTCGCTGTCGGTGGGGAACGGCGCCCGCAGAATCTCTTGCTCGGGCTTTACATAATCTTTGACGATGCTCAGGGCGTAGCTTTCCCGTCGGTTTGCCGCTTGAGGCACGCAAATGACGGGCGCTTTCTGGAGGGCCTTCAGGGCTTTTAGCGTAATCAACTCGGGGTCGCCGGGGCCGACGCCAATGCCGTAGAGGCAGCCAATGGTCGGATTACTTTGTGTCATGGCGGTGTCCTAGTTCCCGCGCCGGGCGGAGACGACGAACACCGGGTTCAATGACTCGAGCCGTACTGCGCCATCGGCCATCTCTTTGCCCCGCGCCGAGCTGACTTGGGTAAGTTCGGTGGTGAGGCCCAACTTCTTGAGTAGTCGGTAGGCCTCTTGGGTGCGGTCTAGCACCGCCAGGTTGACCACTACTGTGCCCTCTGGGTTGAGTCGTGAGGCCGCGTATTCCAATATCTCCGACAGGTTGCCGCCGCTACCGCCGACGAAAACGGAGTCGGGGCTGGGCAGACCTTCCAAAGCACTGGGCGCTTCGCCGGACACTATGTGAATATTCTCGGAGCCCCAGCGGGATACGTTGGCTTCTAAAAGCGGCAGTGAATCAGTGTCGCGCTCGATGGCGTAGACCTGCCCTCTATTGGCAATCAAAGCGGCTTCAACCGAGACGGATCCGGTGCCAGCGCCGATGTCCCAGACCACGCTGTCATGGCGTAGACCCAAGGAATAGAGGCTAACCGCGCGCACTTCCCGCTTGGTAATCTGACCCTTGTTGGGACGACGTTGTTCAAAGGCGTCATCTGGCAGACCCAGAGACCGGCCCAAGTTTGGCAGGTCCTTAACCAATTGAAGACGCACCAGATGATGAGGTTAACGGGATGCCGTCGGGCGAGGTCGACGCATGGCCCAACAGAGTGCCGTCGAAGTCAAAACACATGGCGTCGACGATTAATTTATCGGCGTCGTCGCCAAGCAGCTTGTGGCTTTCGTCGCAGACCATCTGACTCATCAGGGTGAACAACGCAAGTTGGTTGTTGGCCAATGCTACTTCGCCAAAATGACGGCCAGAACTGGTGGCGGCCATCTCTTTCTGCAATTCTTTCGATGCGCCGCACTGACCGGCCAGACCGGCCAGGAATTCGGTGTCCACTTTATTTCCTGCGACGTGGGTCACGAAATAACCCATGGCCATCTTGGAGAATTTCCCCACCATGCCGACGTGAGTGGCCCGTTTAATTCCCCGCGTGACGCAGCGTTTCATGGCCGCGCCGCTGAATATTCCAACTCCCACGTAGGCCATATCCGGCAGGTCCAGATGATTCTTGGTAAAGGCCTCGCTCTGGAGGCCGGTGGACAAAATCATGTGCGACAAGTTATTGGTGGCGGCCACGTCGATGGCCAGGTTTACACTGGCCCGCCAGGCAGCGGTGGAATATGGCTGAACCACACCGGTGCTGCCAAGTATGGAAATGCCGCCGATGACGCCGAGCCGGGCGTTGGTCGTCTTCTTGGCCACCTCTTCGCCGGTGGGCACAGAGAGTTCGACGACGATGCCTTTATCTGCGGCCAGACCGTGGGCTCTGGCGGCTTCTAAAGTTGATTCTATAATCATTCGCCGAGGCACTCTGGTTACGGCCGGTTGGCCGACGGGGATGCCGGTGCCGGGGAATGTGACAATGCCGACGCCAACTCCGCTGGTGATGGTGACGCCTTCTTCAGTCGCTGGCCCAATGGAGACGGTGGCGCAAATCTCTGCACCGTGGGTGGCGTCCGGGTCGTCGCCGCCGTCTTTGATGACGGAGCAGAGGACTTTTTCGCTGCCTGGCGTCCGGTCAATCCACTCGCAGCGGTTCATGGTGAATTCAACGTCGCGGCCAATGGGCAGGCGGATGGTTATCTGGTTAACTGGGTTGCCGGTCAACAGCGCGGTGATGGCGGCTTTGGCTGACGATGCAGCGCAAGCGCCAGTGGTGTACCCGGTGCGCATGCCTTTGCCCCGGACCGTCTGCTTGCTATAATCGCTCTCCGGTGTCCCATTGCCGGTGTTGGCCTGGCTCATTTTGCCGCCTGACTCCAGACTTGACGCACCCGGTCGGCGGTGACGCCCACAATCTTATCGTCCACTCCCAGCGGCGGGGTGACCGACATGACAACGCCTGGGTACCGTTCCTTAAGCAGTTCCATGGTGCCAATAACGTTGCGTTGGAGGATTAGGCCGGGGAAGAAGATATAGGGAACACACATGATGGATGAGACTTTTCTGGTCTCAACCAACTTGGCTGCCGCGTCGTCCATTGTGGGGTCGCCGTAGTGGGACTGGGCCACTGCCACGGCGTAGTCGGCACCCAACTGGGCTTCGACAAGTTTGCCCAGGTCTTCTAGCCACACGCAGTCGTCGAATTCGGTCTTGGTGCCTGCTTTGACCAACAAAATGCCTCGGCGACCTGCGGGCGGGGCAGCGGACTCCTCAGATTCTTCAAGTTCCCGCACTCGCTGAACTACCACGTCGGCCATATTGGAATCGGTGCCAAATCCGTCTGCCAGATGCAACTGGATGCCGGGATTTTGTTCGCGAATCTCGTCCATGACTTCGTTCATTTCCAGGGTGGCGTGCTTGCCATTTCCCAGCAAGAAGGGCGCAACCACCACTTGGTTGAGGCCCCGTTCGTTCAACATCTTGACCGCTTTGTGCGGGAAGGGCTCGATGAACTCGAGGCAGGAAAGAACCATCTGCGACTGGTCTATCTCAAGCATGCTTTGGAGCCGGTCGGCTGCTTGGCGTAGTCCAATGGGCGTGCTGGGGCAGTCCTGACACCAACCGGGAGTCTTTTCTTGAAGCCAGGCGCAAGAGCACTCGGCTTTGCTGGTGCCGCGCTGGCTGCCGTGACCCAAGAGCACCACGCCCCATTTTTCATGATTATTGGCGGTCATAGAGACACCTCTTGTAGTGCCAAACCTAGTAAGGCATTGACCGTTGCCGCCGCTGCGGAACTGCCGCCGCGCTTTTCCCAAATGGAAATATAAGGCACATCAACCTTGGCCAGTTCGGCTTTGGACTCGGGGCAGGCGATGAAGCCCACGGGCATGCCGATGACCAACGCTGGCGATGCCAGGCCCTCGGTAATCAAGTCTAATAGCGCCAAAAGGGCGGTGGGGGCGTTGCCGACCACGGCGATGGCGCCGTTTAGATGGGGAGCAAGTTCCCGGATGGCCGCCACGGAACGGGTGGTGCCTTCCGACTTGGCCCGCTCGGCGGTGTTGGGTGTGTCGATTTGGCAGCGAGTGGTTATTCCGCACTTGCTCAGCAGGGCCTTGGATATGCCGACCTCGACCATGCGGACATCGGTGATTACGTCGGCCTTGGCTTTGATGGCGGCAATGCCACGCTCAACTGCGCCGGGACTGAACCCAACGGCCTTGGCGATTTCTGGGTCGCCTTCTGCGCGCACGATGCGGCATATTACGTAGCGTTCTTCGGCGGTAAGGCCATCAAGTTGGGGCAGGCTGGCTTCGACAACCTCGATGCTACGGCGGTCAATCTCCTCTGGGAGGAGGGCATATTTTTCTACTAATGACATAACAATCCCAATAATACTGGTGAGTCATTATAGCCGGTTTCGCGGTGCGTGGGCAGGGGGAGCATGGAAGACAAATTGAAGACAAGCGTTAGGCGGTTAAGTGGAGGGGTTAATCGGGGCTTTTGTGGCCTTCTTCACTCAGGCGAAATATGTCCCTGGCGACCTGTAGTTCTTCCGAGCCTTTACGCTCTTTCAAGAACATGGTCGGGTCATGGAGCAGCTTGTTAACGATGGCCCTGGTCATTGCGTCCAGGGACTCCAGGGCTTCGGCGTCCAGCTTGCCGTTCAGTTTCCTAGTGGTCTTATGCAGTTCCATGGAGCGCACCTGGTCGGCGCGGTTCCGAAGCTCGATTACCGTGGGCAGAGCTTCCAAATCCAAGCACCATTGACGGAACTGCTGGGCCTCGTCGGTGGCCAATTCCTCGGCCCATTCCGCTTCCTTGGCCTTCTTCTCCCGGCTGGCCTGGGAAGCCGATTCCAGGTCGTCAACGTCGTTTAAGAAGACGTTGTGCACGAGGGCGGCCTCGGGGTCAATATCCCTGGGCACTGCGATGTCGATGAGGAATAGGGGCCGGTCTGGGCGGGTGGCCATGGTTTCGACAACCATACCCGCTTGCAGCACGTATCCCGGAGACCCGGTGCAGCCGATGACAATATCCGAATCTTGAAGAGCTTTGGCCATGCCGTCGAAGGGTATTGCGTGGCCAGAGAGATTCGCGGCCAGTTCGGCGGCCCGCGAGTAGGTGCGGTTGGTGACCGTGATGTCGCTCACACCGGAAATGCTCAGGACCTCGGCGGCCAGTTCACCAGCTTCCCCGGCGCCGACCACCAAGACACGGCGGCTGCTCAGGTCTCCCAGCACCGATTTTGCCAATTCAACACAGGCCCGGCTTACCGATAGGGCGTTTCTGCTGATGCCTGTCTCGCGCCTGATTCTTCGTCCCACCCGAAGCGCCTGCTGGAAGAGTTGGGCCAGCGGCCCCTGGACGGTGCCAGCTTTGGTTGCCGCTTCATAGGCGTCGCGCACCTGGCCAATAATCTGTTCTTCGCCCAGAATCATCGAATCTAAGCTGGAGGCCACACGGAACAGGTGGTGGATGCAATCGTAGCCTCGGTAGACGTAGAGATAGCGGTCAACGTCCAAAAGGGAGACGCCAAATTTCTCGACCAGGAATTGTTTCACCCGGTCGGCCCCAGCCTCGGGACTGGGCAGCGAACCGTTGTGGGAAATGCCTGGGGTGTCTCCCAGGGTGTCTAACGTATAGAACTCGGAGCGGTTGCAGGTGGACAAAATCACGCCGGGCACGCCATTGTCGGTCATGGCGCTGAGGGCGGCGGGGAGCTGCTCTTTATTCAACGCGAGCTGCTCCCGAACCTCAACGGGCGCGGTACGGTGATTAAGGCCAACGACTAGGAATTCCAAGTTCTCTCCTGGGATGTAGCGGTCCGTCGGTGGGTTGTTGTCACTCACGGGGCGGACTCATGGTGCGAACCCGGGCGCGAATTTATTATCCGCGTAGTGATTATCATGGAAAATATCAGGAAAGAATAGGTGGCAATCGCCTTACCAGGCCGGACTGACCGGTCTGTAAGGCTATAAAAATCTGTTAAAATCTATTGAAATCTGTTAAAATCTAGCCTAAAGTTTTGGGCTACATGAGAGTTTAATAGGCCCACTCTCCACTGTCAACGCGTTAAAACGCCAACACACTAAAAAGCCTCCGCACTTCTGCGGAGGCTTTTTTTGAACGCTTATGTGGGTGTCCTAACTTATGGGCACCGGCTCGGGTTGTTTGGTCAGCATATCTTCTAGGATTCGCTGCATGGCCATGGTGTGGCTGCAGACTTCTCTAGTGGTGAAGAAATGGCATTGGCAACGCCAAGCGCCGTCTTCGAATCGGACATCATATTGGTCGTGATTGCCCTGGAAGGTGGCTGCGAAACTCGTAATGTTCACCCGCTCCTTCTGTTCTGAGTATTGCTTGGCCTTTTCGATTTTGCCGATAATGCTGGAGTCCATCAACACCTCCTACCTAACCGACAGTGGACGCGGTGTGGGTCCAAAAAATTCACGTCCGTCGATTAAATTTTACGGTCGTCAACCGAATGGGTCAAGCATGATTATGGCAAGTAAGAAGCATTATCGGCCGTCGCGTTTCTCGTGTTTCCCTGAAACACCTGACGATAATAACGGTATGGGGCGCGGCCGAAGCCGTTGACTGCCTATGCCGGGTCAAATACAATTCCAATCAGGCACATTAGGCAGCGAAATTCGTAACTTAGGCTCCGCCTTTTAACTGGGCAGGAGCCTAGAAATCACTAAGGAAACCGATGAACGGCGACCAGATTAGGGACTCATTTATTAAATTCTTTGAGAGCAAGGGGCACCAGCATATGCCCTCGGCTTCGTTGATACCGGCTGGCGACCCAACTTTGCTTTTTACCAGTGCGGGGATGGTGCCGTTCAAGCCCTTCTTCATGGGCGAGCAGACGCCCCCGTCCAAGCGGCTCACCAGCAGCCAAAAGAGCTTCCGCACCACCGATATCGATGAAGTGGGCGACCACAAGCACCTGACCTTCTTTGAGATGCTGGGGAATTTCAGCATCGGCGACTACTTTAAAGAAGAGGCCGTTGGCTTCTGCTGGGAGTTGGTAACCGAGCTTTTCAAGCTGGATCCGCAACGGCTCTACGTAACGATTCATTTGGACGACGAAGAAGCATTCGCAATTTGGCGGGACCAGATTGGCGTGCCGCTGGACCGCATCTACCGCTACGGCGACAAGGACAACTGGTGGGGCCCCGCCGGCAACGAAGGCCCAACCGGCCCCTGCTCCGAGGTTCACTATGACGGCGGCCTAGAGAAGGGCTGCCACAACGGCAAAATGATGCCGCCCGACGCTTTGACTGCTCAGTTCCGAAAAGAACTGGCAACGGGCGAGTCTTTGCCCATCGACGGCTGCCACCCCAACTGCGACTGTGAGCGGTTCGTCGAACTGTGGAACCTGGTGTTCATGCAGTACTACCAGGACTCCCAGCGCAACCGCACTCCCCTGCCCGCCCCCAGCGTCGACACCGGCATGGGCCTAGAACGGGCGGCGGTCATCCTGCAGGGCAAGAACAATATTTACGAGACCGACCTGTTCGTTCCCATTATTGACCGGGTCTGCGAAATAACTGGCACCGAATATGGAGCCAATACAGAGACAGACTACGCTTTACGGGTGGTGGCGGAGCATGCTCGGGCAGCAGCATTTCTTATCGCCGATGGTGTGATACCTAGTAACGACAGCCGCGGTCACGTGTTAAGGCGCATCATTCGGCGGGCTATGTATTATGAACTCCGTCTACTCCGACTTGCTGTACCGTTTCCACGGGAATCTTCTAGAGAGGTAGAGAGTGTTAATGATTTCTTTTCGACGCTACAGCACTTCGACCGCGAAAAGAAAATTCGTGTTAAGGAATACAGCGAAGGTAGTTCGTTCCTTATCCCGGTTATAGAGAGCGTCGTTGACCACATGGGCTTGGTTTACGAAGACCTACAGCGGCAGCAAGGATTCATCACTGACACGATTCGACGAGAGGAACAGCAATTCTTTAGGACTCTTACTTCCGGTGAGCAGCTCCTGAGGGAGATATTGGCCTTTAGAGGAGGGGCCTCGGAGCTTTGGGAGGTAGCCGTTGAGCCCAAAAAGTCCGTCCTCGAATATGTCGAAATTGATAGTAAAAGAAGGAACAAGGTTGTTGATGAACTAACCCTTCCGATCATCCATTCGTATCTAGACCGTGGGGAAAAACCGCCGAAGGTGTTATCGGGCGTTGAAGCTTTCCTCTTACATGACACCTATGGGTTCTCCATTGAATTGACCAAGGAGATAGCACGACAAGAAGATTTCGAAGTTGATGAAGAGAGCTTCGACCGGGAGATGGAAGCCCAGAAGGCGCAGTCCCGTTCCTCGGGATCGTTCTCTGGTGGCATGGATATGAAGACCTCGTACTCCGACTTGGGCTTAGGCTCCAGCGAGTTTGTTGGCTATTCCCTGACGGAGCAGGAGTCCAAGATTGCGGCCATTCTGGTCAGCCCTTCGACAGGCTCAGGACGAGCGGAATCCGTGGACCATGCTACCCAGGGTCAACAGGTCGAAATCGTAATCAGCCAGTCCCCCTTCTATGCCGAGGGCGGCGGACAATTGGGCGATCGGGGTGCGATTCGCGGCCCCAACGGAGTCGTCTTGGTGGAAGACACCCAGAGTCCGGTGGCAGGGCTGATTGTCCAACGTGGCTCCGTTCAACAAGGTGACATAACTGTGGGCGAAACGGTGACCGCCCAAGTGGAAATCGAGCGTCGTCTCGACTCCTCCCGCAACCACAGCGGCACCCACATCCTCCATGCCGCTCTGCGCTCGGTGCTTGGCCCCCACGTTAGGCAGGCCGGGTCGCTATGTGCGCCCGAACGGCTACGCTTTGACTTTAGCCACGTAAGCGCGCTGACTCGCGACGAGCTTTTATCGGTGCAGTCCATGGCCAACGAGAAAGTCCGGGGCAACCTCACCGTGACCTCCCACGAGACCAGCTATAGCGAAGCGGTACGCGAGGGCGCTCTGGCCTTCTTCGGCGACCGCTACGGCGACGTGGTTCGTGTTGTGACGATGGCCAATGGGGATTCTGCTAACAAGGGTGCGTTCAGTGTTGAGGTCTGCGGTGGCACCCACGTTGCCGCCACCGGCCAAGTCGGCACCTTGGTGGTGTTGGGCGAGTCCAGCATTGGCGGCGGTATGCGCCGTATTGAAGCAGTAACTGGCCGGGCGGCTGTGGAACTTTTCCAGCAGCAGTCCGACCGATTGGAAGCCATCTCCCAGAAATTACAGACGCCGGTGGCCGACCTGGAAGCGCGTCTCGATAGCTTTATTGGAGAGAATGATGGCCTGCGTAAACAGTTGGAGGGTTTCCAGAAAACCTCGCTGCGTGGCGAGGCCGAAGAGCTGCTTGGAAAGGTTCAGGACGTTGACGGCGTGAAGGTAGTTGCGGGCCTGACATCGGCTGGCAGCGCCGACGGTATGCGGGAGATGGCCGACTTTCTCAGAGACAAACTTGGCAGTGTCGTGGTGGCTCTGGCCGCAGTTGTTGAAGGCAGTCCCATACTAATCACCATGGTGACCCCCGACCTGGTGAAACGAGGGCTCCACGCCGGGAATATCGCCCGGGACACCGCCAAGGTCATGGGCGGCGGTGGCGGCGGACGCCCCGAGATGGCCCAGGCTGGCGGCAAGCAGCCAGAGAAAGTAGACGAGGCCCTGGGTGGCGTTCCTGCCCTGGTGCGTCAGGCGTTGTCTTAACCTGGTAATGGCCGACCAACCAAAGCTGATTGCCCTCGACCTTGGCGAACGACGCATCGGTCTGGCGGTCAACGGCCCCGGCGGCATGGTGCTGCCTGCCGGATATATCACCCGCAGCAAGCTGACTCAAGACGTCCAACAAGTCATCGCCGCCGCCCAGGACCGGAACGCCCAGGGCATTGTTGTCGGCATTCCCTACACCCTAGACGGCGCGGCGGGACAGTCTGCCAAACTGGCCCGAGGCTTTATACGGGCGCTCAAAAAAGAAACAACTCTGACCATCCACGAAATGGACGAGCGATTTACCAGCGTGGAGGCCGAGGGGTTGTTGCGGGAGTCTGGCGTTCAACCATCCAGGGAAAGATCAACGGTTGATGAGACGGCGGCGGCTCTGATTCTGCAACGCTATTTGGAGTCCCATGTCCTCTGAAAACCCTTTTTCGCTGAAGATAACCACGTTTTTGGAGGCCCAGTCCGGTTGGCTGATTCTCTTCACGGTCCTCCTGACTGCGGCATTGGCCGTGCCCATGGTTTTCATGACGCCGGACCAAGACGCTTCCGATAATCCGGGCGGGCCGGTGTATGACCTTCAGGACACTGTGGACGCCCAGTTGCCACGCCGGGTATTCACGCCCTTTTACCTGGTGGAAGCCAGGGGTGGAGACCTGCTAACCCGGCAGCCGCTGCTGGAGTTGTTGCAGAATTCACAGAGAGTCAGGGAGGCCGATATTGCAGGCCAACTCAACCCTCCCGACCTGCCCAGCCAACCGTACCTGTACAACGGCTTCGATGCCGACCGGCAACAACCGGTAATCGGCATCTTCACCCTGGCTGACGCCGTGCAGGAGGCGCTCGCCGCTCATCCACTGTTGAACACCAGCTTGGACCGGGCGACTGAAGACGAGGTGAAGGTCGCGGTCGCCACGGTCTTTAACGACCCGCGCACCGATTGGTTGAAGGACCAACTTTCTAGCCAGAAAGCGGTGGAAACCCGTGTGGTGCTCGGCCAAGAAATCGAGTATTGGTCAGCGCCCGCGTACGCCTTTGGCGTCTTTGCCGACAATGAATTACTGGGCGGCGGCGGCCTGAGTATCAGCACCACCGGCAATCCCATAAATACTGGCAAAGAGCATTTCAGTCGCAAGGTCCAAGAAATCTTACGCGGCGATCAGGAAAGCTACGAACTGTGGGGCGTGGCCATTGATGCCAGCCTGGAGATAGCGGATGAGGTGAACACCGCCGTCCCCTTCATCATGGCAACTCTCATCGCCGTGCTGATCGTGGTCGGGGTAGCCATGCGCTCGGGCTTGCTGGTACTCCTTACCGGCGTGGGCTTGGTTTCCATGATTATCTGGCTCAAGGGACTCGCCAACCTGGTGGGGCTTAACTCGTCCACCACGTTGGACTTTATTGTGCCCATCGCCATGATTTCCCTGGGAGCCGACTTCGCGATTCACGCGGTGAACCGCTACCGGCAGGAACGTCGGCTGGGGCTCGAACCACGCAGCGCCTTTCGCACCGGAATCGCCGCCGTCTTGACCGCGCTGGTCTTGGCCTTCTTAACGGACTCCATAGCGTTCTTGTCCAACACATCAGCAGGCATTGAAACAGTGATTGGATTCGGCATCGGTGCGGCGCTGGCCACCTTGGCGGCTTTCTTAATCCTTGGCCTGGTGGTCCCCTTGGCCTACATGAGGCTGGAGGCCCGGCGGTTTGGGCGGGGCGCAGCAGTCTCGATTCAGGCGACCGAGTCCAGCGAAATGAGCGCAGAGCGGGAGCGTTCCCTAATGGTGAAACCGCTGCTGGTGCTGGCTAGAAGGTGGCACTTGGTTCTGGTGACCGCAGCGATTGTCACCGCCGTCGCCGGGTTCTACGCCTTCCAGTTGGAGGCCACCTTCGACGTCAAGGACTTCTTCAAAAAGGATTCCGACTTTGTTGTGAGCTTGGACAAGCTTGATGAACATCTTAGGGACACCGGCGGCGAACCAGCCATCATCTACGTGCGGGGCGACCTGACGAATTCGGAAGCCCTGACCGCGCTAGATGATTTCCGGCTACGGTTGGTCTCGGACCCCAACGTGGCCAAGAACGACTACGGTGAGGCGACACTTCAGGCTAGGCCGCTGTTTGTTGTGCTAAATCAGGTGATGAACTCGGAGTACGCCCGTGCCCAAATTGAGGAGGCCTCGGGAGTCTCCCTGGAACCGGGTTCCGGCGCAAGCACGACTCAATACGCGGACAAGACCTACCAGCGGCCTGAATCTCAGGAGCAGCTAAAGGCGATATACGACTACATTGCCGTGAACGGGGTGCCGCAGAGTCCAACCCAGAACATTTACGACTACCTGGAGGTTGGTGAAACGCTATTCCACGACCTGTCGGGCGCACAAGAAGATGCCACGACCTTGATATTCGGGATACCGGGAACCAGAGAACAGGCCAACGTCATCAAGTCCCGCGAGACCCTAACCGCCGCCGTGGTGCTGCTGGAGGAAAACCCGGCCATCTCATTCGCTGGGCTGACCGGGTCTCCATACACGCGTCAGGCCGCGTTGGACGCCACCACCAACGGTCTGCAGCGCGCGTTTCCCATCGCCCTGATTGCCTGTTTGGTGCTGGTGGTCGTGGCCATGCGGTCGGTGCGTTTTGGGCTGGTCACGATTGTGCCCATCGGGCTGGTGGTTGCCTGGCTCTACGCCTTCATGCACGGCTTTGGGTTTGGGCTTAATTTCATCACCGCCACCATTGCGGCCGTATCCATTGGGGTGGGCATCGACTATTCAGTGCATTTCACCGAACGTTTCCGGCAAGAGCTGGAAATAACCGGGGAGCGGGAACGGGCCATGCGCAGGACGGTGGCCGGTACCGGAGTGGCGCTGATGGCTTCGGCTGCCACCAGTATCATCGGGTTTGTCGTCATGGCGTTCGCGCCCATGCCCATGTTCGCGGCTTACGGAATCTTGACGGCAATAATGATCTTCCTGGCCGCTGTGGCAGCCCTGTTGGTGCTGCCATCATTGTTGTACATGGTGACTCCGGCGAAAATCGTGAATGGTCACCGCACATCGGACCACAGTTAGCGGGGGAAACCGAGGCAAATCGCCTAGAGGTACACTCGGTCAAAATCGTCGGAAAGCATGGACATGCTGTCAATGTCCCAGTCGAATGACAGTACTACCGACCGGTCGGATGTAGCTTCCAGGATGCGTTTGCCGTTCTGCGTGACCACGCTTTCGGCTAGGCTATAGTCCAGTTCACCATCTTCGTTGCCCGAACGATTGCAGACCATCATTGGCAGTCCAGTGTCGGCAGACCGGGCTTCCCATTCACCGTCCGGCCCACAGTGGCCGGGGCCCCAGGCCACCGGCGAGATTAGCAATTGGGCGCCCTTGTCTTTGAACACCTGGGCAATCTCATTCTTGTAGCCGTCGGCGCAAATCAGAATCCCCGTCATAATGCCGTCGCATTCAATGGGGTCAATCTTCCAGCCGCTGGTGGACCAAGACTCGGCCCCGCCCAATGCTTTCACCTTCCGGTGCTTGCCGATAATCTCGCCGTTCTTGTCGATGACGAACACGGTGTTGTACATCTTGTCGGAGGCCGTGTCACGTTCTGGGTGGGACAGGAATACCGTTAGAGCATGCTGCTTAACCAACCCAAGGAACCCGTTCATCCAGGGGTCGGGCTGGGGGACAATCCAGTCAGTGCCCATTTTCTCCATGAACAGGTAGCCGGGGATGCACAACTCGGGCGTCACCACCCACTGCGCGCCGTGCTCGGCGGCAACGGTGACGCCACGCTCCACCAACTTGCGGTTGTTATCGATATCGCCGGTGACAGGTGCGAGATGTAAGAACGAAATTCGGAGCTTTCTCATCTTCGTGGGATTATAGCATTCGGCGTGCCCGGCATCCCTCGGCCTTGACTGCCAGGTGCTGTGACATCAAAATATACAGCGCAGCCTCTCTTGATTTGCTGCTCCTCTTGTTGAAGCCCCGTAGTGTAGCGGTAACACGCCAGCCTTTGAAGCTGAAATCTCTGGTTCGAACCCAGGCGGGGCTGCCATCTGAATTCATACCTAGTCAACCTGATATGCAGCTATAAAGCATGAAGAGTAAAAGCTGATTGGACTCAGAAAAAGCAATTCAGCACATTGAAGATTACCTTGTGCGCAAGCTCAAACTAGATGTTGCTGAAGCGAGCATCTACTACTATCTTCTTCGCCGTTCACGTTTGATTGACCAGCATGGAATGATTGTCTCCGTAGCGCAGTTGATGTAAGCCAAGAACGCCTCAAGGAACCTCATCAAGAATCGGCTTCTCTGCCTCAACGAGAAGCATGTCATCGAAATCATCTCAACTGGATGGGCGGGCACCAAGGTGAGAGTATTCTTGCCTGACGAGATTCCGGGCATCATCCCGGAAGAATCTGATTAACGCTTGGTCGACCTAGAAGCCCTCGATTTCTATCGCGACGAACGTAATCGACCGGCTATCTTTGAGCGTGAGAAAAGTAAGTGCTTCTATTGTCGACACATTCTGACCGATGGCGACTATGGGCTTGACCACGTTCAACCGCAGATTCATAACGGCACGAACAGTTGTCGTAACGTGGTCGCCGCGTGCCATTCGTGCAACTCGTCCAAAGGAGACGTTGCGGCGACCAACCATGTTCGCAACCTCTATCGCCTGGGTTTTCTCACCGAACCGGAACTAGAGGAAAGGCTGGCGGAACTCGATAAGCTGTCTCAGGGGCTGCTTCCTCCCATTGTGCCTTAGCGTAGGCGTGGGCTCGCCGCCTGCAACGGGCGTGGAACTGCCACCGAACCTTGGTCATCAACACACAAATGAAGGGGCTGCGCGAACCAATGTGGTTCTCACCCAGCGCTGTTCCTTAATTGACTCGGCCTCAGGCCTCTACGCAGGTATTTGGAGCTTAACCTCAAGGTTTCATGATTTCGTACAAGATGGGCGGTTACGATGCTATGAAAGTCAGGGATGTGCTAAATTTGTTACAAGAAGATGGCTGGTATATGATTCGTCAGCGTGGCAGCCACCGTCAATACAAGCATTCCGGTAAGCAAGGGCGTGTTACCGTCGCTGGACACCCAAGAGATGACGTTCCGCCTGGAACATTGAACAACATTTTTCGACAGGCAGGACTGCGGCAAGGTAGGTAATGAAGTGAAATACATGGTCGTTTTGGAAAAGGCTGAAAATAACTGGTCAGCCTATTGCCCAGACATTTTGGGGTGTATGGCTACAGGCCGTACCCCGGAACAAACGATGAAGAGATACGAAAAGGCACTACGTATGCATCTCCAGGGTCTTGTGGAAGACGGTTTGCCTTCGCCGGAGCCCTCTGCCAGGGCCGTATCGGTGGAGGTATAGCGTGGAGATTTGCTAGCCACGGGTTGAAGCCTATCCTCGATAGCTCTTGATTCTACTTCGGCAGGATAGCCGCCTCCCAATTTACGTCACGTTAATCATCCTCATGCGCTCGGGCTACTGTCCCTCGCAACCCAGCTACGAATTACATTGACCCCTTATTGGCGGCGCGGGTATATTAACCGGATTACGGTGGCCCAGTATCATCGGGTTCGCTGCCCACGAGGTTTTTAATAGCGTGTATGCGTTGATTCTGTCCGGCGGGAAGGGAGAACGACTCCGTCCGCTAACCGATACCTTGCCAAAGCCCATGGTCCCGGTCTGCGGTAAGCCCATTCTGGAATACCAGGTTGAGTGGCTGAAGGCCGGTGGCGTGACCGACGTGGTGTTTCTTGCCGGTTACCGATGGGAGGTCATCAAGGAATACTTTGGCGACGGCCAGTCCTTTGGCATCAACGCCCACTACAGTATCGAAGATTCTCCGATGGGCCGGGGTGGGGCCATCAAAATGGGATTTTCCAAGGTTCCAGCAACCGAAAATACCGTGGCCGTGTTGAACGGCGACACCATTACCGATGAAACCCTGGATAACGTGTCGGTTCGTTACCAGGAGCGGAAATCAATCAACAAGAACCATCTGGCTACCATCATGGTGGTGCCGATGGTCAGCCCCTACGGACTGGTGGAAATCGACGAGTCCGACACAGTAACCGGGTTCCGGGAAAAGGTTGAGATGGAACACTGGATTAACGCTGGCATCTACCTCTTTGACCGTTCCATCGCCGCCGAGTTCCCAGATTTGGGTGACCACGAGACCGAGACTTTTCCCCGGCTGGCTCAAGCGGGACAACTATCAGCCATGAGGTCGCGCAGCTTCTGGCACAGCATTGACTCATTCAAGGATCTGCGGGAGGCCGAGGAGCACGTCGGCAACCGGTAGCCCAACGACTAACCCAACGACTAACCCAACGACTAACCCAACGATAGTGCACTAACCTGCCGGAGGACTTTTGAACCGGCAGTGACAAATATCCGTATAAGCGTTGTGAGCAGTATGGCCCAGAGCGAAGCGCCCAAAGCAGAAACGACGGGAGAAACGCCGGGCGGCGTGTCCGGTGTCGTCTCTCAGGTGGCGGCAAAGATTAAAGCCAACGTCGAAAAGGTGTTGGTGGGCAAGGGCGACGTGGTTGAACTGACCCTGGCTGCGGTATTGAGCGGCGGGCATATCTTGGTGGAAGACGTGCCGGGCATTGGCAAGACCACCCTGGCCCGCAGCCTGGCTGATTCCCTGCAATGTTCTTTCAAGCGGATTCAGTGCACCCCGGACCTGATGCCTTCGGACATCACCGGAGTCCACTACTATAACCAAAAGTCGGGCGAGTTTGAATTTCGGGCGGGTCCAATCTTGGCCCAAGTTGTGTTGGCCGACGAGATTAACCGGGCGACACCCCGGACCCAGTCGGCGTTGCTGGAGGCCATGGCGGAAGGCCAGTTGACGGTGGACGACCTGACCATTCCCATGCCCGCTCCGTTCCTGCTAATCGCCACCCAGAACCCCATAGAACTCGAAGGCACCTTTCCCCTGCCGGAGGCCCAGCTAGACCGGTTCTTGCTCCGTATCCGCATGGGTTACCCCAACGAGGCCCAAGAGGGTGAGATGTTGGCCCGCTTCAACGGCGCAAATCCCTTGGCCGATTTGCAGCCGGTGGCCGACGGCCCAGAGATTTTGGAGATGCAGCGTCTGGTGCAGCAGGTATACGTGGACCCGGTCCTAAGCAAGTACATGGTGCAACTGGTGCAGGCCACTCGCCAGCACGGCGACGTTGAATTGGGCGCTAGCCCTAGAGCAACCATGGGTCTTTACCGGTGTTGTCAGGCGATGGCGGCAATTCGGGGACGCGACTATGTTGGCCCCGACGAAATAAAGCTGTTGGCCCCCTTTGCATTGTCTCACCGCATCATCGTCAAATCTCAGGCACGGCTCCGGGGACGGAGCTCGGAAGACGTGGTCGCCGACCTGCTGTCGCAAATCGAAGTACCGGTCTAATCTGACTACTACCCTGGAATAGGGCCTGCAATGCTTAACGACTTCTGGATTTTCATCAGCAGTGTCATGATATTTATTGGCCTGGTGGCCAGCGAAGGGTTGCTGCTGGTGGTAGGTTCCTTAGTGATTGTCGTAGCCATCGCCGCCCGGGTCTGGGATCGCTACTCATTCCGGTCCGTCAGCCATTCAAGGACCATCAGCCGACAGCGCGCATTCATCGGCGATACCGTGGACTACTCCGTTTCCTTGGACAACGATAAAGTCCTGCCGTTGATTTGGGTCGACATCCAAGATTCCTTTCCTGACGGACTCGATTTGGTTGGCGCGACCATGCGCGGCAACGGCCTGGAATCCAACCGGCAGCACACCATTACCTCTTCGCTGCTGCCTTATCAGAAAGCTACTTGGAAATACTCAATGAAATGCTTGGCGCGTGGCTACCATCGAATCGGCCCGGTGCGCCTGCGGGCTGGCGACATCTTCGGGTTCAGTTCCTCCGAGACCCGTTACACCGAATTCGACCACATCCTGGTCTATCCCCAAGTGTTAAACCTGGACAGCCTAATGTTTCCACCCGATCACCCTCTGGGAGACATCCGAAGCGCTAGACCGCTGTATTTCGATAACAGCCGCGTGGTGGGACAGCGGGGCTACCAACCTAATGACCCGCTAAAGCATATCGACTGGAAAGCGACCGCCCGTGCCCGTAGCCTGCAGACCAAGGTCTTCGAGCCGGTGGTGTCGTTGAACATGCTGATTGTTATGAACGGCTCCACCAGGGAAAACACCTGGCAGGGCAGCAACCGCCGACTATTTGAGCGCACAGTTACTGTTGCGGCATCTGCCGCTGATTTGGCGGAACGCCGAGGGTTCAGCTATGGAGTGGTTAGCAACGCCGTGGCCAGTTACTCGGGGAAATGGATTAACGTGCCCATGGGTGCTTCGTCTAACCAACTTGCCATGGCGCTTGAGGCTCTGGCTATGGCCGCGCCTTACGTAATTGCCCCCCTGTCTGAGGTATTGAACGCCGAGCGGGACTCCCTTCCGGCTGGCACCACAGTACTTTTGGTCACGTCGTCGGTTGGAAACTTGCTGGTCGAAGAAATAGCGGGCATTCGGGACCATGGCTTCCCTGTGACGGTGCTCTACTGCGGGGACGGCCCCCCAGAACGGGATCTGGGTGAGATAATGGTGATTTCAATGGCCGCCATTTTGGACCAGGCCGTTGCGAATCAGACTCTTTCGGACTCGACGGAGGAACATGAGCCGGTCCTGGCGGAATAACGCGGTCACGGCCGCCGCCCTTTTCTTGGAGACCTGTGCTCTCTACTTAGTCTTCATGGCCGTGGCCGTTGTCGTCGACCAACCAAGCATCGCCCTGCCATTCTGGCTGGTGCTGCTGGCGTTGGTCTGGTCTTACGGGCTAATGTCTTGCGTCCTGTCGGTCAACGTTAATCCTCGAATACGGGGGTTGCTGGGCCTGGCGGTTGGTATTCCTTCATTGCTGGTCTTGGCCAATTTGAACACCGGGTTTGGTTACGTTCCAGTGGACACGCTGGTCTCGGGTGATGCTGGACCCATTGCGGCCATCATCGGGACGCTGTTGTTTCTTATTGCCGTTTGGTGGCGTGGCGCCAGCGTGGCAAAAGAGGAGATAACCCTGGACGCCGTGCGCTCTGGTTTCTTGTGGGGCTTGGGCGTGCTGTTTGCCACCGCGTTGGTGGATACCATGGTCGACGAGGCGGTGGTCAATGGGTTCCTGGTGGTGGGGTTCTTCTCGGTGGGTCTGCTTGGACTATCGTTGGCCCGTTTTTCTTCCGAGAGTGGTGAGACCCATGTAATGTCCCGTGAGTGGGTGATGCCTATCCTGGTCAGCGTTGGCGCGGTGGTGTTGGTTGGACTGGTCATCAGCGCCATCGGACTGGGCGGTCTGGACGATGTGACCAGGGGCGTTCTTAAATTCGGAGGCATTGCCGGGTTCTGGGTGCTGCGACCATTCTTGCTGGTGCTGGGATTGTTGGCTGGCATGGCAGTGGGGTTGTTCAACTGGTTGGCGGGAATGTTCGGCGGGGGCGACTTTACAACCCTGATAAATGCCCAGGCCCAATTGGAGGAGTTTCATCGGGTACTTAGAGAGCAGAGCGAGGAAAAAGAGCCATCGACCGTCCTAATTACCGTATTGAAATGGACCGCTTTGGCGATTGCTGTGTCGGTTGCGAGTTGGGTTGTCTACCGGTTATTCCGCTCCCGGCGGTTCATGGGCCTGGACGGAGACGTTGAAGAGACCAGGGAGTCTTCGTTCACCTGGGGCCGGGCCAACGACGACATATCGGGGATGCTGGCCGAATGGTGGAAGAATATGTTCCCGGTGAAGGAAAGGGGGTCTGCTGGGAACGAAGACCCCGCCACGCCCAGGGAGTACTATCACGGATTCTTGGGGCTGGCTGCCAGGTTGGGTCGGCAACGGCGCGATTGGGAGACTCCCAACGAGCACCAACGGGGTATTTGGGGTCTCTTGCCAACCGACCCGGTCTACCGCCTCGTCCAGCGTTTTCAGCGGTCGCATTATGGGCGGGATGAATCGGATGAGACCGGCCTGGAGGCATTGCGAAAGGACTGGACCGAGATTAACGAGTTTGTTGACCGAGAAGACCTTTAGTCCGGCGGTTCGACCTACCGCTTCCTCGCTAGTTGAAAACAGGTAATCGTTTAGCTCTTGCTGCCAGCCCGCAACGCCTCAATCACCTCTTTAATCTCATTGAACCTCGTGTAGCGAATGTTGCCGTCGAAGTTCGATGACGTCACGATGCTTCCCAGATACTCGCCGTATTTGTTGAAGACCCCGCCGCCGCTCATGCCGTTGGTTGCTGCGGCGTCAACCTGTCCCAGGGAGAGGTTTCCGGGAACTATGTCCCAGAGGGACCCAATGCGGCCAAAGGTGACCACCGGAGATGTGGTTGAGATTTCGGGAACGAAACCAACCAGTGCGACTTCGTAGCCAACATCCTCGACTGCCCTTTGTGACAGGTCGGCAAACACCTGGTTCGAGATTGGCAAGCTGGTGGTGAGGCCTTTTGTTGGGCTATCCAGAGTAATTAGCGCCAGGTCGCGGAAGGAGTCGTATCCCGTCACCGTGGCCCCTTGGTAGAATCCTCCGGCAATTGATACTTCTACCCGGCTTGCTCCGGAAGTCACGTGCTCGGCGGTGACTATCTCGGTGTCGGAGATGCGGACGCCCGATCCCTGGGAGAAGGGCAGATTGATGAAAACGACGGCTTTCCGCATTTCACTGATAAAGTCGGTGAAATCTGGTTGGGCTGCACCTGGTAGCCCTTGCGGGCCACGGGGGCCTGAGAACCCCGGGAATCCCCTGGCGCCAGGTATTCCCTCTTGACCCCGTTCGCCGACCAGGCCAGGTTCGCCTTGGATTCCCTGCGGGCCAGGTTCCCCTTGCGGTCCAATCGGTCCAATCGGGCCTTGGCATGCCAATAGGGCGAGCAGGCCAAGCATGGCTAATGCCACCATGGCCGGGCGGAGACGTAATCCGGTTTTAAGATTGGCGGAAGTAAATTTCAAGCTATACAATGGTCGCCGTTGCATGATTGCATTTGGGAGACGCTTGGCCCCGCTGGGTTGGTCGCCGTTGAAAAATCGCCGTGGCGAGACAATTGGATCCGCTGCGGCGTTTTTGTTTGGCTTGGTCAATTTGAGTGCATTAATAGTTATTCCCAGGTTTTACCAGTTAGCCCCAGGTTTTTGAATGTATCAATTCATAAATAGGATGCCCTTCTTCTACGGCTGGGCGATTCTCTTTGCGACCGGCACCGGCATGGTTGTCCGCAATGCCTCCGCCAGTTTAACCCTGGCGGTTTTCATCTATCCCATGTCGGAAGACTTGGACTGGAGCCGAACCATGATCGCCGGGGCGGCCAGTCTGGGCGGCCTGATGGCCACGGTGGCCTCGCCGGTGGTCGGATGGGCTCTGGACCGGTATGGCGCTCGAATTATACTTACGGTCAGCGTTCTAATTCTAGGGCTATCGACGATGTCTTTAGCCTGGGCCACTGTGCCAGTTGCATTCTATTTGGCCTACGGCGCTGGGCGCGTCATCTTTTCCAGCCCAATGAACATCGGTTCATCGGTGGTGGTGTCCCGCTGGTTCGTCAGACGCCGTGGTAAGGCCACGGGGATATTGTTCCTTTCCCATTCCGTGGGAATGGTTACCTTCCCGCTCCTGGCCGGTCTGATTATTAAGTACCGGGGCTGGGAAGACGCTTGGATCGTGTTGGGCGCGTTGGTCTGGATATTGGCTTTGGGGCCGATTGCAACGTTGATTCGGCAGAGCCCGGAATCTGTGGGTCTACTGCCCGACGGCGATGTGCCGGACGAAACTGGCGACGGCACGGATGGGTCTGCGGCAAAGATTGAGGAGCCAAGCTGGACGCTGCGGGAGGCTATCCGAACCCCTACTCTCTGGCTCTTGGCCTTGTCCACCGGCTCGTTATACCTGCTCCAGTCGGGCACCAACATCCATCAGGGGGCCTACTTCCTAGACCAGGGGTTGGGAGTGGGTGTCTCGGCGGCTTCGTTGAGTCTGAACGCCGTTTTTACCGGGGTTGGCAGCATCTTCTGGGGATGGGTGGTTGACCGAGTTCCCGTGCGCTATACCTACGCTGGAGTGGCGTTGATGATGGCGGGCGCCCTGATTTTATTCTCCGTGGCCGATTCCACCATTGAAGCGTTCATCGCAGCATCAATCTTTGGCATGGCGGTGGGAGGAATCCTAGTGGTGCCCGTGGTGGCCTACGCCAACTACTTTGGCCGCCAGTCGTTGAGCGCGATTCGGGGAGTCACCGAACCCTTTGTGTCCCTGGGCCAGGCCATCGGCGCCGTATTCTCCGGCATCATCTACGACGTAACTGGCAGCTACAAAGACGCCTTTATCGTCCTAGCCATAGTGGGCTTCGCGACCATCGGGTTGCTGCTAATTACCAGAGCGCCGAGACGGGTTCCGGTGGCTGCTGAAGTGGAGAGCGTTTAAACTCCAGTCGCTTGCCACCGGTGGTGTTTTCTTTGCCCTGCGCCAAAGTATAATGGTAGAAATACGCCCATGCGGCTTCAGAATGGAGGACTATCATGTCCACTGCCAAGGACGACATTACTCAAATCGTGCAGGCGCAGCCCGAAGATAGTTCTCCCGAAGAGATAGTGCGAGAGTTGGCGTTTCATGTGATGGTTGAGCGCGGCTTAGCCGATTCGGATGCGAAACGTACTATCTCGAACGAAGAAACGGCCCGGCGTATCCGTTCATGGCAGAAATAAGGTGGACAAGCCGTTTCAGCGCAAAGGGGCCGTAAGTAATACTCAGGTTGGGCGAGAATTTGAGGAGAAAGCTCTAGCTTACTTTGAGAGAAAAGGGCTCCGGCTTACGCCTGGCTATTCAATCAAAATCGGTATTAACGAACGCAAGGAACACGCTTTCGACCTTGGTGATGGGGATGCAAAAATCCTGGTTGAATGCAAGGCGCACAAGTGGACCGAAAGTGGAAATGTTCCAAGTGCCAAGGTAATTGCTTGGAACCAGGCCATGTACTTATTTCATGTCGCTCCGAGCGGGTATCGAAAGATTATGTTTGTGTTAAAGGATTTCAGTCGAAAACGAGACGAAACCTTAGGGCAATATTATCTGAGGACGAATCCGCATTTGATACCGGAAGGCGTAGAGTTTTGGGAGTTCGATGAAACAGTCAACACAGCGGAAAGACTGAGATAATCTTCCAGCGACTGTAAACCTCGATCACTACCCCTACTTAAACTCCGGCAGAACCTCGGCAGCAATCGTCTCCATCAGCCGTTTTAGGGCTGAAACGTCACCCGAGTTTAGGGCCAGCACCATGTGGTCTACGCCAGCGTCTTGGTAGGCCTTGAGTGAGGCTGTCATCATGCCTGAGTCGCTGCCGGGGATGGTGCTCCGTGTGGCGGCGCGGTCGCTGGACGGCTTGCCGTGTACTTCCACTTCCACCCTCGTTGACCAGCTCATCTTGCTGGGGTCTCTGCCTGCTGCCGTCGCGGCCTCGGTAATCTCTTGCTTGCCCAGCGCATAGCCCTCGGCGGAGACTCCGGTGGGATGCCAGCCGTCGCCGCGTAGCGCAGTTCGCTTCATTGCTCCGGGGCTGGAGCCACCAACCCACACGGGAATTGTGGCCTGAACCGGCTTGGGGGAGAAGTAGAGTTCCGAGAAATCCCAACGCTTGCTGTGGAACGTGGGCAAGTGGTTGCTCCAAAGTTCCTTCATGATGTCGATGCATTCGTTGGTGAGGGAGCCCCTCTCGCGCATGGAAATGCCCAGGGCTTCGAACTCTTCGGTCATCGCTCCCACGCCGACGCCCAGGGTGACCCTGCCGCCGGATATTTGGTCCAGGGTGGCGGCGTACTTGGCCAGTTCAACCGGGTTGTGGTAGGGCAGCACCAGGACGGAAGTTCCCAGAATCACTTTTTTCGTGGTGGCGGCCAGGTAGGAGAGGGTGGACATGGGGTGATAGTAGGGCTTGTCTGCCAACCGCTCACGGATGTAGCCCGTGTTGAACAGATGATCCATGACCCAGACCGAGTCGTAGCCCAAGCTTTCGGCCAACGGCCCGAATTCCAAGACCTGTTGCGGGTCTTCGACACCCCAGTTGTTGGGAATAGTCACACCAATCTTCACGGAGCACTCCTAAAGACTAAGCCTAGTATTGAGATGGGAGATTGTTCGGGGGAAGGGACGACTAGTAATCTAGCTGTTGCTGGCGGCTTCGATTAGCCGTGCGGTCTCAATGGCGGTGACGGCGGTGTTGGTTCCCATGTTGCCCGCCTTGCCTCCGGATCGGTTCAGAGCTTGCTCCATGTTCTCGGTGGTCAACACGCCGAAGATGGTTGGCACTCCGGTTTCCAGTCCCACGGAATTGATGCCGCTGGCAGCCTGACCGGCGACCATGTCGTAGTGGGAGGTCTCGCCGCGAATCACAGCTCCAAGACAGATGACTGCTTGGTACTTGCCGGTCTTGGCGAGGGCTTTAGCAACCACGGGTAGCTCAAAGGAGCCTGGTACCCAACCGACGGTAATGTCTTCGTCTCTGACTCCATAGCGGATAAGGGTCTCAACCGCCGAGTCGAGCAACTTTCTGGTGATGATTTCGTTGAAACGGGCAACGACTATCCCGACGTGTAGTCCCTGGCCGTTCATGTCGCCCTTTAACTCTTTGGGCACAATCAATTCTCCTAGTGCAGTCTTTTAGGCCGGAACCGACGCGGTTTCCGGTTGTTGGCGCGTTACTACTGTATGGGTAGCCCATGCCTGGAATAGTTATGGGAGAGGGGCTTTTGGGTGAACAAACGCCAGTCCCCGGCCCAACTTTGGGCTCAGGGCCAGTTTACACGGGAAGCTGTGGGTTATCCAGCCTTGTCCAGCATGCCGCGGATGGTGAACATGCGCTGAAAGAGGGTAAAACAGGAGACTACGGCAATGGCAAGCAGGAACCACTCAATCTGACCAACGATTAGTCCTGCTCCCAGTAGCACCACTCGTTCTGGGCGGGTCATTAATCCCGCTTTGGTGAACACGCCTAGACCTTCGCCACGGGCCCGGAGATAGCTGACACCCTGGGAGAATATGAGGGCCAGGAGGAGTATGGTTACGAAGAAAATCTGCCGGTCGTCACCAAGGTCTGCTCGTAGCGCATAGATAGCCAGGCCGACGAACAATGCGGCTTCGCTGAGCCGGTCGAAGACGGAGTCCAGCAGTGCGCCAAAGGGGCTGGTCTTGTTGGTGAGCCGGGCCAACGCGCCGTCCATCAGGTCTAGTCCGCCGCCGAACAGAAAGACTATCCCGCCAGCGATCAGCCAGCCGGAGCCGACCAGATATGCCGCAACGACGGCAATTAGGAAGCCAAGAATGGTGATGCCGTTGGGGGTGAACTTAATCGCCCGGAAGAACTTGGCTCCCGGTAGTTCTATATAGCGGAGAACCGCAGCCCTAAACTGTTCTCGTCCTGGAATCGCCATAAGCCGCCTGTAAACAAGTGTCGTAGTAATTTTCCACCCGGCCAGCGACCACTTCCCACCGGAATTCTTCCGCCGTCCGTTTGCCCTGTCCGCCCAATTTGCGCCGTAGTTCTGGGTCGCGAGCCAATACCTCCAGGGCATTAGCCAGGGCGTCGCTGTCTTTCTTGGGGAAGAGCAGCCCCTGCTCTCCGTCGGTAATAAGTCCCCGGTACCCTTCGATATCAGACGCGATTATAGGCTTGCCCGCTGACATGGCCTCTAGCAAAACAATTCCAAAGCTTTCTGCTCCGGTGGCTGGCGCACAGAAGATGTCGGCGCTGGCGTAGTAGCGAGGCAGGTCCTCGTAAGAGGCACGCCCGACGAACTCCACGTCTTGCAAGTTGTGGGAACTGATGGTGCGGTAGGACTCTTTGTCTGGGTTGCCTGGTCCGACCACAATGAGGCGGCTATTGGGAATTTCCCATTTCATTTTTCCGTAGGCTTCCAACAAATACCGCAGCCCTTTGCGTTTCTCTAGGCGGCCCACGAACAGGATGTTCAACTTGCCGTCTTGGTACTGGGGTAGCGGCTCGACGTTGGCCGAGAAATGGTCAAAGTCGATGCCGTTGGGGATTATCTCGTAGTTACCTGGGAAGGTGTTATTTACATAACGCTGGGCTGCCGGAGAGACGGCTATGTTCCCATGGAGCCGTTGTTGCCAGCGTTTTATTATGGGTTGGGACATGCGATAGAGATGCTGGCGGCTGTAGGATGCGTGAAATGTTCCTATGTTCACGGCGTTGGAGAATTCCAAGACGCAGAGCGGGAGTATGGGAGCCATCGGCTCGTGCAGATGGATGATGTCAAATTGCTCTTTCTTCAGCAGCGCCCGAACCTTGGGGTAGAGCCACCATGAAAGGGAGACCCTGGCGATGGAGCCGCCGCTGGGAAGCGGAACCGAACGGCCCAAGGGCACTAATAGGTCTGAGTCTTGGCATTCGCGCGAAGGCGAGTGGGGGGCCAAGACCTGTACCTCGTGTCCAGAACGGCCAAGTTCCCTGGCCAACTGGGCCACATGGGCTGTAACCCCACCGGGCCAGGTGAAGTCGTAAGGGGAAACCATGGCGATTTTCACGGCGTCACTCCCGTTTCATCGCCGTCCGAGGGCCGGGCCCGTTTATTTTTCCTCGGCGATGAAGGCCTCGACCATATCTCGCGCTTGGTCGTCGGTGTATTGGAAGGGGGGAGATTTCATGAAATAGGCGCTGGCCGATTCAACGGCTCCTCCCTGTCCTCGGTCCATTGCCAACTTGGCGCACCGAATGGCGTCGACCACCACTCCGGCAGAGTTGGGGCTGTCCCAGACTTCAAGTTTGAGTTCTAGGTTGATGGGAGCGCCGCCGAACACGCGGCCTTCCATGCGGATGTAACACCATTTACGGTCTTTCAACCAGGGCACATGGTCGCTGGGGCCGATGTGTATGTCGTCAGGGTCGGGCTGGTCGTCCATCTGAGAAGTGACCGAGGTGGTCTTGGAAATCTTCTTAGAAGTTAGCCGCTCGCGTTCCAGCATGTTCAGGAAGTCGGTGTTGCCGCCAAAGTTTAACTGGTAGGTATTGTCAATGGTCACGCCCCGGTCTTCGAACAGGCGGGTGAGAACACGGTGGGTGATGGTTGCGCCCAACTGGGACTTGATGTCGTCGCCAACGATGGGGACTCCACGCTCTTCGAAGCGGTTGCGCCAGTACTCTTCTCTCGCAAGGAAGACTGGGATGCAGTTAACCATGCCGCAGCGAGCGTTCAATATATGCTCGACGTACCACTTGGTGGCTTGTTCACTGCCAACGGGCAGGTAGTTGATGACCACATCAACTTCCCGCTCTAGGAGTATGCCGGTGATATCGGCGGTGGAATCTGAAGACTTCTTGACCACGTCTTCTAAATATTTGCCGATACTGTCATGGGTCATTCCTCTTTCGACGATAACCCCGGTCTTGGGGACTTCGGCAAACTTGAGAGTGTTGTTTGGGGCGGCGAAAATCGCTTCGGAAAGGTCTTTGCCGACCTTGTTCTCATCGATATCGAAGGCCGCGACAACTTCAATGTCTTCAATGCGGTAGCCGCCGATTGTGTTGTGCATTATGCCTGTTATTTCGGCATCGTCCGGAATCTCCACGTATTTGTGGATTCCTTGTACCAGCGATGAGGCGCAGTTCCCCACGCCGATGATTGCAACCTTGATTTTCCCCACTGACTTGGCTCCTTTTGCCTTTGCTCCACGTTAGTTACTTAGAGTTATCTAGTTTGAACCGAGCTGCTGCCCAGCGTGCGCCAAGCACCTACTCGGTGTGCGACGAGCGGCTGCATTGTAGCAATTTGCCTTGGCAGTCACAAGTATGCGACTACCGGATTGCGGCAATTATGTTCCGTAAATGAGCGCCATCCGTTTCGCCCAAACCTTCTAACCAAGGCCTAATCGAAGAACCGGATGATGCAAGTGCGGTCATCATATCGGAACCGCACCCCTAATGTCTCAGGGACGTAGCCTTTTTGAAGGCGGGTTTGGATGGTGCTCTCAATGGACTCGGCGGCAAGCTGTGGGGTGGCGGCGTCGCGAATCACCTCGGCCAGCTCATTGATGGACATGTTGTCGGTGATGCCATCAGTGGCCAGCAGAATCCGGTCTCCTGCCGATGGGGTTATTTCCACCCGGTGTGTTTCGCCCAGTTGCTCGGAAGCGCCAACGGCTCTGGCAACGCCAACGTGTAAGAACCCGCCAGCGTGACCCGAAAGCCTTTGGTGGCCTTCTTTGTTTATCAGAAACACTGGGCTGTCCCCGGCGGTTATAATCTGCAGTTTTTCGCCCCGGCCCAGCACCGCCGACACGGTGGTCAGAAGGAACCGTCCCGCTCCGACGCCGTAAAAATCAGCATTCATCTCGGTAAGGGTCTGGGCGATTTCTTCGGTGTCTGTCGGTTCTTTGCCATTTAGGGCCTCGGCCAATTCTGTGCTGGCCTGTTCTCCGCCGTGGCCGGTAACGCCATCTAACACCACGTCTAGGAACTCACCGTTCCCAAAGTCTTTACTTAGGAAGTTATCTTCGCCGTGGGCTGAGTTGTCTTGCATCGTAACGACTGTGCTTGCCAGCATGGTTGCCAAACCTCGACTAACCTATCAAATTCTTTGCGCTGTTAATTCTCGTTATTTGGATTCTTAACCGACATACCCGGCCAGTTCCGAATCCGGGTCGAACAGGAACCCGCGCCAATAGTCTTCTTTCAACCATTGGAAGGCTTCGAACCAAGTTTGCCTGTTTTCGGCGGCGTTAGCCAGTGCGGAGTTTCGTTCCGTGATTCGGTCAAGGTAGTTGGTTAGGTCGGCGCGGAACTGAGTGTAGTCCGCGTACGACCGCTCCTTAATCTTGTTCAGGATAACGGTACCTGCTTCGGCAATAGCCGGAGTGGACTCGGCCAGGTTCCGCGTCATTTCATCTAATTCTTGTCCAATGTCCACTATGGGACGGATGCCCCGTGCATCCCGGTAGCCCGCAGGACTGTCCGGCGGCTCTTCGGGAGTTGTGTAGAACTTCAGAATTTCCAAACAGACATCGTTAACGTCCAAGGGAACCCTTCCCCTGGGTGCATCATCATCCAGTCGTGCCAAGGCTCCGGTGTCGATTACCACTACCCGTCCGCTGGCCGGTTGGTAAAAAATATTCTGCGGGCGCAGATCCAAGATGATGTAACCAGCCTTGAGGTAGACCTCTTCCAGATCCAGCAGTTGATTGTGGATCGGGTGTGCCGGGATGTTGTTGGGTTGAACCAAGGGGAAAAGGGCGAACAGGTTTTGGCCGACTCCGATGGGTACCCCTTTGAACTTGGACATCATGTCGCCCAATAAGGGAATGCCACTAGCCCGCTCCTCGACCAAGACCTGGTATTCTTGTCCCAGTTCGTCGCCAAAGAAGCCGTCATGAACGGACCGTTCGGTGTAGCCCAAGATGGGGGAGATTAATGGGGTGGTGGCGCCGACTTCTTGGTAGGCCTGGAGAACCTTTTCGGTGCGGGCCTCGATGGCATTGTGTTGGTTACGGCTGATGGCCTGGGGCACCGGCCGTTTGATGGCTACTTTTTGGCCGGTCTTACGGTCAATCGCCGCCCTTACTTCATAGTCAGCACCGACGCCAAGACGCCCGGTAATCTCGTACCGGTCCAAGTCGACCTTCTCCAAGGATGTCTCTCCTGATGCTGCTGGATCCGGTGAGTAAACACGCGGGGCGCAGACACGGGCCGAATGCGCCGGAAACTCACTTTTCGAACGCGGTGTAATTCTGACGATTTGAGGCCAAACAGCCCCAATCTGAGACCATCTAGATGGTACCCCGTGGGCTGGGAAGATGCAACAAAAATATGTGCCTGGGGCCTGCCTAGCCGACCTAGGGTTATGGCGCTGGGTCTGGTGGGGTATCCGGTGCCTTGTAGAGCAGCGTGACCCACTCTTCTTGAGGCCATTCACTGACCAAGGTAAATCCCAATGGTTCCACGGCGGTGGCGACCTCATCCTTCTGTGTATCGAGCAGCCCAGAGGCGATGAACCAGGCACCGGGTTTTAAGGCTTTTAGGATGAAGGGACAGCGGTCGGCGACACCCCTGGCCGAGATATTGGCGACGGCCAAGTCGAATTCACCGTCGCGAGCGGTTGGATGGGGCACGGAACCCTGGCCCAATTTGACCAGCTTGGTGATGCCGCACCGCCGAAAATTGCGGCGGGCAGCGCTTACTGCCTGGGAGTCGATGTCCAAGGCGGTCACATTCGTCGCGCCCAGCTTGGCGGCGGCGAGGGTCAAGATGCCAGACCCGGTGCCAAGGTCGAGCACGGTCATGCCGGGGGTGATGTGTTGCTCCATGGCCTGAAGGCAGGTATCGGTGGTTGGGTGATACCCGGTGCCAAAAGCTATGCCGGGGTCTAATTCGATGACGATGTCGTCCGGTTTCGGGTCCAGTTCCAGCCAGGTTGGTTTGATGACTATGTGCTTGCCAATCCGCAGGATTTTGAAATGGGACTTCCAGGCGTTTTGCCAGTCCTCGTCCTCGGGCAGGTCGCGGATTTGCATCTCTTCCATGTCCGCTATGGAGGCCACCAACTTTACACCGACCTCGATGTGGGCCATCCGCTGGCGGGAGGCAGATGATAAGTAGGTTTTCAGTAACACCCGGCCTTTTCCGTCCACTTGGGTGCTGAGCCCCTTGCCGTACCGGGTGAACAGATAGGAGATGGGCTCCACGAATTCATGTGTAACGGAAACGCTTAACTCTTTCCAGGCCACCGGCCCTCCACTGATTCTAGGATTGGATTCTAGGATTGGGTTTTAGTCTTTAGGAAAAAGACCCGGCGGACTGGCCGTCCCCGGGTCTTTCCTGTTAGCTGGTCTTTCAGCTTTGAAGGGTGATATGTGCGCAAATCAACCTAGGGCTTCTTTAATCTTGTCGAAGATGCCCTTGTCATCTCGGCCGCCTTTGCCCGAATTGCTGAACGACTGGGCAAGTTCTTCGAGTAACTCACGCTGCCGGTCATCCAATGACCCAGGTACTCTAACGTCTACTGTTACCCTCAGGTCGCCGCGCCGGTTGCCGTTCAGATGGGGCACGCCCTTGCCTCTAATGCGGAACTCGGTGCCTGGCTGGGTCCCCTGGGGTAATTTCAGCTCTTCGTCTTCCCCGTCCAGCGTCGGGATGGACTTGTCAGCGCCCAGTGCAGCTTCGGCTATGTTCATCGGTAGCTCGTATAGGAGATCAGACCCGTCTCTTTGGAAGAACTGGTGCTCCTGTACGTCTATGTATACGTATAGATTACCGGCACCGCCGCCGTCGTTGCCCGCATCGCCTTCCCCGCTGAGACGCACCTGCATGCCGCCTTCCACACCGGCGGGAATGTTAACCGCAATCTTTCTGGACTTGCGCTCCTTGCCTCCACCGCGGCAATTGGAACAGACAGTCTTGATGATTGACCCTCGGCCCTGGCAACTTGTACACGTTGTTACCTGGGTGAACTGACCGAAGACACTGCGCTGCGCGCGGCGGACCTGGCCGTTGCCCTTACAAGTGTTACAGGTGTCCAAAGAGGTGCCGGGTTCGTTACCAGCCCCCGAGCAAACGCCACACTGTTCCAGTCGGGTGATTTCAACCTCACGCTCGGCTCCGAAGACAGATTCTTCGAATTTTAGGACAACCCGTTGCTGTAAGTCGCTGCCCCGTTGCGCCTGGCGGCTACTGCGGCCAGTACCGTCTCCGAAAAACGAATCAAATATGTCGCCAAAGCCACCGAAAACGTCAAACCCGTCGAACGGCTGGTTGCCCCCGCCGTTGCTGCCTACGCCAGCTTTGCCAAATTGATCGTATTGGGCACGCTTATTCTTGTCCGAGAGAACCTGATAGGCCTCGTTGATTTCTTTGAATTTGTCTTCTGCGTCGGGGCTCTTATTGCGATCGGGGTGGAACTCCATAGCCTTCCTGCGGAAAGCCTTACGGATGTCCTCTTCTCCCACGCCTCTCGAGACGCCTAGAATATCGTAAAAGTCGTTGTCAGCCATTCATGAACACCTGTCGTGTTCAAATCTCCAAGCCAGATTTAGATACTCAATCATTATAGAGCAGGCCCATGGGCCACTCAATAGCAGGGACACCTGTGCCCGGCGGAGTTAGCGTGCCCGTAGCTGCCCGTAGCTGCCCGTAGCTGCCCGTAGCTGCCCGTAGCTGTTCGTAGCTGTTCGTAGTGGTTCGTAGTGGTTCGTAGTGGTTCGTAGTGGTTCGTAGTGGTTCGTAGTGGTTATTAGATGTTCTTGGAAATGATTCTGGGTGGGTTTTTCAGGTTGTGCGTGCACGATTGCGGCGTGCTGGTTTGTTTGATTAGGTATTGAGGAATGTTCTACCGTCAGTTTACGTAAATGGCGTGTCGAATTGGTTAGATTACCGGGCTCTGAAAGGGCGAGTTTCGCCTTGACACCCTCTAGGCATCTGGGTAGGATGTTAGTCAGGAGCAAAAGCTCCTTTTTTAGGCACACTAGGCGGAAAGGAATAGGTGATCCCCTTGGAGATTATCATCGTCATCCTAGCCGTCCTGGCGGCCGCAGGGATTGGTGTAGCGATATGGCTTGCCCTCAAAACGAAGAATGAGGCCATACAGGCCGAGTCTTCCAGAGAGCGCGCTAAGAGTATCGTCACCCAGGCTGAAGAGGACAGTAGAAAAGTCCTCTTGGCGGCCCAGGAAGAGGCTTTAAAACTACGTAATCAAACAGAGTCAGAACTCAAAGACCAACGCCAGGAGTTCCACCGCATCGAGAGCAGGCACATGCAGCGGGAAGAACAACTGGAACGGAAGATTGAACTACAAGAAGATAAGCAACGCGAGCTAGCTGCTAAAGAGGCGGAAGTCGAAGAGGCCCGGCGTGAAGCCGTGGAACTCAAAGCCGAACAAGCGAAAGCTTTGGAGCAAGTAGCCGGTCTTAGCGTCGATGAGGCTCGTGAACAGGTGGTTAGGCGGGGTGAAGAAGAAGCCACGCACGACCTATCCAAGCGTTATTACGAGCTCGAAAAAGAGTACAAAGAAAAGGCGAGTGACAATGCCCGTAAGATTATTACGATCGCAATCAATCGTCTCGCAACCGACGTAGTTTCCGAAGTTACCACTTCTACGGTTTCCCTGCCCAACGATGAGATGAAGGGTCGTCTCATCGGCCGCGAAGGGCGCAACATTCGCACACTAGAAGCCCTCACCGGAGTAGATGTCATCATCGACGACACTCCCGAGGCTGTTACTGTATCCTGCTTCGACCCAGTTAGGCGTGCAATAGCTCGTCTTGCCCTAGAGAAGTTGGTATCGGACGGGCGCATTCAGCCCGCTCGTATCGAGGATATGGTCAACAGGGCCAAAGAAGAGATTGACCAGATTATTTGGAAGGCCGGTGAACAGGCCACCTTTGAAGTCGGGGTCAGCGGCCTGGACTCGGAGTTGATTCGCTTACTGGGTCAACTCAAATTCCGCTATAGCTACGGGGAAAACGTGCTGCAACATTCCATTGAGGTATCGTTGCTCTCGGGCATGCTGGCCGCGGAAGCCGGTGCCAACGTACAGGTTGCCAAGGTAGGCGGCCTGCTACACGATATCGGCAAGTCGGTTACCCACGAGGTTTCCGGCCCCCATGCAGAGATTGGAGCTGAGATTGCCCGGAAGCATGGTATACACCACAGTTCTTATCGTGGAATCTTAGAGCACCACAGTGACGAGCACGAGACCATAGAGTCGTTCCTGGTGGCCGCAGCCGATGCCATTAGTGCATCACGCCCTGGCGCACGCAGAGAGTCCTTGGAGTTGTACGTAACGCGACTCAAGGAGCTTGAAGCCGTCGCCACCAGCTTCAGTGGTGTCGAACGTGCCTTTGCCATTCAGGCGGGCCGCGAAGTTCGGGTCATGGTTAAACCAGAAGACCTGGACGACATCAAAGCCGCCACGCTGGCTCGGGACATCGCTAAGAAGGTCGAGGCAGACCTAGTCTTCCCCGGCCAAATCAAAGTGACCGTGATTCGGGAGACCCGGAGCGTAGAATACGCCAAATAGCGGTCTAATTCGGCAAACATTCGACAAGCATTAAGGGGACCTAGAAGCGGGGCAATCCGGCTACTGGGTCCCTTTTCTAATCACAAGGCAACGAGCTGGTTTGGCAGCATGAACCAGAAAAAGCGTTGAATCAAGGAGCAGCGGTTCTTGCGTATACTTATGATAGGAGACGTGATTGGGAAGCCAGGCCGTCAAGCGGTCCGGGCGGTGCTGCCCGATCTCAAGCGTGAAAAGGGCATCGACGTCGTAATCTGCAACGGCGAGAATACAGCAGGTGGCTTCGGTATCACGCTAGACACAGCATCAGAGCTACTGGAGAGCGGCGTGGACGTGCTGACCTCGGGCAACCATATTTGGGACAAAAAGGAAATCTTCCCCTATTTGGAAGAAGGCCTGCCCCTAATTCGTCCAGCCAACTATCCCGACGCACCTGGGCGGGGGTACATACACCACGCTGGAGTAACGGTGGTTAACCTGATGGGCCGTGTGTTCATGGGCGCCGTGGACTGCCCATTTAGGGCCGCTGACGCTCTTCTGGAGCAGTTGAAGGCAGAGGGCGGGAGTAAAATAATAATCGTGGATTTCCACGCCGAAGCGACCTCTGAGAAGCAGGCCATGGGTTGGTATCTAGATGGCAGAGTTAGCGGGGTGTTCGGCACCCATACCCACGTTGGAACGGTGGATACCCGCATCTTGCCCAAGGGCACGGCCTATTTGACCGACGTGGGTATGACAGGCCCCACGGACTCAGTTATTGGTTCAGACAAGAATGCGGTGCTGGAGCGGTTCTTGACCTCCATGCCAAACCGGCTTCCCGTCGCCACCGGTTCTTGCGTGTTTAACGCAGTCTTGGTGGATGTGGACGAAGAGACCGGCGTCGCCTCGCTAATAGAACGGATAGACAGGACAGTTAACTAGCTAGCCTAAAATTTTTATGAAACGAATAGAGAATAGATAGGACTGTGAATTAGATTGCCCGCGACTATAGACCTACACCTACACACCTTGGCGTCGGATGGCCGTCTTACCCCAACCGAGCTTATCCAACTAGTGGTCAAGCAGGGGCTAGAGACCATTTCCATCACCGACCATGACAGCACAGAAGGTCTTGCGGAGGCTTACGAGGCCGCCAAAGAGTTCCCAAATCTAAGAATTATTCCTGGTATCGAAATGAGCGCCGACATACCTGGCGACGAGGTACACGTACTGGGCTATTTCTTGGACTACCACGACGTGGAATTTCAGGCGACGCTGACAGAATTCCGTAGAGGCCGCGTCGATCGGGCCAAGATTATGGTGGAGAAATTGGACGCTTTGGGAGTCCACGTGGAGTGGGAGCGAGTCCAGCATTTCGCCGGAGACGGCACAGTGGGGCGACCCCACATTGCATTGGCGATGGTGGAGGCGGGTTACTGTAAAGAGCCCAAAGACGCCTTTGATGTCTACCTGGGTAACGATGGACTGGCGTATTATGACCGGCCCAAGTTGGCCCCGGCCGCAGGCGTTGAGATGATTAAGAGAGTTGGCGGAGTGCCCGTTTTGGCTCACCCGACATTCATGAACGACATGGAATCTGGCATTGCCAACCTAAAGAAAGTGGGGCTAGTGGGGATGGAGGTATATTATGCACAGTACGATGACGACACTGTGCGGCATCTAGCTAGGTTGGCCCGGCAATATGACTTGATCCCCTGCGGCGGTAGCGACTATCACGGGCTTGGCAACTCTGGGGAGCCTTTGCCTGGCACCCTGGGTCCGCCTCAAGAGACCATCGCGTTATTGGAAGAGGCTGCGGCGAAGGCCAAGTCGGGTTAAGCTAACCCACAGGAGTTTGAACGGAACAATTTGATAGACATCACCGCGCTATACATAGGTTCGTACCTGCTGGGTTCCATCCCCACCGCCTACATCATTGGCCGGTTGGTCAAGGGTGTGGACATTCGCGGTTATGGCAGTGGCAACGTGGGCGGCGCCAATCTTTATGAGCACGTGGGTAAGCGGTGGGTTGTGCCCCTAGTGGCCGCCGAAGTCTTGCTCAAAGGTGCGCTGCCAATTTTGGTTGGCCTCTACATTCTCAATATCGACCGTTCATCGGCTTTTCTCATCGGCCCCCCCTTACTCACGATAGCCGGCAACAACTGGTCGGCGTTTCTAAAGTTGCAAGGCGGACGAGGAATCACCGTCGCGGTGGGAACCATGTTGGCCTTGTCCCCATTACTGTTGGTTGTCTTCGCGGTCATCGCCGTCGGAGGTTGGGTAATCACCAAGAGTTCTGGCTTATGGGTGTTAATATCACTGGCGCTACTGCCGCTTTGGGCCTATCTGCAGCAGGACAACTTGAACTTGGTTTGGTATTACCTTGGTATGCTGGGCATCGTGGCTCTCAAGCGATTGTCGGCCAACTGGACTCCCTTCCCTGAAGACGTTTCCCGTAAGAAGGTATTGCTCAACCGCTTGGTCCGAGACCGTGACTTATCAGACCGCACCGGGTGGGTGAGGCGTGTCCCGGAAGGCTCTTCTTAATTTGATTGGGAAGAATCTCCTGCGGGGTAAGAGAGTCTATGGAACAACAACCCGGCGCTGACCCAGAACCCCAACCGGCTGCGTACTGCCATTGGCATCCCAGCGTGGAAACCGGACTATCTTGCAGCCAATGTGGCCGTAGTATCTGCACCCAGTGTTTGGTGCAGGCGTCCGTCGGTATCCGCTGTCCCGAATGTGGCAAGGCCGCCAAGATGCCCACCTTTGACGTTCAGGCGTCCTACTACGCCAGGGCGGTCGGAGTTGGTATTGGCGTGGCTTTGGGTGGCGGGGTGCTCTGGGTTATCTTCAACGCGATATTTGGGGGCTTCGGCATCCTGTCGTCGGTACCCGCTCTGGCCGTTGGTTACGCCGCTGGTGAACTCATCAGCGCATCGGTTAACGGAAAACGGAGCAAGGGCCTGGCTTGGATTGCTGCCGGTGCAGTGGCCGGTGCATACATAATCAGCCTGCCGTCCAGCCCAGCTTCGGGTTACTTATTCAGCGTAATAACGGTGGGTATAGGCATCTACATCGCCGTTTTACGAGTCAGATAGCTCGCGCCAAAGACGCTCGACGGTCTGGCCCAAGGCATCACCTTGAAAGCCCCTGCGGTACAGGAACCCGCCCAATTTCCGGCGAAATATCCCGCCGTCTTCCACCGATAGCTTGGTTGCGTACTTAGAGCCAGCTCGGTACGCGTTGGCCGAGGAATCGAAATCGGAAAGAGCTTCCTGAATGACATCGGTGTCGACACCGAATTTTTGTAGTTCCCGCCTAATCACGGCTGGCCCCCTGGGCCGAAACTTCTCCCGCTGTTCCCGCCACTGCTTGGCGAAGGCTGCGTCGTCCAATAACCCCTGTCGTAAGAGGGCCGTTATTGTCCGATCAATCGCCTCTTCGGTGTAGCGCCCTGCTAGCCGTTGGCGGACCTCTTTTTCCGACCGTGCCCGGTAGGTAAGCAGGCGCAGGGCAGCGTTTTTGGCCTTGGCGTATTCAGCGTCGGTACTGCCGGATTTATGGGGTGCTTCAGGCATTTGTAGCTGCTCCCGAGAACTTGGGATACGAGAACGTGGGATAGAAGTGCGGGTACTAAAAAACGACCGGTTGGGGTGGCGTGTCCATTTATCCCAACCGGTCGTTTTATCTTTGCTGCTTAGACTGCGGTCCTTCCGGGGTTATTCTTCGTCGTCGTCGTCCAACTCCAAAGGGGTAGCGCCGGATAGAATGTCGGCGACCGAGTTCCCGTTGGCCGACATCTCGCCAGGGGTTACTTGGGCGGCTGGCTCAGGATTTATACCAGTACCGGACGGGCCTCGGATGCGGCCTTCCACAGATGCGGCAATCTCAGGGTGCTGGGTCAAGAACTCCTTGGAGTTTTCCCGGCCCTGGCCCAACTTGGTATCGCCGTAGGAGTAGAATGCGCCGGACTTCTTGATGATGCCCTGCTCGGCGCCGATTTCTAGCAGGTCGCCCATCTTGCTGATGCCCTGATTGAACATGATGTCGAACTCGGCCACCCGGAAGGGCGCGGCAACTTTGTTCTTGACGATGCGGGCCCGGACGCGATTGCCGATAACCTCGGCCCCCTGCTTTATGGACTCTACCCGGCGCAGGTCGATGCGGACTGAGCTATAGAACTTGAGTGCGCGTCCGCCGGGGGTAACTTCAGGGCTACCGTAGGTGACGCCGATTTTCTCGCGAAGTTGGTTGATGAAGATTACGGCGGTCCTGGAACGGTGGATGCTGCTGGTCAGCTTGCGCAGGGCCTGGGACATGAGCCGGGCCTGCAGGCCAACGTGGGTGTCACCCATGTCGCCTTCGATTTCCGCTTGAGGAACCAAGGCGGCCACGCTGTCTAGCACTACCGCGTCAACTGCGCCGCTGCGGACCAGTTGCTCGGTGATGTCCAATGCCTGCTCGGCGCTGTCTGGCTGAGCAATCAGAAGGTCGTCAAGTTTGAGGCCGCAGTTGGCTGCGTAGACGGGATCCAGGGCATGCTCCACGTCGATGTAGGCTGCGATTCCGCCGAGCTTTTGGGTTTCGGCCATGATGTGAATGGCCAGGGTCGACTTTCCGGCGGACTCAGCACCGAATATCTCGGTGACACGACCTCGGGGTATGCCGCCGATGCCTAACGCTATGTCGATGGCCAGGGAACCGGTGGGGATGGACTCGGTGGTCAAGGAATCGCTTATCTCGCCAAGGCGCATCACGGCACCTTTGCCGTAGTCCTTTTCTATCCGCCCTAGCGCAATGTCCAGAGCAGCTCGTTTTTCTTTGAGCTCTTTATCTGTTTTATTGGTGGTCGTCATCCTCACCCATCCTTCATCCCGTATTTGCTTGCCCGCGCTTTGTTGTAATGACGGTCAGCTTTTGCAGCATCCTAACATTGGGTTCGGTTGACCAACAAGGCGAAATTGTCAGTAAACGCCCTTATCTAATCGAGGTAGAAGTTCTAATCGCTGAGGCCAACTGGCCTCGGATTAAAAGTCTCAAAAGCCGCCTTTGAATCCGATGGTCACCACTCCGTTTTCCACTATGACGGGAGTGATGCGTTCACCGTCGGTTAACGCCAAAAGAGCTGGAATTTGATTGGCTTGCTTGCCGACGTCGATTTCGGTGTATTCCACCTTACGTTTGCGGTAGTCCATCTTGGCTGCAGATGAGTATGCGCAGTCGGGGTGGGTATAGATGATGGTGCTTTCTTGGGCCACGTTAGACTCCTATTGCCTGCCTGATGGTTATCTGGTTGTCGGGAAAAACCCGACATAATCTGGCTGTGGCTGTAATTGTAGGGCTGACAAGGCGATTCTACAATCTAGAAGTCTCTAATGTTATGCTGTATGCGCACATTTGGCGGACCGCACGGGCGGCAAAGCCAGATGCACTCAAAACGCCCAAAAGGTTTCAATCCTTGACTGAACACGCCCAAGACGAATTTGGCTTAGAAGAACTGGCGGCTTTGGCCGCGCTGTTGGAGCAACACTCTCATGGACCAGGCCGTATCACGCCCAGGCCCAGGGGATTCAGGCTCACCCCAGATGTCCGGGTCAAGTTGGAAGAGGCAGTGTCAGCGGTGGAGAACACGGGGCAAGGTTCGGAGTTCCCGGATTCGTTTGTGTCGGGGCTCGGTGTCTCGGAGTCCATGGTTTATGCCAATGGGTGCTACGCAGTTGGCCGCCACGGTGATGCCGCGCAGGTCTATATGGCCATCTTGGTTCAAGATCGTTCAAACACCGATGCCCGCTTCAACTTGGGCTTGGCCTACCTGCGCATGAGAAGCCCGGAAGATGCTGTTCGGGAGTTCACCGACTTGTTAACCAGCGATCCGTCGTTGGCCGAGGCCTACTATCAACGGGGCAACGGGCATGACGACCTGGGCTCGAACGAAAAGGCGCTGGCGGACTACAGCCGGGCCATCGAGTTGGACCCCGGATATGTGCATGCCATGTACAACCGGGGAATAATCTTAGCCCAAATCGGGCGGCATCACGAAGCAGTGGCCCAGTTTGACAAAGTGATGGCCATCCAGCCCGACATATCTAACGCTTATTTGAATCGCGGCGCTTCGTTGGATGAACTGGGTCTACACGCCGAGGCTATTGCCAGTTACACCAAAGCTGCCGACCTCAACCCACAGAATTCTTTTGCGCTGTTCAACCGGGCCAGAACCAACTATTACCTGGGCAAACTACATGAGGCCCTAGCCGACTACAGCGAAGTTATAGACCTCACCCCTGACGACGCCGAGGCTTACAACAACCGGGGCCTGGCCTATGACGCTTTGGGTGACTATGACAGCGCCTTGGTGGACTTTGATGCGGCGTTGGAATTGCAACCATCATTTGCCGAGGCCCATAGCAATCGAGGGGCAGTGCGTGAGGTGTTGGGAGACCTAGATGAGGCGCTGAAGGAGTATGGGCATTCGCTGGAAGCAGACCCGAACCTGGCCTCAGCCCACTACAATGCAGCCCGGCTCTACTCGCGGACGGGCGACGTGGAGTCTTGTTTGAAGCATTTGGACCGAGTTTTGGAGATTGCACCGCAACTGGCCGAAGACGCCGCCCATGACGAGCATTTAGGATGGGCGTTGGAAATGAAGCAGATGCGCGAGGTTCGGGACCCGGAAGATGACAAGGGCACGGGCTTTGACCGGGACGGAGATGCCGGAGCCTAAAGGCGTTCGGCGGTAGGGCGTCCCAGGTCGGAATCGGGATCTATGGCAATATCTTCGCCGTCTTCTAGGTCGTCTTCAGTGTCCCGGTAGACTAGGTGCTCCGCTGCATGGAGTCTTCGTCGCCTGGTGAACATACTCCGCAATAGCACCAACGAAGCCAAGATTACGAGTCCAGAGACCAAGTCCCGTTCAATCTGGTAGTACTGACTAATTGCCAGCATGACCAAGAAACAGATTACGACTCCCCAGGTAGACCGTAGGGCCGAATGACGCATAATCACGACGGTTGCGAGGCCCGCAGCGACACTTAGCACGGCTATAGGGGGTATCAAAGCCAAGGACACGCCCATTAACGGGGCCATACCATCGCCGCCTCGGAAGCCAGTGAAGACAGACTTCCAGTGACCCACAACGGCGGCTCCGCCCGCCACCAATATCAGGGCGGGAGGAACACCCAGTCCCCAAGCTGCGAAAACCGCCGCGCCGCCTTTGGCCACATCTCCCACAAAGACCAGTGCCCCGGTGCGGTGTCCAACGTTGAAGAATACGTTGGCGGTGCCGGCTAGGGTGCTGCCAGTGGCAAATACATCAACGCCTCGCATACGAGAGGCTATCTGAGCAAATGGCAGAGCGCCCAACAGATAACCAGCAGCAATCGCCAACACCACTTTCTGAATTAGTATTAGTTCTTCAATCATGGTGTCTTTACGGCCTTAGGTCCGCTGATGTGCGCAGGGCGGTTGAGTCGGTTGGGGTTGATTGAGTCATCTTAGATGGGTAAACATAATGGGCCTGTCTTCATAATATAACAGCAGTGCCAAAGGGGATAGGTAAGAAACGGATGTGATTCTGGAACGGCGAAAACTGCTAGGGCCGTTTCTCGCCAACGAACAGCCAGTAGCCCAAATCGCCCGCGCGGACCATCTTCCTAACCTTGGTTACCAACCCCGGTGCCTGTTCCAGTTGGCTTTCGATTGAAGTGGTTGAAGTAGAGACGCCTGAAGTGGAACTGCTCATGTTCTGGAGGGCCAGAAACGCTGCCAGTTTGCCTTCTACCTCGTCCAATATTTTGGCTATTTCACCGGACGCGTCCAAGCGTTCGGTGATGGTAAACCCGCCTTCTTCCAGTAAGGCCACATAGCCGTCGGCGGTCAGGGCGTCGGTCATGCACAACACCTGCCCTAATTCCCCCTCCAAGTCTGCGGGCAACGAACCCGGCTCTATGGTCACATCGCTCAGACCGAACTTGCCGCCGGGCCGGAGTAGCCGTGCAACTTCGGCCACGGCTTGGGCCTTGTTGATGAAAAGGCTCATGGAGCACTCGCATACTGCGGCGTCGAAGACCGCGGAACGCATTGGCAGGCTTTCAGCATCGCCTTGGACGAAGTGGGCGGTACTTCCCTCCGGTGCGGCGTTGCAGGCACTGCGCACTGCCGCAGCGCCAAACTCGACTCCCAAGACGCTACAATGGAAAACGCGACTTAGGGCCTGGGCGCTGGTGCCTTGGGCGCTGGCTAGGTCGGCTACCAAGTTTCCGGCTTGCAGGCCCATAAGTCGGCCCAGCTTATTGGTCAGGCCCAGCCCGCCAGGATGGAGCGAGTCGCCCATTATCAACTTGGCCATGTCCGACTGATATAGGTCGGCGCAGCAGGCCTTAGCTATTGCTTCGTTCTGCAAACTTAATCTTGCTCCTAGCTATCTCTATCGCTTGCTCTTGGCTTAGTTGTTCTCGTATCTCTTCGCGGTAGCCCACCGAGTTGTAGGCGCAGAACGGTATAACCCGGCCATCGGGGACCAGGATGCCCACGCAGCACTTCATGACCTGTTTTACGTTGAAGGTATAGGGGTCCAAAAAATCTTTGATGGCAATCTGGAAGATGTGGTCTTTCAGGTGGGCCAACTCGTAACCCAACTCTAAGCCAGGCCCGCAGGCGCATTGGAACTGGTCGGCGGTCTGCTCGGTTCCTGCCACCGCCGAAGCCGACCACAGACCCTCTAGGGCCTTTTGCACGTCGGCGGAATTGGTGGGTTTGGGCAGGGCGCGGTTGGTGATGTAGTCCAGGTATTGGTCAATGTCCAACATGCGGGGCAGGGGCACGGTATTCTCGCCATCCACGAACACGTAGGAGTTTACCTGGCAAGTGGGGAAGCAGCAGGGCACGGGTACGAAATCTTCCATGATGAACCGGCCATTGGTCTGGTCGACGATGCCGTGAATCACGTCGGGGATGGTCACCCGCTCCATGGGGTCGAACTCGATGTGACGTCCCACGTGGGTCACCGGCTGGAAAACCACACCACGCACCGCCGGGTGCTTCAGGCCAAACTCCAATACCGCTCCTACCTCATCGGTGTTCACTCCCTGTTCTATGGCCGCCACTAATACGGCATCCAGGCCCTTTTCAGCCAGCCGGTCCAATGCCTTTAGCTTTAGGTCCAGCAGGTCTTCGCCTCTAATGGTCTGGTAGGTCTCCCGCCGCATGCCGTCGAACTGGAAATAGATTACTGGCTTCAGCTTTGCCAGTCCTTCCAGGAATTCATCGTCCCGGGCGATGCGGACTCCGTTGGTGTTAATCATCACCTGGCGGATGCCCCGGTCCTTGGCCGCCTGAATCATCTTGAATAAATCGGGATGAATCGTCGGTTCGCCGCCGCTGAATTGGACGACCTCTGGGTCACCTTCAATCTCCACGAAACGGTCCAGCATGAATTCCACCTGCTCCATTGTCAGGCTGAACCCCACTCCGGCGTTGGCGAAGCAGATTGGGCAGTTAAGGTTGCAGGCCGAATTGACCTCGATTAGGGCCAAGCACATGTGCTGTTTGTGCTCTGGGCAGAGGCCACAGTCCAGGGGGCAGCCGTCTTTAATCTCGGTGCTGAATTCCAGGGGCAGGGTTCCCGGCTTGTTGTACTTAACCGAGTCCACGTACATCTGGGCATCGGAGCTAATGATACCCTCAAACCAGCCGTGGGTCGGGCACCTCTTCCGCATGTAAACCTTGTTGTCACGGATGATAATCTGGGCGTCGATGACCGTCTTGCACTCCGGGCAGATGCTGCGAGTTAATTCATGGAAGATGTAATCAGCGTCCTGTTTGACCCTAAGCTTGTTAATTTCTACAGGTTTGGCCAATCGGCCCCCCTTTTTATGTCTAAATGGCAGTACCGCTGATGATGGTGGCATCGTACTATTGGGATGCATTTCACAATCATTGGATTCAGATATGGGCCTAGGATGAAAACTCACCGGTAGAACTCACCGGAAATCCATTGGAATTTTACCTTCAAGTCACCGCCGGGAACCGGACACTAAAGATAAGGATATTACAGGTCGGAATAGGAGAGATTAGCTCATGGGCATCAAGAAACAGGGAATATTATTACTGGTGGGGATATTGGCGCTTTTGGCCATGGCCTGCGGGTCTGAGTCGGTTGCGTCAGATTCGTCAGCTGCTGGAATCACTCCACCTTATGAACCCCGTTCATTTGACGATGTAAAGCCCCAAAATGTCGATTTGAAACTGGTCGCTGCTCCCGCGCTTCCGGAGATTCCAGATTGTAACGGGACGCCCAGAAACGTCCGGTTCACTCTGGAGACCAAGGAATTTGAAGCCGAGATTGCGCCGGGTATCACATTCCCGTTCTTGACATTCAACGGCGCAGTTCCGGCGCCAGCCATAGTGGTGTGCCTTGGTGACTGGGTCGAGGTGACCCTCAAGAATTCTGTGGGCTCCACTTACGCCCACAACGTGGACTTCCACGCTGCCACGGGTGCGTTGGGCGGCGGTGCAGCCTCGATTGTTGGTCCAGGACAGCAGACCACATTCAGATTCCAGGCCCTAAAAGAAGGCGCATTCGTCTATCACTGCGCCATTGCGCCGATTCCAATGCACGTGACGTCGGGGATGTACGGGTCGATTATCGTGTTGCCAACGGGAGGGCTTCCTCCGGTTGACCACCAATATTATCTGATGGAAGGAGACTTCTATTCGGAGCCGTCTGCCAGTGACCCAAGCAAGCATGTCTATTCCCCTGCGAGGGTGTCTGCCGAAAACCCTTCGTATGTGGTGACCAACGGTAAAGTTGGCGCGGTGACCGGCGACAATGCCCTTAAGGTTAAGGTGGGCGAGACGGTCAGGTTCTTCTATGGTCAGGCCAACGACGAGTCTTGGATCCACATCATTGGCGGCCATTTCGACAAGGTCTACGTTGGCGGGTCATTCAACCCAAACTCTGACTTGGAGTACGGGGTGGAGACCACCGCGGTCCCAGCGGGAAGCGTGGTCGTGACTGAATACACCTTCAAGTATCCGGGCCTCTACCTGCTGGTCAACCACAAGCTGATTCGCGCCACGGAGAAGGGCCAGGCAGTGCAGATTGTGGTCGAAGGGGAAGAAAACCCAGACATTATGACCGTGGTTGAGCCGCCAACCGCCATACGGTAGTATTTCGGTTACCTTACTTCAATCTCTAGGGTGACCAAATGACAACCGAATCAGCCTTATCTGGGATGGTGGTGCTCGATTTGACCCAGATTATGGCCGGGCCGTATTGCACCATGGTGCTGGCCGACATGGGTGCCGATGTAATCAAGGTGGAGAAACCCAGCGGCGGCGACGACAGCCGCCGAATGGGTCCGCCGTTCATCAAGGACTGGTCGGCGGGGTTCCTGGCCCTCAACCGCAACAAGCGCAGCTTGGTTTTGGACCTCCGGAGCCAGAACGGGCAGGCTGTGTTCAAACGGTTAGTGGAAGATGTTGATGTAGTGGTGGAGAAATTCCGGCCCGGCGTCATGGACCGGCTGGGACTGGGTTACGAGACCTTGGCGGCCATCAAACCCAGCCTGGTCTACTGCTCGGTGTCCGGCTTTGGCAACACCGGCCCCGACGCCCAAAAGGGCGGCTTCGACCTGGTAGCCCAGGGAGTGAGCGGCCTAATGAGCATCACCGGCCACCCCGGCATGCCCCCGGCCAAGGTCGGCGTGCCAATCACCGATATCTCGGCGGGCCTGCTGGCGGCCAACGGTGTTTTAGCTGCTTACGTTTACGCGCTGAAGACGGGCCAAGGCCAGCGGGTGGACACCTCGCTGATGGAAGCCGGCGTAGCCTATACCGTCTGGGAGTCCTCGGTGTACTTCGCCGACGGCGAGATTCCCGGTCCGCTGGGTTCGGCCCACCGGGTCTCCGCCCCCTACCAAGCCCTGCGCACCAGCGACGGCTACCTGAACATCGGCGCGGCCACCCAGCCAACCTGGGAGCAGCTATGTCGGGCCATCGGCCTGGACGCCTTGATTGAAGACGAACGCTTCAAGCTTCCCGGCGACCGCAAGGCACGTGAAGAGGAACTGGCAGCCCTGCTGGAAGAGACCTTCACCGCCGACACCACCAGCAATTGGCTCAAGATGTTGGAGAAAGCGGGCGTTGTGGCCGGGCCAATTTACGACATGGCCCAAGTCTACAAAGACCCCCAAGTGCTGGCCCGCAAGATGCTGGTCGACCTGGAAGACCCCGACCTGGGCACCATACATAATATCGGTATCCCCGTAAAACTATCAGTAACCCCCGGCCAAATCCGCACCCGGGCACCCTTGCTAGGCGAGCACAGCGCAGAAGTTTTGCTGGAACGCGGCTTTAGCCAGTCAGAGGTTGACGAACTGTTGGCGGCGGAAGTGGTGTTGGAGAAACAGGGTACGGGGACGCGGCGTTAATAATACCTGCCGATGATTAGCGCTACCAACAACGTTCGTGGTGAGCTTGTCGAACCATCACTGCGCATAAACCAAGTTTTCTAATCCACAACATGACTGCTGCGCGTCCTTCGACGGGGCTCATGATGAGCGGGGGGTGCTTTTGCCGTCATTGTGTTGGCTAGCGACACCGTCTTTCCAGCGAAAGCTGGAATCCAGGATGCTTTGAAGGGATGATGATTGCCTGGCCGATTAATTGTAATTTAACCCCTTTCGGGTGGGGTATTCAAGACAATAAATTGGCTGCTGCGCGTCCTTCGACGAGGCTCAGGACGAACGGTTGTCCGCTAAGGATATTTCCAAGACCGGGTGCTAGACCGCTGTCCGCCAGGGCATGCCGTCAGTCCTCTTGAGGAAGTCTGCTATCAAGGTGGGGTTGGCGAGTATTACGCCGGGGGTGAAGAGGTTGGCTTCTTTACCTTGACGGTCAACCACTATTGCTCCGGCTTCTTGGGCTAGGATTAGGCCGCCGGCGATGTCCCAAGGCATTAGCGAATGGTGGAAGAATAGGTCGACCCGACCGGCGGCGGCATAGGCCACGCCCAAACCGGCAGAACCCAATAACCGCATGCTGGTCAAGTCCGGCCACAGCGCCCGAATCATGTCGATGGCTAAAGCCGCCTTCTCGTCCACGTAGCCAAGGTCGCAACACAACAGGCAACGACTTACCTCAGTAGTCTCCGACGCGGTGAGCTTCGTGCCGTTTAGAAATGCCCCTTTGCCTTCCTCGGCGGTGAACATCTCCTCGCGCACCGGGTCGTAGGTCGCGCTGGCGATGACGTGGTCGTCTTTGGCCAGGGCGATGATGGTGCAGAAGTGGGGGATGCCTTGGGCGTAGTTTCGAGTGCCGTCTAACGGGTCGACCACCCATTTGTAGGGCGAGTCTCCGTTAACGGGCTTGGACTCTTCAGCCAGGATGCTGAATTCGGGAAACTCGCCGGTGAGCATTCGCAAGATGGTCTTTTCCGCGGCCAGGTCAACATCGGTCACGATGTCTTTTTTGCCTTTGAAAGACACCTCTTTCTCAGAATTGAACCGGTCCCGGAGAATGGCCCCGGCAGCACGGGCAGCGTCCAGCATGACGTCCATGGCTGGGCGGCCGTTTTTAGAAATCGGCATCAGATTATCTGGCATAAAAATCCCGCGAAAAACAGTTTAGGTGGAACGGAAAAGCCGAAGCTGACAGCCCCAATTTCATCGGGGCCTTCGGCTTGGGCTACCTAGCCCAGGCCCATCTTATCGTAGACCTCGGCCAGGGTCTCCACCGCGATGGCTTTGGCCTTCTTGCCGCCCTCGTGGAGTATCTCTTGGACGTAGCCGGGGCGGGCTTTAAATTCCTCGCGCCGTTCCCGCAGGTCCTTGAGGTAGTCGTTGATGCTGTCGGCCAGGTGGCGTTTGCAGTCGACACATCCCCGTTGGGCAGTGGTGCATTCGCTGTAGACGGCACTAGAGGCTTCGGCCCCGCTGAATATCTTGTGCAGGGAGTAGATGTTGCAAACATCGGGACGGCCCGGTAATTCCCGGCGCACCCGTTCCGGATCGGTGAAGGCGGTCAGCACGCGCTTGGTGGTCTCTTCGGGCGTGGCGGCCAAGTCCAGGTGGTTGTCCAAGGTTTTCGACATCTTGTTCTGGCCGTCCAAGCCCAACAGCAGGGGCGCTTCAGTCAGCTTGGCCTTGGGCTCGGGGAAGGTCTCGCCGAACATATTGTTGAACCGGCGAACAATCTCCCTGGACAGCTCTATGTGGGGCACTTGGTCTTGGCCCACAGGGACGGTGTCGGCCTTGTAAAGGATGATGTCGGCGGTCTGGAGTATTGGATAGCCAACCAGGCCGTAGTTCACCGTCTCTTCGGTCTCGTGCATCTGGCGCACTTTGTCTTTGAAGGTGGGCACTCTGGTCAGCCAGCCCAACGGCGTAATCATGCTGAGCAATGTGTGTAGGGTCATCACTTCGGGAACGTGGGACTGCACAAAGACGATGCTCTTTTCTGGGTCAACCCCGGCGGCCAGCCAGTCGAGCACCATGTCTTCGATGTTGGGCTTGATGCTGGCGGTCTCTTCAGGGCGTTCCACCGTGGTCAGCGCGTGGATGTCCACGGCGCAGTAGATACAACTGTAGTCATCTTGTAGGGTGACCCAATTTTGCAGGGCCCCCATGTAGTTCCCCAGATGGAGCAGCCCGGTGGGCCGCATGCCGGAGAATATTACGCCTTTATGGCTGCCGTTAGCTGGTTGGGTCATGTCACCCGATTACACGTAGAATTGGCGAATTTCACGCCTGGAAGTACCAAAAGAGTCTAGCATAGGGGCATATTAGCAGCAAGACGCTATCAGGATGGAGAAAGCCAAAGGCCAAAGGGAAAATGAGGCGAATGAGCCGGGGCGACTAGGCTTCGGAGTCGGGATCCAGCCGTCCACCAAGTTCGCTGAGGAACTGCTCAATCTCTGGCGATAAGGTGGTGGTGGGCGGAGCCGACTCGTCAGTGGGAGCCGATGACGCCTCTTCCGAGTCTAGCTGGGCGTCGTAGTAGGCTTCCATCTGCTGAATCAGAGTCTTGAGCTCCGAGTTTCGGTCAAGGGTGGAATTAAGTTCACGGTATTGGCGCTGTCCCCGTCGCACGGGGGCCAAGTCGGCGGGAATGCTGTCGTAGACCGAAGACAAGACTTCAATCATGCGGGAAGTGCCAGCGTAGTCCTCTTCCAACTGCACGTACTGGGGCAGGTGGACCATGAAGTTGATGGACTCGATGTTGGCCTTTTCAACCCCTTCCGAAAGCAAGTTCATGATGGTGGTTGGGCCTTGGTAGGTACTCTGGCGAATCTTGAAGTTGGCTACCGGGCGGTTTTGGGTAACGTCACCCAAGCTACCAGTGACCAAGAGGGGTCGCGTATGCGGCACTGCGTCGTACATGGCGCCCAATCGGCAGTAGCGTTTCACGTTGAAGTGGTTGACCACTTCTAGGATGGAGTCGGTGTAGTCCTCACCGTTGGAGTGGGGCTCCATTAGATGCAAGAACAGGTAGTCTGGCCCATCCTCGGTGATGGCGTAGCGAATGATGCTGTTGGGTACCTTGACCTCGCGCTTGCCGTCCACCAGGCGCATGTTGGGACGGTAGCGGGTGAAGTCGAAGAAGGTGCCAGGGCGGACTAGACGGCCCAATTCCTTGGAACCCAGGAAGCGTTCTAGGCGATTGAGCGTGAGGGTACCCACGCTGCCTACATCCACCCACGGACGCACCATTGCGAAGACATGGGGGTCTTTCAGCTCGGGAAGTGGTTCATTTAGTTCAAACGCACCGATTCGCATAGGCTCATCTTGCCAGAACGGGGTCGAATTTTCAAGTCCCGAACCGCACTGGAACCGGGCTTTAATCAGATGTGTCTAGGCGCGGTTTAGCCTTGGTTCAACATTGTATCTGCCGAACCGAGGCCCTCTAGAGCCAACCCATAGCCCAAAATGTCTTGCATAAGGCGCTTAACTACTTGGGTCATGGCCACCCGGCTGTAGCGCAGCACGATGTCGGATTGCTGAGCCATTTTCTCGGCCAATGCCCAGGCACGGGGTAGCAACTCAGCTTGGGGTAGAACTTCGCTCACCAGCCCTAGGGTCTTGGCTTCTTGGGCTTCGATTCTTTGGCCGGTGAACAGGAAATAGCGGCCGCGGTTTAGTCCTAATAGCAGGGGATAGACGATGTGCACGCCATCGCCAGGCACTAGGCCGCTCATAAAGTGGCCTGAGTCTTGAAACGCAGCGGTGTCCGAAGCGAGAACAATGTCGCACAGCAGTGGTATCTCCGAGTGGCGGAGCGCTGGCCCATTGATTGCGCTAATCATGGGCACTTCGATGTCCAGCAGGTTAGTTAGCAGGCGTTTTCCTTCCCAGTAGGTCTGGTCCCATTGCTGAGGCGACCGTTTGGGGGCACCGGTAGCTGAGCCAGCCGGGCCGGAGAAAGCGTCGCCGCTCCCAGTCATGATAATTATGCGGTTTTCCGGGTCGCTGCCGACGTCGGCGAAGGCCTGGGGGAACTCGGTGTGCGGGCCACTGCCCCATTGGAGTTCTCCGCCATCGGTGTGGAAGGTCATCTGGAGGATTCCCTGACGGCGTTCCATACGGATGTGCCGGTACTTGTCTCCGTACTGATTCAGAGAAGCCATGTAGATATTCTCCTGATCCCGAAACTTGGCGTGCTGCAGAATTTGCAGCGGGCCGTGGTCAAAGCCGTGCCCAAATATGCGGTTAGTAGTCGGTGTTGCCGGTCTCCTCAGCCTTTGGCGCTGGTTCGTCTGGTGGAGAGGTTAGTGTTCTGCTAATCAACCCCGAAGGTGGCGCTTCTTTGGGGACGGCGTGACGAACGATGAAATTAGCCACATCGCGGTAGAGGGGCTCGTCCAGATTGCAGCCCCGCAACATGGTGAACCCAGGGTCGCAATCCTCCAGCAATTCCTTGACCCGGGCGTCGCCGTGGCGGGCGGCCAGAGCGTAGGCTAGCCCACGGGTGTCCCGGTCCAGAGAGCGCTCGTGTTCTTCGCCTTCTTCTAATTCTATGTCGTAGTCCACGCGGTCGGCGATGGCCAGGGCTTCCATGGCTTGGCGGCGGGAGCTTTCCACGTCTTTCAGCAAGGTATAAAGCTCGATGACCGCGCGGGCGGCCTGGTTAAGCAGGTCGGGCACCCGGTTCTGCTTGTCTGCGGCAGATTGCACCGCGTTCCTGGCTCTGGTAAGGGCGTCTTCTTTGGCGTGTTGGCGTTCTTGTTCCCGTTGGGCCTTGGCCTTTTGCAGACGCAACTGGGGAGCTTCGGAGGCTAATGGTTGTAACCTCTGCATTTCCCTCTCCGCAATCTCGGCCTGTTTTAGCCGGTCTTGCAAACCGTCGTCGAATCCGTTGACCATGATGATTACTCCTGTGGATTGGCAGCGCGATAAAAGAGTTTCAGTTCAGGCTACCTGAACTAGCCAGGCTGCCTGCTTTAAAATAATATTGCTCTCGCCCGCCGAAATTGTCGGCTGTTGCCGGTATGAAGCACGAATATACCGGATACACGCAACCTAGGGCAGCGTATAGCTACCCATTAATTATGATAATCAGATAAACGTAAATTTCTCTATGGACCCCAATACGGATTTTCTCGAATTTGGCCCTGCTCCACGCCTGGTTGACCGGGAGATAGGGCCTGAATAGACTTCAATTGGCCGGTTCTAAAGCATTTTTCATAAAACGTCCCCAAGCGAATCTTTCTGTTAGGTCAGGTTATTGAATGGCACAGCGAGCGGCGTTTATTTACGAAGATTCCCTCTCCCGTCATGAACTGCGTTCCGACCACCCAATGCGTCCGGTGCGCTTACGGTACACCTACCAACTCTTGCAGGAATACGGGGCCTTTGACCATCCCGGAGCAGTCCTGCTCGACCCTCGCTCAGCGACTGAGGAGGAGTTGGCCTGGCTGCATACGCCGGAATATGTTGCCGCCGTGAAGGCCCTGGACTCGATCTCTTCATTGGCAGACGCCACGCGGGCAGACGCCACGCGGGCAGACGCCACACGGGCAGACGCCACACGGGCAGACGCCGCACGGTTTGGATTTAGCGCGAATGGTGATAATCCGGTATATCCAGGGATGTACGATGCGGCGGCCTTGAGCACTGGCGGTTCGCTGGTAGCCGCTGAGATGGTGGCCAGCGGAGAAGTGGATGCGGCCTTCAATATCTCGGGCGGGCTGCACCATGCGGCAGCTAACCACGCCTCCGGTTTCTGCGTGTTTAACGACCCTGCTCTGGCAATCCACTATTTCTTGAACCGAGGTCTGCGCGTGGCCTATGTGGACATCGATGCGCACCACGGAGACGGTGTACAGGAAGCTTTTTACCGCGATGACCGGGTGTTGACCATATCGGTTCACGAATCTGGGCAGTACTTGTTTCCCGGCACTGGCTCAGTGGCCGAAATGGGCGAGGGCGTTGGCTTGGGCTACTCGGTGAACCTGCCGCTCTACCCATACACCGGCGATGACGACTACGTTGAATCGTTCAAGCAGATTGTGCCACCCCTGATTAAGGCCTTTGCGCCCGATGTGTTGGTGACTCAGCTGGGTATCGATAGCTACCATACCGACCCTTTGACTCACCTACAGGTGACTACGGAGGGTTACATTGAGGTGGTACGGGAGCTGGCGGGACTTGGTTTGCCTTGGCTGGCGTTGGGTGGCGGTGGCTACGATGTGACGGCAGTGGCCCGTGCCTGGACCTTGGCCTACGGCGCAATGTTGGGAATTGAGTGGCCCGACCAGTTACCGGCGGCTTTCGCCCGGGAGCACGGCGCAGGTAGGCTCAGGGACGATACAAGCCCAGAGGTGCCGGGCCATATCAAAATTGAAGCTAGAAGATACGTTGAGGAGTCGGTTGCGGCGATTCGTCAGCAAATATTTCCGGCGCATGGCTTGACCGCTAAGTAACAGGATGTAGGTGGTTGCGCTAGCCCAGGTAGAGATTGGGGATAAAGAGATTGGGGATAAAGAGATGGGAGATAAAGAGATGGGGGATAAAAAGAAGACGGGGGCCTAAGCCCCCGTCTTCGAGTTTCCAGTTTAGATTAGCGCGTAAGCTGATTAGTTTACGTGCTGCTCCCGATTAAGCAGTTCCTTGGCTTCGTCGCCAACATTGGCTTCAATGCTGTCGCGCAGCGTCGAGTAGACGGCTTGGTTCAGACCAATCATCATCCACGCTTCGTAGCTAGCGTCTGTTTGATAAGTGTTCTTGAGGGCCACAAGGCGCTGTAGCATGCTCAGGTAGTGATACTGCAGAGGAGTCAGGTCTTTATCAATACCTGGCACTCTCCAGACATTGTCAGCAATTGGAGTGTCCATTTCAGAGTTCAGGGTCGACACAACCTCTTCGGTCTTGCCGTCTCCTAAAACTTCTTGGTTTGCCTGGTCTTGTTGTCCGCTCATGTAATCTCCGTTGGCCTAGAACTTCGATTCCTCAATTAATGGCCCGGTTTGGGGAGTCTATTTGTTCGTTCAAAGGTTCGGGGCTTCTAGACATAATTATATCAGACCCGGCTCTTTAAAAAACACGTCACCAATACGGTGTTTGCTGGTTCGGGGGTATTCAGGCGGGTTTCAAACCCCTTTCTTACTTAGATTCTTATCCAGCCTAGATACTACGGTCAAACCGCTTTGTTGGACTCACAGCTAAACTTCCCTAAATTCACCCTCGACGGTGCCTTCGTCATCTTGGCTTTCGCCAACCTCTCCATCCCCTCCCGGGCCGCCCATTCCCATGCCGCCAGTGGGGTCTTGGCCGCCCTCTTCCGCCCCACCACTTTGGCTATACACTATTTCTCCGACTCGTTGCAACGCGCTGTTTAGCTCAGTCGTAGCCGATTGAATTTCGGCGGTGCTGTTGGCGGCAATGGCTGCCTTGAGCGCGTCAATTTTGCCCTGCACCTCGGTCTTAAGTTCCTCAGGTATTTTTTCGGCGTTTTCGGCCAACAGCTTCTCAGAGCTGAAGACCAGGGAGTCGGCTTGGTTCCGTGTCTCAACTTCGGCCTTGCGCACCTTGTCGGCTTCCTCGTTCTCCAGGGCTTCGTTGACCATGCGCTCGATGTCTTCTTTCTCTAGCCCAGAACCCGATTGGATGACAATTTTCTGCTCTTTGCTGGTCCCCTTATCCTTGGCCGACACGCTCAGGATACCGTTGGCGTCGATGTCGAAGGTGACCTCGATCTGAGGTACGCCACGGGGCGCGGGCAAGAGGCCGTCCAGCATGAACCGACCAATTGACTTGTTGTCCGACGCCATTGAGCGTTCACCCTGTAGGACGTGGATATCCACCGTGGTCTGGCTTTCGGCGGCGGTGGTGAACGTCTCTACCTTCTTGGTTGGGATGGTTGTGTTCCGGGGTATGAGGGTCGTCATCACGCTGCCCAGAGTCTCCAGGCCCAATGTCAACGGAGTAACGTCGAGCAGCACGATGTCGTTGACATCACCGGATAACACGCCTGCTTGGATGGCGGCTCCCAGGGCCACGGCCTCGTCGGGGTTCACGCTCCGGTTGGGTTCCTTGCCAAACACCTGTTTGACCTTTTCGAGAACGGCCGGCATGCGGCTCATGCCGCCGACCATGATTACTTCGTCGATTTCGCCGGTGGCGATACCAGAATCGGTCAACGCCTGTCGACAAGGGCCTTCGGTGCGATTAATTAAATCGGCGACCAACTGTTCTAGTTTGGCCCGGCTTAGTGTCTTAACCATGTGTTGTGGGCCGCTGGCGTCGGCGGTGATGAACGGCAGGTTGATTTCCGTCTGCAGGACGCTGGACAGGTCGACCTTGGCCCGTTCTGCGGCGTCGCGCAAGCGTTGCAGGGCCATCCGGTCTGTGGCTAAGTCGATGCCGGTCTCCTGCTTAAACTCACCAATCAACCACTCCAGAATCTTCTGGTCGAAGTCGTCGCCGCCCAAGAAGGTGTCCCCGTTGGTGGACTTCACCTCGAAAACCCCTTCGCCCATCTGGAGGATGGTTATGTCGAAGGTCCCGCCGCCAAGGTCGAAGACCGCTATCGAGGCGTCGGTCTTGGTCTTGTCCAAGCCGTAGGCCAGGGCCGACGCAGTGGGTTCGTTGATAATGCGCAGCACTTCCAGTCCGGCAATGGTGCCAGCGTCTTTCGTCGCCTGGCGTTGGGCGTCATTGAAGTAGGCCGGTACTGTTATTACTGCCTGGGTTATTTTCTCCCCTAGTCTGGCTTCGGCGTCTTGCTTAATCTTTTGCAGCACGAAAGAAGAAATCTGGGCCGGGGCGTGGGCCTCTTCGCCAAGCTGCACCATGGCATCGCCGTTGGGGGCGGCCACAATCTTATAAGGCAGCTTGCCCATGGAATTCTTAACCTCTGGGTCGCTAAACTTTCGGCCCATGAGGCGCTTAACCGAGAAGAGGGTATTCTCTGGGTTGGTTACGGCCTGGCGCTTGGCGACCTGGCCGACGTAGCGCTCACCGGTTTTTGTGTTCAGCGCAACAATGGACGGTGTGATACGACCGCCTTCGGCGTTCTCTACGACCACGGGTTCTCCGGCTTCGATGACCGCCGCTACCGAGTTTGTCGTTCCGAGGTCTATTCCCAGGACTTTAGCCATTTGGTCTCTCCTAATAATTCGCACCCGAATCGGTACGAAGGTGTGGTGGGTTTTGTTATCTAATTAATTGGCGTTTGGCCTATGAATTTTGCGGCGCACGGGCCACCATAACTTGCGCCGGGCTAATTACCCGGTCGTGCAGCCGAAAACCAGGCCGCAGTATCTTAGTGATATATCCCGGTTCTACTTCCGTAGACTCTTCGGTGCCCAGCGCTTCGTGCTCTAAAGGGTTAAACATTAGCCCTATGCATTGGATGGCTGATACGCCCTCGGATTCTAGCACGCCGGTCAGTTTTCGCTGAATCAACTTGAATCCTTCGAGCAGCGATTCGCTGATGCCCGTCTGGCCTTCAGTTTGGTTTTCACTGTGGCCGATGGCCAATTCCAACTCTTCCAACACCGGCAGGACCTTGGCGATGAGCCGACTGTTGGCGTACTTGCTGTTGGCGATGCGGTCTTCGTCGGTACGGCGGCGGAAGTTAGCCATCTCTGCCTGGGCTCGCTGGGCGGTGTCCAGGTTTTCCGCAGTTTCCTTTTGGGCCTGCTCCAGCCGAGCCTTCAATAATCTGACCTGATCTTCGATGGTAAGAGTATCTAGGTCAACTTCTGCTTGGGCCAGAATTGCATCCAGCTCTTGTTCGAGTCCGGATTCTTCTGGCTGGCCGCTGTTTTCTTGTGGTCCTGTTGCCATTAAGGCGTTCCCCTAACTGAGATTGATTTGGATATCTAAGATCCGGTGCTAACGGTCTAACGTATTATCGGTCAATGGGGAGGTTAAGACTTTCAAACAAAAGGTCCATTTCTTCTTGGACCACTTTCTGCGCCGCTGGGATGTCTTCTAGTCGGGCGCTTATCCGCTGTTTAATGGTCGACAAGTTGTCGAAGGCGGCCAGCGCAAATTCAACACCGGCCAGGTTTAGGCCTAACTCGTCGGACAGGTAGCGTATCAGCCTGACCTTCTTGATATCTTCGGCGGAGTAGAGCCGGAGCATGCCGATGGTACGCCCAGGGTTTATCAGCCCCAATCTTTCGTACTTTCGCAGAGTCTGGGGGTGGATGTCCAGAATGCGGGCGGCCACACTGATGATGTAGACGCCCTCAAGCGCCATGACGTCTTCATTGCCTGCCGTTGGGTCTGACCCGGTTGAATCGGGTGCATCGGACCCGACAGGCGCAATATCGGTGTCTTCCGGACGGGTAGGATGCATTTGTCCTTGCTCCATCGTCCTGTTCTCCGTCTTGGACCGTGGCTCTTCGTACATCAAAATCTCCGAACCATTACTGTCCAATAATTTGTGCGGTAACGGTGTTGACCGGCTATTAACCATATGATAAAGTCTGATGCAAGTCGTGCCAAGGTGTATGCAACACACAGTATAATACGAGATTAGGCTACCCGGATAATAGACACGAACCAGCCGGGTAGAGGTGATTTAAGGATGATGTACTTCAAGGAATGCCCAAAATGCCACGGCGACTTATATGCCGGAGAAGATGTTCACGGGCAATACGTGAGCTGTATCCAATGCGGATATATGCGTGACGTGGTTGCGGAGACCGTGCAGAAACCGTTCAAAGAGACCTTCGTGATTGAGGCTCCCAAAAGGGCCAAGAAGACGCGCAGAAAGGTCCGCCAAGCTGCCTAGAATTTGAATTAGCAACAATAAAAAAAGGGGCGGCCAATTGGCCGCCCCTTTTTTATGTTCTTATCTGAATTAAGGACTTTGCTTGGAGAGTTCGGGCCAGAAGCGCTCTTCTTTCCAAGGGTCGCCTTCGTTGTGGTAGCCGCGCTGTTCCCAGAATCCGGGGGAGTCCTCGGCTATTAGTTCGATGCCGTTAATCCACTTGGCGCTCTTCCAGGCATAGACGCTGGGGACGATGAGGCGCAGGGGCCAGCCATGGCTCATGCCCATTGGCTCGCCGTCTTGCTTGTGGGCCAAAATTCCCTCGTCCATGGCCAGTTCTAGGGGCAGGTTGGTGGTGTAGCCACCGTAGCAGTGGGCCATGATGAACTTTGCTTCGGGCTTCGGGCCAGCGGGGGCTACCAGGTCGGCGAAAGTCACGCCTTCCCAGGTGTTGTCGAGCTGGCTCCACTGGGTCACACAGTGGAAGTCGGCAACGTTGGTGGTCCAAGGGAGGTTTGAGAACTCCTCCCAGTTGAGTGTTATCTCTTGCTCCACTAATCCAAATACTTTGATTTCCCAGGTGTCGATGTCAATCTTGGGCTCAGGGCCGTAGGTCAGCACCGGGAACTTGGTGGTGAGGAACTGGCCGGGCGGGACGCGGGCGCCCATGCCCTGGTCGGGAGCTGTCTTTACTTGGTCAGGTCGCTTCATTTTGATACTTCACTCCATGGGCCAAAACGGCCCTGGTGTTAATCAGTGAGGCAGGTGCCCCAGTTTATCACCCCGCCTGACGCTAGGGCGACACGCTGATGCGGCCAGGGTTCTCTGCTGTGACTTCGCCCACCACGGCCCTGGTTTGGACGCCGGAGGTTTCAAGTTCGGCCAAAAGTTGGTCCAACTTCGCCTTGGGCACTGAGATTAGTAGTCCGCCGGAGGTCTGGGCGTCGCACATCAATAGCTTTTGTTCTTCGGTCAGGCTGGCGTCCCAATCCACGTCGTCGGCCACGCTAGACATGTTGCGGAAGGTGCCACCGGGAACGGTTCCCTTTTCCAGCAGGTCCCAAACTCCGGGCAGCACCGGCACGTCGGAGACTCGCACATTGGCCCCGGCTTTGCTGCCCCGAACCATGCCTCTCAAGTGGCCCATGAAGCCAAAGCCGGTGATGTCGGTGCAGGAGTTTACCCCGACCTTCATCATGGCCTCGGAAGCGCCTCTGTTCAGTTCCGACATGGTTTTCACTGCCTGTTTCAAGACCGCGTCAGGCGTGATGCCTTGTTTGCAGCCAGTGGTAATTATCCCAGTCCCGATGGGTTTGGTGAGCACTAGAATGTCGCCGGGCTGGGCATTGGAATTGGATACTTCTTTGCCGGGCTCAATCAGTCCCACCACGGAAAGCCCGTACTTTGGCTCGGCGTCGTCCACGGTATGACCGCCGACTATCAAGCAGCCAGCTTCGGTTGCCTTGTCGTAGCCGCCCTTTAGGACTGTGCCGAGCATCTCCACCGCCAGATGCGCCGGGAACCCAACCACGTTCAGGGCTACCAGGGGTTTTCCGCCCATGGCGTAGACGTCGCTTAGCGAGTTGGCTGCGGAGATTGCGCCGAACTCGTAGGGGTCGTCGGTGATGGGCGTGAAGAAGTCTACCGTCACAATGATGGCCGTGTTGTTATCCAGCCGGTAAACGGCTGCGTCGTCCCCGTGTTCAGTCCCCACCAGAAGGTCGGGGTGGCTGATCATGGGCAGGTGCTTCAGGACCTGAACCAGGTCCTCTTGGCTAAGCTTTGAGGCTCAACCGGCGCAGTGGGACAGTTCGGTCAGGCGGACTTTACTGGTAGCCATCCGGGGGTTCCTCCCTAGGCCTATGAGCCGCAGTTAATCGGACCTATTAATAGGACACATAGATAAGGATACATCATTGCATGCAGAAAGCGGCTACTTACTCTGTTTCTTAAATGCGGGCATGACCTCTTTGCCGAACAGGTCGAGTTGTTCAAGAATTACCGATTGCTCGGTGCTCATTGCAGACGCGCCTACGTTCACTTCTTGGAGACCGGGATACCGGTCTTGAAGTTCCATTAGCCTTTCGGTAACCCGTTCGGGAGGGCCAACTAGCCAGGCACCCGATTTAACGGCGTCTTCCATGGTGGGTAGGCCTGCCGAATGGGCTTCGGAACCCCGACCCAGAGAAGTTATTTGCTGGTCGGACAATCCTCTAACGAACCCAAGAGGGGCAAACATCTTCATGTTTTCCTCGAAGTACCGCCGGGCCTTATTGATGGCTTTCTCTTCGGTGTCGTCAATGTAGGTCGCGATGCCGACGATGAGGTCTCCACCCAGTTCGGTCTCCCGTCCGTGCTTGGCCAAGGTTTCTTGCCACCGCTTGACGACATCGTCCGATGCGCCGCCGGTGGCCGCGCCGCCGCCAATGATGCCCTTGATTCCGTGTTTGGCCATGAAGTCCATGGCCCGCTGGCTGGAGCTAACTAACGGCTGGTAGGTCTCGACCGGCAGCGTGCGCGGGCGGGGCACCAGGGTAAGCTCTTTCAGGGTGTAGCCCCGGTAGGGGACTTCCGGCGGAAGCTGGTAATGCTTGCCGTGGTGGGAGAAAGACTCCTGGTTGAACGCCTTCATGATGACTTCGACCTGTTCTTCGAAGATCTCACGGTTGGCGTCGTTGTCGGTGATGGTGCTGGGCACGCCAAAGGTATCCACCTCGCGGGAGTGGTAACCACGACCAACGCCGAAGATGACCCGTCCTCCGGTGAGAATGTCGGCGGTGGCGTAATCTTCGGCCAGCCGCAGGGGATGCCACATTGGGTTGACGTTGAAGCCGCAGCCGAACTTCAAGTTCTTGGTCAGGTGGGCCAGGTGAACATAAAGTAGAAGCAGATTGGGTAGGCATTCGTAGCCTTCCCGCTGGAAGTGGTGCTCGGCGGACCAGAAGGTGTCGAAGCCCAATTCGTCCATCTTGACCACGATGGCTTCGGCTTTTGTGAATACTGAGGCCAGTCTCTCGTCGGATATCCAGCGGTCGTTGACCGGTGTGGCGTCGAAGCCGACATCTTCCAGGTCAACGTGTCCGGCATAGAGCGTCCCGAATTTGGTAATCATGTTTTGTCTCCCCACAATCTTCACAGCGCAATTCGGGCTGTGGTAAGTCCGTCCTATTGTAATCTGGGCGGAGTGGCTGTCAAATTTCGGCCCCGTTTGGTTTTTAATTCCCGCCATGTCGCATCCAAGCGCGGGGCGGCTGCATCTATAAACTACACATCTGGAATAATTAATCGATAACCCTGCTAGCACGTTATTAATGGCAGAGATACATTGTGCTATAGTTCGCAAACGCTTTTCGAGACAAGCGCAGATAGATTTCAGGAATAGCGGGTAAATGCCAGGAATAATCGCCAACTACAAAGAGGTTGTTAACACGCCCCAGCGGCGTCAGGTGTTGACTGCCATTACGGGCGGCCAGTTGTTGGTGCAGCTATCCAGCTTGCCGGTGACATTAGCCCTGCCCAGCATGGCGCGCAGTTTTGGCACCGACCTGGAAGATGCGGCCTGGATTGTTATTCTGAACCTGTTGGTTTTGGGCAGCACCGTCTTGCTTGGCGCCCGCATGGGCGACAAGTTTGGCCACCCCAAGATTTTCTTCTTCGGCACCATCATCATTACACTCGGCGCGGTTCTGGTTGCCTCCTCGCAGACCTTGATGTGGGTTGTCGTATTTAGAGGAGTACAGGGCCTGGGGGCCGGACTGATTCACGGCAACGGTAACGCGATGCTGGCCTTCGCCTTCCCCCAAGAAGAGCGAGGCCGGGCTTACGCCTTCCCCATCTCGGGCTCCAGAATGGGAACTCTGATTGGAATTGCGATATTCGGGATTTTCTTGGAGTGGGTAAGTTGGCGGTTGGTGTTCCTCACCATGCTCCCAATAGGCCTGCTGGTTATCTGGGCCACGCTACCAGTGTTCCGCCGCAATGTGGAGGCTCTGCCCAAGACGCCCATATCCATCGATTTTGTTGGAGCGGGGCTGTTGATAGCCACGGCGGTGGTCTTCCTTCTGTCGGGGATGCACGTTCACGGTGGCGAGGAGACATTTAGGTCCAGTGATGCTCTGAATTACCACTTGCCGATGCACGCCCTGTTCTTGGCCCTGTTGGTGACGTTCATCTTTGTCGAGCGCCGCATCGCCCAGCCGTTTGTGGACTTCCGGCATTTTAGGCACAAGTATTTCTCGCTGTCTTTGGTATCCAACGTCGCGTTCCATCTGTCGATGTTGGCTACCATGGTTCTGATACCAATCATGATTGAAAACGGATTGGGGAGATCGCCAATCTACGTTACTGCCATCCTGATACCCCACCAGTCCTTCGGTATCTGGCTACCGGCCATCGCCGGCAACATCCATGACAAGTACAGCCCAAAGTTATTAAGAACATTCTGCATGCTGTCCATCGCAGTGGGTTTAATCTTGCTGGCATTGTTCGCGGCCAAGGTCAACTTCTGGATGCTGCCATTGCTGTTGCTGCCCATATCTTTCGGCACCAACATTTTCAACACTGTGAACAACGCCACGGTGATGAGCGCATTGCCCACGGAACACCGCGGGTTCGCGTCGGGGATGCTGGAGACCACCCGAGATTTGGGCCACGCCACCGGAGCCACCATCTCTTCCATCATCATGGCGATGGTCTTGCCAGCGGGCATCGCTTTGATGGTTGCCAGCGAAGCTCAGCACTTCTACATGAAAGGATTCCAGACCGCAGCGTTGGCCGTGGTTGGAATCATGATTACTGGGGCCGTCATCGCGGCCTTCCACCGGTCCTTCGACCAAGCCAGCGCCAGTCGTCAAGACCAGGCCAGCCCCGCAGCCGCCGACGATTAGACCAGTCAACTGAATCTGAAAAAGAAAAGCCCCGGCGAATCCGCCGGGGCTTTTCTTTTTGGCTTTTTAGGAACCGCTAACCATTCAAGTTCAGCGGTGTAAACTCGTCGGAGTCCAGGTCGTAGAAATGGATTTGGCCGGAACTGACTTTGGTGGCGACCAGGGTGTAGTCCAGTTTGTATTCATCGTTGTGCCGGTAAATGCGAGCGTCTCGCCATTCTTCCGGTGCCAACGTCTCCCTGATGCGCCTCAGCCGATTCTGGATTGATTCCATCTGCCGCTCCTGTAACTCCGCCCCGTCTGGGTGCGAATGTGTGCCCTAATCTTCGGGCATTACTCCCAGTTGTTGCATCATGAGCATGCTATCGACTACGCCCCAGTATTCTACCGCCTTCCCGTTCTCGATTCGAATCATATGCATTTCGGGCAGGGAGATTTTTTGCCCGAGCCTGGAATTCCCATGAAGTCACCGGTTTGGGTGCCCGCGGTAATCGCTCGACCGACGACCAAGTCTCCTTCGGCAACAATCTGTTCGAGGGTCACTGTTAGGTCAGGGAACGCGGTGTAGAACATTCCCATCATATCCTTGAGCCCTTGAATGCCAGCGTCTTGGCCTGGCATTGGGTCATGATTGACGAAACTCGGATCAATAACTTGGTCAATCACCGATAGGTCGTGGGCGTTCATCCCTGCGACGAATTGTTTGAAGACCGCCTTGTTCTGCTCTGACATTAATTTCGTTTATTAAAAACTAACCACTGGGGAACCCCCAGTGGTTAGTTTTTGGTTTCCTGCGCGGAGGTGATTAACTTTGGCGAACGTACTTATCGATGGCCTCGGGAACTCCGCCCAGATAGATGTCGCCCCGTGAGTCAATCCAGCTGCCGTGGCCGGAGCCGCGGCAGTCGAACCGGGAGAGCACGCCGCCCTTCTTGTCCAAGATGCTGATGCGGGCCGAGTTGTCTCGTTGACCCTCACTGACCATGTAGTTGCCATCGGTGTCCATAGAGATGTCCATGGGGCGTTGGATGTCGTTCCAAATCTCTTTGAACTCGCCGTCTAAGCCGAAGACCTGGATGCGGTCGTTCTCCCGGTCGCAGACCACCACGTTGTCGCCGTCAACCAAAAGACTGTGGGGCAAGTGGAACTCGTTGGGCTTTTCCTTGCCGGGGACGCCCCATGACTTCTTGAGTTGGCCGTCGTTGGAGAATCTGTGCACCCGCGAATTGCGATACCCGTCGGCCACGTAGAGGTCGCCGGACGGCGAAGGCACTAGTTCTGCTGGGTAGTTGAACGGGCCAGCAGCTCTTGGCACGAGATCGCCGGGGTTTTCACAGCCAGTGTCCGAGTGGACGCCGTGACGGCCCAACATCTGAATGGGCTTGCCGTCCAGGGTGTACATGATGCAGACCGAGGTGTTTCGGTCGGTGACGTAGACTACATCGTCGGCGATGTGGATGCCGTGGGCAAATTCAAAGGAACCATTGCCCCACGAGTCGGTTAGGTTGCCGTCCCGGTCGAAGATGAGCATGGGCGGGTTCTTGCGCTGGAAAGCGAAGACCCGGTCTTGCGAGTCGGTGGCGATGGCGCTGACCATACCAAAGGTGTCTCCGGCAGGCAGTTTGCCCCAGTTTTCGATTAATTCGTAAGTGTATTTTCCGGAACCTACAGTAGCCATTTTTGTGTTCTCCTAGGTAGATTGGGAATTAATAATAGGTTGGAATTTTGGTTTAGCGGCCGCTGGCGTCGCGTTGGTTGAACAATTTTTGTAGGGGCGAGATACCGCCCAGGGTGTCCAAGTCGATGCTGTCGATGGTTGTGCGACCGCAGATGCCCATGGTGGCCTCTAGTTCGTCGCGCAACATTTCCAAGACCGACGTAACTCCGGCTTCGCCATTGACGGCCAGACCCCAGAACAATGGGCGGCCAATCAAGACAGACCGTGCGCCCAGGGCTAGGGCCTTGAAGATGTCTGAGCCACGGCGAATGCCGCCGTCCAAATAAACCTCGGCCTTCCCGCCGACCTGTTCCACCACTTCGGGCAAGACCTCTAGGGTCGTGAAGGTGGTATCCAAGTACCGGGTGCCGTGGTTGGAAACGATTACTGCCTTTGCGCCGGACTCGGCAGAGCGTCGGGCGTCCTCCCCGGTCATGATTCCCTTGACCACGATGGGAAGTTTGGTCTTTCCGGCCAGCCATTCCAGGTCGTCCCAAGTAGTGGCCTGGTCGCGAATATCGGCGGGTCCGGCTGGGGCGTCGGCGGCGAATGTCCAGGAATGGGTTCCCAGGTCTAGGTGGGCATAGTTGGGTGATACCGGGCCGACGTAGTTGTTGCGTATGTTGCGCTCGCGTTTTGGCACTATCTTGGCGTCCAAGGTGAGGCACAGGGCAGAATACCCGGCTTCTTCGGCACGGGCCGCCATGCCCAGGGTCAATTCCCGGTCCTTAAAGAAGTACTGCTGGAACCAGATTGGGCCGGTGGCAGCTGCGGCCACATCTTCCAGCGTCTTGGCGGAATGGGAGCTTAGGACCATCACTGTTCCGGCGTCTCCGGCGGCCTTTACTGAAGCCAATTCGGCGTCTATGTGGGCCGCGCCGTGGTTACCGGCGGGGTCTAGCATTACGGGAAAGCTAATTTTCTGACCCAGAACGGTGGTGCTCAGGTCGCGTTTGCTCACATCCACCATCATCCGGGGTTTCATTACTATGGAATCCAGGACTTCGCGGGTACGCCGCAGGGTAATCTCGTCGGTGGCGGCTCCGGCGATGAAGTCGTAGTCGCCCTTATCTAGGCGTTCTTTAGCTATCGCTTCGTATTCATAAATGTTTACCGGGTCATTGGCCATTGGGGTACCTCCAGGGAAGTGCAGTGTTGGGAATAGCGTGGCAAGTCTAAAAGCTGGGCCGGGCCTAGTCAATCTCGTGTTGACCAAAGGCCGCCAGATGCCACCGGTACACCCCCCGCGTGGTATTCTTTTTCACGGCGAACAGAGACGCGGGTTGGGGTGTAAAGCATGGCGGACTACGAGATATTCGAGGCTGGCGACCTGGCGTTGCAATCGGGCACGACCTTGCGCGGGGCAAGACTGGCCTACAAGACCTACGGCGAATTGAACGCCAATCGGGACAACGTGGTGGTCTTCCCGACATTTTTCGGCGGTCAGCACACCCACAACGAAGGGATGATTGGCGAGGGCAAGGCCCTGGACCCCAGTAAATATTTCATCATCGTCCCCAATATGTTTGGCAACAGCGTTTCAACTTCACCGAGCAACGCCACGCCGCCCTACAACCGGGCCCGTTTTCCCGAGGTGAGTCTTTACGATAATGTGGCTTGCCAGCACCGGCTGGTTACCGAAGTGTTCGGCATCGACAAAGTTGCCCTGGTTACCGGTTGGTCAATGGGCGCTCAGCAGACCTATCAATGGGGCAGTCTGTACCCAGAGATGGTGGAACGGATTGTGCCGGTGTGCGGCTCGGCCAAGACTTCCCGCCATAACTTTGTGTTTCTGGAAGGGGTCAAAGCGGCCATCACCACCGATGCCGCCTGGCTTGGAGGCTCCTACGAAAAGCCGCCGTTGCAGGGCCTGCGGGCCATGGGTCGGGTGTATGCGGGCTGGGCGGTTTCCCAGGCTTTCTATCGGGAAGAGATCTACCTAAAGTTGGGCTACAAGTCATTGGAAGACTACCTGGTCAACTTTTGGGAGGCCCGCCGGGTCAACGCCGACGCCAACGACCTGCTGTCGATGGTCTGGACCTGGCAGAATGCGGACATCAGCGACAATGACGTACACGACGGAGATTTCAATAAGGCTCTGGCGGCGATAAAGGCTAAGGCAATTGTCATGCCCGGCCGGACCGACCTCTACTTCCCGCCCGAAGACAATGAAACCGAGGTTGCCCAGATGCCGAACGCGGAGCTGCGGCCAATTGAGTCCATCTGGGGTCACTTGGCGGGCGGGCCGGGCTTCAACCCGGTCGATTCCAAATTCGTGGACGATGCCCTGAAAGAGATACTGGCGAGCTAGTGCTAAGCTTTGGGGACATAGATTTCGTGAATCTGTTTGTTAGTCCGCCCGTTAGTCCGCCCGTTAATTTGCCTGTTCATTCGCTAGTTATTCTGATTGTTAGTCCGTTCGCAAATCCGCTCGTGCATCCGTTCGTCCTGAGCCCCGTCGAAGGGCGTGGGCGCACCCATGGTTCGACGGGGCTCACCACGAACGGAAACCGGGGACTAACCACGAACGAAGTTGGGGACGTTAAACATCGTAGTAAGCGCTAAAACTTGGAGGACTAACATGCCCGACCTGAAATACGAGAAGTTTGCCGATGGCAATTACGCCATATTCACCATGGACCGCCCCGACCGGTTGAATGCCCAAGGGTTGGCCATGCGCCAAGAGTTGCGGGAAGCGTTGGACGAGTTTGCCGCCGACCCGGAGATGCGGGTTGGGATAGTCACGGGAGCCGGACGGGCTTTTTCGGCGGGGGCCGACTTGAAGGAAATGTCCACTCAGTCTGGGTCTCGGGCCGCTCTAACCGAAGAGCAAAGAATAGAGGGCTACCGGGGCAACCAACCATTTGGCCGAAACCCCAAGCCAATCATAGGAGCTATTAATGGCTTGGCCATCGGCGCGGGGATGGAGCGGGCCGCCGACTGCGACATTCGAATCGCATCCACCGAGGCCTACTTTGGCCTGTTCGAAGTCAAACGCGGCATTCTCGCCAACTACGCCATCAACAACTTGGCTCGGGTGTTGCCCTACGGGGAAGCGGTGTACATGATGCTGACCGGAGACACCCTGAGCGTTGAAGACGCCCTTCGGCTGGGGTTTGTGCACGAGGTATTGGAGCCGGAACAACTGATGCCCAGGGCGGTAGAGATCGCCGAGATGATTGGGGCCAACGCGCCACTGGCCGTGCAGGGCACCAAGGCCGTGGCCCAGTTCTGGCGGCGGTACGGCCTGGAAGAGTCCATGCGGCTTAACGCATCAATCGGACAACGCGTACTAAGTTCCGAAGATGCAGCCGAAGGCCCGAAAGCATTTGCGGAAAAGAGACCGGCGGTCTGGCAGGGAAAATAGACGCCGGTTGGTTTAAAGTTCTATAGTTCTAGAAGAATTTCGACAAAGGAATCTCGGTTGCACGTAGAACCATGCTAAATCACGCGCCGCTGCCGCGTAAGGTTAAAAACGCCTATTACGGTTGGTGGGTGCTAGCCTCTACATTTTTGTTGGGGACGCTGTCGGGCGGGATATTTTCCAACAGCAGCGCCATCTTTTTTGGCCCCATAAAAAACGACCTGGGGCTGAACAGTACCCAGACGTCGTTGATTTTCAGCCTGGTTAGGGCTGAAGGCAGTATTGCGGGACCCATCGTTGGCCGGATGGTGGACCGCTTTGGTTCGCGGCCCATGATTATTTTTGGAGGGTTGTTGGCCAGCTCGGGCTTTATTGCCCTGCATTGGGTGCACAACTACGTGTTGTTCACGGTGATATTCGTTGGGGTGGTCGGCGTCGGGAAGAGTTCCGGCCTGGGTCAGGTGTTGATTAGCGCGGTCAACCGGTGGTTTATCCGTCGTCGGTCGTTGGCCATGTCCATTTGCATCACCGGGTTTTCTTCTGGCGGGGCGGCAATTCTGCCGCTAATCACCCTTGGCGTCAGCACCATTGGCTGGCGCGATGTCATGCTCTACTCCGGGATATTTATGGGCCTCATAGTCATCCCGCTGGCATCTTTGGTGCGGCACTCGCCAGAGCGGATGGGGATTGGGGCTGACCTGCCCTTCCCCCATGAGGGTGAAAAAGAACCTCAGCCCGCCATCGTAGACTTCACCGTTCGGCAGGCATTGCGGACCAAATCTTATTGGATTTTGTTTACCGGTTCCGTGCTCAGAATCAGCCTATGGGGCACTATATCGGTCCACGCGGTGCAGATGTTCGAGTGGAAGGGTATGTCCCCGGAAATGGCCGGCATCATGTTCTCCCTGATGTTTTTGCTGTCCATCCCGTTACGTTTGATAGTGGGTGTTCTGGGGGACAATTTCCCGCTACAGCCAATGATGGGCGGAGGAATGGTCGCTGCGGCCCTGGCGGCCTTTGTCATGTTGACCGTGGATGGGAATATTGCGGTTTATTTGTTTGTCGCGCTGATGGCGATGGAGCAGGGGACTAGCGCCCTAAACTGGGTCTCGTTGGGTAATTTCTTTGGTCGCACCAGCTTCGCCACTTTAATGGGCCTAATCAGCGTGGTGTTCAACATTGGGATGTTAATTACGCCCATCTATGCGGGATTAGTCTTTGACCACACCGATAGTTATACCGTGGTAATGGCTTCGTTCCTGCCCATTTACCTGCTTGCTGCCGTCTTCTTTCTGATGACGCGGAAGCCGTCGCCGCCAGTTTCCGCTCGGATGGCAGCGGCGGGCGTTAGGGCCTAAGACAGGTTCCGCGATTCATGAAGATGGGCAGTCCGGCGTGTAGGTCAGTTCTCTAGGGGCGGCTTCACGAAGGTCTTAATCACGCCTAGAGAGTAACCAACGCCGAAGCTGACTCCGCCGCCAAGTATCAGTCCCCAGACCGCGCTGGCCAGGGTTAGTGGGCTGTATCCGGTCTGTTGCATCAATACGGCCAGGCCGAGACCGGTTACGGCTCCGACCAGGGTGCTGAATATGGAGCGTTTCCAAGCTGGTATCGGAATCCAACGACGCCAGCCCCTGGGTCTGCGGCGGGCTACTTGGACCTTGGCGTTCAGCTTGGCGCTAAGTCCGTTGGCTGCCAAGGGAGCCGCGGCCAGAGCCCCAATCCCTGCCACTGCTGCCACGCCGGTGGCGGTGTAGGCCGTGGTGCCGCCGAAGCCCGATATATTCACGTTAAATGGGATCGTACAGAGTTCTACCGGGCCGCTGAGCAGCGTGCCCTCGACCTCGTAAATGCCACGGGCCTGAGCGGAGAATTCAGCCACGTTGATAGTGGTCACCCCAGAGGTGAATTGCACGTCTTCTCCGGCCAGTTCCGTGCCCAGACCTTGGAGTCCCCAGTGCATGGAGGCGTCGGCAGGCAGGTTCTCACCGCGGATGGTTAAAACGGCGTCTGGGTCAATCTCTATTGTTCCGCCAGCTTGAGATGGCAGGGAGAACGACGCCGGTTGGCCGCCTTCAATAATGATCTCCGGGCCGCCGCAGTCGGAGTCGTGTTCGCCTTCATGGGCGTAGGCTGGGGGCGCAATCAGCCACAGGGCACCCATCAACAATAAAATGGCGAATGCCAGTTGAACGCCGGTTTTTCCGGCCTTCCCGATCCTCTTCGTATGCAACGTTGCCCCCAGCCTGAGTCCGCGATCGAATAGACTTCGTGCCTATTCTAAATCAACGCGGTCACGCTTGGTAGAGCAGAGTCTCTAAGAACAAACAGAAATTGTGGGACGCCGTAATGGAATGCCTATCTGGGAGGCGGCTCTGCGTCCTCAAGCCAGTCTTCGCCGGTAAGGACGGGACCAATGCCTTCTATACGCACAAAATAGGCCTGTTCCATGGTGCCTTCTTCGGTGCTTTCTTGGTCAGGGTTGCGAACGTAGACCATGCCTTCCATTTCAATCACTCCAGACTTTCCCATGGCAAACTCTGACGGATTTGGGCCATCCGGGTTTTCCAACTCGGATTCCTTCTTGATTCGGACAAGCTGACATGACTGAAACTTAGGGGGTGCAACCGTAACTTCATCTTTGTGCTTTTGCAATTCCTCGTGCTTTTGCAATTCTTCACCTTTACCCGCGCTATGTTTATATGTGACCGGGCTCTGGAGCATTGCTCCGCCACTGCATTCACCAGCCTCAGAAGCGTCCCTCCGGGCTATCGGTGTCGAGCCAAACAGCAGTCTTGATATCGCAACATCCGACGAGTATCAACCCGACGGATGGTCAGTCAGCGTTTTGGGGTCACTTGCCGCCTTCTTGTATTCAGGCATAACTCCTTCCCCTAGGAATACGGCGGATGCGCAACCACAATACATAAATATCACCAGGGCTTCTTAATTTCAATAACGGGAGGTAGGGGCGATTAAGCGTGGCTGGAGGCGGGGATTATGACTAAGCGGGGCTTAATCCTGGGTTAGACAGGCTCAAGCCAACGTTCGTCAATCAGAATTGGGGGATGGTTGTCAATGCGAATGTAGTAGGCAGGAGTCATGGAGTCGCCGTCTGTCGATGCCGCGCCGCTAATCAGGCCGGCAATCTCGACGGTGGCGGTCTTGCCCATAATCAGTGTTCCCGGGGGATTGGCACCCAGTTTTTCGGTCTTGTCGGGAGTCCTGACCCGGACTAGGTCTAGGGACTGAAACTTGGGACGCTTCAAAGTAAAATAACTCCGTTTTCTCCAGGGGTCGGCTGGAATATCAAATTGCCTAATTATTTGAATATCATTCCATGCTTGTTAGTGCAATGGTAATTAATTCGACATTCGAGCCTGAGAGACGGTCGGCATCGAAACTCTCACCGGATTATATGGGAACATTCACGGAGGCGTTTGGTCGAACCGGATTTGCGGGGTTTTAGACGGTCCGGTCCAGGAGATGTTTCATGATTAAGTGGTAGGCAGTCTGGGCTTTGTCGCCAGGCCGGTCCAAACGATGTCGACGGTCTCCTCAATCCGTTTTATTGATTCAAGATCGCCTAGAATATGTCTCGCAAACATTGCCCCGACCATGGCATGCACCGCTACCTCCAAATCAACGTCGGCCCTTATCTCGCCGCGGTCCACACCACGTTGGAGGACCATGACCGCCTCGTCTTTGCGAGGGCGTATGATGCGTTCGCGGAACAACTCGAGCAGCGCCGGGTTGCGACGCTCCTCGACCAGCAAGGCACCAATTATGGCGAAGCCTGGGCCATGCTCAAGCGCAACCTGGTTCTGAACGATTATCTGGATAATGTCGGTGCGTGTATTACCTGTGTTAGGCGGCGGGCCGAAATCGTCTCTCAGTATGCCTACAGCAGCGACTGCCAGTTCCTCTTTGGAAGCGTACCGCCTATAAATAGTGGTTTTTCCAACTCCGGCCTCCGATGCGACTCGTTCGACTGACATGCCAGCATAGCCCTGGTCCGTCAGTAGTTTCAGAGTGGCCTGGAGAATTGCGCGGTCGGCCTCTGGGTCGCGAGGGCGGCCAGGCCTAGGGCCTTGTTGCCTCGATATTTTTTGGAATCCTGCCATCGTGTCCTTTTGGCTAGGGCCAACGGTGTGTCGGAATCCGTGGCTTATCTGTCGGATTCCGACACCTCGTTTGGAAGGTGGTGCGGTGGCATGAACCTGGCGATGAACACCGAGCCGACTAAGGCCGCCCCAGCGGCTACGAGAACCGCGATGCCGAGGGCGTCGGTGAATGCCAGGTTTGCCGCGTTTACCAATCCGCCAGCGACTTCGGCGGGCATTGTTAAGGCAATCTGCGACGCCGCACCTACCGAGTCGCTCGCTGCCTTCGCTGCCTCGGGTGGCAACCCCGCCACTGCATCACTCATTTTACCGCTGTACACCGTATTGATGACTGAGCCGATGACCGCCACACCTAAAGCCCCTGCCACTTGACGTGTAACGTCGTTCATCGCGGATGCTATGCCGGCGTTGGCCTCTGGGACCGCTCCCATGACCGAGTCGGTAGACGGTGCCATTAGGTTACCCATGCCGAACGCCAGTACGAAGAGGGTTAGGCCGACAATCCAGTAATCGGTATCCGGTTGCCAGAAAGTGATGGTAACGAGTACTCCAGACAGGATCAAGAGGCCCATCGCCACAACTTTATTCGTCCCTAACTTTCCAACCAGGCGATGGCTGTTGCCCGCTCCAATCATGATGCCTAAGGCCACCGGCGACATCCTTAGGCCTGCCTCCAGTGGTGTGTAGCCTTGAACGAACTGGAGGTATTGGGTCAGTCCGAATACCATGCCGAACAGGGCGAAGAACCCGACCCCGATTGCGCCCGTGCCAGCAGAGAATCGAGGGTTCTTGAAGAAGGCAAAGTTGAGCATAGGATAGTCGGTCCTGATTTCCCGATAAACAAAGGCCGCAACGAGGGCTACACCACCCACGAAGCCCAGTATCACCAGACCGTCACTCCAACCGCGGTTCGGCGCCTCGATAACGGAATACACCAAAGTCGTTACAGCGAACATGGACAGGACAGCACCTGGGATGTCCAATGGCGCCGGGTTTGGATCCCGGCTTTCGGGGACGAGAACTACTCCGGCCGCGAGAGCGAGTCCGGCAATCGGTATATTTATCAAAAATACGGAGCCCCACCAAAAGTGCTCGAGAAGAATGCCTCCGGTGAGGGGGCCGAGGCCAATGCCCATTCCAGCGACACCGGCCCATATACCGATAGCCTTTCCGCGCTCCTCTCTCGGAAATACGTCGGTGAGGATCGACAGGGTCGACGGCATAATGAGCGCACCTCCGATACCCATCAGTGCCCGCGCGGCGATTAGCTGTGCGCTTGAATCCGCGTACGCCGCGAAGAAGCTTGACAGGCCAAACACGAGAAGCCCGACCTGAAGCGCACGCCTCCGCCCGAACCGGTCGCCGAACGAACCCATCGTCAACAAGAGACCAGCGAAGACAAGGATATATGCGTCGATCATCCACTGGAGCGAGGTTGCGGTGGCACCGAACTCTCGCTGTAGGGTCGGGATGGCGATGTTTAGGATGGTGTTGTCCAGCCCGATGATTAGGAGGCTCATCGACAGAATTCCCAGTGTCCACCACCTCCTCCGGTAGGTGACTGACTGGGTCGAGTCTAGGCTTGAGTCCATCATAAATTAATCCGTGCATAATAAGTTTCGATACCGTATCGTTCCGTTAATATAGAAAGCATAATCTGTCGTGTCAATGTCTCAAATGAAATCCGGACGAGCCTGCGGACCTGCGGTTATGATGCCGTAGAAGCCTAGCCCGTTCTCATCTCCGATACCGCGCTGATGTGACAAACAACTGGATGTTTAATCAACGCTTTGAGAACGTGGCCTCGAATGTAGGGGAATGGTGGCACCGACTGGGTTCGAACCAGTGACCTAGCGCTTATGAAGCGCCCGCTCTAACCACTGAGCTACGGTGCCGCCTGGAACCACCCGGCCAGCCGCCAGGGTGTGCTCCGACATGAGGACGAGATTCTTGGTGGAATCAAGCCTCGACTACCAATGGTAATGGCGGCTCTTTCACAGTGTCAATTGGCTAGGGAAGTTCAGACGGTTTAGAATTGATGAATAATGACCGCTTTAGAAGATTCGTCGGCCCCCCATTTACCACCGGAAGAGCACTCGCGAGTGACTGCCGAGCGACTTCGGGAGACTGTGGCCGAGTTGGCATCCCAACTGCGGCCATTTCCGCCATTTTTGGGTATGAGCACGCTACAGGCGATTGAATTGGAGTTGCCGCCAGGGTCTGGATTCAAGCCGCCACCGGAACTGGGTTGCGTCGTTGTGCTGCCAAACGGCGAGATATCGGAATTGAGCCTTAAGGCTATACCAGGCGCTAATGGCCCCACAGATGTTGACCAGGTGGAGGAGTTTCGGGAGTTGGACCTGCCGCCAGAGCAGTACATTGCCTACGCTACCGTGGCAGTGCAACTACTACATGAAGAGATTAAACAGCGTGGTCAGACGGGTCCGATTTAATCCCCCGATGCGTCGGGATCGACCCTGGGTCGGAACTCACCATGAGCGGAACCTGACCGAGATGCGCAAATGCCCGCACCGTAATTCTGGCGCAGGCCGGAATCCAGATTGGCTGCCGTTGCCGGGCATCATCCCTTCAGAGCATCCTGGATTCCAGCGTTCGCTGGAATGACGAGTGGCGAGTTATCGTTTTAAAGATTACCAATGCAACCGCTCGTCCTGAGCCTGTCGAAGGGCCGCATCAGTCAAAGTTGCTGGTAGAAAAGCGCTTTCCCAAGCCAGTGGTTCGACAGGTCCGATTAATCGAGACTCTCGACCTTCGGTTGGAGCTCACCATGAGCGGTTCTCTGCGGCGCTTAGTTTGCGAGTCCTGGAATTGACCGATGCAGGTAGGGGCGGGTTTCAAAACCCGCCCCTACGTTTTTAGGCTATGTTCAATCTGGAGAGGCACATTCCACTCTTCCCCGCTCGTCCTGAGCCTGTCGAAGGGCCGCATAGGTCAAAGTTGCTGGCCGGGAACGTTGTTAGTCTTCGCCGCTAGTCTTCTAGAATAATCTCGCCGCTGCGGCCGCCTCTTTTCTGCGCCAGCCGGATGCCTTCGATGCGCATACCACGATCAACTGACTTGCACATGTCGTAGAGGGTTAATGCTGCCACGGAGACTGCGGTTAGCGCCTCCATCTCCACTCCGGTGCGGGCGGTGGTGCGGGCGGTGGCGGTGATGTTGATGCGGTTTTCGACTTCGTCTAGCTCCAAGTCCACGTCTACCTTGTCCAACGGCAGCGGATGGCAGAGCGGAATCAGCTCTGATGTCTTTTTGGCGCCCATGATGCCCGCAATTTGGGCGATGGTTAGGACGTCGCCCTTTTTCATCAGCCCTTCTTTAATCAGCCGTGCCGTCTCTGGCTGAATGGCGACGTAACCACGGGCTACAGCTTCGCGGCTGGTGATGTCTTTGTCGCCCACGTCTACCATCTTGGCCCGGCCCTGTTCGTCTAGGTGGGTTAGGTGTGTTTCGGGGCCATTATTGGCAGTGGACATAATGTTGCATTGCTCCTTGGCATTGCTCCTTGAATCGTGGCCAGGGACGGATGCTATTTAACGGCGGCTATTTGGCCGTGCCAGCCTCTTTGGTGGCTGCTGCGTCTGCTAGTTCGTTGCCGGGGTCGCCGTTGTGGCCGCGCACCCAGCGCCAAGAGATGTTGCGGACTTTAACGAGACGGTCTAGTTGCTCCCAAAGGTCGTGGTTCGCCTTGCGCTTCCAACCTTTGGTCATGGTGTTGACCACGTAGGTGCTGTCCGAACTAATCAAAACTTTGGCCGACGGGTCGACGGCCTCCAGTCCCTTGATGACGGCCAGCATCTCCATGCGGTTGTTGGTGGTCTGGGGTTCGCTTCCGGAGAGTATCTGCTGGTCGCCGTTCTGCTGGATTACGGCACCCCAGCCGCCCCGGCCAGGGTTCCCTTTGCAGGCGCCGTCGGTGTGGATGACGATGTGTTTGCTTGCCATATTAGCCTTTGGCTATCCGCCGATTTGAAACATTTCTATCTTTCGTGTCGGGCCCTGTCCATTTGGTGATGCTGCCCGTTCTTCCGAGTAACGGTCGGTTCGGGCGGTCCAAGTCCCGGCGATAATCTTGCGTAGTTCGTCGTCGGTCGCGCCAGCTCGCATGGGGCCCATTAGACTTGTGCCTTCGCTGGCGAACAGACAGGTGAAAATCTTGCCGTCGGTGGATAGTCGTACCCTGGTGCAGTCGCCGCAGAAGGGCTTGGTCACCGAGGCAATGACGCCAATCTCGCCGCTGCCGTCCTTATAACGGTATCTGGTAGCCACCTCGCCTTGATAGTTGCTTTCGGCGAGTTCTAGGGGCATTTCGGCGTCAATCTTGGCGATAATCTCGTCGGCGGGCACCACGTGCTCCGAACGCCAGCCGTTGCGGTTGCCCACGTCCATGTACTCGATGTAGCGGATGATGTGGCCAGTGCCCTGGAAGTGACGCGCTAGGTCGACGATGGTGTGTTCATTGACGCCCTTCTGCACCACGCAGTTAATCTTGATCGGCGAGAGACCGACTTCGGCGGCGGTTTGAATAGCTCCGAGCACCCGTTCGGTGGAGAACCCCCGGCCGTTCATGGTCTTGAAAACTTCGTCGTCTAGGCTGTCCAAACTGATGGTGATGCGGTTCAACCCGGCGTCCTTCAGGGGTTGGGCGAACTGGCTCAGCAGGTAGCCGTTGGTGGTTAGGGTCAGGTCTTCGATGCCGTCGATGGCCTTCAGCATGCCCAGCAACTGGGGCAGGTCGGTGCGCAGTAGGGGTTCGCCGCCGGTGATGCGCAACTTGCTGATTCCCTGCTCGGCAAAGAAGCCCACCAGCCGGGTCAGTTCCTCAAAGGTGAGGATGTCGGCGCGGGGCAAGAACTCGTAGGCCTCGCCGTAAATCTCGGCGGGCATGCAGTAAGGACACCGGAAGTTGCACCGGTCGGTAACGGAAATTCGCAGATCCCGCATGGGCCTGCCAAATGTGTCAGTTAGCATTGGTGGGCTCTTAGATATCAGCTTTCCGTGGTTAGCTGTTTGAGGAGTTCCATCGCCTTAAAGGCGGCGATGGCGCGGTGGCTGACCTTATTTTTATCGTCCGGCGAAAGCTGGGCGAGGGTCTTGTCGTACAAGGGGACATAGAAGACGGGGTCGTAGCCGAAACCGTCTGCTCCCTGAGGCGTATATTGTATCATTCCGGCCACTTCACCCTCGGTTTGGGCGACTAGGGTGGGCTGTGGGGCCTCAGGTGCGGCAATCGCAATAACGCACCGGAACCGGGCCGAGCGTTCATCCCAAGGCACATCTGCCATGTTTTTCAGCAACAGGGCAACACGGTCTTCCTCGCTCTGGCAGGCATCGCCGCCGTAACGGGCCGAACGTACCCCAGGTTCGCCGGAGAGGGCGTCCACTTCCAGCCCCGAATCGTCGGCCAGGGTCAGGATCCCGGAGATGGCGGCGTACTCCGACGCCTTGAGCCAGGCATTCTCTTCAAAGGTCTCTCCGGTCTCATTGACCTCGTGGGTGATACCCAAGTCGCGCAGCGAAACCAACTCGAACGGGATATCCCGCAGCAGGTCGGCGTACTCCCGCATCTTGCCGGCGTTGCCGGTGGCGATTAGCAGGCGGGCGGGTTGGGCACTGTAACGCGAAGAATTCAATTGCGTATTTCTGCCACTAGGATTCGCTTAATCTCCGCGTTCGTTTCCAAAATCTCGCTTGCCGTGGCTTCCGTCGGCAGGTGATTACGGTGCACGATATCATTACGAACTTTGTGATGAGAGTACCAGCGTTCCCAGAGTTTATTGTCTATGTCAGATACCGATTTGCCGAATTGGGATTTAAGCAAGTCTTTCAAACGAATGGGTAGCTGCCAGTTTCTATCCATTGTCAGAAGGTGTTCTATCTCGTCTTCCTGCATCGGGCCAGAGAGCTTTCCGTAATAGAAGCGCTCCACAAAGATTTCCAGAGACGTAAAGCTCTCGATGGCGGACAATTTCACATCATGACGCTCCAGAGCCGCCAAAGCATTCTGGTGCAAGATCTCGTCGGTCGATGGCTGGAACCCATCTTCTAGAAGGGAACGGAACGATTCAACGACCTCTTTGGGTTTGCTTACCATTGCAGGGCGGATTCCATGCGTCCCCATCATTCTAGGATGGAACCCATGCTTGTAACTCAATTTGGCGTCGGCCGAGGTGGTTTGTTTGCGAAGATTGCATCGGTCAGGCAAACCGATTCGTATGTCGTCAATAACTGGAACCGAAATTTGGTCTATGTAAACGTCCCCGGTCACATGCCGATACAAATTTATAAAATGGTTAACGAACGGGAGGACCTTGGTGGACATTTCTTCTGTGATATCAAAATGCTCACCGGTATTTTCTGCTTCTTGCGCAGGAGGTTGGTATTCGGATGGGACTTCCCAGTCGAATTCTACTGTAAGAAGGGTATATCTGAAATATCCAGACGGATCGCGGTCAAACTCCATATTCGTGGCTTGTAAGTCGCCTGTTTGTGCCGTCACCTGTCCAATCCAATCCGTTTCTAATTGACCCCCTGCGAGGTGTACCGACTCTGTAGCCACGACCTGTTCAGCTGACAAGTTGGTTGACCCGCTAGCGCGCTCCGTCCAGATTTTCTGAGGCACTATTCCAATTGCTTTCTCAGAATTTGGATAGTTGAAAAGATATCGAGTGCTGGGGATGTACAGGCAATAAGGCAACCGAACCAGGACTTGGACCGCCTCGACGGTGTCGAGAGGCATCGGGTCGACCGAATACGACAAGAGAAATCTGTGCATTGTCGGCTGCTTTGTACCAATCGAGAACGGGCTAGAATCCATCACGGCCTCCTTGGCGCTAAATTAAACTCCCTGACATCGAATCGTATTAACTTGAATGCCACTTAAATCGTCCCCTGCTGGCCCAGCACGGCCAATTCGGCATCATCCAGTCCCAGCCAGGAGCCGTAAATACGACTGTTGTGCTCACCGATGGTCGGCCCAGCGTGTTCCACAGCGCCGGGTGTTTCGCTGAACTTGGGAACGATCCCCAACATCTTGGTCTTGCCCAGTTCCGGGTCGTCAATATTGATGATGTCTTCCCTGGCTTGGTAATGGGGATCGTTCATAATCTGGGCGGCGTCGTAGACCGGGCCGACAACTCCTCCGGCGGGAATTAGTTGGTCCATGGTCTCTTGCAGGTCGCGTTGACCCAGCCAACCGTTCAACTCATCGTTCAAGGCATCACGGTTTTCCAGACGGGCGGCGTTGTCCTTGAATTCGGGCCGGTCGATTAGCTCGGGCATTCCCATGGCCTTGGCCAAACCCTCAAAGGTGCTTTGGGATGTGGCGGACAGGCCCAGCCAGCGATCGTCGGCGGTCTTATAAAGACTGCGCGGCGCGGCGTCGGGGAAATCGTTGCCCACCCGCTCGCGGTTGATGCCCAGCATGTCGAACATGGTGACGTGGGGAATGCAGAGGCGGAACAACGGCTCGAAAAGGCTCACATCCACCACCTGGCCCTTGGCGTCAGGATTTCCTGATGCGTCTCCCCGCCCAGCGTCTCGATGATATAAAGCCATCATGCCGGCCATCGCCCCGAACACACCGGCAATCTCGTCGGCCAGGGGGACTGGCGGCAGATTGGGCGGCGTGTCCGGGAAGCCGGTCATGCTGATGTAGCCGCTCATACATTCAGCGATGGTGCCAAAGCCGGGACGGTCCTTGTAGGGGCCGGTCTGGCCGAAGCCCGAGTACCGCAACATCACCAGCTTGGGGTTCACAGCCAGGAGGTCGTCCGGCCCCAGGCCCCACCTTTCCATTGCGCCGGGCCGAAATCCCTCAATTAGAACGTCGGCCTTGACCGCCAATTTCTTGAGCAGGTCTTGGCCTTCGGGGGTGCCCAGGTTCAGGGTGATGGACTTTTTGTTGCGGGAATGAACCTTCCACCATAACGACACACCATTGGCAAATGGCCCCCAATTGCGGAGCGGGTCTCCGGTGCCGGGTCGTTCGACTTTGACCACCTCGGCCCCGAAGTCGGCCAGCAGGCTGCTGGCGGTGCCCCCCGCGACGATGATGGAAAGGTCTAGGACTTTCAGGCCCGCCAAGGGCCCTTTGGCTGTGGTCAATTCTTCTCCCATGCATGGCAGGTTCTGCGGTTTTCGGCGCAAATTCATACTACCAGTCAGCCAAGGACGCGAAAAGACGGCGCTAACACCAGGCCTAAGACTATGGAGACCGGCGGAGACCAGCTAAATCTTGCCTGTAAAGGCAGGGGGCACTCTGCTATAATCTGGTCGATTCCTGGGCCAGTCTCCGGCAGACTAATCGCGCCCAGGGTAGTCACCGGAGTAAACATCAGAGTTACCAGCAGGTCATGCTAGACGATTATTTTCGGCAATATGGGCTCATCGCCATTTTCATAGTGGTGGCCATCGCCGTTCCCATCAGCATGTTAACGGCGTCGTGGATGGCCTCACGTATTGGTCTCCGACCCAACAACCCCACCGAGGTTAAGTCCGACACCTACGAGTGTGGCGTCGAGACCCTCGGCGGCCAGTGGAACCTCTTTAACTTCCGCTACTACATGTTCGCCATTCTCTTTGTCATCTTCGACGTCGAGGTGGTGTTCCTCTATCCCTGGGCCACCAAGTTCCTGCAACTGGAGCTGTTCGCTCTGATTGAGATGGCAGTGTTTGTGGGGATACTGGTTGTGGGCCTGGCCTACGCCTGGCGCAAGAACGACCTGGAGTGGGGTTAGGGGACGCCGATGGCCTACGAGATACCAAAAGATGGCGGCCCCCTACAGTCGCGTACCTGGGATTTGGACCGGCATGAAGGGTCGCTGGTTCAAGACCTGAAAGATAGCTCTGTCGAACCCCTGGCCGAGCCAACGATTGAAGTTCCAGGCGACCTGAAAGACAGCCTGATGGTCACCTCGGTGGACGCTTTGGTCAACTGGAGTCGGAAGTCGGCCCTCTGGCCGGTCACCTTCGGCCTGGCCTGCTGCGCCTTTGAAATGATTGCCAGCGCCATGGGTCGGTTCGATATCGCCCGCTTTGGCATGGAGGCTTTTCGGGCTTCGCCACGGCAGGCGGACCTGATGATTGTGGCTGGCACCGTGACCTGGAAGATGGCCCCGGCCATTCGCCGCATCTACGACCAGATGGCCGAACCCAAATGGGTAATTTCCATGGGCGTCTGCGCCACCAGCGGCGGCCCCTATTATGGCTCCTACAGCGTGGTGCCTGGCGTTGACCACATAATTCCGGTAGACGTTTACGTTCCCGGCTGCCCACCTCGTCCCGATGCCCTGCTCTACGGCATCATGGAGCTTCACGAGAAGATTAAGAAGTACCGCAATTTGCCCAACGGCCTTAACCTTTCCCCGTTCGGACGTGGTTCCGATACGGAGACCTCTTGATGGCCGTTCAACAGTTGAGCGGCGAGGAACTGACGGAAAAAGTCGGAGCCGCAGTATCGGACGCGGTGGAAGGGCCTTGCGACGGTGTCCTCTGGATTAAGTCTCCAAAGATAGCCGAGGTCGCCAGCTTCTTGAAGTCGGACGAAGGTCTGGACTTCAATTTCTTGAACTCAATCTCAGCAGTGGACTATATCAACCACTTTGAGATTGTTTACCACTTGACCTCGCTCAACAAAATGCACACCGCCATCGTCAAGACCAGACTTAATGGCCGTGAGGAACTGTCCCTGCCTTCCGTCTACCACCTGTGGCGGGGGGCCGATTTCCAGGAACGGGAGATTTGGGACCTAATGGGCATCCGCTTCGATGGACACCCCAACCTAAAACGAATCATGCTCTGGGAAGGCTTTGAAGGCCACCCACTGCGGAAGGACTATCTGTAGTGCTGATGGACGCTGTATCCATCTGCGACTGGGCTTGTGTTGGAGGAGAAATCCCCCCCACCCCCCTTTACGAAAGGGGGGCTTTGTTGCCGTATGGCGAAAATGAGGTAGTGGTTTCCCCCCTTTGCAAAGGGGGGGCTAAGGGGGGATTTCCGCCCCAATTCGTCGCCCTTGTCCCCGTAGCAAGCACAACCCGAGGCACGAACTAACTCATGCCAATCCGAACTGAGCCAATGACGGTGAATATCGGGCCGCAGCACCCCAGTACCCACGGGGTGTTTCGGCTGCGCGTTACCTTTGACGGCGAGGAAATCCTGGAAGTAGAGCCAATATTTGGCTACCTCCACCGGGGCACCGAGAAGCTGGCCGAGGAACGGAATTACACCCAGATCGTCACCCTGACCGACCGCTTGGACTATGTCTCGTCCATGATTAACAACCAGGCTTATTGTTTGGCGGTAGAGAAGTTACTGGGCGTAGAAGTGCCCCAACGGGCCAAGTACCTGAGGACGCTGACCGCCGAGCTACAGCGGGTGGCCAGTCATCTGATGGGCATCGGGTTCTTCTTGCAAGACCTGGGAACCCTGGGCACTCCCCTGATGTATGCCTTCCGTTCCAGGGAGCGAATCCTCGACCTGTTCGAGATGCTCTGCGGAGCGAGAATTACCCTGAGCTATTCGCGTCCCGGCGGGGTTTTCTTCGATGCCCCGGACGATTTCTGGCCGGCCTTAGACCAGTTCTTGAAAGACTTTGAAACCGAGTACCGAGAGATTGAGCAACTGATCCTGGAGAACGAAATCGTCATGATTCGCACCCGTGGCGTCAGCATTCTGCCCTTGGACGTGGCCATCAACAGCTCGGTCAGCGGGCCGGTACTCCGGGCCAGCGGACTGGCCTGGGACTGGCGCAAGATGGACCCCTACGACGCCTACGACCGGATGGAGTTCGACGTACCCACGGCCACCGGCGGCGATAACTACGACCGGTTTTGGGTACGTATTCAGGAGATTCACCAGAGCATCCGCATCGTTAAGCAGTGTATCGAGCAGATTGAACCGGGAGTGACCAGGGCCGACGTGCCGTTGGTGCTGCGACCCCCGGTTGGCGCCGAGGCCTACGGGCGTGTGGAGGCTTCCAAGGGAGAGCTTGGTTTCTATCTGGTGTCGGACGGCGGAATTAGTCCCTACCGAATGAAGATAAGATCCCCGTCGCTACTCAATTTGACTGTTACCGAACACCTTTTGGTGGGCTGGAAATTGGCGGACATGATTGTGACGCTGGGCAGCTTGGACATTAACCTGGGTGAAGTGGACCGATGAACTGCGTTCTAGGCCCCGACAACATCCTCTATGACACCCTCTTGTTCCGGGTGATATACGATTTTGTGGGTCAGCTATTGCCCTGCGGGTTGGCTTACGTTGCGTCCGGATTCGCCATCATGTTCCTATTGGCTAATGGCGTGCTGCTGGGCGCTGGCGGATTCTCTTGGGCTGAGCGGAGACTCATTGGCCGGTTCCACAACCGGGTTGGCCCCAACCGCTGGGGACCGTTCGGCACGTTGCAGCCCATGGCCGACCTGTTCAAATTGCTGTTCAAAGAAGACCTGACTCCACGGGGAGCCGACCGTATCGTCTTCATGATTGTGCCGGTGGCCATGGTCGCCCCGGTCATATTGATGATGGCCGTGGTGCCCTTCGCCAAAGATACCGCGTTGGCCAACCTGAACGTCGGTGTGCTGTACGTCCTGGCCGTAACTTCGATAACGTCCATCGCCATATTTATGGCCGGTTGGTCGTCAAACAATCTGTATGCCATGTTCGGCGCATCCCGGGGCGTTGCCGTGCTGATTAGCTACGAAGTCCCGGTGGTCATGTCCCTGCTTGGCGTAGTGTTGGTTGCCGGGTCCATGTCCATGGCCGATGTGGTATCGGCACAGACGGTCCCATTCCTACTGGTGCAGCCCCTGGCCTTCTTTGTCTTCTTTGCCGGAACCTCGGCAGAGTTGAACCGGACTCCCTTTGATCTGGCCGAGGCTGAATCTGAAATTATCGCCGGGTATCACATCGAATACAGCGGGGTGAAATTCGCCCTTATTCAGGCCGCCGAGTTCGGCGCAGTCCTGACCTCTTCGGCGGTGATGGTCACCTTGTTCCTCAGCGGTTGGTCCGGCCCCGCTTCCAGCTACCTGGGCTGGGCCTGGTTCCTAATGAAGATTGGGGTCTTGGCCTTCGTATTCAGTTGGATCCGGGCCACTTTCCCCCGGTTGCGCATTGACCAATTGCTGGCCTTTGCTTGGAAGTTCTTACTGCCCCTCAGCATCATTAACCTGTTTGCCACCGCGCTGGAAGTCTATTTCCTCCGTGATGGCGCGGGCATTTTGGAAGCCACCGACTTGTGGATAATGGCCGGAATAAACTTCGGCGTGGCCATCGGCTGCTTGCTGATTTTTGGCACACTGATACAAGACAAAGTTAGACCGGTTAGGCCCGTTTCGGGAGTTACCATCGCTGCTCCGGAGGTGTTTTAGCATGTACGGACTGGCTATGGCCAAGGGTCTGTTGGTCACGTTGAAGAACTTCACCAAGAAGCCTTTTACTGTTCAGTATCCCGAACAACGGGTTAAGCAACATCCCCGTTTCCGGGGCGAAGAATTTGTTTGGTACGAAGAGCGGTGCACTGGCTGCGCATCGTGCGCCAAGTATTGTCCGCTGGGGATTATCAAGATAGTGACCACCCCCAGCGAGACCGCTCCGGCGGAAGGCGACAAGTACCGGTTGGAACTCTTTGATATTTCCATAAACCGTTGCATGTTCTGCGGTTTGTGCGTGGAAGCCTGCCCCTATGACGCACTATTCATGGGCAGCGGGTTCGAGCAGGGCCAATATTCCAGGAAGAATATGGTCATTGATATCGACCACCTGCGCCAGGCCGACAAGCACCCCAGCACTTTCTTTCGGCCTCAATTGGAGGACGCTGGCTACGACCCCAGGGGCGGCAAACCGCTGCACTGGCAGGAAGTGGGCCGGGAGTCTTGGCAATGGCACCAAAGAGAGAAGGCGGGCATGAGGATAGACCGGCCGGTGCCTTCGGACCTCCTAGATGAGGAACCGCGGGTGGACTCGTCCTTTGTGGAAGACCGCCCGACTGCGCGTCCAGTTCCTCGGGAGGATGACGCGTAGATGCTTTTCCAGGATGTTGTCTTTTGGATATTGACCGTGATGGCCATTGGCGCTGCGCTTGGCGTGGTGCTGGTGAAAGACCTTTTTCGGGCCGCCTTGCTGTTGGTGGTGGTCTTTATGGCCGTGTCCGGATTCTTCGTGCTGCTCAACGCCGAGTTCTTGGCCGTTGTTCAAGTCCTGATTTACGTCGGGGCCATTGCAATCTTGCTCATCTTTGCCGTGATGCTGACCAAGGATGTACAGCACGGTAACCAGCCCAACCGGTTGCAGATTCCGTCGGTGGTCTTTGCCTCCCTGCTGCTGGTGTCACTAATCACGGTGGCCGTGGACACCAAGTGGGACTTCTTGCCCGCCGAGCAACAAGAACGGGTGGAATTGGTGCAGACCAACGCAGTAACCACCCTCACCGGCGAAGCTTTAACCGAGTCGGGCGTCATCAGCCCAGAAGAACAGGCAGAGGTTCAGGGGGCGGGCCTAGCCGACCTGTTGATTGGCGATTACGTGCTGCCATTCGAGGCAGTGTCGCTGCTGTTACTGGCGGCGTTGATTGGTGCTTTAGTCCTGGTGCGGCCAAATCCGGGTACGGGGAGGGGCTAACCGAAGATGTCCTTTGAAGCCTTCCTCATTGTCTCGGCGGTTTTGTTCTGCATCGGCCTCTATGGGGCCCTTGCCCGGCGCAATGTCTTGGCCGTTTTAATGTCCATCGAACTTATGTTCAATGCCGTAAACGTGTCTTTGGTGGCCATGTCCAAATATTTGACGCCTGCGGCCCTGCAGGACGATATCAGCACCGTGCTCACCGGACAGGTCTTCGCGGTGTTCATCATTACGGTGGCGGCGGCCGAAATTGCCCTGGGTCTGGGTATCGTGTTCGCCATGTACCGGACCAACGAGTCGGTGGATCTGACCGAAGCCACCCTGATGCGGCACTGACCCTATAAAGGGTTTAGCCGATAAAGGGATTAGATAGAGAACTATTATGTGGGTTGAATTCAAACAAGCGCCCAACCTGATGCTGGCTGAAATGTGGAAGGAAGTCCTCGAAGGCGAGGGCCTGCCCACCCGCATCTTGCCGGAGGGCGATATTTTGGACTGGGCTGAAAGAGTCCCGTTCAAGATTTACGTCCCAAAGGGACGGGAACACGTTGCTGAGGAGATACTTAGGAAGCTATAGATGGTTAGCCAAGCTGTCATATGGTCAATCTTCCTGCTGCCTCTGGCCTCCTTTGTATTAATTGCACTGGTGGTCCGGCCGCTGCTTAACCGATATTCCATGATTAGCGGGTTTATCACCATTGGCGCACTTGGCACGGCGTTGGGATTTTCCATCTGGACTCTGCGCTCGGTGGCTCTGCATCACGACCTAACCTTCGAGCCTGTGAAATGGTTGTCCGTCGGCAATGCAACCATTGATATGGGGCTGTTGGTTGACCCACTAACCGCCGTAATGTTGGTGGTTGTCACCGGGGTTAGTCTGCTGGTGCAGATTTATTCCTTGGGCTACATGCAGGGCGACCCCAGCTTCTCCCGCTACTACGCCTACATGTCATTGTTCACCGCCTCTATGCTGGGGTTGGTGTTGGCGTCTAACATCGTCCAGCTCTATGTGTTTTGGGAGTTGGTGGGTGTGTCGTCCTACCTGCTAATTGGGTTCTGGCACGAGCGGCCCGCTGCTGCGGCGGCGGCCAAGAAGGCCTTTATCATCACCCGCATTGGCGATGTCGGCTTCTTGATTGCCATCCTGTACCTGTTCGGTCGGGCCGACGACTTTGCTGCTATTGGACTAAACGCCTTCCATATTCCAGACATCTGGCAGGCCGCCCAACCGCAGGCGGCCTTGGGCGCAGTCCTGGGCGGAGCAGCTTTGACTTGGCTGGCCCTGGGAATCTTTGCCGGTGCCATGGGCAAGTCGGGCCAGTTCCCGCTCCACGCTTGGCTTCCAGACGCCATGGAAGGCCCGACCCCGGTCAGCGCACTAATTCACGCGGCGACCATGGTCGCCGCCGGTGTATTCTTGGTGGCCCGGTTCTTCCCAGTATTTGAGCACTCTGCGGACGCCATGACTGTAGTGGCCTTGGTCGGGGCATTCACCGCAATCTTTGCGGCGTCCATGGGCTTGGTGATGAACGACATCAAGCGGGTTATGGCCTATTCCACCGTCAGTCAATTGGGCTACATGATTGCGGCGTTGGGACTGGGGCTGTACGCCCCGGCCATCTTCCATCTGGTGACCCACGCGGCGTTCAAGGCCCTATTATTCTTGGGGGCTGGTAGCGTTAACCACGCCACCGGCACCTTCGACATGCGCTACATGGGTGGCCTGCGGCGTCACATGCCCATCACCTATATCTTGGTGGTTGTGGCCGGTTTGGCCCTGGTGGGAATCGTTCCCCTGGCCGGTTTCTGGAGCAAGGACGAGATTCTTTTGGGAGCTTGGAACGGCACTGGGCTGGTGGATACCTGGGTCAACCGGGTGACGTTCTCAGCGTTGCTGGCTGGCGTGATCGTCACGGCCTTCTACACCGTCCGAATGATTATTCTGACCTTCCACGGGGATTTCCGTGGCGGTATCGAGAAAGAACTGGAGGAGAAGGCGCAGGCCGCTCCAGCCGGAGCAGCGGGCCACGGCGGCGTTCACCTGCACGAGTCTCCTTTCGTGATGGTTCTGCCCATGGCGTTACTGGGAATTGCAGCAGTGACCCTGGGTTACCTGGCGAACCCCCAATGGGACGAACAGCTGGGCATCCCCAAGCATTGGATAACCGGGTTCTTGGCCGACGGTCTCGGCGCAGCCCGGGGTCTAGGGGGACATTCGGAGACGTTGGATTTCAGCTTCGGGATGGCGGTCGTGTCGACGGTGGCGGCATTGTCTGGCATCGGACTGGCAATTGGGATTTACCTGAAACGCCGGGACCAGCGAGCCGAGCCATTGGAAAAGTTAGGCTCGGTCTACACGCTGTTGTCCAATAAGTACTACATCGACACTCTTTACGAAGATGTGGCGGTCCGGAAATGGTTCTTCCGGGTCATTGCCGGGACCCTGGACTGGATTGACCGTAACCTGGTCGACGGCACCGTGGATCTAATCGGATGGTTCTTCCGAAACATTGGCACGGCCATCGGACGGTTCCAGACCGGCCAGGTTCAGGCCTACGCCACCGGAATCGCCTTTGGCGTTCTGGCAATAATTTTGGCCCTGTTGTTGGCATGATGGTTGGCTTAGTTGTTAGTGGAAATTAAATGGTAGACGGCTATAACGGACTATTAACGGCGACGGTGTTTCTGCCTGCGGTGGGAGCATTGGTGTTGCTATTGCTGGTCAAAGGCGACCGCAACATTCGCGGCTTTGCCGTCCTAATTGGCGTGGTCGACTTGGTGCTGTCCCTACTGGTGTTTGGGTTCTTTGACCGGAGCGCTGACGCGGCACGGTTCCAGTTCATCGACCAGTTCACCTGGATTCCCGATGTGGGACTAAACGCCAACTTCCTGTTGGCGGTGGACGGTCTTAGCGCGCCCTTGGTTGCTTTGACCGGGTTGCTGGGCATGTGTGCCCTGCTAGCGTCCTGGCACGTTAAGTTGCGCGTCAAAGAGTATTTCGTGTGGCTGCTGTTGCTGCAAACGGCGGTCATGGGTGTCTTTACCTCGATGGACCTTTTGCTCTTCTTCCTCTTCTGGGAGTTGGAGCTGGTGCCGATGTTCATGCTCATTTCTGTTTGGGGCAGTGGACGCAAAGAATACTCGGCCATGAGATTCTTGATTTTCACCATCCTGGGCAGCGCCTTCATGTTGGTGGGCATCGTTGCCGTGTTCGTGACGGCGGACGTTGGCACCTTCAACATGATTGAACTATCCACCGAGGCGACCATGCTGACCTCGGCTGGGTTGTTGATACCGCTGTCGGGCCTGTTCTGGCTCTTCTTTGCCGGGTTCGCCATCAAGCTGCCCACCTGGCCAGTGCATACCTGGTTGCCCGATGCTCATACTGACGCGCCCACCGCGGCCAGCGTCATGCTGGCGGGGGTGCTGCTAAAGATGGGCGGCTATGGCCTGCTGCGAATAAACGTGGGCATGTTCCCTTCCCAGACCGACCGTTTTGCTTGGGCGTTGATGGCATTGGGAGTGATCAGCGTACTGTACGGCGCGGTAATCACGATGCGGCAGACTGACTTGAAACGGCTCATCGCCTATTCCAGCATCAGCCACATGGGTCTGGTGCTGGTCGGCATCGCCTCGGTGGGTATTTCCGACGGTGTTCTGACCGTCACCGGACTGAGCGGTGCGGCGATGCAGTTATTCACCCACGGCACGGTGACCGGGCTGCTGTTTCTCTGTGTGGGCCTGGTCTACGAAAAAACCCATACCCGTTACATTCCCGACTTGGGAGGCCTAGCCGGAAGAATGCCGGTGGTGGCGGTGGCCATGCTCATTGCTGGGCTGGCTTCGTTGGGCCTACCTGGACTCAGCGGTTTCGTATCCGAACTATTGGTATTCTTGGGCGCTTACACAGCCTACGATTGGCCCACAGTATTGGCGGTCTTGGGAATCGTGCTGGCGGCTGGTTACATCCTTTGGATGATGGAACGAACTTTCTTTGGAGAGCGCCGGGATCGGTTTGCCAACCTGACCGATGCGTCGCTAGTCGAGGCTGCGCCCTTGGTGTTAATGGTGGTGACCATCGTCGGAATCGGCGTCTGGCCATCATTGTTGACCGATGTATTTGAGTCTGGACTGAACCCCATGGTGGACGTATTGAACGGGGTGATTAACAAGTAATGTCAGTCCACGATTTCTACGTAATATCGCCGTACCTGGCCATGGCTGGCGCAGGGCTTTTGGTAATCCTGCTGGACTTGGTCCTGCCGAAAAAGAGCCTGCTGCCCTACTTTGCTTTTGCCGCGTTGGCCGGGCCTTTCGTGCTGAGTCTGATTCAGTTCTACGACATCAGCGAGTCCACTAATTTGCTTCAAGGCTCTGGCGTCTTCTCCACTGACGAGCCGAGCGTTCTATTGGGGGCATTGTCCGTTGACCGGTTCGCCCTGTTCTTCAATTTCTTAATCATCGGAGCAACGGCTCTGGTGGTGCTGTCGTCCACTGACTACGTAAAGAATCTTGAGCGGTTCCAGGGCGAGTACTTCGGGCTGATACTATTCTCGGCTACCGGCATGATGCTGCTGGCGGCCGCCACTGAACTGATAACAATCTATATCTCGCTAGAACTGACGACCTTGCCGTTGGCCGCGTTGGCGGCGTTCTTGTTGAACCGACAGTCCACCGAAGCGGGGATGAAGTTCCTGATTATCGGGGCAATCAGCTCGGCCCTGATGTTGTATGGGATGGCCCTGGTGTTTGGCTTTACTGGCAGCACCCAACTGGCCGAGATTTCCACGTCTATCGGCCAGGCGACTGGGGACATGCCTTTCGGCAGCTACGCCCTGTTTATCGGCATCATATTGATGGTGGCTGGGTTCGGATTCAAGCTATCTGCGGCGCCATTCCAGATGTGGGTTCCCGACGTTTATGAGGGCGCGCCCACTCCGGTGGTCGCGTTCTTGTCCGTGGCCAGCAAAGCCGCCGCGTTCGCCGTTCTGCTGCGAGTGTTTTTCACTGGCTTCTTCGACGTGGCATTGGACTGGGGAATCCTGATTGCCGGACTGGCTGCGGCGTCGATGGTCATCGGTAACCTGGTGGCCATTAGCCAGAGCAACATCAGACGGCTCTTCGGTTACAGCACCATCGCCCACGCCGGGTACATCCTGGTGGGCGTCGCGGCGGGAGTGAAGTCCGGCGAGGGGATTTTCAGAGCGCCAGAGTTTGCCGCCATTGGGCCCGACTCGGTCTTGTTCTACCTGGCGGCATATGCAGCGTCCAACCTGACGGCCTTCATCGCCATCACCGCCATCAGTACGAAGATAAACAGCGACCAAATCAGCGATTACGCCGGGCTCGTGACCAGGGCACCGGTATTGTCGATTATTTTTGCCCTGTCGTTACTGGCCCTGGTTGGCGTGCCGCCAACCGGGATATTCATCGCCAAGTTGTACATCTTCACGGCGGCGGTGGACAGCGGACTGACCTGGCTGGCCTTGCTGGGCGTAATTAACAGCGCAGTCTCGGCCTACTACTACATCCGCATCATCCGGATAATGTTCACGCAGCCAGCCGTGTCCGAAGAAAAGATTACAGTGTCGCCCGCCCCTTGGCTGGCCCTGGGACTGGCCGGAGCGGCCATGGTTTTCTTGGGGATTGCTCCTGGATTCGTCATGGAAGCGGCCCAATCGGCGGTGCGGGCGCTGGCGGTGTAGACCGTCGTTGACACCCCTTCCAGGCCGGTGCTAGGTTAGACGGGCAATTCGCCGCCTTTGCGCTGCACTGGCGGATTACCCGATTGGGGAGTTACCCAGGCAGTTATTCAGCGGTTATTCAATAGAAAAGAGTCCATAATTAAGACCCAGAAAATACGAGCCAGTTAATTAATAACACCCGAAATAACGCCCGGTAATAACGCCATGAAAAACATCGGAATCATCTACAACGCCAGGGTGCCTGAGGCTTTGGACTTGAGCACTGCGATTCTCCACGACTTGAAGCTGTCGGAGAGTAGCTGGCTGGCTCCCGCTGAGAATTTGGAAACCCTGCTGCCCAGAGCAAAAAACACCGACCTGGTGATTACAGTGGGCGGCGATGGAACCATCCTGCGGGCGGTGCACTTTACCGCGCCAGCCGGAATACCCATTGTCGGCATTAACATGGGCCGTCTGGGCTTCATGACTGAACTGCAGGTCGACGAGGCAATGGAACGCCTGCCTTCCTACTTCAATGGCAATCCAAGGGTGGACGAGCGCAACATGTTGCAGGCCACGGTGTTCAAGGCCAAGGGGGCTGGCACTGAGGGTCCTTACCATGCTTTGAACGACGTCGTATTGGCCAGGGGTGCAGTATCACGGGTGGTAACCGTTTCCGGTGTGATTGATGGAGCGCCTGTTACTACCTTTCGGGCTGACGGCGTAATCGTGTCCACGGCCACCGGCAGCACCAGTTACAACCTGGCCGTTGGCGGTCCCATCCTTGATCCCGAGTCCAACGCAATGGTGCTAAAGACAGTGGCGGCGCACATGGGCCTGAGCGCGGCGATGGTGCTGCGGTCTTCTTCTGAGATTAATCTAACCCTTGAGGGTTACCAACCGGCCATATTGAGTGTGGACGGCTACGTGGACTATCCCCTGGACCTGGGAGACCGGGTCGAGTTGAAGCAGAGTCCCTATCGGGCACGGTTCCTGCGTGCCCATCCGCCCAGTTATTTCTTCGGAACGCTGACCCGCCGCTTGGGCTTCAGCATCCGTGGCCAGTAATCATGCCTGAAAATTCTCCTGAAAACACCGGTGATTTACCGGCCGATTTCCACTCGGAACCCACTCTCGAGTCCAAGCGTATCTTCGAGGGAAACATCCTCAACCTGCGCGTGGATACCGTGCGCATGCCCAGCGGACGCAGCGCAACCAGGGAAATCGTCGAGCATTCCCACGCTGTTTGCATCGTCCCGGTGGACGAAGACGGCAACGTGATTTTGGTGCGCCAATACCGGAAGCCAGCGGAGGAAGCCCTTCTAGAGGTTCCCGCCGGGGGCGTGGAAGAAGGCGAAGTATCCGAGGAAGCCGTACTGCGGGAGCTTCAAGAAGAGATTGGCTACACCGCCGACAAACTGCAGCACCTATCCAGCTTCTGGGTTGCTCCCGGTTGGGCCACGGAGTACATGCACGCCTATCTGGCCACCGGCCTCAGAGCCTCCAAGCTGGAAGGCGATGAAGACGAGAATATCGAGGTGGTGCGCCTGCCCTTTAGTCAGGCAATAGCCATGTTCAAGACCGGCGAGATTAACGACGGAAAGACCATCGCATCAATGCTTTTGGCCCAGCCGTTATTGTCCAAGTAATCGCCCGGTTATTGCCCGGTTGTTGCCCGGTGTTTGCCCGGTGTTTGCCCGGTGTTTGATAATCCGCCGCCGTATTTAGTGGAAGCTAGATAGGAGACACCTTTTTTGGTAGTATAGGTGGCGGTCTCTGCCGGTGGAAATGAATCGGAGACTGTCCCGACAGTTTGGACTAGGGTTAAGGCGAATTTGGAGGAAGTAGACAAGCATGCTCGAGCATGATGTCCTGGTAATCGGTGCAGGTCTGGCGGGAATGCGGGCGGCAATTGCGGCCCGTGCCGGAGGTGCCAGCACGGCAATCATCAGTAAAGTACATCCGGTGCGCAGCCACTCAAACGCGGCCCAGGGCGGCATTAATGCAGCCCTCACCGACCGCGGCGACGAGTGGGAAGACCACGCCTATGACACTGTGAAAGGTAGCGACTTCCTGGGCGACCAGGACGCTATTGAAGTCATGTGCAAGGCCGCTGGCCAAGCGCTCATCGACATGGAGCATTTCGGAGTCACCTTCAACCGTGACGATGAAGGACGCCTCGGCACCCGGGCCTTTGGCGGTCAACGCCGCGCCCGGACTTTCTTTGTCGGCGACTTCACGGGGCAGGCCCTGCTCCACGTCATGTTCGAACAGCTCATCAAGTCGGGCGTGCGTCGCTACGAAGAGTGGTTCGTCTCCTCGCTAATTATCGAAGACAACAAAATCTGCGGTGTTATGGCGCTGGAGGTTCGTACCGGCCAGATTTACGCCATCCGGGCCAAGAGGGTAATCTTCTGCACCGGCGGTTTTGGCCGGGTATTTGAGCCCAGCACCAACGCCCTGATTTGCACTGGAGACGGTATTGCCTTGGCCTACAATGCCGGGGCCGAACTCATGGACATGGAAATGGTTCAATACCACCCCACCACATTGGCTGGGAGCGGAGTGCTAATCTCCGAGGCGGCCAGGGGCGAGGGCGCTTACCTGCTGGACAAAGATGGAAACCGCTTCATGGAAAAGTACGCTCCCAACATGATGGAGTTGGCATCCCGAGATGTGGTCTCCCGCGCCGAACAAACAGAAATTAACGCCGGAAACGGCGTCGACGGCTGCGTCTACTTGGACTGCCGCCACTTGGGCGAAGCCCTAATCATGGAGAAGCTCAGCCAGATTCGTGAGATTGGCATCGACCTAGTGGGCTGCGACATGATTAAAGAGCCCATCCCCATACGCCCTGGCATGCACTACGCCATGGGCGGCATCCGCACCAACGTTGATGGACAGACTAACCTTGAGGGCGTGTACGCGGCTGGCGAATGCGCCTGTGTTAGCGTCCACGGCGGCAACCGGTTGGGAGCCAACTCCTTGTTGGACACCATCGTGTTCGGAGAGCGCTCTGGCAACCACGCCGCTGCGGCTTGTCGGGATACCGACTACGTCGAATTCGATGTCGACAAAGCCGTGCGCAACGAAGAAAAACGTATCCAAGATTTCTTGGACCGCCCCCAGAACGGGGACCGGATTGCCGCTGTCCGTTTGGGCATGGGCGAGTCCATGAACCGGAACCTGGCGGTCTATCGGAACGAAGAGGGAATGAAGAAAACCCTTGTCGAACTGAAAGAACTTGAAAAGCGCTACGAGACAGTGCCGATTGAGAACAAGGGTAAAGTGTTCAACACCGACCTGGTCTTTGCGCTGGAGTTGGGCTTCATGCTCGACATCGCCACCCCCATCGCCATGAGCGCTTTGGACCGCAAGGACAGCCGTGGGGCCCAGGCCCGCACCGACTATCCCAATCGGGACGACGAAAATTGGATGAAGCATTTGGTAATCAAGAAAGGAGCGTCAGGCCCCGAACTGAGCTACGCCCCTGTTAGCATCACCCAGTGGACTCCTGAAGAGAGGAAATACTAGCCGATGGACGTCAAGCTAAGGGTACAAAGGTTCGATCCAGAAGCCGCCGACCCCAAGCCTTATTGGGAGGACTTCACGGCAGCCATTGAAGACAATGGCACCGTGTTGGACGCCCTAATTAAGATCCGCGAAGACACAGACGGCACCTTCAGCCTGCGTTGTTCTTGCCGCAGTTCAATCTGTGGCTCCTGCGCCGTGCGGATTAACGGTCACGCCGGACTGGCCTGTAAGACCCAGGCCAAAGACATGCTCGTGGACGGGGTCATCACCATAGAACCCGCCGGTAACATGCCGGTGATTAAAGACCTGGTGGTCAACTTCGACGGGTTCTGGGACAAAATCATGCAGGTCGAGCCGTACTTGAAGCCCGAAGGCCCCGAGCCAGAGGCCGAGTACATCGCATCCAACGAGGCCATGCTGCACTTGTCGGACGTTACCTCCTGCATCATGTGCGGCTCATGTTTTTCCGACTGTACGGTCTTAGAGGTTGACCCGTCCTTCCTGGGGCCGGCTGCTCTGGCCAAGGCCTACCGCTTCACCGCCGACCCACGAGACGGCGACGAAAACGGCGTTTCCAAAGACCGGCTGGAAGAGCTGAATAAACCCTCGGGCATGTGGGACTGCACCCGCTGTATGGAGTGCGTCCAAGCCTGCCCCAAGAGTGTCGCTCCGATGGACCGAATCATGGCCATGCGCGACCAGGCGTTGCAAGCTGGCTTCCACAACACCAACGGCGCGCGTCACACCGAGGCCTTCAGCGACTCGGTTGAGCACAGCGGTTGGCTGGACGAGCTGAGATTAGTGCCCAAGTCGGTGGGTATGACCAATATAACGGCCCTGGTCGGTTACGCGCCCATTGCCATTCAGGCAATCACCCACGGCAAGATGCCGCCCATCATCCATAAGAAGCTCCCGCAGTCCAAGAATATCCGTAAGATATTCGACAAAGTGGAAGGGCCAGAACAGCGCTAGTTCGCTGCCAAACTTTAGAAAAAAGAACGGTCAGGGCAGCGCTAGTCTGCCGCCAACCGTTTTCACCTATTCGGTAAATCACGGAGTACTGGTTTGAAGTACGCCTTTTTCCCAGGTTGTGTGTCCCGAGGCGGTTGTCCGGAGTTGTATCCGGCGGCCAAACTCATCTGCGAGAAGCTTGGAATTGAGCTTCAGGAGATGCCCGCCGCGTCTTGCACCGGCGCAGGGGTATTGCAAGAGAAGAACGAGTTGCTGGGCGATACCCTGAACGCCCGCACCTTCGCCATGGCCGAGGCGCTGGACCTGCCCATACTGACCATCTGTAGCACCTGTCAGGGGGTCATGAGCCAGGCCAATCACCGGCTAAAGAATCTTGAATATCGGGCCAAGGTCAACACCTTCCTGGCCGAAGAAGGCCTGGAGTACAAGGGAAATGCTCGCCCCAAGCACCTGCTCTGGGTGTTGATTGAGGACGTGGGCCTGGACAAGTTATTGAGCTTGGTTACCCGCCCGTTGGCCGGAATGCGGTTGGCGCCCTTCTATGGTTGCTATATCGTCCGGCCCACCGAGGCCCTGGAGTTTGAAGACCATCCTGAACGTCAGGACGCTTTAGAAAAGATTATCGAGACCATTGGCGCGACGGTGGTGGACTTTGCTGGCAAGACCCGCTGCTGTGGGTTCCCCATCTTGACCATCAACGAGCGCAACTCAATGGCCATGGTTGGCAAGCACACCTCCGAGGCCAAAGACTTGGGCGCCGATGCCATGATTACGCCCTGCCCGCTTTGCCACCTAAACCTGGACAGCTTCCAGCCCAAGGCGGCGGCCCAAGCCGGTCGGCCGATTGGCCTGCCCATCCTCCACATGCCCCAGGCCATTGGGCTGGCCATGGGTCTAAGCCCCGATGCGATGGGCCTGAAGCGCCACATCGTCAGCACCAAGCCCCTGCTCACCAAGATTGGGGCCGGAGCAGCCAGCTAAGGCGGCACTGCCGCGTTTAAATCGAGACCGAACAAGGGGTCGTCCCGATGCATCGGGACGACCCCTTGTTATTTTTATTGGTCGTTTGCCATTGGCGGTTACCGATATTTGCCTGACCGGCTTCGTAATAAAGCCAGCAGCTTAGGAGAGATTATGCAGTTTGGGATGTTCGGCAGTGCACAGGCGAGCCGCGGTGGACCCAACGTCGATAGCGGCGCGGGATTCCGCGAATTTGTCGACCGCAACGTCGAGGCGGAGTCACTGGGCTACCACAGTACCTTCCTGGTGGAACATCACTTCACCGGCTTCGGTCAGGTATCTGCATCACTGAATCTGCTCACCTGGATTGGCGCTCGGACGACGACGTTGCGACTGGGCACGGCAGTCATTGTGCTGCCCTGGCACAACCCAGTTTTGCTCGCAGAACAAATTGCTACCCTGGACCTTTTGTCGGACGGCCGGGTCGACGCCGGGATTGGCAAGGGGTATCGCCTTAAGGAGTTCGAAGGGTTTTCAATCCCAATGGAGGAAGCGGACGCCCGCTTTGAGGAGTGCTTGGCGGTGATGATGAAGGCCTGGACATCGGATACACCTTGGTCGCATAAAGGGACTTATTGGGAGTACAACGGGGTAGTGGTCGAGCCGTCCAGCGTACAGAAACCGCACCCGAAACTATGGATGGGGGCCGGAAGTCCGCGGTCCATCAAACAGGTCGCCAAACTGGGTTTCAACATGCTGCTGGGCCAATTCGATTCGTTCGAAATGATTACCCAGGAAGTCGCCCTCTTCAAGTCGGAGGTCGAATCCCTGGGCCGCACCTTCGATCCAATGAGTGTGGCGGTGGCCCGCTCCGTCAATATCGTTGACTCCGCAGCCGAGTACGACCAGGCGATTGAGACGCGCATGGCTGCCCGCCGCCGGACCCAAGATTTGGCGCAGCAAGCCAATTTCCAAGACACGCGCGAGGGTGCCGAAGCTGGGGTAATTTATGGCTCGCCGGACCATGTCAGCCAAAAGATCCAAGACCTTCGTGACATCGGCGTCGAGTACGTTCTGCTGAACAGCCCGGCGGGTATTGCTACTTTGCGCCGCTTCGCCAAAGACGTTATGCCGGGTTTCACCAACGACTCAAGCAAGGCCATGAAACCTTAACCTTAATAATTCCTGGAGAAAAAACCAACTATGCGAACAAACACAACCAAGGCCAAACTAGCGGAAGGGAAAGTCGTCTTCGGCGCAATCGTTAGCCGTTTCGCCCCCGATATTGTCGAGATCTTTGGGGCCATCGGCTATGACTTTGTGATGATTGACTGCGAACACGGCCCGATGGACCTAGACCAGGTGGAGCACATGGTTCGGGCAGCCGAAGTTTTTGGCATCACCCCCATCGCCCGCATTCCAGACCATGCTGATGCCACGATTCTGCGGTTCTTAGACCGTGGTGTGCAGGGAATAATCGTGCCGCACATCAACACCCGCGAGGACGCTGAATCAGTGGCCCAGGCAGCGCGTTACTATCCTGAGGGTCGCCGTGGTGTGGCGGGGGGACGTGCTCATGATTATGGCGTCGGCGTTACCAGGGAGGAGTCAGCCAAGTGGATTAACTCCCAAGTCCTGGTCATTCCCATGGTCGAGGAAACCGAAGCCGTTGACAACCTGGACGCGATTCTGAGCGTCCCTGGCGTTGACGTACTGCACGTGGCCGCGGGTGACCTGGGGCAAAGCATGGGCAATCCGGGGGCTGCTGAGGTGCGACGCCTGATGAGCCAAGTTATACCCAAAATCAAAGGCTCGGGCAAACATGTGGGAGCTGGTGGCAACTCACCGGCCGACGCCGCGGGTGTGGCCGAGTTCATAAAACTAGGCGCGAATTTCATCACCGTATCGTCGCAGGGCCTGATGCGGCTGGCGGGAGAAGATTTCCGCAAACGGGTAGAAGCCGCACTGTAGGTTTCTTCCGACTGTCAGGTCGGTCTTACGACGTTTGTAGGGGTGCCCCGATTCATCGGGGTGCCCTGTTTCTTTGCCAGGATGGTTGTCGAAACGAAGACAACACTGGGGGAGTCCGGCTGGGCCACGAATATGTAGGGGGAACGAGCGTGGTTTACGATTGCTAGGGCGGGTTTGAACCCCGCCCCTACGTGTTTGTCGGGCCAACGCCTACCCCTCGTCATTCCAGCGAAAGCTGGAATCCAGGATGCTCTTATGCGG
>JABMNL010000003.1 GCA_013204585.1 SAR202 cluster bacterium | reverse complement strand
CGGTTGGACTACAACGAGGTCAGGCCCCACAGCTCGCTGAAAGGCAAAACGCCGAAGGAGTTCATTGAAGCAGTAGCCGGACTCTACTATCCAACGATACTAACTTCGGGGTAAGGTCATGTTGGGCAGTCGTTTGGGCGCCTCATTATATTAACCATTCAATACGTCAGTCAATGCCGCGATGACCGTGCCTAGGCGGTTTTAGGCATTAAGTTTTGTGTATCATTGGTGGGCTGCCTGCCGGTGCGTTCTCATATCGGCTTGGCTTTTAATTGGAAACCTCAACTTCCGCCCCTTCGCGCGCCTGTCTAATCGCAGTCCCTGGGCGGCAAGGCTGTCTTAATGCTTCTTGCGTCCCGATTGAGGGATACGTTCCCGTTTTACTATGGCTGGATTGTGGTTGGGGCCGCCAGCACGGTTGTCTTTGCCCGTATGGCTCCGGCGATTACCACACTTACGGTACTCATCTATCCCATATCCGAAGAATTGGGTTGGAGCCGGACGCTTATCGCGGGTTCGGTTAGCGTCGGCGCTCTGGCGGCATTGGTCATGTCTCCCGTGATTGGCTGGGCCATTGACCGGTTTGGCGCTCGACCAGTTTTGGTGATTAGCGTCATAGTCTTGGGCGTCGTAATGACGTTGCTAGCTTGGGCGACCATTCCGCTAACCTTTTATTTGGCTTTCGCAGTCGCTCGGGTTGTCTTTCACACCTCTGCCCCCAACGGTGCCAGCACCGTGGCGTCACGTTGGTTCATTAGAAAGCGGGGCCGCGCCATTGGAGTGATTTTTCTGTTTGGCGCTTTGGGCGGCATTTTGTTCACCATGGTGGCGACCCTGGTGGTGGACAGTTACGGGCTCAAGGCGACTTGGATTACCATCGGCTTAATTGTGCTGGTAACCTCGGTGGCCCCTTCATTGTTCTTGGTGGCCGAGCGGCCCGAAGACATTGGCCTCCGTCCAGATGGAGTACCGCCCGATAGCGTTCCCGATTCTGTCCCCGCTCCCCCGTTAAGCCCTGCGGTTGCTGACGCGCCGCATGTAACAATACCTGCGATTGCCGATGCGCCCCACGTAACGATAAACGATGACGACTCATGGACTTTTAAGGATGCTACCCGAACCAAGGCGTTTTGGTTGTTGGTGTTCTTGGGGTTCGCCATATTTTTTGTGCACACCAGTGTCGGCGTCCATATGGGGGCCTATTTTCGCGATGTTGGCTTGGGGCCAACCACAGCAGCGCTGGCGGTTAGCGTAAGTTGGATTGTGTCGGCAATCGGCAGCTTGGTATGGGGCTGGGTTGCCGACCGGGTCGAAGTTCGGTACGCATATTCGGGGATGTTCGTGGTCCAGGCGGCCAGCAGTCTGTACCTGATTTTTGTCGCTGGAACGGGCGGCGTCTTTCTCGCCGCTATGTTGATTGGGGTTATTTCTTCCGGCTCTAACGTGTTGCCCTCAATAATGTACGCCAACTACTTTGGCCGGAACTCCCTGGGTAAAATTAGGGGACTCGGTGAAATTGGCGTGCTGCTTGGGCAGGCGACCGGGCCGGTCATTGCTGGAATACTTTTTGATGTCCGGGGCAGCTACACGATTATCTTCGTTGCGTTTGTCATCATGGCCCTTGGTTGCAGCTTGTTGGTGCTGAAGGCCCGCGCTCCGGTCAAGAATCTGGCGGCTGCAGTCGCTTAGATGCTGGGGCCTGTTTTTGACATACCGGACCGACGTGGGGAAATGAAATCTTGCTGCTAGCAAACAGACTCAAGAACATCTTTCCCTTCTACTATGGTTGGGTCGTGGTTGGGGCCTCTGGTACTGCTGTCTTCGCGCGGATGGCCCCCAACATCACCACCCTGACCATCTTCATCTACCCCATGTCCCAGCAGTTGGGCTGGAGCCGCACCCTAATTAGCGGGTCCGTCAGTGCTGGGGCTTTGGCGGCGTTGGTGTTGTCACCGGCAATTGGGTGGGCCATCGACCGGTACGGAGTCCGCACGGTGATGGTAGTCAGCATGGTGATTTTGGGACTGGCCATGACCTCCTTGGCCTGGGCCACAGTGCCCTTCACCTTCTACCTGGCCTACGCTTCAGCGCGGGTGATTTTCCATAGCCCCGCGCCCATCGGAGCAAGCACGGTGGCGTCCCGTTGGTTCATCAAGAAGCGGGGTCGGGCCATTGGCATAATCTTCCTCTGCGGGGCCATTGGTGGACTGGTGTTCACGATGATGTCGGCGATTATGATCGACCAATTTGGCATCAAAGCCGCCTGGCTCAGCTTGGGTATTGTGGTGCTCACGGTCGCGGTGGCTCCTTCCTTGTTCCTAATTGTCGAGCGTCCCGAGGACATTGGACTGCTTCCCGACAATGACCAAGATACCCCGGCCTCTTCTGCGGAGCGGGCGGCATCTTCCGACGATTCATGGACCCTTGGCGAGACCCTGAGATGCCGGACGTTTTGGATTCTGTTCTTCATGGGCATGGCCATGTTCTGCGTGAACACGGGCACCAACGTGCATATCGGGGCCTACTACCGTGACCAGGGTATGACGTTGACCTCGGCTGCGGTGGCAATCAGCTTCAGTTGGGTCGTATCCGCCTTCGGCAGCATCGCTTGGGGCTGGGTTCTGGAGAAAGTCCAGGCCCGTTACGCCTACTCGATAGTGTTCGTGATACTGGGCGTCAGCACCCTGTATCTGCTTACCGTTCACAACACCATCGGGGCCTTCGGGGCCGCTGCGATGATTGGGTCGGTATCGGGAGGCTCCAACGTCATCATTTCCATCATGTACGCCAATTACTTTGGCCGAAACTCGCTGGGCCGCATTAGGGGCATCAGCGAAACGGGAGTGCTTCTGGGGCAGTCAACCGGCCCGCTGTTGGCCGGAATACTCTTCGACCTCAAGGGTAGTTACACATTTGTGTTCTTACTCTTTGGCGGCATTGCCCTGACCTGTGCATTAATCGTCCTAACGGCCAAGCAACCGGTACGTCCCCCGCGCATCCCCGCCGGGCAATCTTCGCTAGCTTAGCAACCCTAACCCCGAAAAATAGAGGGCCGTTCAACATGGCCAATAATCGAAATCAACAAATGCTGCTGGTGGCTTTTTTGCAGGCCTCCAACTGCTCCAACTACACCGGCTCCTGGCGGCACCCGGAGACCAACCCTGGGTTCATGGACCTGCGGTTCTACCAGGACATCGCGGCCACACTAGAACGGGGTAAGTTTCATCTGGCGTTCATTGACGACCGGCTGGCAATGCCCAGTCGCTTCGGGGATTCATTCAAGGAAGCGGTGGAAAACGGCGTGCGGGTGGTGAAGCTGGATCTGGTCCCTATCATCACGGCCATGGGCCTGGCAACTGAACACCTGGGCTTGGGCGCTACCTATTCCACCACCTACTTCTCGCCCTTCCACGTTGCCCGGCTGTTCGCTTCGTTGGACCACTTTACTCAGGGCAGAATTGCCTGGAACGTGGTGACTTCCCTCAACGATTCCGAGGCCCAGAATTTTGGGGTGCAGGAGCATCAGGGCCACGACGACCGTTACGAAGTTGCCGACGAGTTCATGGCGGCCGCCTGTAAGCTGTGGGACTCCTGGGAGGACGGCGCGGTGTTGCTGGACAAGGAATCGGGCAAGTTCGCCGACCCAGACAAAGTCCACCGTGTCGACCACTCCGGCGAATTCTTCCAGGTGCGCGGCCCATTAACGGTGCCACGGTCTCCCCAAGGACATCCTGTCCTAATTCAGGCGGGGCAGTCCGAGCGGGGCCGTCGGTTCGCCTCCCGTTGGGGTGAACTGCTGTTCGTCATCTATCCCACTCCCGAGGCCTGCAAAGCCTACCGCGACGACCTCCGCCAACGGGCGCAATTGGCGGGACGCGACCCGGACTCGGTGAAGGTTGCCCCAGCGGTGTACGTGGTGGTGGACGAGACCGAGGGAAAAGCGCAACAAAAGCTGGCGCAAATCGAGAGCCTGGCCAACCAAGTGGACTCGCTGACACTTCTTTCTGAAGTGTTCAACTATGACTTCTCCCAGCATCCGGTTGACGAGCAGCTGTCCGATGAAACCCTAGCGTCCATGACCGGCCTGAGAGGTTTCCTCGATCGGGTGATGGACCTGAGCGGTACCAAGAACCCCACCGTCAACGACTTCATCAAGTGGTCGGGCCGTGGCACCCTCCGCGAACTCCCACTGTTCACCGGCACCCCCACCCAAGTCGCCGACCAGATGGAATCCTGGTTCCAAGCCGAGGCCTGCGACGGCTTCGTACTCGCCGCCACCCACATGCCCGGCGCCTACCAAGACTTCGTAAACCTAGTAGTCCCCGAACTCCAACTCCGGGGTTTGTTTCGCCAGGACTACACGCAGGGGACTTTGCGCAACAACTTCGGGTTTGCCAGGCCGTAAGGGTGAACGGATGTCGGCCCCTTAACCTGCGTAGTACTTCACCAGCAACGCTGGGCGGTTTCCTTCGGTTGGGTTGTCTTTGCTGTCGAAGCGTTTGGCGGTTTTGGATTTGGATTCGTCGCCTTGTAGTAGCCAGCCGTAGTTGGTGGTGGGGTCGTCCAGCCAGCTTTGGGCGTCGGCTATCAGTTGTTTGGTTGAATTCCAGGTGTAGTTGCCAGCGCCTTGCACCGTGACGGCGGCGCTGGCGGCAGGCGCGAAGTCGCCGCCGGGGGCGTCCCAGTCCAGGGTCTCGAGTGCCCGCTGAGTCCAAGTGGGGTCTCCCTGACCGGCGTCGCCTCCTGCCCCTTCGTTACCGAATCCCTTGACCGCCCCTTCCTGCCAGTCGGCCAGAACTCGGTGCAGACCCACCGCAGCGTCACTGCCGATGGATCGGGACATGTTCATGGTTAACGTGACGCTGCTGACCACCGCCCCGGCCGGTAGGCCGGAGGCGATGTTGAAGGTGACGAGTCCACGGCGTAGTTCGCTGTTGGCGGTGTTCCCCGCGAAGACCCACTGGCCAGCCCCGTTGTTCAGCGGCTTGCCGGTGGTCTCATAGAGTGTGTCATCCTGGCTGGCTCCCAGGGTCATGGACAACGGCTCGGGGACGTTGATGACGAACCAGACCTCGCCACGGTTCTGCCCCAGGGCATCGCCCGGTTTCTCGTCGGGGGCGTAGTAGTAGAGCGGGTCGCCGCCGAAGGTGACTTGCTTGGAACCGTCCTCGCGGGTAATGGTCCCAATGCTGGCGGCGGCAACACCGGGTCCGGGAACCGGGTCTGCGATGGTAATCAGGGGAGGCCAAGCCAGAGCGCAGCCACCAGCGCAATTGGATACGTTGGGTTCGTCCTTGGTGTACAGATAGAGACTGCGTCCGGCGGCGTCCACCAAGATGTTCCCCAATTCTGCGTGAACTGCGGCGTTCACCGGGGCGTTGGTGTACACGGCCCCGCCGTCGGTGGTGACCACGAACCAAACTCCGCCCCGGTCCTGCCCAATGGCGTCGCCGGGTTTTTCGTCGGGCGCGTAATAGTACAAGGGCCAACCATTGTAGGTGACCTGCTTGGAGCCGTCGGCCCGGGCGGTGGTTCCAATGCGGTCGGCGGCCAGACCTTCACCCGGAACAGGATCCTCCACAGTAATCAGGGGCGGCCAGGCTAGGGCGCAGCCGCCGGAACAGTTTGAAACATTGCGTTCATCTTTGGTGTAGAGATAGAGGCTACGCCCTGCGGCGTCCGTTAGGATGCTACCCAATGCTCCGTTCTCGGTGGCGTTCACCGGGGCGTTGGTGTACACGGCCCCGCCGTCGGTGGTGACCACGAACCAAACGTCACCCCGATCCTGCCCAATGGCATCGCCGGGTTTCTCATCCTTGTCGTAGTAGTACAGAGGCCAACCATTGTAGGTGACCTGCTTGGCACCATCGCCGCGACTAATGACGCCAATTCGGTCGGCGGACAGACCTTCTCCCGGCGTTGGGTCACCCACGGTGAGCAGCGGCGGCCAGGCCAGGGCGCAGCGGCCAGAGCAGTTGCTGACGCTACGTTCGTCCTTGGTGTAGAGATAGAGGACGTTGCCGCTGGGGTCAGTGAGTATCGTGCCGAGAGTTCCGGAGTCGGTGGCATTTACCGCCGCGCTGGTCCGTATTGGGCCGCCATCCGGGGAGACTAAGAACCAGACATCGCCCTTGTCTTGACCAACGACGTCGCCGGGTTTCGCGTCCGCCGCGTAGTAGTAGAGGGGTTTGCCGTTGTAGGTAACCTGGCTGGAGCCGTCGGCGCGCTTGATGGCCAACAGCCGCTCGGCGTCCAGGCCTTCGCCTGCCACCGGGTCGCCGTCAACCAATAGCGGCGGCCAGGCATCGGCGCAACCACCGGAACAGTTGGAGACGTTACGCTCGTCCTTGGTGTACAGGTAGAGCGTCATGCCGTCGGAGTCAACCAGATGGCTGCCCAAAGACCCTTCGCTGCTGATTTCCACCTTGTTGGCGGTATGGGTAGCTTCCATCATAGCGGTCGGTTCCGGGGCCACAGTAGCTGTGGCGGCGGGTGGCTGGGGGGTGTTGGTTGCCGCTGGACGGGGGGCTTGTGTTGGGTCGCCGCCACCGCAGGCGGCGATTAAGAGAGGGGCAACTAGGCCCAACAACAATATGAACAGGCTCAATCGCGGCCTGAAGGATTTAATTACTTTGGGAAACTGGGGTATTCGAGGCATCGTACTTCTCCTGGTAGATAGTGGTTGGGGCCGGGGTTGCCGGACCAACCATTACTACGGCGGAGAAGCCGCGATGGATCAAATTGCGTCCTGATCGATGGGGTTAAGACGCCGTTAGAGGAATATCTATCAGTACGGGGAGCGGCGGGGTTTCAGAATCTGGACTGGTCTCCCCATTGAACAACATGATTTCGAGCTTCTGAAGCAGGTTTGGATCGCCGTCCAAAATCAGCCACATAGCGTCGTCATAGCGCCACATCTTGCGGACAGTGACCGCCCCGTCAGCCTCGGTGAGACGGACCTGATAATTGAAATGGTCGGCCTCGGCTAGTCCCCAGACCAGCAGGCAAGCAGCCCCAATCTCTTCGGAGTAGGCGAGAGTTCCAGCCGCTCCCGAAGTGATGCCGGAGCCGTCGAACCGCCACCATTGTTCGGCCTGGGCCATGATTTCGATGCCGTCGTAGGTCAGACTCAGCCGCCGCTGGACCGAACTGAGGTCGCCATCAGCTTGCGACCCCCAGACCGCTACCACCATTATTACCGCCACCAGGCCCGCAAATACCGCGGCCACGGGAATTGGTCGAAGCACCGGCCTTAGCCACCAAGGCGCCGATTTGACTGGTTGTTCCTGGTTACGAGGTTCAGCCCTGGCCGACGCCAGGATTCGCTCGCGCAGGTTTCCTGCTGGCTCGGCCTCATCGTTCATCATGGAAAGTGCGTCAACCGGCAGACGCAACTCGGCAACGCTGGCCAGACATTCCTGGCAAGCGTCCAGATGCGCCTCGAACTGCTTCAATTCGTCGGCGTCTAACGCAGAGAGGGCGTAACCTTCGGCCAGCCCCTTTAATTCATCATGGCTCATCCGTTGAGCCTCCTAGTCCCAGTTCTAATACCAGGCCCCGTAGCTTCTGGAGCCCGATGCGCACTCGGCCTTTGACCGTACCCAGCGGAATCCCTTTCAGTTCGGCAATCTCCCGCTGTGTGTGACCCTGAAAGTAGGCCAGTTCGATAACTTCCCGCTGCTCAAGGGGTATTTGTTCCAGGCATTCTTTGAGCAATGCCCGGTCCAGGGTGTTGGAAACCTCGGACCAGGTGTCATGGGAGTCTGCGGGCAGCAGGGTTAGGTCCAAGGGTAGTTCCCTGGGCGCGATTCCCCGGCGTTTTCTGCCAATGTCGATGGACCGGTGATGGACCACAGCCATGACCCAAGTCCTGGCTGTGCCCCTGGCGTTTCGGAACGACCCGGCCCGTCGCCAAACATTCACAAACGCTTCTTGAACAGCGTCCTCTGCGGCATGAACGTCGCCCAGCATTCGGTAAGCCAGGGAGTAGGCCGCCTTGCCATGGCGGTCATAGAGGGCGCCTAAAGCGCTCTCATTCCCCAGGTGTATCAGTTGTAGCAAGACCTCGTCTGTTAGTTCTTCCATCTATTGCTACGTATGCAACAAGGGATACGGATCAAAAACCCGTCCTAGTATCATAAATTCGACTTGGAGCGCCAATAATATCCGGTTACACGTCCCTTAAATCATTCGGGGAATCATACCAGAACAATAAATTAATGACCTTAGCGTTATGCCATTCGTCATCCATCTGTATAATGCTAAAATCCTGCCCAAGACAGGCGGGCAGATTCTCACTTTAGGACGGACTCAGATATGGCCGAGGTTGATAACCGGACCCAACTGGACTGGGACGCTCTGGAAGTTGGCGAGACGTTCGAGAAATTCGAATATGTGCTGACCCAAGAGATGATAGACACCTACCGAAAGGGAGTGATGGACCCGGAAGCTGGCTTCCCGACCATCGCCCACAAGGTGGACGTGCGCCAATACAATGCCAAGTACACCGACGATGGGTCGGTGAACGCCCGGTGTGCCTTCCACTGTTATAACTCCCCGGTGGCGGGGAAGCGGTTGACCGTGACCGCCTGGATTGCCGACAAATATCTCAGGAGAGGCAAAAACTATATTGTCACCGAGGCAGTCTCGGTGGACGAAGATGGCAGGCTCATCGACCGGGTGATAACCCACGAACTGAAGCAGCCATCGGAGGTAGGCAAAAAATGGGGCGGGTAATTAGAAGCTATGAAGAGGGCGACGAAATAACGACCCTGGTTAAAGAGTTAACCCAAGAGGCAATAAATCTCTTTGAGGGCAGCGCGGGCAATACCGGCCCTTCTCAGTTCACCGACGAGCATGCCGCCAAAGAGGTACTGGGCACCGAAGGCACCGTGGCCTCGGGCCGCATGTCCCTCACCTTCGCCATCGAGATGATGCGCCGACACTTTGGCGCCGACGTGTTTAACCACACCGGCACAGTTGACCTGCGGTTTTTGAGGCCAGTTCGCCCCGGTGACACCATTACCTTCACCGGCAAGGTATCTGGCTCAACCAAAGAGGCCAACGGTGCCCGTGTCTCGGTGGATATTGAGGCGAAAAACCAGCGAGGTGACACCACTGGAGTGGGTCAAGGAACCGCCATCGTTCCCAACGCTTTTTTACCCCCGGAAGACTAAACGAATAAAGCTCATCCTGGTGGAATTCGAAGAACCCCGGTTCTAGTGTCGGGGTTCTTTTGTCTCACTCAACATAGCGTGAGGGCCAACCATGGCTACGGCTGACACAACCTCTGATATGCCGCAAGACCTGCGTCTAACCGCGCGGGTGATGGTCACGGCGTTGGCCACCGGCCACGTGGCCTTCCATTGGATACTCCAGAGCTTTGTGGTGGTACTACCCGAGATTCAACAAACATTTGGCCTTAACGGCGTGGGTGTTGGCGGAATCCTGACCATGCGGGAACTGGCTTCGGGACTTGTCACTCTGCCCGGCGGCGTGGTAGTCGAGTTGGTACGGAAGCGGTGGGGATGGCTGTTGGCCGTCTGCGTCGCCGCGTCAGGCCTGGGGTCGTTGTTGATGGGCATCTCGCCAGCTTATCCCCTGCTGCTGGTCGGAGTGGCGGTGGTGGCAATTTCCCATTCGCTGTGGCACCTGCCAGCGTCGGCTTCCTTGTCCCATCATTTCGCCAGCCGTCGGGGCACTATGCTGGCATTCCACGGTGTTGGCGGCAGTGTTGGCGACGTTGCCGGGCCATTAATTACCGGGGCCCTGTTATTGGTGCTGGGCTGGCGCGGCATCCTAAGCATCTACGCCATTGCGCCCTTCTTCATGGGGTTCATGGCGGTCTGGGCCTTCAAGAACATCGGCGACGTTAAAGAAGGAGACCCCAAGGGCCTTGATCTTTCCCAGCGTGTGGCAATGACCAAGACACTGCTCAGAAGCCACCTACTCTGGGGGATAACCGTGGTGCGCGGCCTGCGTAGCATGGCGTTGGTGGCCTTGGTAACCATTTTGCCTCTGTACCTGGGCAACGACCTAGAGCTCGGGGTTTTCAACCGGGGGTTCCACATTGGCATGCTGATTGCCGTCGGTCTGCTGGCCAAACCGTTGGCGGGTTTTGTGTCCGACAAGCTGGGGCGGAAGCAGGTCTTGGTGCCGGGACTAATTTGGTCGGCTATCTTCGCGCTGCTAATAATCGTGTTCGACGACGGCATCATGCTGACCATCACCATCGGTTTGCTGGGCCTGTTTTTGTACCCGGACCAGCCAATACTCACTGCCGCACTGTTCGATGTTGTGGGCCGTGAGGTGGCGACAACCGGCCTGGGAGTGGTGGCCTTCTCCAGCTTCCTGATGGCCGCGACTTCTTCTTTGATAGCCGGGGCAATCTACGAGACAGTCGGGTTTGACGCCGCGTTGTATTACATCGCTGGCTTGTTCGCCTTGGCTGCTGTGGTGTTCGCCCTACTGCCACTCTCGCATCGAGTTAACGCCTGAGACCAGAGTTGATACTCTGACAAAAGGAAGCGCCCCCAGTCAGGGATGACTGGGGGCGCCATTTGATGGGAGGGCGTATTTAACGGCGAGGGTGGCCGTGCTTGGGATTTTGCTTGTTTAGGCTGTCTTCTAGTTGCTAATCAGGTCGCCATTTCTTTCCTTGAAGAGCTCAGTGCACCGGCAATTTCAGGGTACTCGGAAGCCCAAATACAAGGCTATGCCGAGATGGGACGTAGCTCAAGGTTTGATAGGGCCGTGTTGCGTGGGCCGAAAGGCCCAACTTACAGTCCAGATAGATTAGCGGGGTTGGTACCGAACAGACGAAGACCCGTCCGCCGTAAATCAAGTTCGGCAAACGGGTCTCTCATTGGCAGTGCGGTGTTGGCTAGAAGATTATGCGATGAGCTTGGCGCACTCGTCGATAATGGGGGTAACCGCCGCTCTCTCTTCCGACGGCAAGGTGAAGATTATTCGGTCTACTCCGGCCTCCTGCAACCGACCGACGAGTTCTGGGTCGGGGCGGACACCAAAGCTAGTGATGTTCAGGGAATCGGGGTCTCTGCCTGCTTCCTCGGCCTGTCGCTTGAGTAGAACAATTTTCTCAGCCAGGCTCGATCCTCCCCCGCGGCCGCCGATCGGCATCCACCCGTCGCAATACTCCACCACCCGGTCAAAGGTTGTGGGGCCGTCGCCGCCCATGAGGATTGGCGGATGAGGCCGCTGCACAGGTTTGGGGTAGGCCCACATCTTGTCGAAGTTCACATGCTCACCATGGAACTCGGCTTCTTCTTTGGTCCAGATCTCTTTCATGGCCAAGATGTTCTCGCGGAGAATCCGCCAACGGCGTTTGTAGTCGGTGCCGTGGTTGCCCATTTCCTCGGCGTTCCAGCCGCCGCCGATGCCAAATATAAACCGGCCGTTAGAGAGCATGTCCAAGCTGGCAATCTCTTTGGCAGTGGTGATGGGGTCACGCTCAATCATGAGGCAGATGCCGGTGCCTAGCTTGAGGTTTTTGGTTGCTCCGGCGGCAGCGGTCAATGCTACGAATGGGTCATAGGTGTGCCAATATTCCTTGGGCAATTCAGGGCCGCCGGGCCAGGGACTGACACGGCTGGCCGGGATGTGGGTATGTTCGGGCACCCACATGGACTCAAACCCACGGTCCTCCAACATCTTGGCCAGGTCGTCGGGCCGGATGGAATAGTCCGTCGAAAACATCATCGCGCCGTAATCCATGTCAACCTCACTTAAGGGTGGCGAACCTGAATCCCGCCAGAAAGTTGCGGCTAGTATAGCACCCGGCTACGGTGTAGCTGCCGGTTCATCCAAGGGGGCATTAGACAGGGTTCGCGGGCGAACAAACGCAGTTGTGTTGGGGAAATGGCCTTCTATTTAACGGGCAGCGATCGCGCAAATGCGGCACCGCGTTCAACCCATACCGTCAATTCCAGGTCAGTTGCCAGACCATCTGATTCAACGTACACGAAGCCTTTCATGGGGCGTCCGGTGAAGTCCATGGGCCGGGCGTGGGGCAAGTCGAGGGCAGCCTCAAAGTTGAGCGGGCCGGGCCGTACCATCAAATCGCTGCCGGTAACGCCCACCGCCATATTTCCGCCGACCATAAAACAGATGCCGCCGAACATCTTCTTCTCGGTGTAGGTGGGCTCAGACTGGAATACCGCGCGAACCCGCTCCGCCAGTTGTTCATCGTAGGGCATATTGATTACCTCGGGTAGATGATTCCATATCGTACCAGAGGATTTAACTGACTTCAGCCAATCGGCCTTCTAGGAACTTGGTCTCAGAGACGTTTGTCGTCAGTTCCAGCGCTCTTCGGTAAGCGGCGCTCGCTTCGTCGTTTCTTTCCAAACGCCGTAACAGGTCGGCACGGGCTGAATGATACCAACGATATTGCTGCAGCGGTTCCGACACTTCGGGCTGATCCATGGTTTGGAGTCCAAGTTCTGGGGAGTGGGCCATAGCCAACGCAACTGCTCGGTTGAGTTCGACCACTGGAGAGGGTTGAATCTGGCTTAGGGTCCCATATAGGGCAGCAATCTGCGGCCAGTCTGTATTTTCCGGAGACTTTGCCTGGGAGTGAATGGCCGCGATGGCTGCCTGCACTTGATACTGACCGGGTCTGCCCATCTGGAGAGCTCGCTCAATTAACGAAACTCCTTCCCGTATCTGATTGCCGTCCCATTTCGAACGGTCTTGCTCCTCAAGAAGGACAGGTAGCCCCTCAGGCGATTGCCGGGAGTCTCGTCGGGAGTCTTGAAGCAACATCAACGCCAAAAGGCCCAAAACTTCGGGGTCGTCAGGCATCAATTCAGTTAGCGCTTGCCCCAGCCGGACGGCCTCCGAGGAAAGATCATTACGGGTCAGACCGTTGCCACTGCTGGCTGAATATCCCTCATTGAATATTAGATAAATAACGACCAGGACGCCTTCGAGCCGGTCGGGAAGAATGTTGTCTGCAGGCACACTATAGGGAATTCCGGCGTCCTTAATCTTTCGTTTTGCCCTCACTAGCCTTTGCGCCATGGTGGCTTCTGGAACCAGGAAGGCTTGGCTAATCTCGGTGGTGGACAGGCCGCCCAGCGTACGCAGGGTTAACGCCACTCTCGCATCAAGGTTTAGCGCAGGGTGACAGCAGGTGAAGACCAGCCGCAAGCGGTCGTCGTGTAAGAGTGATTCGTCAATATCGTCCAGCATATCGAATTCGTCTTCTTCTAACTGAGAACCGCCGATTAGGAGATACTTTTGGTCTCTCACTTGGTCGTGGCGAACAGTGTCAATTGCCTTACGACGGGCAGTGGTGGTAATCCATGCGGCAGGGTTGTCAGGAACGCCGTCCGTAGGCCACCGGAGCAATGCCGTCGCAAAGGCCTCCTGTATGGCTTCTTCTGCGGCGTCAAAGTTCCTCAATATGCGTATTAGCGACGCCGAGACCTTTCCGTACTCATTGCGGAACACGTTCTCTATTGCTTGATGTGTGTCGAGCAACGCTAAGTCAGGCTCCCAGAGGCTGACGCCTCCATTTACAAATTGTCCGAGTTGGAAGCGCCAGCCTGGTATTAACCAGCAATCAGTCCTACTGGTCAAACTCCATGATAGGACGAATCTCCACCGTGCCGCCATGGGCGATGTGGGGCATCTTGCCAGACCACGCAATAGCGTCATCCAGATCGGTGGCTTCAAGCATAAAGAACCCGCCAAGTTGCTCTTTAGTCTCGGCAAACGGGCCGTCTGTGGCCAGAGGGGCGGGGTTGCCAGCCCTAACGGTCGTGGCGGTCATGGTTGGTTGTAGGGCTTCGCCTGCCAAGATTTTCCCGGTTTTTTGCAGGTCGTCCATATAGGCGTTCCATTCGGCCATTGTGTTGGACATGTCCTCAGGCGACTTGTTTATGTTGGCTTGTTCGTTGTCGTAGATTAAGAGTAGGTATTTCATAATTTTCTCCTAGTTTAGTTTTTGTTCCTACAAATATACGACGAACGGCGAAAGCCAAAATCGACACGCCCAAAAAATAAATGGCCTCTAATGTTAAAAGAGGCCCTTCGTTAGTTCTAGAATCTGTGGTTAATTGGGATTTAGGCCTAAGCCTCGGGCTTTTGGTAGCGGTAGCCGAAGCCGCGCACGGTTTGAATTAACTTGGGCGAACTGGGGTCGACCTCAATCTTTTTGCGCAGATGGCCGATGTACAACCGGACGACGTAGCCGGTCTCTCCGTAACTCTGGTCCCAGGCTTGGTCCAGCAACTGATCCTGACTGAGGACTACCCCGGCATTGTCAGTGAGAACCCCAAGTAGCCTGAACTCGGTGGGGCTAAGTTCGACCTGATTACCGCGGACGGTCACTGAGTGGTGTGGGTGGTCTAGGACAACTTCCGAGTCTCGATAGACATCCCCCGCCGGTACTTGCAGGTTAAGAAACGTTCGCCTTAGCACTGCCTTGACCCGGGCCAAGAACTCTTCGCCTGAGCAAGGCTTGGTGATGTAATCGTCGGCCCCGCCGTCCAGTCCCCGGATCTTGTCCTGGTCTTGCCCTGCTGCGGTGAGCATCAGCACCGGAACTGTCGAGACTTCACGCAGACGGTTCAGTACCTGCCAGCCGTCCATGCTGGGCATTGCCACGTCCAAGATAACCAAGTCGGGCTGGTCGCTGTAGAAATGGCGTAACCCTTCTAATCCATCGGCTGCTTCCACTGTTTGGTAACCGGCGCGTTGCAGGTGGGTGGTCAGCACCCGGCGTATATTCGTCTCGTCGTCAATGACCAGAATTTTAGTTTTGTTATCGTTCATTTAGTTACGTGGTAGTTCTGAGGGCCGGAGGAAATTATATCAAATCAGTGATTGGGTAGCACAAGGGGTATGCCTAAAAATTGAATCCATTGATACAGTGCAAGTAAACTTTAACGAATTGGTTAGGTATCGATTAATATGCCCTGTAAAGATTTACAGTACCAATAGGCTCGTTCCGCGCAGTTTCATACGGAATCGTCAAGGGGATTTATGCCTTGCGTAGGCGTGAATCGTCTTTCTAATAGCCGGTACTGTACAAATCATCTCGCAGACAGGCACAAACCCCGCCGATTCAAACATTTTTGTATACCAGACTTAGGCCCTGGCAATGGCGATTCTTAACTGGTCCGGTCAGACCAAAGTGTGAGGATTAGGTAACTCTATAAATTCTTACAGAATATTCAGGTTCATATCTGGCCGGACTCTCACAAATTCCATCTCGTTTCCTCATCGACCACACCCTCGCCTTCCCCAGGGTCGTTTGGACCTTTGTGCTGCCCATGATGTGGCTGTTCGGATACGCGTTGCCCTTGGTGGTTTCCGCAACGCTACTGATGTACCTGTGTTACATGGTGGCCGTGTTGCCAGCCTACCGGTTCATGCTGTTCTGGTTCCGCTTGGGCGGTTTCGTGACGGTGCTGAACGAACCAGCTGAATGGAAAACCCAAGCCCCCTGGGAACAGGCGTCAGACCACCTAGCCTTGCTCAAGCAGCGCACCCGGCAATTCGGTACTCGAACTACCGTAAGAATGGGCAGCGGCGTTGCCTGGGTGAAGGCGCTGTTCTAGAGCCCTCTAAAAGACCACCACTGACCGGAGAACCTCGCCCCGTTCCATCTTGTGGAAGGCTTCTTCAACGTCGCCAATGCCGATGGTCTCTGAGACGAACCTTTGCAGGTCTAGGCGTCCTTGTAGATATAGATCGATGAGCATGGGGAAATCGCGGGAAGGGAGGCAGTCGCCGTACCAGGACGATTTCAGGCTGCCGCCCCGACCAAAGACATCAATCAGGGGCAGTTCAATCTTCATGTCGGGACTCGGAACGCCCACCAGCACCAACGTGCCCGCGTGGTCTCTGGCGTAGAAGGCCTGCTCGTAGGTTTTCGGGTTGCCAACGGCTTCGATGGCGACGTTGACTCCGTTGCCTCCGGTCAGTTTGCGTATCTCCTCCACTGGGTCGGTGGTCGAGGCGTTAATCGTGTGGGTCGCGCCGAAATCCTTGGCCCAGGCTAACTTTCGGTCGTCAATGTCCACGGCGATGATGGTGTGGGCACCGGCCAACCGGGACCCGGCGATGGCCGCATCGCCGACCCCGCCGCAGCCGAACACCGCCACCGAGTCGCCACGGCCAACGTTGCCCGTGTTCATGGCTGCGCCCAAACCGGCCATGATTCCGCAGCCGACTAGGCCCGCAACTTCGGGACTGGCCTGGGGCGAGACCTTAACGGCCTGCCCAGCGTCTACCAAAGTCAGTTCGGCAAAAGCGCCGATTCCCAGCGCTGCCGAGAGGGGCGTGCCGTCGGTTAGCGTCATGGGTTGGGAGGCGTTCCGACTGGAGAAGCAATACCAGGGAGCACCCCGCTGGCAGGAACGGCAGGTGCCGCAGGGGGCACGCCAGGCGATGATGACAAAGTCGCCGGGGGCCACGTTGGTCACGCCTGCGCCCACCGATTCCACCGTGCCCGAGGCTTCGTGTCCCAGCAGGAACGGGAAGTCGTTGTTGATGGCGCCTTCGCGGTAATGGAGGTCGGTATGGCACACCCCGCAGGCCTTAACCCGGATTAGCGCTTCGCCGGGACCCGGATCGGGCACCAAGATGGGAACCAATTTCACCGGTGCGCCCTTGGCTGCAGCGATTACTCCGTTCACCTGATGTGCCATGAAAATTCTCCTCGCGTTCCACTAGGTTAAATATCGCCGGATATTATGCCAGGACTCGGGACTTTGCCAAGTATTAGCCTGCCAGCTCAGCCTCGATTGTTCGGGCAAAACCGATAAGTTCCTCGTCGGAACCGTGGTCTCCCATGATGGATATTCCCACCGGAAGTCCGTTTACTTCACCGAGCGGAAGGGTCAATTGGGGACGACCTGTGGTGCCTGCGATACAGGTTAGCCGGAGAATCCGAGAAAAGACCTCCCGCTTTGCCGAAGTCGGTTGGCCCCGTAATGGCGCCGGACAGGGCGATGTGGGCAGACAGACGAACCCGCCGCTGGCGAATACATCGTCCATTCTCGTCTTAATTTGGTCGCGGGTAACAGCTGCCTCGGCCAACTGCGTATCGGTCAAACTGTGGGCAAAGTTGTAACGCTCGCTAACCCAAAAGCTGAACCTGGGGTTTACCCAATCAATCCAGTCCTTCACCGAGTCCCACGCTTCTTTGGACTGGAGCGCGTTCTGCTGGGGTGCCCATTCGGCCAGTCCGTTGGGCGACAATCGCTCGGTGGTCGAGTTGCCGACGATGGCGGCAATCTTTTCTGCCAGGGGCAAAAGCGTTTCCGACACTTGGTCGTCTGCCTCTTCAAAGGCATCTTGGGCGATGATTAGTCTCTTGGGGGTCGAATAAGGAATCGGCTTCTGGAATATGACCTCGCCAACCCGTGCGTAGGTCTCGGCGTCGGTTGCGAACCAGCCAATGGTGTCGTAGCTGGGCGCTTGCATCAAAATGCCGTCGAGGGGGATTCGCCCGTGGGTGGGGCGAAGGCCATAGAGTCCGCAGAAACTGGCGGGAATGCGCACGGAGCCTCCGGTGTCGGAACCCAAGGCGAAGTTCACCAGGCCGCCAGCTACCGCAGCTGCTGACCCGCTGGACGACCCACCCGGAACCCGGCCCGGTGCCTTTGAGTTAATGGGGGTGCCGTAGTGGGCGTTCTCTCCCAAAATGCCCCTGGTCAACTCGTCGGTGACGGTCTTGCCAGCCATCGTCGCCCCGGCGTTAACCAATGTCTGCACTACCCAGGCATTACGCTCGGCAGGCTGATGAGTCGCCTTCCAATCCGGGTTACCGCCTCCGGTCACGTACCCCGCAACATCGAAAATATCCTTGGCGGCGAAAGTCAGGCTGGAAAGGGCCCCGCCAACCCGGCCTGATATGTAGGCATCGGTGTCTTTGCAGAAGGCGTCCAAAGGGTCGGAAAGGGGTTGTCTGGGCCTGGGCAATTGGGTACCTCCATTTATCGCAGGGGTTTGATGCTGGGGCTGCTGGCAGACGGCCAATCTAGGCGCGTTTGAGACTGGTACAGTAGTATATAGCACGATTGGGGCCTGGCCGCGGAAAAACTGGGAACAAAATCGTGACGGTATTCGTCATGTAGGGAGAAGGCACAAACAAAACGATGATAGAACGGAGGACGGTAATGAAAGAGAGAATCGGCTTAATAATGTTCTTGGTGGTCGCGGTGGCTTTGCTGGCGGCGGTTGCCTGCGGAGGCAACGGGAACTCGCCGGTCACCGACTCTCCGATAAAGGGAGCCCCTCCAGCAATGGTCGAGGTCCCGGCCCCGATTGAGGACGCGACAGTGGTGACCCCGAAAGAGGTTGGCGGCGACTATGTCCTAAATATTACCTCCGGTCTACCCGGTGGTTGCGCCAACTTCAGCCGCTACCAGGTTGAACGGGACGGCAACGGCTTCGCGGTCAAGGTAATCAACTTGGTACCCGCTCCAGACGAGCTCATCGCGTGTACCGAAATCTATGGCTACCACGAAGGTGAGGTAGTGCTGGGAAGTGGACTGACTGCCGACGAGACCTACACCGTGGCAATCAACGACGAGTTCGCCCTCTCTTTCACCGCGCAGAATGAGGACGGCCTGGCCATGGTTGAGAAGGAGTCTCCCATTGAGGAGATTGATGTGACGGAGGCCGACGGTGGATACATACTGACCGTCATCTCGCGGCTGCCATTGGGCAGCAGTTGCTCCAAGTTCAACGGCTACCAGATTAACCGACGGTTCGCCGAACAGATTGAAGTAACCGTGACCCATAGGGAAATCACAGCGGACAATGCGCCCTGCACCGCCGACCTGCCGGTGGTCGTAACTGAAATCCCTCTTGGAAAGGACTTCGCCGCAGGCCAGACCTACACAGTAGTGGTAAACGGCACCGAGACAACCTTCCCCAAAAATGAGCAGGCAACGGTCGAAGCTCCGGCTCCCATCGAAGACGCAACGGTGGTTGCCCCTGACGAAGCTGGGGGCGACTACGTCCTCAAGATTACATCAGGCTTGCCCAGCGGATGCGCCCAGTTCAATGCGTACCAGGTAGAGCGGAACGGCAACGGGTTCTTGGTTGAGGTGACCAACCTGATGCCCAATCCCGACGAGCCAATCGCCTGCACCGCAATTTATGGATATCACGAAGGTGAGGTCGTATTGGGAAGCGGCCTGAATCCCGGCGAGACCTACACGGTCACCATCAATGGTGCGTTGACCAACTCCTTCACTGTCCTCGATGCGGAAGGCATGGTCGAAAAAGAGTCGCCCATTGAAAAGGTCGATGTTGCCAAAGTTGACGGAGGACACATCGCCACCGTTGTCTCTCGACTTCCCCTGGGTAGCAGTTGCTCCAAGTTCAACGGTTACGAGATAAGCCGGCAGTCCTTCGAGCGCTTCGAGGTGACGCTGACTCACCTGGAAGTGGCGGCGGACAACGTGCCCTGCACCAAAGACCTGCCTGCGGTTGTCACCGAGATCCCCTTTGGAGAACACCTTGAAGGCGGGCGGACTTACACAATATCGGTCAACGGCGAAGAAACAGTCTTCACCGCCAAATAATCTTAAGTTAAGACCTATCGAAAAACCGGCCTGGAAGTACACCAGGCCGGTTTTTTGCGTTTAACTTCTGGGATTAGCTGTTGTGATATATACTATCTGCCTACCGTTCAAGAGGGGTAATATTCCGTAACTAGTCGTTCACCACAGAGCTAATTAGGGAGGGTCAACATGCTGACCGCCGAACAGAATGACAGACTCACCAAGGTAGGGCCTGGAACTCCAATGGGCGAACTGATGCGCCGGTATTGGATTCCGATACGACCCTTGGCCGAGATTAAAGAAAAAGATGTCATGCCCGTTAGGGTGTTGGGCGAGGACCTGGTCCTCTTCATCACCAAGAAGGGAGACCTCGGTCTGGTGGGTGAACGCTGCCCCCACCGGCTGGCCATGATGAAATACGGCATCCCCGATGAAGACGGCCTCCGCTGCTGCTATCACGGTTGGATGTTCGCCCCCGACGGCCAGTGCATCGACACCCCGCTGGAATCGCCCACCAACAAACTAAAAGAACAGGTCAAGATTGGCTCCTACCCGGTCCAAGAGATGGGAGGGCTGGTCTGGGCTTATATGGGGCCGCAGCCGGTGCCCCTGCTTCCACCTTGGGACCTGTTTGTGATGCCCAACGCCATTCGGCAGATTGGGATTTCTGAGTTGGACTGCAACTGGCTTCAATGCCACGAGAATACCGGCGACCCGGCCCATAGCGTCTATCTTCACGGCTACATGTTCAAATATATGTTGGAGAAGCAAGGCAAGCTGGAAGAACGGACGAAAGACCGGCAGATGTCCACCTTGCATTCCAGAATCGACATGGGGCGGGGCATCGAATCTCTCTACGCCCATGAGACCCAATATGGCATGGAAAAAGGGATTAACTACTCCAAAGCGCTGGGCGCCGACAACGACCGCCAATCCCGCCACTCGACGGTCATTTTCCCCTTCTACACCCAGACCGGCGGGCCGGGACAGGTCCGTCAGGAGTTCCAGATTCGGGTGCCCATCGACGACACCCATACCTACCACATTGCTTACGGTTGTTACATGGCCCCTGGGGCGGTGGCTGCTGGCGAACAGGAGTCCATTCCCTACTACGACATACCGATCTACGATGAAGATGGTCGGCCAATGTGGGATTTCGTCCTCGCCCAAGATGCCCACGCCTGGGTCTCCCAAGGTGACATATATGACCGAACAGCCGAGCAACTGGGCCGGACCGACCTGCCCATCGTGTTCATGCGCCGCCAGTTTGAAGAGCAGATGCTGATTGTGGAGGACGGCGGCGACCCCAAGAACGTCTTTCGCGATGCCAACGCCATGCCCGTCTTGATCCACGGCGGAATCTGGGATGAGGGGAATTCATCGGTTACCGGAGCCGGAGGCCCCATCGCCAACTTCCGTTCCGCCTACCACAAGGGCTATGGCATCGACGACGCCGACCGCTACGGCCCAGCCATGCCAGCAATCATTGATTTGATGCAGCGTATCGACGACCACATATCCGCTACGGCCAACTAGCGCCGGAGTAATAGAATGCCGGAAATGCAGGCACCGCCCCAGATTCAACCGCGGGGTCCCAACGACTACCTAGAGGTCATGAGTAAGGTGGTCTTTCAGTCGGGTATGTCCTACAAGATTGTTGAATCTAAGTGGCCCGGCACCCAGGCAGCTTTCCATGGCTTTGACGCCGCCAAAGTCGCTGGCATGACCCCTTTTGATATTGACCAATTGACGCAAGATACCAGAGTAATCCGTAACCGCCGCAAGCTAGAATCGGTGGTCAGCAACGCCCAGAGACTCTTGGAATTGGATTCAGAGTTCGGCGGATTTCAGAAATACCTCCGTTCCCATGGAGACTTCCAGGCCCTGGTCAAAGACCTCCGCAAACAATTCAAATTTCTGGGCGACATGGGCTGCTACTATTATCTATACGTCGTCGGCGAGGAAGTCCCGCCCCACGAAGAATGGCAGGCCAGTCTCAAGAAATAATTGACTTCGGGAGCAATGCAAGAGTTGAACGGGAAGCCCAGTTCATCGCTTAGCTTTTATGCCCTGTAAGCCGTTGCCAATTGCAGGCCCCGCGCTTAGGATGAGTGGCAATTAATCAACCAATATAGAGGTATGAAATGCCGTTAGACCCTCAAGTAATTAAAGTAATGGAACAGGCGGCGGCCCTGGGGCTGCCCGCGCCCCATACGGTTAGCCCGGCAGAAGCCAGGGTTAACGCCAAGAAACGTCCCCGCTCTCCCGGCGCTGAAGTGGCCAAGGTGGAAGACCGGACCATCCCCGGCCCGGATAGCGATGTCTCAGTGCGTATCTATACGCCCGAGGGCGACGGCCCATTCCCGATTTTGGCCTGGTTCCACGGCGGCGGCTGGGTCGTTGGTGACCTGGAGTCGGCTGACGGCGCGGCCCGCAACATGTGCGCGGGCGGACAGTGTGTGGTCATTTCCGTGGACTACCGCCTAGCTCCGGACACCAAGTTCCCCGGCCCCGCCGAAGACTGCTGGGCGGCTACTACCTGGGCGGTCAACAATGCTGCCAGCATTAACGGCGATCCCACTCGCTTAGCGGTGGGTGGCGACAGCGCCGGCGGCAACCTGGCCGCGGCCATGGCCTTGATGGCCGCCGACCGAGGCGGTCCCGAGATTGCCTTGCAGCTTCTGGTGTACCCCGTAACCGACCTTGACTACAACACAGTCTCCTATGGGGACAACGCCGAAGGGTATTCGCTGACCAAGGTCACCATGCAGTATTACTGGGACCAATACATTGATGCTGAGCATGCTGCCAACCCCTACGCGGTGCCGATGCGGGCCAAGAGCCTGGCTGGGCAGCCACCCGCTCTGGTAATCACTGCGGAATTCGACCCACTTAGGGACGAAGGCGAAGCCTACGCCAAGCGACTCCAGGAAGCCGGAGTCGCCACCACCAGCACTCGCTATGACGGCGTAATCCACGGCTTCTTCAGCATGGGAGCCTTCGTGGACAAGGGCCAGCAAGCGGTGGACGAGGCGTCTGCTGCGTTGAGAAACGCCTTTGCCCGCTCCGGTTCGCCCAGCGCCGCAGACTAGTTTAATCGTAAACACCGAGCGCAAAAGAAGGCCGCCGTATTTAACACGGCGGCCTTCTTTTTTTGCCAAATAGTATGGCGGTTGTCCTAAATCATACGGTCCCCGCCGTCGACCACCACAGTCTGGCCGGTCATAAAGTCGCTGTCGGAGGAAAGTAAGTACATCATTGTGCCAATCAAGTCGGCTGGGATCTGGTCCCTTTTAATCGACCGGTCACGCACGCGCCTGGCGTTATTTTCGGCGAAGGATTCTGGTGGGTTGTCCAGGCTTGGGGTGAGGCCGGGTGCTAGAGCGTTTACGTTGATGTTGTGGCTTCCCAGCTCGCGGGCGAGGGACCTGGTAAGGCCGATGACACCAGCCTTCGACGTAATGTAATGGGCGGCGAAATTACCGCCGTGATAGATGTTTGCAGACGAAATGTTAACAATCTTTCCTGACCGTTGGAGCTTCATGAAAGGGACCACCGCTCGGCAGCAGAGAAAGGTTCCCCGCAGGTTTACCGACATCATTTGGTCCCACTCATCTAAGGGAATCTGTTCGAATGGGACTCGGGCCATTATCTTAGGCCGCTGGTAGAACGCCGCGTTATTAACCAGGCCATCAATGCGACCGAATCGCTCAGCCGTTTCACGTGCCAAGCGTTCAACTTCCGTCCATTGCGAAACGTCGGTGTTCAATGCGATAGCTTGTGTTCCAGACGCAGCCAACGATTCTGCTAGCTCTTGTCCAGAGGGTCTGTCGATGTCTGCGATTACCAGTTGGGCCCCTTCCCGCGCCAGGGCTTCGACGTAAGCGCGCCCAATGCCGTTGGCGCCTCCCGTCACGATAATCACTTTGCCAGTTAGCCGGTCCATACTTTGATTCCCCCAACTCGATTAAAGTAGAGGATTGTTCTCACGCGACCCGTCGACCACGTAAGTCCCTGCCGAAAACACTTCAAAGGTGATTGAAGTGTCGATTGCTATGCAAGTCCACATGTTAAATTTCGAATTGCTTGGAATTGTGTAACTAAATTTTATGGATTATAACAATCTAACGGACGGTCAATGTTAGTCAATCGCACCGGGGTTTGGGGGTTCTTAAGAGTTTGAGGCGTGATATTGCGGAGGAATCTGTTTTTGCGTGCTACAATGCCCCGAAATCGCTCCCAGAAAGCAATTCACACCGGTAGGAGATACGACATGGCCGCACCCGCCGTCGTTAACGTGACTATTTGGCACGATTACACTTGACCCTATTGCTACGTCGGCCTGGGCAGGCTCGACATGTTGGCCAAGGAACTATCTGGAGAGATTTCGATTGAGGTTGACCGGAAACCGTACTTGCTGCGGCCCGAGCGTCCACCGGAAGGAGAGCCTCGCAATATGAATGAAGGGGAGACTGAAACGGAGTTAAATTCTGCTATGCAAGAGCGGGCAAAAGGCGTTGGCCTTGTAATGCGCCGACCGCAGTGGTCTCCCAATACGGTGCGGGCCCACGAGGCTACCGCCTACGCGACGGAAAAGGGAAAGGACAGTCAGTTTCACCATCTGGCTGCCGGAGCATTTTGGGGGTCAGGGGCTGACGTTAACAATCTGGACGTTTTAAAAAGTATTGCGGAGAGCGCTGATTTGGATTGGTCAGACTTGGGACCGCGAATCGAGTCCGCTGAATACCGGGACACCGTGATGGGTGAATACGAAGCAGCCAAAGAGAAAGGGGTTACCGGTACTCCCACCTATTTGATTGGTGGCGAGCTACACCGTGGCGATGTAAGTATCGACGAACTGCGTGAGGCCATCAGGTCGGCGTCGGCGTGACCCGGGACTAACTTACGCGGCAGGCAGTTTCTTCAATCGAGGCATCACTTCTTTGGCAAATAGCCTCATGCTCCGTTCGGCCTCGTCGTAGGGTAGTCCTCCGTAGCTGAACGCCGCCAAGAATGAGTCGTGGCCAGTGCGGCCTCGAATGTCCATTATTTTCTCGTAGCACTGGTCCGGGGTGCCCCATACCTGCAGGTCCACGAAGAAGTCCTTTACGTCCTGGTCGCCTAGTTGTTCAATCTTCTCGGTGAACTTGCCGTAGTATTCGTAACCCTTGGTGGTCTTCAAGTGGTCGCTATGGAATTCGTAGTGGTCCATCACTGACCCCCAATAGTTGCCGATGTATTCCGCAGCCATCTCCCGGGCCTTGTCTTCGTCTTCATGGCAGAAAGTGAACCCCACTACTATGGGCGCAGGAGGAGCGGCCCCGTTCATTTCTTGAAAAATCTCACGGTAGGCCTTCAACTCGGTTTCAACATCTTTCCAGGGCTTCTGGGGAATGATGAGCATACCCAACCCCAACTCAGCCAGGGCAACCGATGATTCCGGTGAAACGGCGGCAGCGTAGGTCCGTCCCTTGAAACTCTTGAATGGCTTGGGTCGGATGTCCACCCTCGGCTGCTTGATTAGCTCGCCGTCGAACTCAGCGACCCCTTCTTCCAAAGCCCGCACCAAGAGTTGGGTGCTCTCGGAAAACCTGATTCGGGACTCGGCCATGTCCAATTTAAAGGCGTCGTATTCCACCCTGGCCAAACCCCTACCCACGCCGACAATTGCTCGCCCGCCGCTCAGGTGGTCGAGTACTGAAAACTGCTCCGCAACGCGCATCGGGTCATGCCACGGGAGCACCACCACCATGCTGCCAAGTTGTACTTTCTCCGTACGGCCTGCCATGTAAGAAAGGAATTGCAGCACGTCGGGGCACATGGTGTAGTCGGTGAAATGGTGTTCGACTCCCCAAATGGACTCAAACCCTAACGGTTCGGCCAGGTCGGCGAGGTGCAGCTCGTTCTGGTAGACCTCGTAATCAGTCCTGGTCTGGTTGCGGTTCTGGAAAAAGGTGGACGTTCCGACATGCATGAGTTCACTCCGGGGGCAGTCGTGATTTGAGACCAAGTCTACAGTTCGGCGGCTGGCCGCGTCCACCGCCGCACCCTCTTGTCGCTATAGTCTGTCCGTAGTAGCGTTTCGGGGATAATCGAGGAGTCTTGGGAACAAAGCGTTGGGGGGATGATTAATGCAGATAGGTCAGGGAGACAACCGATACCAGTGGGATGACCAGTGGGCCAAGATACCGGATTCAGCCACCAAGAACACCGGCTGGGCGCACCACGGTGTCGCGGTTACGGAAGCCGGGCAGATTATTACCTACCATCCCGGCGACCCCACAATGATGCTCTTGGCTGCCAATGGAGACCTAGTCCGTTCTTGGCAGGTTGACCTGGCAGACGCCCACGGTATTACCATCGTCAAAGAAGGCGATGCTGAACTTCTGTGGATTGCCGACAATGGCCGGAAACGCCAGCACGGTCTGGATTATCAATATCCGGGAGCAGGCGCTCGCGGTCAGGTGTTGAAGATGGACTTAGAGGGGAATGTTCTGATGAGTTTGGAACGCCCGGACCTGGACGTCTACCAAGAGGGGATGTACTCACCAACCTTGGTGGCGGTCAATGAAGAACGGCACGGCGGCGACGGTGACATTTGGGTGGCTGATGGGTACGGCCAGAGCTATGTCCACCACTACGATAGTTCGGGGAATTACCTGGCCAGCATCAACGGCGAAGAAGGGCAGACAGGACGGTTCAGTTGCCCCCACGGCATATTCATTGACCGTCGCAAGTCCGAACCCGAACTATATGTCGCCGACCGGGCCAATGGCCGAGTCCAGGTATACGACTTAGAGGGCAACTATGAGCGGGCCTTCGGCAGCGGTGTTTTCACCACTCCCAGCGGCTTCGCGGTTCACGGCGACCTGATGGTTATCGCGGAGTTGCGCGCCCGCCTGGTGGTTTGCGACGTGGACGATAACGTGGTCTGCTTTCTCTGTGACAATCTTCCGGTTTGCGAGGTCGAAGGCTGGCCCAATAACAAAGACGAATCGGGCAAGATTATCCCCACCAGCTTATTGGAGACTGGCAAATTCAATAGCCCCCACGGAATTTCCGTTGACGGAGACGGGAATATTTACGTGGCAGAATGGCTGATAGGTGGGCGGTTCGTGAGGTTGGGAAAACTGTAGGATTTATTTCCCAACCTGACAGCGGACTAAGAAAACGCCGGGGTTATGCACCGGCGTTTTCTTAGTCCTAGATTGCTCACTGAGAAATTAACGCTCTTCGGAGAAACCGCCAGCATGGATGCCGGCCCGGCTACAGTCTTCGTCTTCTTGAGCGGTGCCGCCGCTGCCGCCGACCGCACCGATAATTTCCCCGTTCCTGAAAACAGGCAGCGCGCCCTGTCCAGGAATCATATGGCCGCCTTCCATGGCCATGAATCCTCGGAAGATTGGCGCTTGGGCATTTTCGGTCAACTTGCCGCTGGCCATCTCGAAACTTGCCGCTGCAACCGCCTTTGCTCTTGAGACGGCGGGTGTTCGCCAAGGAGCGCCATCCATTCGGAACATAGTAATCAGGTCGCCCCGGGGATCCACCACTGAGATGCTCATCTTGAGACCCAATTCGACCATCTTGGCCTTGGCTCCGGCCAAGATTACTTCAGCTTCCGCGAGAGTCAGATTAGCCACAATATCACCTCCAAAATTACGCACTCGGGCGCGAACTTAGGCAACATTGTAGGCGACCAGAAAGATTATGGAAAGACAATAAAAATAACGGGGAGATGGCAACAAAACCACTCTCCCCATTGACGCCCATTGAAGTTCCGGTAAAAAGATTTATTGGGTTATTGGAACGTTACTATTGGCGACAGAGGAGATAAGTCGGGTCCGTTGAATTGTCCCGCTGTCGTTACGGTGACAATGTCCACCAGGGTGCTGGCGTCGAAGGCAGCAATGTCTTCCAGGGTGAAAGGCATGGAGCCGCTAACTTCTCTCCGAACAGTGAACTTCACCACCGCTATCGGACCGCTGCCGTCGAATCCTTGGACGTCGATAATCCCAGCCCAGAGTCGCCCCGGCCCAGGTGAACTGGAGTCGATTAGCGCGTTTCCGGCTAGTGCGCCCCGTTCAACCTGGGCAAACTCGAGTTTGGCCGGGTCGTAAACTAGGACGAATTCCAAGCTGCCCACGTTGCTAGCCTTGGTGGCTAGGATTGGCACCGAGATTACCCTAGGGGCTGGAGTTGCTGTTGGATCTGGTAGGGCTGTTGCTGCCGGAATTGGGGTTGGTGACACGACCAACGGGGGCGTTCCTTCGCTGCCGCCACCACCACCGCCGCTGAAGACTCCGAAAGCGAACAAGATGCCGACAAGGGTGCCGACTACGGCGACCGACGTTGCCACCCATTTCCAGCTAGAGGTTAATCCAATGAACGTGACTTCTAACAACCAGCGCATCTCTTACTCCCTAGCTCGGCCGGGCCATGTTCAGAATGATTCGTGCGTCATCGATAGTTATCTTGCCGTCGTTGTTGATGTCCAGAGAAAGGTCTGGAGTCAGTAGGTTCGACGCCATCTTCAGGGCCAATAGGGCATCCATGGCAGTAATTTGGCTGTCGCCGTCCGCGTCTCCCTGAATCTTGGGGCCCACCTTGAAATCTGCTCCCACCAATTGCACTGTTAACGGGTCGCCCGAACGGTGGCTCACCAAAGCGTCGGACAGGGTAAGTGGGCTGACCGTTCCTTCCGTGCCGATGACCTGAAACTCGACCACCGCCGCTGTCCCCCCGGCACCGTTACCCTTGGTCACGGCAAATCCGAACCGGACCTGGCCTGGCGTGTCGTTGTCGTAACTAAAGGACTCCGTTGTCAGCCGAGAGCCTTGCTCCACACCGATTACTCGGAGCGCGTCGGTGTTGTAGTGCAGCGTGAACCCAAGACTAGTGACGCCCTCGGCCTTGTTGAGCTTCACCGGCACTCGGATAATGCTGCCTGTTGGTGACACCCGAGAATCGAGCACCAAGGCTGTCGTTTCGGGCACTATTATCTTAGGCGGCGGCCCTTCCGTGGGAACTGGTGTAGGTTGCGCTACCGAGGGTGACGGAGGCCGGGCGTCTCCCTGGCGGTTTACAGTTATGTGATATGTGCCGGTTGGAATTCCCACCCGGCCTGAGGCTGAGACAGACAGTGTGTAATCGCCGGTTGCCGGGGCTTCCCATTCGAGAGATTTTTCTACGCCAAAGTTTGAAGTAGAAAACCCGGCCAGTGGTTGTTCTACTGAGAAACGGACGCCTTCAGCGGTGCCCAGATTCACGTCGACGGTGTAGGTGATTCCCTTCTCGGCCCGGAATCGGAAGTAGTCATAATCGTCGGCTGGGCTGATGGCTCCGGAGATGGCATTGCCAAACCCTATGACAGTGCCGTTGGCAGCAGAGTCGCTGTGTCGGTCTTGTAAGGTGGTGTCGGGTGTAACCTTCAGCGTATAGGTGCCCGTAGGTTCTGACGCTTTAGCTGAAGATGAGATGGCAATGTAATAAGTGGTCGAATCAGGGGCGGTCCACTTAACTATGTTGCTCTCTCCGAAGTTGCGGGCCCCGGTTTCCGAACCGCCGTTTAGTGTGTTGACCTCAAGGGATACTGCCGTGGCCGACCCGTAGGTCAGATCGAGAGTGTATTCCACGCCCCGTTCGGTGGGGAATGAGAAGTAGTCTAGGTCAGATTTAGGACTAATTGCCCCCTGGTACACCGTGCCGAAGCTGACCGGCGTGCCGCTCAGAGCCGTGTCTGAGTGACGGTCCTCAAGGCTAGTGTTCGCTTCTACGGTCAGGGAATAGGTGCCTATGCCTTGGGTGGCCTGCGCTGAATGGGATACCACAACGTAGAATGTGCCGGTGCTGGCCGCCGTCCATCCTAGGCCGGTGCCCAATCCGTTGGTGGTGCTAATCTTTTCGCCATTACCATTCTCGATTGAGATGACGGCGCTGTTGGCGGAGATCATCTCCAAGGCCACCGAATAGTTGACGCCCCGTTCGGCGTAGAAAGAGAAATAATCGCGATCGGTCTCCGGGCTTATCGCGCCGGGATGGGCATTGCCGAAACTAATCGCCGAAGCCGTCAGGACCGAATCACCGTGGCGGTCTTGCAAAGTAGTGTCGCTGCTTAGGTTCAGCGAATAGGTGCCGATAACGTCCGGCACTTGGGGGGAGGCCGAGACTACGGCTAGGTAAGTTCCAGTGGCGGGAGCCAGCCATTCAAGGGTCGTCCCCACGCCGCCATTGGATACCAGGCTGGTCTCGTTGGTATCAACCACCGATAGTGCAACCCCGTCCGCGCTGCCGAGTGTCACGTCAAGCATGTATTTGACGCCACGCAGCGCTGGGAAAGAGAAGTAGTCCAAGTCGTCGGCGGGACTGATTGCCCCCTGATGCGCGTTTCCGAAGCTAATCACGGTGGCGCCGTTGCCCGATTCTGCGTGCTGATCCAAAAGAATGGTCTCGGCGTTTAGCTTGATAGCGTAGGTGCCGTTCGAGTTGCGCACCCGGTTGGTGCCGGACACGGCGATATAGTAGGTGTTGTTCTGGGGAGATATCCATGCCAACGTGTTGCCAATTCCGTCGTTGGTTTTTGCCATGCCATCGAAGGCGGTGTGGATGGCTATTTCCACTCCCTCAGATGTTCCCAAATCGACTTCCACGTTATATTTGACGCCACGCTGGGCCGTGAAAGAGAAATAGTCGTTATCGTCGCCGCCGTCAACGGTATTACTCAGAGTGGGCTGGTTGGTCCAGGGGCTAATCGCGCCCTGGTACACATTTCCGGCAGAAATCTGCGTGGCGTCGTTACGGTCTTCGGCATGGCGATCCGAATATCGGGTGTCTTCGAAAGCGCTAAGAGTGTAATTGCCCAGATAGAAGGAACCGTCGGCATTATTAATGGTTCCGGAAACTTCGATGTAATAGGTGTCTGTGGTGCGGGCGGTCCAGGTAATGGTCTTCTGTCCGCCAGTAACGTTAATTTTTTGACCGGGTGAACTGCCGCTGCCACGGGACAATGAGTTGACGACGGTGATGTTGGCGTCAACCACCGTGGTTTCATCTAATACGAAGGTGTATTCAATGCCTCGTCCGGCTTGAAAGGAGAAATAATCAACGTCGAACAGAATGTCTGAAGGGTCGATAGCGCCAGAGATGGCCCCTGAACCGATGTTAATGTGGGTCGACGCGAACCGGTAGTCGCCGTGGTCGTCTTCCGCATAGGTGGGATATTGATTGGAGAAGAATGCCACTGCAACGACTGCCAGGAACACCAGCGTCATTGTGAATAACGATACCGAATTCTGCATACCCGTACTCCCTTCCTCCGTCACAACGTGCACCACGGGCGTCGGGGTCACGGTCGATTAGAGACCGGAACACCCCATCAAGGGGCATCGAAATTCGCCGGACTAGTCAGTCCGACGACAAGACACCCTGCTTTTATCCTAAAAACTTGGTCATATTTTAAAATTAATATTAAAATTATGTCAATCGTTTGCGGCACAGCGTAAGAGACGAATCAATAGAGGGTAGTCCCCAGGTTCTTTAATCTCTTTGGGGATTCTGGGGCATTCTGGGGGGTACCGGGACTAGGGCGTTCGCAGGTCAATAATGCGGCGGGCCTTGAACTGGGTTCGCTCGAATTCCCCGGCCGGTTTCAGTTCAACGGCCACGCTGACTCCAATGGCCCGCCGCAGTTCTGCCGTGAATCGTTCTCGAACTGCCTCCAACGCGCCGGGGTCAAATTCTTGGGCGGCGAATTCTTTGTTCAAAACTTCGGCCTGTACGGTTAGTCGGTCCATCTGACCGCTCTCTCGTTCCAACACCAGGCGAAACTCGCCACCGAACTCGTCCATGCTACGGAGCACGTCTTCGATGCGCGACGGGAACACGTTTTGTCCCCGGACGATAATCATGTCGTCCACTCTGCCGTAGATGCCGGTCACCAGTGTTGGATAGGTGCGGCCGCAGGGGCAGTCCACCATGTCCCAACGGGCGATGTCTCCCGACCAGTAGCGAATCATGGGCTGGGACGTGCGCTCGGTGTGGGAATAAACCGGCACCCCTTCCTCGCCCAACGGCAGGTTCAGCTTGGATTGAGGGTCCACCATCTCGGTGTAGACGATGTCTTGCCAGAGGTGCATGCCACCATCCAGGTGACGGCAGCCGGAATTGCTCATCCAGGGGGTCATTTCGGCCATGCTTCCCTGGTCGACGATATAGCAGCCGAAGGTCTCCTCTATTAAACGGCGGGTTGCGGGGACACTGGCCCCCGGCTCCCCAGAGAAAAACATAAACCGGAATCCGAAGTCCTCTTTGGGGTCTAGCCCCATCTGCCGGGCAGTCTCGGCCAGGTAGAGGGCATACGACGGGGTGCCGTAGAGGACGGACGGTTTTACCATCGCCGACCATTCGACTGCCCGTTCGGTCTGGCCTGGCGCACCGCTGCCGAAGGGAAAGCAGGTTGCCCCCAGTCGTTCTGCGCCGACCAAGGCCCCCCAGCTACCGACGTAAAGGCTGAACACTGCGGCCACCATAACCGTGTCGTCGGGGCGTAGCCCGGCACCCCAGAGAATACGGGCATGGGCTTCGGCGATGCGGTCCCAGTCGTCCTTGCCGATTCCGAAGACTGTGGGCCTGCCGGTGGTGCCGGACGTGCCGTGCACGCGAAAGATGTCTTGGGGCGGCACACAGAGGAACCGGCCGTATGGAGGATGTAACTCCTGCTCCCTACGGATGTCTTCCTTGGTCAGAATCGGTAGCTGGGCGAATTCTTCCAGGCTGGCTAGGTTGGCGGGATTTACCGGAGCGTCCCGGTAGAACTCCTGATAGAAACCCGAGTTCTTGAAAGCGTAGCGGACCTGGCGTTGCAACTTCCCCAAGATGTGCCGCTCCCGCTCTTCGGGCGGCATGGTTTCCAATTCCCGAGACCAATATTCCTGGTCTGGGCTGGGGCGGTAGCTATCGGGGTGGTGAGGGGGCCATTCCATTAAATCAGTCCCGGCAAACTGTCTCTCAATTGGGGTGTTAAGGTCGTGGGTAATTAAGCCTGGGGCGCTGACCGGCCTCGGCTGATATTCGTGGTAATGAAATCGGTCATGGTGGTGGTGAAGGTGCCCACGGGGAACACGCCTTGCACTCCCATTTCGTGCAACGGCTCAACGTCGTCCTCGGGGATGGTGCCGCCAACCATTAGGAGAATATCCTCGGCGATGCCTCGTTCTTGAAAGGCCTTGATTAGGCGAGGAACCAACCGCATGTGAGCCCCGGACAATAGACTGATGCCCACCACGTCCACGTCTTCTTGCAGAGCGGTCTGGGCAACTTGGTCGGGGGTGACCCGCATGCCCATGTAGACCACTTCCATGCCGGCGTCCCGCATGGCTCTGGCAATCACCTTGATGCCTCGGTCATGCCCATCCAACCCCAGCTTGGCCAAGAGCACTTTGATATTTGTTGCTTGGGTGGCCACGGCTAAAACACCCCTGGGTCTACGTATTCGCCGTAGACGTCTCGCAGAGTGTCCAGTATTTCGCCCTCGGTGGCGAGCACGGTTACAGCCTCTAGCACTGGTGGCATTAGGTTCTTGTCGTCTTGGGCCGCTTGCTTCAATGAAGAGAGGGCCGATTTTACGGCGGCGGCGCTGCGTCCACTGCGGGTCTCAGCTAATCGCGCTTTCTGCCAGTCTTCTTCCTCTGGGTCGAACTGGAACAACTCCAGTTTTTGAGTGCTCTCCGACTGGTACTGATTCAGGCCGACCACCACTTGGTCACCGTTTTCGATGCGGAGTTGGTATTCGTAGGCGGAACGGGCAATTTCTCGTTCAATGTAGCCGGTGTCGATGGCCTGGAGCATGCCCTGCTTGAGGGAACCTGCCCCAAGGTCTTCAATCTTATTGATGTACTCCCACGCGGCCTCTTCAATGTCGTTGGTCATGCTTTCCACGAAGATAGAGCCGCCAAGGGGATCAACGGTGTTGGCCACTCCTGACTCGTGGGCCAAGATTAGCTGAGTGGCCAGGGACATGCGCATGGCCTCTTCAGAGGGAATGTCGAAGGCCTCGTCGAATCCACTGACGTGGAGCGATTGAGTCCCGCCCAGCACCGCCGCCAAGGCTTGCAGGGTGCCACGGGCGATGTTGTTCTGCGGGTCTTGCCGCATCAGGGTCGAGCCGAGCGTCTGGGTGTGGAACCGGAGCCGCATGGACTCTGGTTTTTGGGCCCTGTAGCGGTCTTTCATAATGCGGGCCCACAAGCGCCGGGCGGCCCTGAATTTGGCGACCTCTTCGAAAACGTCATTGTGGCAGCCAAAGAAGAAGGACAAACGGGGTGCAAAGCTGTCTACTGGCAGGCCCCGTTCCATGGCCGACTCGACGTAGGCCATGCCCTGGGCGATGGTAAAGGCCAACTCCTGGACGGCGTCGGAGCCGCTCTCGCGGATGTGGTAGCCGGATATGGAGATGGTGTACCAGTTGGGCACGTGGTTGGTGCAGAATTCGACGATGTCGGTGGTCAGCTTGAGCGACGGGCGTGGGCCAAGGGCAAAGGTCTTCTGTCCGTGGAATTCTTTTAATGAGTCGTTCTGGACGGTGCCCCTTAGCGCATCCCAACCAACACCCCGGTCCTTGGCAACGGACAAAAACATGCTGAGCAGGACGATGGCCGGGTGGTTGATGGTCAAAGACACGCTGACCTTGTCTAGGGGTATATCCAAGAACAAGTCGTCAATGTCTCGCACGGAGTCGATGGCCACTCCCAACCGTCCGACCTCGCCCTCGGCAAGTTCGTGGTCGGAGTCGTAGCCGGTTAGGGTGGGGTGGTCGAAGTCGGTGCTGATGCCGTTTTGGCCGTGGTCCAACAAGAAGCGGTAGCGCTCGTTGGTGGCCTTGGCCGTTCCGAAACCGGCTATTTGTCGCCTGGTCCATAGCCGCCCCAGGTACATATTGGGATATGGGCCACGCGTAAACGGGTACTCACCGGGCTGACCGAGGTCGCGGGCGAAGTCGGTGTTGGCGATGTCGTCTGGCGTGTAGACCGGTTTCACTTCCAACCCAGAGAGGCTTCGCTTGGGCTGTTCATCAATGTGGTCGGCCATAAAATCCCTTGATGCAATACGTAGGGGCACGGTCCCGATGGAATCGGGACCGTGCCCCTACGGTGATTCGGAGTGAAGTGGTGTTTACCCTACCCGGACGTACTTGTCGACGCTTTTCTCCGCGCCCAGTGACAGGTACAGGTCGCCGTGGGCATCCACCCACGAGCCGTGGGCCGAATTGCACGGGAACCGCTCCAGCACCTTGCCGTCACCGTCCAACACGCTCATTTGAGCGGGTTTGTTGTCATCCGGGCGCTCACTGGTGTAGAAGATGCCCTCGCTGTCTATTGAAATGTCCAAGGGGCGGTTCATGTCGGTCCACATGGTGATGTATTCACCGTCGGGAGAGAACACCTGGACGCGGCTGTTCTCGCGGTCGCAGAGGTACACCTGGCCGTTGTCGCCGACAACCAAGCTGTGGGGCAGGTGGAACTGGTTAGGGCCGCCCTTGCCAGGCTCGCCCCAGGATGAGATCAAATCACCGGCCGCCGAGAAACGGTGGACCCTGGCGTTCCGGTAGCCGTCGGAGATGTATAGGTCGCCGTTGGGCGCTGGCACCATCTCGGTGACGTAGTTGAAAGGCCCGGCGGAGCGGGGACAGACATCGCCCGCCTTTTCGCAGCCGGTGTCCGAGTACTCGCCCTTGGTTCCGATGGACAGCAGGGGCTTGCCGTCCAGAGTGCATTTCATTGCAATCGACCCTTCCCGGTCGGTGAGATAGGCAATGTCGTCCTTAATGAATATGCCGTGGGGGTCGACGAACATGCCTTCACCCCAGGAGTTTAGGAAATTGCCTTCTCGGTCAAAGACCAATACCGGGGGATTTGTCCGCTGGAAGACGTAGACTCGGTCTTGGGAGTCGGTGGCGACGGCGCTGGCCGTGCCCATTGCTTGGCCCGCGGGCAACTTGGCCCAATTGGGGATGTATTCGTAGGTGTATTTTCCGCTTCCTACCGTGGCCATGATGAGTTCCCTCCTGCCGACGAATTAAATTATTGTTGGATTCGTGCCTGTAGGCGTGTCCGTGAAGGTGTCTAATATCACGCCCGAATTTGGCTGCCCCCATACTACCACAGGCACGGGGCCAGGCTCAAAACCGGGCCTAGATTTGTGTTCCACGCTCACATATCATAGAATGCCCCTAATTTGCCGTGGATGGCGGGAGGTATTCATGCCCGGACTGGACGGGAAAATAGCCCTGGTCACAGGCGCGGGTGGCATGCGTGGGGTAGGCAGGGCGACAGTCATGAAGTTGGCTGGTCAGGGCGCTGATATGGCCCTGACTGATGTTCATCGGGAAATTCCGGATTTGCCGCCAGCCGAGGTCAGGAACGAGTGGGGCGGTATCGACACCGTATCCACCGAGGTTCAGGCTCTGGGTAGGCGCAGCCTGCCGATTTACTGCGACCTCTCCGACCCGGCCCAGATTGAGCGCATGGTTGAACAGACCATCAGCGAATTTGGCCGCATCGACATTCTGGTCAACAATGCCCGGGCCATCATCGGCAAGGACAAGGTGCCGGTGACTGAACTGGATAAAGAGGTCTGGGATCACTTCTTCGCCATCAACACTACTGCGGTATTCCTGTGCACTAAATTCGTGGCGCGGCACATGATTAGCGCAGGAAATGGTGGGCGCATTGTTAACATTGCATCCAATGCCGCAAAACAGGCCAGCGCCAACGGTGCAGCGTATTCGGCGTCCAAGTTCGCCGTGCTGGGGCTGACTCAAGCCTCGGCCATGGATCTTGCCCCCTACAACATCACCGTTAACGCCGTTTGCCCCGGCCCCATAAATACTGACCGTATGAGCTATTGGGAGCGGGACCAGGCCGAACAGAGGGGCATTACCCAAGAGGAATTCAGAGGTCAGATTGTCGAAAACTCGGGTCAGAGCACCCCGCTAGGACGCATCGCTGAGTCTGAAGACGTGGCCAAGATGGTGTCTTTCTTAGCCGGAGACGATGCGTCTTTCATAACTGGCCAGGCTTACAACGTAAATGGCGGCCAGCTCTTTCACTAAAACCCCGGAAAACCAAAAAATACCAACCAAAGGCTACTAACCGGGCTTCGACTAGCCTGGCACAGGCTTAAACGAGGCTAAACCTACAATGACAAATCGAGATACAGAATCAGTAGTTTCCAGCACCAAGGCCTACTACGATGGCCCCGCTGACCAGATATATCGCACCATCTGGGGCGATAACCTGCACTTGGGCGTGCCTTGTAGCGAAGAATGTCCCCATCCCGAGGCTATGGAGCACACCAACGAGATTATGGCGAAAGCCGTGAATCTAACGTCAGAGACGCGGGTTCTTGACCTTGGATGTGGGTATGGCTCGACAGCTCGCTATTTGGCCGCAAATTACGGTTGCCACGTTACGGCTACCAATATCAGCGAGAAGGAGCTGGCATTGGGCCGTGAGCGTGCCACAGAGGCTGGTTTGGAGAACCTGCTGACCTTTGAGTACGGAGATTTCCACGAGCTTAAGTACGCTGATGCTAGCTTCGACGTAGTCTGGAGTCAGGAAGCTTTCTTGCACGGAGCGGACAAGTCGCGTATCCTAGGGGAATGCCAGCGGGTCTTGGTTTCTGGTGGAACCCTGGTATTCACCGACATACTGGTTCGCAGCAATACACCCGAAAGTGATCGGGTTAGAATCTACGACCGTGTGAAGTCCCCCGACATGTGGGACATGAGTGATTACCGCGAGGCACTCGAGAACCTGCGACTAGACGTAGGGCATATTCAAGACTGGTCAGAACACGTTGCTCGGTCATACGGCTGGGTACGTGATCAGGTGCTTGCCAACCGGGACGACTTGCTAAAACTGGTGGACGCCGAAACCATCGACGGCACCGTTGACGCGCTGGGGTTCTGGGTAGATGCGGCACAGGCAAATAAGATCGGCTGGGCCATGTTTGTGGCTCAAAATAAATAAGCCGAAATCTTGGAGAAAATTGTAGCCTATGAATACACTAAATAAGAGCAATCTTTTCATCAAAGAATATACCTCTGAGTTCGTCGGGCGCTGGGATGAACTTATCGACTGGGAAAAACGCGGCGAGTCCGAAGGCGGATTCTTCGAGCGGGTTCTGAAAGAAAAAGGGGCCGCAACCGTACTCGACATAGCTAGTGGCACCGGCTACCACACGGTAACCCTGGGCTTGAACGGGTTCGACGTTACCGGGTCTGACGGCTCTGCCAACATGATCAGCAAGGCGAAAGAGAATGCGGAACGGTTCGGACTAGATGATGTGCGCCTAGAAGAGGCAGAATGGACTTCTCTTTCCGAGACATTCACCGACGATAAATTCGACGCGATTGTCTGTTTAGGTAACGCCTTCACTCATCTGTTCGAGGACACTGAACGGCGCACAGCAATGGACGAGATATACAGTCTGCTGAATCCCGGTGGCGTGGCAATCATCGACCATCGCAATTATGATTCCATTCTCGACAACGGGTTTAGCAGCAAACACGAGTCTTATTATCTGGGCGATACGGTCGACATTCGGCCCGAGACTATCAGCGAAAACGGTGTGTTGTTCCGGTATTCCTACGCCGACGGCTCGGTACACCACCTCACACTCTGTCCCATCAGGCAGGACTACGTAACGTCTTTGTTCACTGAGACAGGATTCCAGAATGTCGAACGTTACGGAGATTTCGAGTCCGAGTACGATCTCTATGACCCGGACTTCATCGTCCAGGTAGCGACTAAGTAGCGCCAAGCTCTACTAGCACCACCACAGACTAACTAAGCAAAATAAAACCACCGGCCCCGTTTCAATGGGGCCGGTGGTTTTATTTTGCTTGGAATATTGTTGGGACTACCGGTTCATCAAGTTCCTGACGGTAGTTTTGACCCGCGACTCGTTGGGCATGTACTCGTTTTCCATGGCCCGGCTGTAGGGCACCGGCGTGTGGGGCGCTGTCACTCTGGAAGGCGGCGCGTCCAGGTAATCGAATACCTCTTCCGCCACCCTAGAGCAAATCTCCGAGGCCATGCTGCAGATAGGGGTGTCTTCGTCCACCACCACCAAACGGTGGGTCTTGAGGACCGATTCGTTGATGTGGTCGTAGTCGATGGGAGAAACACTGAGCAGGTCAATAACCTCGCAACTAATGCCCTCTTTGGCTAGTTCCTCGGCGGCTGCGGTACAAACCCAGGTCATCTTGGAGATGCCCACCAGAGTAATATCAGTCCCTTCACGCACGGTACGGGCCTTGCCCAGCGGCAGTACGTAAGGCTCTTCCGGCACTGGGCCAACGCTGCCATACAGGCCTTTATGCTCGAAGTACACCACTGGGTCGTCGTCGCGGATAGCGGCGGCCAGCAGACCTTTGGCGGTGTAGGCGTCGGAAGGCACCACACCCTTTAGGCCGGGGAAGTGGCTGAATATCGAGTAGTAAGATTCGGAATGCTGGGCAGCAGCCCCGAATCCAGCTCCGATGCGTGTCATCATGGTGAAAGGCACCTTTACCTGGCCACCGAACATATAGCGCATCTTGGCGGCGTTGTTGACCAATTGGTCCATGCAGACGCCAATGAAATCTACGAACATCAATTCGGCAACTGCCCTAAGTCCGGTGGATGACGCGCCGATGGCCGCCCCGATGAAGGCAGCCTCGGAGAGGGGAGTGTCCAAAACCCGTTCTTTACCGAATTGTTGGATTAGGCCCACCGTGGTGCGAAAAGGCCCGCCCCAGGCGTCTTCAACTCCCTGGTCTTGGCGTCCCGCGCCTCCGGCAATCTCCTCGCCCATGATGATTACGTTTTCGTCCAGTTCCATCTCTTGGCGAAGACATTCGTTGATGGCTTCCCGGACTTGAATCTCCCGGGTGCCTGTTGCGTGCATGCCCGCTAACTGACCGGCGGTCTGGTTAGTAATCGTCATCTGGCTCTCCTTGAATTCCCTGGGTCTGTCTTGGTCTGCCCTAGAAACTTGGCTGCGGGAGGCCTAGACAGCCATGTTCACGCCGCGCTTCAGCAATTCCCTGGGGTAATTCACGTAGACGTCGTCGTACAGTTCCACTGGCTCGGGAAGGGGGCTTTCGTCGGCAAATTTCACCGCTTCTTCCATCAAGGCCTCGGCGTCCGCCTCAATCTGGTCCAGTTCGGCGGCGGTAATGTCGCCTTGGGGGAGAACCGCCTCTCGGAAGAGTTTCAGCGGATCACGGGCCCGCCAGTGGTCTTCCTCTTCTTTAGAGCGGTAGGTCAGCGGGTTGTCGAACACCGTGTGTCCGTAAAAACGGTAGGTCTGGCACTCGATTAGGGAAGGGCCGTCGCCAGCTCTGGCCCTGGCTACTGCCTGGGCCGCAGCGTCGTAAACCGCGAAAACGTCCATGCCGTCTACGGTAATGCCCGGCATGTCGTAGCCTTGGGCCCGGTCGGCCACGTGGGCGGTGGACAACGCGTACTCGCTGGGGGTGGACATGGCGTACCCATTATTCTCGCAGCAGAAAATCACCGGAAGTTTCCAGACCGAGGCCAAATTCATGGACTCGTGGAGCACGCCTTGATTGGAAGCCCCGTCTCCAAAGAAGGCTACGGCTACCCGGCCAAGTTTCTTTACTTTGGAGGTTAGGGCCGCTCCCACGGCCAGCGGTATGCTAGCCCCCACAACGCCGTTGGTGCCCAACATGCCCTTGCTCATGTCTGAGATGTGCATCGAGCCGCCCTTGCCCTTGTTGGGGCCCGTTGCGCGTCCAAAGAGCTCTGCCATCATCAGCTTGGGGTCGACTCCCTTGGCGATACAGTGGCCGTGACCCCGGTGGGTGCTGCCGATGTAGTCCTCGTTGGTGAGGTTGGCGCACACCCCGGTGGCTACCGCCTCTTGTCCAGCGGAGGAATGGACCGAGGCTGACATGCCCCGTTGTCCAGTTTCTGGGATGCCCCGCTCCTCGAAGTGGCGGATCGTCGCCATCGTTTTAAAAAGCTTTAGGATACTTTCGCGGTCGAGTTCCATAATCCCTCCTGCGCCGTGCGTGGGGATGCCTGGCCATTAGTGAAGGTCAGGCGAATTTGAACAATGTTAGCATGCCGCCTATTGATGTCAACCGGGCGCGTTAACCGGGCGCGTCAGGCTGGTTCGGTGACCACCTCGACCGGTTCACCTGCGCTGACTTCCAAAAATTGGGCCGCGTGGCCGTTGGATACCGCAACTTCCAAGTATCCGTGGCTGCCTGCTAGGGCGATTAACTTACCGTTGGTGGTCCCGTTTGCGTCGTTAAACGTGGACTGCAAGCCATGGATGCTTCGGCCCTTGATTAGAACATCGGCAGATTTTGGCACCATTAAAATGTCGGCCGATATGTTGGTCACCAAGTTGCCGTAGACATCTTGGTAAATCACTCGGCCAGTGATTATTCCGCCTGTCTGAACCGGCTGGGGAATCGGTAGATAGACCAAACTATCGATTAACTCACCCATGTCTTCCGGCGAGACTCCCAGGGACAAGTGCGCGGCCACGGGGGTAAACACGTCGCGGCCATGAAAGGTCTGGCTGACCGGGTGACGCCAGTATTCGGGATTGGTCAGGTGCACGGCAGAGAGTTCTGGCGGCAGAGATATGGGGCCAGAATCGGTAGGATCTGATTCCAGGTAGCCGGAAATCACACCGCTGAGCAGACCGTTGTCCGGGGCCACAAAGCGGCCTCGTGGAGTGGATAACAGAACAGGCCGACGGTCTGTGCCAACGCCTGGGTCAACAACGGCGACATGGATGGCGTCTTGGGGGAAGTAGCGATGGTTGATGCCCAGAAGGAAAGAGCCCTGGGCGATGTTCTGGGGGAGTATCTGGTGGGTTAAGTCGATTAGGCAGAGGTCTGGATTAATCGTCAGTGCCACTCCCTTCATGACCCCGGCATAGGCGTCGGATAGGCCAAAGTCGGTGGTGAAGACTAGTAGAGGGGAAGTCATGGCGGAATTGGGCGGAGGAGACCGCCCCCGGCTAGCCTACCCGGACGCTAATAATCGAAATAAGGACAAAGGCCACTGCCAGGACGATGGTGAACTGAAAGAGTGTTTTCTCCATCCCCCGGCGGGTTCGGACGGTGGAAGATGCGGAGCCGAATAGCCCACCGCCGCCTTCTTTGACCTGAATTAAAATCACAGCCACCAATAAGATGGATATCAGCAGTTGGATGATGTTCATAAAATCGTTCATGGTTTGACCTCGGCGGAGAATTACCGCCTTCTAATTAGCCCTAGTTGATTGGTAGCCCTTGTTGAATCATAGCCCTTATTTTAAGGCTTCCAGCGCCTCGACAACGAGTTGGTTCACGAGGTCTGGCTTGGCCTGGCCCTTGGTAATCTTCATTACCTGGCCCACCAAGAATTTGGCGGCGGTGTCTTTGCCGCCCATGTAGTCCGACACGGCGTTGGGGTTAGCGTCGATGGCCTCGCCCACTGCCGACTCAACCGCCGAGGAATCGCTTATCTGAGTATAGCCCTTCTCCTGGACTACCTGCGCCGGAGAATGTCCCGAATCAAAGGCTTCTTCCAGCACCGTCTTGGCCATGGACACGCTCACCGTGCCCAGGTCGACCAGGTCGACTAACTCGACTAAGTGCTCTGGCGAAATTGGGGATTCGTCAATCTCTTTGTTTTGCAGGTTCAGCAGCCGACTCAGTTCGCCCAATATCCAGTTGCTGACGTTCTTGGCGAACTTTTCGCTTTCAGCCCCGCTCAGGGATTTGAGTCCGGTGGTCTGCTCGTAGAAATCGGCCATCGCCTTGGAACTGGTCAGCAGCCGGGCGTCGTATTCCGACAGTCCGAATTGCTGGCTGAACCTGGCCTGGCGCTCGGCTGCCAATTCGGGAATCTTGCCACGTATCTCTTCAATCCATGCGCCGTCCACAGCCAGCGGAGGCAGGTCTGGCTCCGGGAAATAGCGATAGTCGTGGGCTTCTTCCTTGCTACGTTGGGAGTAGGTGGCGCTGCGCTCTTCAGACCAGCCACGGGTCTCTTGAACTACCCGCTCTCCGGAATCCAGCACCTTCTTTTGGCGTTCTATCTCGTGGTTAAGGGCCATGAAGACCGCCCGTACGCTGTTCATGTTCTTAATCTCGGCCTTGGTGCCGTACTCTTCTTGACCAACCGGGCGGAGACTGATGTTGGCGTCGCACCGGAAGCTGCCGTCCTGGGCGTTTCCGGTGGATACCCCCAAGTACATGATGATTGAGTGCAGGTTAGTCAGGTAGGAACGGGCCTCTTCTGGAGACCGCATGTCTGGGTGGCTGACCACTTCCATCAAGGGAACCCCAGAGCGGTTTACGTCCACCAAGCTGTGGGCGTCGCCGTTGTCGGCGTTCACATGCTGGAGTTTGGAAACATCTTCTTCCAGGTGCACCCGCTCTACCCGTATGCGCCGCTCGTGGCCGTTGTCGGTGACATCCAAATGACCGTTCATGGCTAGAGGCATGTCGTACTGGGATATCTGATACCCCTTCATCAGGTCGGGGTATGGGTAGTTCTTGCGGTCGAACTTGGTGAATGCCGGAATATTACAGCCCAGGGCCAGGCCGGTCATGATGGTGTATTCCACGGCCTTCTTGTTAATCACTGGCAACGTTCCCGGCAGGCCAAGGCAAACCGGACAGACGCGGCTGTTGACTGGCGCAGTCTGATAATCGGCCCGGCAAGAACAAAACATCTTGCTCTGGGTCAGCAGTTGGACGTGGACTTCAAGGCCAATAACTGTTTCGTATTCCATAAATGGTTGCAGAGGGCGATTCGGTGCCGTGAAAAAGCGGATTCAGGCGCGGTGCGTTACTGAAATCCAGTATAGCAGGCGTAGATTTAGGCGACAACGAAAACTAGAGTCTAGCTATGGACTTTCGATTATTGCCCTAGCGTAGATTCCACCACAAGCAGGGGAGTTGCCCTCGCGGTCTTGACGTTAGAAAACCGCTCGTCCTGAGCTCCGTCGAAGGGCCGCGCGAGTCAATTTTCTGCTGGGAATGCCCCGTCTGGCGAGGAACAGTGGTTCGACGAGATTACCAGGAGCGGGGTTTACTTGAGTAGGCCGCGGCTCCGAAGCATCTCTTGGGCGGTGGTGCCGATGTCGGCCGGGGTGGGGATAATGGAGGCCCCGGCGTCTTTGAGAGCGGCCAGCTTGTATTCGGCGGTGGCGGTTTCCCCGGTGATTATCGCTCCGGCGTGGCCCATCCGCTTGCCAGCAGGGGCCGATGATCCGACGACTAGGGCGGAGATAGGCTTGCTGAAATTGGACTTGATGAAGGCAGCCGCGTCTTGTTCCATGGTGCCGCCAATCTCGCCAATCATTACCACGGCGTCAGTGTCGGGGTCAGCATCGAACAGCGCCAGGACGTCCACAAAGTTGGTCCCAATTATTGGGTCGCCGCCAATGCCCACGCAGCTAGATTGGCCGATCCCCAACGCCGTTAGTTGTCCCACCGCTTCGTAAGTCAGCGTGCCGCTCCGCGAGAGCACACCAACTCGACCTGGCAGGTGGATGGCTCCGGGCATGATGCCAATCTTACATTTGGCGCCGGGGTTGATTAGGCCGGGGCAGTTTGGCCCGATGAGCCGAACCGGCTTGTTCTGGATGTACCGGTAGACATTTACCATGTCTTGGACCGGAATCCCCTCGGTGATGCAGGCAATCAGCGGAATGCCAGCATCGGTGGACTCGCAGATAGCGTCGGGAGCGAAGGGTGGCGGCACGAAGATTAACGACATGTTGGCCTGGGTCTGGGCCACGGCTTCCTCGACCGAGTTGAAAACCGGGACCTTGTCTTCGAACATGGTTCCGCCACGGCCTGGAGTAACTCCGGCCACGATATTTGTCCCATAGGCCATGCAAGCCCGGGCGTGGAAGCTGCCCTCCCGTCCAGTTATGCCTTGTACCAATACCCTTGTGCTTTCGTCGACCAGTACGCCCATTTCGGTCTATCTCCAGCCGTCTGTACGGCTAAGTGTTAATCCATTCACAGCTTGAATTGCTCAATTGCCTCGGCGGGCCCTAAACCTTAATCTGCTGTATTGCCTCGGCGGCCTCGGTAAGGGTGTCGGCAAAAACTACCGACAGACCCGAATCGCCCAAAATCTTTTTGCCTTCCACCACGTTGGTGCCCAGCATCCTAACCACCAGTGGTATTTTGGAGCCAGTCTCGTTGTAGGCCAGTACGATGCCTTCGCCAGCAATATCACAGCGTAGGATACCGCCGAATATATTGACCAACACTCTTCGGACTTTGGGGTCCGATAAGATAATCTTCACGGCGCTGGAGACCTTTTCTGGGGTAGCTCCGCCGCCCACGTCGAGGAAATTGGCTGGGGCTGCCCCTGCTGCGGTGGTGACATCCAAGGTGGCCATGGCCAGACCAGCGCCATTGACCAAACAGCCAACGTCCCCGTCCAAGTTTACATAAGCTATGTTCAGGTCGGCGGCTTGGGCTTCCAAGGCGTTTTCTTGGCTAATGTCCCGGTACTCCTTCAAATCGGCGTGCCGGAACATTGAGTCGTCGTCCAAGTTAATCTTGGCGTCCAGCGCCACCACCCGGTCATCGCCCGTGATTATCAGCGGGTTAATCTCTACTAACGAGCAATCGTTATCCACGAACACCCGGTACAGGGCGTTTAAGACCTTGGCGGCATCGCTAGCAACTGCTTGGTCCAGACCCAATTTACGCACCAAACGCCGGGTCTGGAAGGGCATTAGCCCCATCAAGGGGTCCACCGGCTCGGTGTAGATGTCTTGTGGGTCGTTGGCGGCTACCTCTTCGATGTCCATTCCGCCCTGGGTGCTGACCAGCATAACTGGGCCACGGTGGCCGCGGTCGATGGTCAAAGCGACATACAGTTCATTCTTGATGTCGGCCAGTTCTTCGATGAGTAGTTTGTCGACTGGCGCTCCCTCGGGCCCGGTCTGAGGTGTTACCAGATTAGACCCCAACATGCGCTGGGCAGCTACTTCGGCCTCTTCCGGGCTACGCGTCAACTGGACGCCGCCAGATTTGCCTCGGCCACCGGCGTGAATCTGGGCTTTAACCACCGACTGGCCGCCCATCTCTTTGGTAGCTGCTTTGGCTTCTGCCGGAGTGGAAACGACAATCCCGCGCGGTACAGGAATACCGTAGCGGGAGAAGATTTCTTTGGCTTGGAATTCGTGAATATTCATAATGGTCCTTGGCCGGGCCCAGACAGGCCCAAAGAAAGCCTGGAAAAGACCAGAAAAGGGAGCTTGTTCCAGGCGTTCGTAAAATGTAGGCGATTTTGCCGCGCCCGTCAACGCGGCCACGCCTGGCCCTAGTGGACAAACCCGACTGGCCGTTCCATAATCCCGCCCAAATCAGAGACGCCCGCCAAAAAGGCGTTTTTGAAATGGAAAGCAGATTTATTGATTCGATTTATGATTTCAAGGAGAACCCATGGTCCGCTACAACAAAGTGATTGAGTTATTGGAGCAGGACAAGCCAGTGTTCGGCTCTGGGCTGGTTTGGAACGGCAACTTGGAGGATATGACCTACGTTGGCGACGCAGGTTATGACATGGCCATGATTGAGATGGAGCATCTAGGATTTGATTTTAACAACCTGCGGACGATGCTCCAATTCTTATTGAATCGAAAAAAAGTGGCGGAAAGCGGTTCATTACAGGCCGATCCGGCCCCGTTTGTTAGAGTGCCGCCCAACATGGGGGAACGAAACCAGTGGGTGGTTAAACAGGCCTTGGACCAGGGTGTATACGGGTTGATAATCCCCCATCTGAGCAATGTTGAGGATGCCCAGTTCGCGGTGTCCGCCGCCCGGTATCCGCAAGTCCCTGGTGTAGCCGACTTCGAACCCGCAGGCGAACGAGGTTGGTCTTCCAGCATTGCCCCTCGGTACTGGGGCCTAACCCCTACGGAGTATTATGACGCCGCCGACCTTTGGCCTCTGGACCCGGACGGGAACATGCTTTTGATGGGCATCATCGAAGACCCGGTTGGCGTGAAGAACGTGCGGGACATTCTGCGGGAGGTCAAAGGCATCGGCGCAATTTGGGCCGGGCCTGGTGACATGTCGGTGGCCATGGGGCACAAGGGTAACGCCAGCCATCCTGACGTGCAGGCGAACCTGTTGACTATTTTGGAAGCCTGCAATGACTTTGGCGTTCCCTGTGCCACCGGCTGTACAGCAGAACAGGTGCCAATGCGCTTGGAACAGGGGTTCCGCATAATAATAACGTCCCCCGAGAAGACCACTAGGGGCCTGGACGAGGGACGTCGAATAGCTGGGCGTTAGCTCCGGTTGGTTCCGGTTATTGAGTGCCTGCGGCTCCGCTTCCTGCGGTCTCGCTGGCTCCCTGTCCAGGACTCTGGAGGAACTTGAAAATCTCAGCGTCTGACGACAGGATGACCGTCGTATTCTGGTTCAAGAACTTTTTATAGGCGTCGAGGCTCCTGCGGAAGGAGAAGAAATCGGGATCCTTGTTCAGCGCCTCAGCAAGGATGGCGATGGCTTGCCCCTCACCGTCACCACGGAGACGGTTGGCGTCTCTGTCGGCTACAGCCAGGATTACCTCAACCTCCCGATCGGCAGCGGCCCTGCGGGTTCGGGCTTCTTCCTCACCTTCAGCGCGCAACCGGCGGGATATCTTTTCCCGGTCGGAACGCATCCGCTCAAATATCCTGCCAGCCACCTCTACTGGGAAGTCGGCGCGTTTGATGCGGATATCAATCACCTCGGCGCCGAAGGGCGGGCTCTCCTGGGCCAGGTTGGCTTGAACCGCTGCGATTACGTCGTCCAACATCTCCGTACGGGAGTTTGTTGATTGTACGCGGGAGTTGCCCTCGGCGTCGGTAACCGGGTTACCAAGTTGGTCTAACACTACGTTGCCGCCGATAATTTGTTCACGGCTACGCTCGGCGACTTTAGCACGGAGGGATGAGTTAATCCTTTGGGCCAATACCCTGCGGGCGTTTTCTTCAGTGTTCAACGTCTGTAGGAACTGACGTGGGTCGCTAATCCTGAACCGCCCGTAGACATCAATCTCTAAAATGTTGATGTCGGCGTCCAAGAACCGCTCAGGTGGGGCGTCAATGCGCAGCAAACGTTTATCGTAGCTGGTAACGGCGTCCACTCCGAACGGGGCTTTTACGTAGAGGCCGGGTTCGGTGCGAACGCTTCGCACGTCACCAAAGCGGGTGACTACCACCTGCTCGGTCTCGTCCACCACATAGAGGCTGGTGGTTAGAGTTATTAGGGCCAGGATAATAATGGCCCCGACTATGATTAGGTTCCTCATGGAGACCCCTTTTATTCGTTAATTATCGCGCGGCTACCGGCGCGGCTTTTTGCTGGCCTTTTTGCTTGCGTAGATGGAGCTAGCTTACGGGGCGGACGGCCCTAGGGGCACTGGTATCAGCCCACCGTCGTTTCCGAGTATCAACACCGTTTCCGCATCAGGGGAAACGATTATCTTGTTGATTCCCGGCAGAATATCTTCCATGGCCTCTAGGTAGAGCCTTTCTTGGGTTACGAGACTGGTGGCGGGAACTGTCCGGTCTTCCCGGTTCATGTATTGCACAGTGAACTGGTCGCCGGCCCGAAGGATTTCTCCGGACTGGACGCTGAAGGTCACGATGTTGGTAGACGAATTAAATCCCAATACCGAAACATCAACGCCCGGAGTCACTCCGCCGTCGGGGCCGTCCACCACGATTACGTTGGCGTCTACGGCCTTGTTACTGAGACGGACGTTGAAGGGACCTTTACCCACGAACTGAGGGATTGTCAGGTCTTCGTTTCCGAGGTAGGCAATGGAGAACTTCTCACCAATCGTTAGGTCCCCAGACTGTGCGGCCATGGAGGCCGAGAAGCGGCAGGTTTGGGTCGCTTCGGTGGTAAGAACCTCAATGGCGGTGAACGCGCAGCCGGGCGCGCCCTGCACATTTACCCCGGCGACTAGAATGTCGAACCCATTTCCGTCAAGGTCTGGAGCCGAAATGATAGAAATGTCGGAAAGTCCGATTCCGGTGGTCGGGTCATTGTCCCCGTCTGCGTTGTCGGTATCTTGCAGCACGTTTTCCAGCGTGACCGACCGGTCATTGAACTGGGCCAAGATTGACAGGAATTGGTCTGATTCACCCTGAGCCCGTTCAATTCTGGCACGTTTGAACGCTTCTGCAGGCTGAATTATCTGTGCTGCCCGGCCCCTGGCCTCTGGGAGAACCTGGTTCTCGTAGGCTTGAGCCTGGTTGGTGGCTGTAACTTTATCTTGACGGGCTTGGAGCACGTCATTGAAGGCGGCTTGGACCTCTAATGGAGCTTCGACCTTCTGAAGCTCGACACTGACAATATTCAGGCCGGTGTTGTAGCCGTCTAGAATCTCCTGGAGTTTTGCCTTGGTATCCAATTCTAAGTTGACGCGCTCCTCGGCCAATACTTCGGCCAGGGAACGTTGTCCCACCACAAGGCGGACGGCCGCTTCAGTGGCGTCCTTCAATGTCCGGCCATCCGGTAGGCCGGCGGCGATATTCCGCTGCGATCCGGCGTCCTCGCCGGGGTCGTCCACCCGGAAGAGGTAACTGCTAAGGTCTTTGATGTCGTATTGGACGACCATCTGCACGTCAATAATGTTCAGGTCGCCGCTAATCATTTGAGCTTCATCTGGAACTGGCGTGTCGGACACACCGTCGCCGCTCCGGAAGCCAAGTTCCAAGCGGCGGACTAGGTCAGTCCTAACCACGTCTTTCTTGCCAATCGGTGAAGGCCACCACCAGTGAAGACCGTTTTGAGTCACTGGAGTTTCCTGAGCGTTTCCAAATAAGCGGAGCACGCCCTGCTCACCGGGGCTAGTGGTGTAGATTCCGCTGGCTGCCCAAATCACCACTATTAGGCCTACTATTAGCGCCGCTGCCAATCCTACTCCGCCGCCTCCCAGGCGCTGGGAAATGCGCCCAACGGCGTCGCGGATGTTGCCCATAATCTGGTCAAAATCCAATTCTGGCTGTCTAGGACCGCCTCCGGGTTGAAACATGTTCGTCTATTCCTTATTCCTGTGCTTTCTGTACAACGGCAGCGGCACTATTGTTGGCCACTGCCGACTATGCGCAAATGACGTGTTGATTCTATCATCTAGGTTGTTCCGTGAACCACAAATTCTTCACGGGGTAGAGGATATCGCTTTCTAATACGTTCTTTGATGTCGATTGGATGCTCATATCTTGGAGAATGTTGATTCTAATGGGCAGAAATTATAGGCAAAGATTCGGCGTCGCGGCCCCTGCTCAAGGTATAATAGACCTGCCTGGAATATCGTTTCGCCGGGCAAATTTGGGTATAGGAACAATTAGATGACAACAACCGGCCTGGATGTAATCCAGGGTAATGACTTGACCCGTATCAGAGCTGTCTGCGAACACCAGCGCGGTCAGATTTACGTAGTGCCTGCGGAACGTAGTTGGGTTTGCACCAAAGAACACCTGCCGGCCCACGCATTGGCCGGGTTCTTCAGAGAACTTAGCGCGCTTAAGAGCCCTGAGGTTCAAGGGCTGATGCAACAGTGGGGCCTGTACTTCCGTCAACTACCGATAGACCAAGAAGGGGTAGACCAAGAAGAGGCCGAGGCAGAAACAACAAAAGCCTAACCCTGATAATTAGATTCGATATTGGCAAAAGAAAGGGGCAGGTCTCAGACCTGCCCCTTTCTTTTAGTTCGCATGGAATCGGTGGTGTTGACTAGATTTCCGGCTCGCTGGACGTCGAAGGCAATGTTGGCGCTGGCCTGGGCACCGACGGCTGTCCGTGAGTCGGGCTAAATGACGGTGGGTTCTCCGGCGGCGCTGCGGGGGTGCCAGATTCGCCATCGTTGTTGAACAGCCGGTTCATCGCCTCACCGGACACAGTCTCGTACTCTATGAGGTACTCAGCCAGTCTGACCAACTTAGGTTTGTGAGTGACCAACATCTCTTCGGCTTCGTTGTAAGCCTTGACGATTAAGGCCTTAACTTCTACGTCAATCTCTTCCGCTACCTTATCGCCGTAGTCTCGTTCTTCGCTCATTTCGCGGCCCAAGAACACCATTTCCTGAACCTTACCGAAGGTCCGGGGGCCCAGGTTGTCGCTCATTCCATAGCGCTTAATCATCCCCAGAGCCAGTTTGGTGGCCTGTTCCAGATCGTTACTAGCGCCGGTGGTTATTTCGTCGAATATCAATTGCTCTGCGACACGGCCGCCCATGGTTACGGCCATTCTGTCGCTGAACTGGTTCTTGGTCCACAGATACCGGTCTTCTTCCGGAACCAAAGAAGTATGGCCGCCCATTGAACCTCGGGCGACAATTGAAATCTTATGGACTGGGTCGGCGTGGGGCATGGCCCATGCTACAAGAGCGTGTCCCGCCTCGTGGTAGGCCGTCATTTCCTTTTCCCTGGGGTTGATGACGCGACTCTTGCGTTGAGGACCGGCGATAACCCGGTCGACAGCCTCTTCAAAATCCACCATGAAAATGGACTTCTTGTTGCCTCTGGCAGCCATGATGGCCGCTTCATTGACTAGGTTAGACAGTTCTGCGCCGCTGAATCCAGGAGTTTCTTTGGCTAGAGAGTCAAAGGTAACTTCTGGGGCTAGAGGTTTACCTGCGGCGTGAACCTTCAAGATTTCTTTGCGGCCTGCGATGTCAGGCAGGTCCATGGTCACCCGACGGTCAAAGCGTCCGGGCCTCAGCAAGGCTGGATCCAGGATGTCTGGGCGGTTGGTGGCGGCGATTACTATGATGTTGGTAGTAGTCTCGAAGCCGTCCATCTCAACCAGAATCTGGTTTAGTGTCTGTTCTCGTTCGTCGTGTCCACCGCCAAGACCAGCGCCACGGTGTCGGCCTACTGCGTCTATTTCGTCAATGAATACGATACAAGGGGCATTACGCTTGGCTTGCTCGAAAAGGTCGCGAACCCGTGCTGCTCCGACTCCTACGAACATCTCTACGAACTCGGAACCGCTGATGTGGAAGAATGGAACGCCAGCTTCTCCAGCCACTGCCCTAGCCATTAGGGTCTTGCCGGTGCCCGGTGAGCCGACCAGCAGAACGCCCTTGGGGATACGGGCGCCTAAAGCAAGGAACCGCTCGGGGAATTTGAGGAACTCGACAACTTCCTGAAGTTCTTCTTTCGCCTCATCAACGCCCGCCACATCGTTGAACGATACTGTGGGACGGTTGAAGGGCATCATCTTGGCCCGGCTGCGCCCGAAACTCATGGTCTGGCTATTGCTGCCCTGGGCCTGCTTCATCATGAACATGATTAGGCCGCCAAAGAAAATCAACGGCAAGAAATTGAGCATCAGCCCTAGGAAGCTGCTGAGACCACTGGAGCCTTTGAATGTCACTTGAACGCCGGAGGGAGGGCCAACCTGAACACCGCTGTCGATGAGAAGGCTGATTATGTCGGTGACACCGCCGGTACGGCTGATAAATCGGTCGCTTCCGCCCGTGCTGGTGCTTCTAGGGAAAACAGTAAGCTTGCGACCGTCAATGATAATCTCGCGAATGTCATTGTTTTTGGCCATGGCCACGACTGTGGTTAGCGGTTCTTCGGCACGGCTCCCGAAGCTGGGCAACAACGTGTAGAAAATCACAATTACCCCGATGATAATCATCAGGTACATGAGACTGTTGCGAAGCCATCGGTTATTACCCATGTTTACCCCTTGTTTTCCGCATTCTCAACCCTACAGGTCTACTAGTCTCATAATATCGGAGCGAGCGTGAAATTGCAAAGCTGCCACGCGCAAGCCACAGTGAATTTAACCAGGTTATTGGCGGTCTAATTCAGCCTGCTAGTGAGTTTAGATACCCCTCGTAATCATGGGATGCATTCGGGCTATTCTTATTATAAAATTTCCGTTGTGTAGAATTCGCTTTAACCAACGATGAACCAAGAACCAACATTTATTACTACGCATCAAAGAGCATTACGGATCGGCGGCAACACGCTTGTCCGTGTATTGGTTAGGACTAACGTCCAACATAGCTAAAAAATCTTTCAACTAAGGAACAGGTGGAATCATGGCAGATTATTCACATCCCGAATCATTGGTAGACACCGATTGGGTCGCCGCACACGGTAGCGATGCCAATGTTCGGTTGGTAGAGGTTGACGTCGATACTTCTTCCTACGATCAAGGCCATATTGCGGACGCAGTGGGCTGGAATTGGCAGTCTCAACTTCAAGAGACGGTCAGCCGTGACCTGCTGAGTAAGGAAGACTTGGAGAAGTTGCTCGGCTCTGCGGGAATCGACAATAACACCACTGTCATCTTGTACGGCGACAACAACAACTGGTTCGCCGCTTGGGCGTTTTGGCAACTGAAGTACTACGGCCATGACGACGTAAAATTAATGAATGGCGGACGGGCAAAGTGGGAGGCCGAGGGCAAACCTCTGACCACCGACGCGGCCAACCCCGGCTCCAAGTCCTACCAGGCCAAGGCACCCAACGAGGGTATCAGGGCTTACCGTGACCAAGTGCTGGCCAAGGTTAATAGCGGCGGCATTGCGCTGGTCGACGTACGGGCACCCGCTGAGTTTAGCGGCGAGCTTTTGGCACCCGCTAACCTTCCTCAAGAGGGCTCTCAGCGTGGTGGCCACATTCCCGGCGCTGCCAATGTTCCTTGGGGGCAGGCAGTGGCCGAGGACGGCTCCTTCAAGTCTGCCGATGACTTGAAAGCCCTTTACGGTGGCAAGGGAGTTGACGGCAGTAAAGAGACCATCGCCTACTGCCGCATTGGCGAGCGCTCGTCCCATACCTGGTTCGTTTTGACCCAGCTGCTGGGTCTACAGAACGTCCGCAACTACGACGGTTCCTGGACTGAATGGGGCAGCATCGTCGGAGCGCCCATCGAAAAGTAACGTCCAAGTTCTACCTCGAAGGCTGAGGTATCGGGCAGATTAGAAGGGCTGTAGTAATGCAGCCCTTCTTTTTATTGTGGACAAAGTAGTGCGCTATGCGTTGGGCGTTAAAAGAAGTGAACCGCAGGTGGTTAACATTTTAAGTTACTTGATTTGGTGCTGCAGAATGGTTTTCGTAACAAATGATTAACATTCTGGAAACAACCATGTAACAGTTACGTAACCATCTGGAAATATCGGGACAATAGACTTGCCTTCGGAAATCCTTTTTTGGATATTAGGAGGCAAGTATGGCAAGTATGCTGATTGAAGCGGCACCACAGTCAAACGGTGCCCGGTTCTTGCGAAGGGTATTGCCCTTTGTGGTGGCCGGGTTGGTGGCTTGTGGAATTATTGCCGGGTACAACGTGGCATTCGCCCAAGACATCACTGCAGATGCGGACAAGCTGGATCAGGGGTCCAACCTGATTTGGATGTTCGGCGCGTTCTTGGTCTTTTTCATGCAGGCCGGGTTCGCTTTCCTTGGCGCTGGGCTAATTCGCGCCAAGAATACCACCAACTACATGACCAAAAGCTTTATGGACTTCGCCATCGCGTCGTTGTCCTTCTGGGCGTTTGGATTTGCGTTGATGTGGGGAACGTCGGTGGCCGGGATAGCTGGTAACACCAACTACTTCTTGACCGACGCGGCTGATGGCCAGACCTACGTGGACTTTGTCTTCCAGATGGTCTTTGCCGGCACCGCCGCCACAATTGTGGCCGGAGCCGTTGCCGAGCGGACGAAGACTCAAGCCTACTTGGCTTACAGCTTTATCATTGGCGCAATCATCTACCCCCTGTACGGTCACTGGGTCTGGGGCGGTGGCTGGCTTGGCGCTCTGGACACTATCGGCCTGCCGGCAGCGGCGGACTACGCCGGTTCTGGCGTAGTGCACGCGGTGGGTGGCTTCGTGGCCTTGGCCGGAGCAGTAGTGGTTGGCCCACGGACTGGAAAGTTCAACCGTGATGGAAGCTCCAACATATTGGCAGGACACAATGTGCCCTACGTGGTAATTGGCACGTTCATCCTGTTTTTCGGTTGGTTCGGCTTCAACATCAACACTGGCGATTCCATTGGCCTAAACGCCATCAACACCCTGTTGGCTGGCGCGACTGGCGCTGTGGTCGCCCTGTACATCCAGCTGATACGCACCGGAAAGACCGATGTGCTGTTCGCTTGTAACGGCGCATTGGCCGGATTGGTGGGCATCACGGCTGGGGCTGCTTTCGTGGAACCCTGGTCCGCCGTGGTTATCGGCGCTATAGCGGCTCCAATAATGATGGCGTCATTAATAGTGATTGAACGGGTACTCAAGATTGACGACCCGGTGGGTGCGGTCTCGGTACACGGAGTAACCGGACTCTGGGGTCTGCTGGCGGTGGGTATCTTCGCCAATGGAAACAACGGCGTGGAAGGCCTGGTGGCCGGAGACTACGAGCAGATTGTGTCCCAGTTAATCAGTATGGGTGTGGTGCTGGCCTGGGGTCTGGTGACTGGCTTTGCACTGTTCCTGCTGCTTAAGGTCACCATGGGTGTCCGGGCAACAGAAGAGGAAGAGATGGAAGGGTTAGACATCGCGGAGCACGCCCTGCCAGCTTACGGTTCTGGCTAATTCATTAGCTTAACTGACGTTGCTACTCCATTGGACTTTTGAATTCCGTGCCCCCGCGGAATGGGGTGTAGGGCAGTGACGGCACGGTAATCCCATCACCCGGAGACGCCGCCAGAGGGTCCGTCGTTCCTCTGGCGGTTTTCTCCGGACCCGCTGGACTCGTTTGTAACATTCGCGGGCAAATTGGGACTAGATTGGCAACACCCACGCTCAAGTCGGGTGGGGATGTAACAAACATTTAACATCTACGCAAATGATCTGTAACAAGTGAAAGGCAAACTAAGAGAATACTAAAGCGGAGGACGGGACCGATGATAGCACTAGCAGCAGCAGGAGCTTTTGTAGGATTGTTCGGGGCGTGGGTAGTTCTTCCGCGGCTGTTCCTCCGCAAGTAGCCCGAAATTCATAATGCGCGCTTGGGTTCCGGCCCGGCACATAGCGCTTAAATAGGTTAGACCAAACAATCCATGCTAGCCGCAAGGCACAGTAGCATGGATTGTTTATTGTCTAAATAAAAACGACGGCGGTGTAACTAGGATGAATACGGGAGATACGGCTTGGGTTCTGGCGGCTTCAGCCCTGGTATTGCTGATGACGCCGGGAGTTGCGTTTTTCTACAGCGGTTTGGTCCGCAAGAAAAACATCGTTTCGACCATCATGTACAGCTTCGTAAGCATGGGGTTGGTCGGAATTGTCTGGGTTCTCTGGGGCTACAGCTTGGCCTTCGGCCCAGATGTTGGCGGTTTCATTGGAAATCTGGATTGGATCGGTTTGAAGGGGGTCTCGGCTGACGCTCCTGGACCCTACTCGGACAATATTCCCCATCAGGCATTCATGATATTCCAGGCCATGTTTGCCATCATCACCCCGGCGCTAGTCACCGGTGCCTTCGCCGAACGGATGAAGTTCAGCGCACTATGTATCTTCATAGTGTTGTGGGTGACCATCGTCTACGCCCCGCTGGCCCACTGGGTCTGGGGTGGCGGCTGGATAGGGACGGAGACAAACGCCTTGGACTTCGCAGGTGGGACAGTCGTCCACATTAGCGCTGGAGTCGGAGCGCTGGCTGCGGCCCTGGTTATCGGTCGCAGGATTGGGTTCTTGGAACAGCCCATGGGTCCGGCCAACGTGCCGATGGTCGTTCTGGGCGCTGGCCTACTCTGGTTTGGCTGGTTTGGGTTCAACGCAGGAAGCAGTCTATCTGCCGACGGCGTGGCTACCAACGCCTTCGTGGTGACCAACACAGCTGCTGCGGCGGGTATGATTTCTTGGCTAGTAATGTCCTGGATGATAGACAAGAAACCCAGCGCAGTTGGTGCGGCATCCGGCGCGGTTGCCGGTCTGGTGGCCATTACACCGGCCGCTGGTTTTGTCGGGCCGATGCCCGCTCTGGTCATCGGTTTGGGCGCTGGCGTCTTTTGCTACAGCGCGGTCAAATTGCTGTACCGCTTGAAGGTCGATGACGCTTTGGCTGTCTTCGGCGTTCATGGGATTGGCGGAGTCTGGGGAGCGTTGGCCACCGGCTTATTCGTGGGCGTTGGCTACGCAGCCTTGGGCGACGGCGTGAGCCGTGGTGAACAGATTGTCGATCAGCTTATCGGTATCGGCGCTGCTGGTGGCTGGTCGTTCGTGGTCACCGGGGCCATCATGCTGGCTCTGAAGTACACCATTGGCATCAGCGTTGATGAGGCAAGCGAGGGCACGGGACTGGATATCTCCGAGCACGGAGAACCTGCTTTCGAGCCTTAGTCCACAGCCTAATTTCTAGATAGTTTAGTTAGCGGGCAAGGACGTCTGAGGTGGTCAGACCTGCCCGCCGCTCTCTTTACAGCGGTATTAATCGGCGTCAAAGCCGGTATACTTAGTAACTAAGAACAAAAAGCATCGGTCTGGGAGGACGGATATGGACGCAGAGCGGGCTGCGGAGCGAGACTTCGTGGTACGCACGGCACGGGAGAATGATGTCAAATTCATTCGCCTGTGGTTTACCGACATTCTTGGCCATCTGAAGGGGTTCGCCATCACGGTGGAGGACCTGGAAGATGCCATTGAGCAGGGTGTGGGATTTGATGGGGCCGCCATTGAGGGTTTCGCACGTATCGATGAAAGCGATATGCGCGCCTTTCCGGACCCTTCGACATTCACCATTCTTCCCTGGCGTCCGCGGCAGAATGCCGTAGCCAGGATGTTCTGCGACATTCGCACACCATCAGGAGAACCGTTCATTGGCGACCCGCGTTATGCCCTTAAGCGCAACTTGGAGCGCTTGGCCACCAGTGGTCACACCTACTATGTAGGCCCAGAGTTGGAATTCTTTTATTTGAAGGACTCCCATTCTGCCGTGCCGCTGGATCAGCAGGGCTATTACGACCAAGTCTCCAGCTACCCGGCGGCTGACCTTCGTCGGGACACGGTATTAAACCTGGCTGACATGGGTATACCGGTCAAATACTCCCACCACGAAGGCGCTCACAGTCAACACGAGATAGACCTTCAATATACCGACGCCCTGACCATGGCCGATAACGTGATGACCGCTAAGCTGGTCATCAAAGAGTTGGCGCAATTGCAGTCGGCCTATGCAACGTTCATGCCTAAGCCCATCTCGGGCATGAACGGTTCTGGCATGCATATTCACCAGTCGCTATTCCAAGGCGATACGAACGCCTTCTTCGATACAGACGACGAGCACCATTTGTCGATTACGGGGAAGCGGTTCATCGCCGGTCTCCTGCACCACGCTCCAGAGATTACTCTGATCACCAACCAATGGGTCAACTCCTACAAGCGTCTCGTGCCTGGCTTCGAAGCTCCAGCTTTTATATCCTGGGCCCATGTAAGTCGGTCCGACCTAATTAGGGTGCCCGCCCACAAGCCTGGCTACGCCAGTTCCATGCGCGTGGAATACCGTGCTCCCGACCCGGCTTGCAACCCGTACCTGGCTTTCAGCGTAATGCTGGCCGCCGGATTCAAGGGTATTGAAAATGAATACCCGGTGCCGCCGCCAGTCGAGGGCAATGTATTCTCCATGTCCACCGAAGAACGTCATGCCAGGGGCATACGACCCCTTCCCGGTAGCTTGGGTGAGGCCATTGTTTTGGCTGAAGATAGCGAGTTACTAAAGGAATCATTGGGCGAGCACATCGTGCATAGCGTGATTCAGAACAAGACGATGGAGTGGAACGAGTACCGGGCGACCGTTACCGATTACGAGACCAAACGGTATTTGCCAATCCTTTAGCCGACCAGCGCTTGATTAGATCTATTCCGGCGACCCGACCCTGAGGGAATAACTGGTCGGTTGCCGGGTTTTCTCGGCCAATGTCCCCACCGCCACGATTAACCGTTCCCCATTGACTGGTGGCGTGATGGTTAATTTCCCCGAGTTTGTAGCATCCAACGGTACTTGCCTGACCAGCGGCTCTTTTCCTACGGTAATCAACTGTACTTGGAAGTCCTGCCGCACCACGTTGTCGGTGAACACGAACCCATTTGCCTGCCAGTCATAGATGCCGTCCGGGTTATCTATGAGTCCTGAGGTTCTATCCAGCTTGTTACGAGCCAGGGTGCTAATAGAAAGGCCACGGAAACAGGCACCGGATGCGCTGATGGCGTCGTCGGTCACGTATTGAAGCCTGACTTGAAGATTCGTCCCGGCGTACGATGAAAGGTCGACGGACTCTTTTATCCAACCATTGTTGCCTGGCCGGTTACTACTGCCGGTGTAGCCCGGCCCAAAGCTGGCGCCAATGGGGTTCTCTGGAGAGCTTGCCGGAGTCTCAATAATTCGCCAGGTTGATCCACCATCAATCGACGCCTCGACGTAGGCGTAGTCCCAGGCCTCTTCAATCTCAAACCAGACCTCGTAGTCCAGAGTCCCAGTGGTGCCTGCCGGAAGTCCGACCCGGCGCGTCAGAGTGCTGTCGATGGAGTCTCCTGAGTTGCTCCACCAACACCCAGTAGAGCCCACATCTACGGGCAGCAGCCGACCAGTGGTTGGGCCCTTGAACGACAATGTGAACGGCCCTGAGATGGATTCCAGTTCGGTGTACTCCACTGCATATTGGGGAATCTCTGACTCGAACTCATCAAATCCAGCAATACGCTTGGAAACAGCAACACTTACATCTAGGTCGTCATAGCCGAATATTCCGTCTCCATCCAAGATATTAGCGGCTGCCCACTCTCGGAATACGTCTTCAAAACGTGATTCATAACCCAGGCTTTCCAAGTATCCGTTGATGCCGTTGATGCCGTCATTTGGCTGGGACATCAAGTTCTTGAGGTCGCTTCGCCCGCCGTAATGCTCGGTTAGGAAATGCAGGAAAAGGGATGATGCCCCGTAGCTGGCGATGCCCCCAACGGGAGCGATGGGCCAGTGGATTAAGGATGTCGGACCAGCGCGGAGAAACTGTCTAGTGGAAGACTGACTATCGAATACGATGCTGGTCGATAACTCCGCTAGCCCTTCATTTATCCAGGTGTCCTCGGAATCGTCGGCGTTCCAGTGGATGGCATGCTGCAATTCATGGGCTATGACTTCGTCGTAGTTAGCGCCTCCTGGGGGAACATTCACCGCGTTCATGTAAATGATTTCCCTCTGGTTACTCCGGGGTCTAACGGCGGTTGGGTATTCGTCAGTAGAGCTGAAGTAACCGGCCACGCCGCTTAGTTTGGCATTCAACACGTTTAGGTGAGGGTCGTTGTCGACCCCAGGGTTCCATTCATTGCCGAACACTTGGGTTACCGCCGGATATGTTTCTTCTTCGAACTGGGTTGCGGAGCGCTGTAGGTCAGCCAGGTCTATGGTTAAGCCATCTTCGACATACCAATAGGCATGGGGAGTGACCAGAGCCAGTTCGAAGGTGCTTTCGTAGGCCACAGTATCTGCGAGATCCACCAACCAGAATGTGTCGGTGCGTCCAGGCTTTAGCTCTGTGTAGACCCCATCAACAGTCCTGGAAATATCACTACTTCCGGGCACAAGTTCTTGGGTTAGCCGGAAAAGGTCCCGGTCTGGCGCATCGCTGAATTGTCGGGGCCTATATGTTTTGACAGGGGTTGGTTGGGGGGTGGCTTCAGGCTCTTTGGTGACGGGCGCATTTTCTGACAATGGGATCAGCGCTGGGCTAGAAACAGTCAATTCATCCCCGTACGGTCTATTACACGCGGCCAAGCTGGTAATCACCGAGAGTAGGACGAGCAGGAATAAACGGCTCATGGGTTGTAGCGAATCGGAGAACATACGAGGCGGCCTAAGGTGAGCACTGCTTAATTGCCAACGATGTTATAGCGGTTCATTGCAATGTCGATGGTCTCTTCCAGCATGCATTGCACAGCATCGGCAGAGTCTTGAAGCGTCTTGGCGAGGAGCGGTTCTTCTTCTTTGCTGAACTTACCTAGCACATAGGGAATGGATGCCCCGCCCTGGGAAGGTTGCCCGACTCCAATCCTCAAACGAGGGAATTCTTCAGTGTGCAGAGAATTTATGATTGAACGAATGCCATTGTGACCGGCGTGACTGCCAGCCGCCCTCAGTCTAATTCGTCCCACAGGCAAGGCCATTTCGTCGTAGACCACCAGCAGATTGGAAGGTGGACCACCGAACCGGGCTATCAGGTATTCGATTCCTTCTCCGCTGTTGTTCATGAAAGTTCGAGGCTTGGCCAGGACTACATCCTGTCCAGCAATTCGTCCCTGTCCCAACACGACTTTGGCCCGGCGCTCATTCAACTTTATTTCAGCCCGCTTGGCCAAGAGATCGATGAACCGGAATCCCACATTGTGCCTTGTCGCATTGTATTTGGTGCCAGGGTTCCCGAGTCCAACAATAATGAACATGATTAATCCAAGACCTGCTTTATAAAAGAAACCAGGTCAGCATCGAGGGTGTTCGCCAAAGATGAAAGCTCACTGGCCTGGACGATTTGCAGAAATTTCTGCCAATGGTCGTCTGTTCTACCGGCCAGGGCTTTCTCGACTAGGAGCCTGCTAAGTTTCCGAGTCTTAGTTGCGAGGGCCGCGTCTATCTGCGGTGCCAACCGGGCCAACTCAGCTAAAGGCACAGTCTGGTCCAGGCTGATGTGACACTCGCAACAGTTCGGTTCGTTGGCAAGCTCTAGTTCGAGCCCCTGGAACGAACAGGGAACAGGCCCCCTGGGCAACGCAGCCAAATCATCCTCAAAACTTGCTTTGGGCGGTTTTCCCAGTTCGCTGATGGAATTTAGCAATTCTAATGCCGCTAATTTCTTTTCGGTAGATAGTAGTTCGGACTGAAATAGGGGCAGAGCGTCGTGGAATTTTTGGTGATGCTCTCGATAGGCCTGAGTGTAACGAATCTTAAAGGCTTCGACGTCGCGCGTGATTGCGCTCCAACCGCGTCCCCTCAAGCCGGTCAGCCGAGATGGGGATAGAGCGGTCAATAGGGTATCTCGGTCCACCGCTAGGTTCGCAAACCTTCTTGCTGGTACGTTGGCGTTGGCGATATATCTTTGGGCGTGGAAGATTTCACTGGCATCGTCGTTGAGCAAAACCAATTGCCGCAAGGTCGCCAAGTCGTAGGTCAACTCGGGTAGAGAAGAATAAGTGTCACGGACTGATTGATACAAGTGTACGTAGTCATGGCCGGAAATCTGCCCCAGATGTTCTAGTGCGGTCCTGAGTTTGCCGGTCGCGTTTGTTGCACCGTCTAGGTTGGTATCCAATGAATCGAGTACCTGGGATGCAGTAGCGATACTCTGGCCGATGGACTCCACCAGTTGGGACAAAGCTTTGGTGGCTTCATCTTGGCTGCAAGATGCTATTTCTGGGCATAGCACGGACAGGTGGTGCTTGGCGTCGATGAAACGCGGCGGGGACGCTGGGCCAATGACTGCTGCTTTGGTTGGCAACTGATTGTCCCAGGCAATTAGCGGTATAAGATCTGGTGTAAGCCTAGCTCCCAGTAGCCCACCGCCATCTGCCAAGTGTAGCGTGGCAGCGTCGTTCAACTGTATCTGATGTTCAGGACGCTGATGGCGAATGAACAGTAATAGATACAGCGAGGCCAATTGCCTGGTCAGCCCAACATCGTAGGCGAGGTATCGGTGCACTTCATCAAATGACGCTTGTGTCGCTCCAATCTTTTCCCGAATCAACGGAAACACGGGACATTGCAAGGGGTTTGTAGAGGAGAGACCCAATGCCAGGCCCAAGCGGTCGAGAAGTTTCGAGTCGGCACCTGGCTGGCGAAAAATGGACGCGAAGAGCGTAGCGGTATCGTCTTCGCAAATCGGATTGGGCAGGCCATCCGTGTCCAAAGGGATACTCGGATAGGCGTGTTTCAAAATCCACTGGGCCAGTTTTTCCATCCACTGAACGGGGTCACTGCCGTCGAATATTGATTCAGGATTGGGTCCTGCATAATCGATGACGTAGATATTTCCCTTGGAGAACCGGGAGGATTCCTCTGAATTTAGCTGGCCTTCTAAATCGTGTTGCCGGTCCCTTAGGGCGTTGTTAATGATTACCGCGTCCACGTCCCGTCTGGTGAGGTATGCTGCCTGCTTGGCGGCCGTGATTTCGCCGATGATTCGGCGTGCCTGCTGGCCGGGCCTTGCGGTCGGAATGCAGATAGCAGTTTTCGGGGCAATAATCTCCGGAAGGCCGCTTCTTGGCCGTTCCTGAAGTAAGACAATCTTGAAGTGGGAGCCGTCTTTTGGAGATTGGCCGAGCTCGGAGGACCATCGCCTAGCGCGGACAACCTCGCCCTGATATTCGATTCCCAGGTGCACGCAGGAAAAGGGAGTTGCGGCGTCCATGGGGAATATGCCTGCCAAGCTTGCCCGGTCCAAGCCAGCGCTCAACTGCCCGCCTCCGCTGTCGGGTTTTCCAGAAGCCGAGCAAAGGCATCTTCGTCCAAAATGGTGGTTCCCAGGCGCTCGGCGGTGGTCAATTTTGAGCCAGCGGACTCGCCAACCACCACGTAGTCGGTATTCTTAGTGACCGAGGAAGTAACCTTCCCGCCCAAATTCTTAATCTGCGACTCGGCTTCGCTCCTTGAGAACCCAGATAGCGTTCCAGTGACAACGAAAGTCTTGCCGGACAGGGGCCGACCGTCAACGTTGGTTGGCCTGAGCTCCTGCTTCATGTTGACGCCAGCGGCACGGAGTTTCTCAATGACAGATTTATTGGCCTCAACTTGGAAGTAAGCAGCGATGCTGGTCGCAATCTTTGGGCCGATGCCAGAGATTTCCGCCAATTCCTCTTCAGTTGCTGCGGCGATCTCGTCGATGCTGTTGTAGGTCTGGGTCAACAAGTCGGCAATCTCGGTGCCAACGTGGATTATTCCCAAGGCGAACAGAAGTCGGGGCAGGGGTTTTTGCTTACTGGATTCGATGTTGGTCAGAATTCGGGTGGCCAACTTGTCTCCCATCCGGTCAAGCTGTAACAGAGCATCTTTCTGCAGGGTGTAGAGTCCTGCCAGGTCGGTGACAAGTCCTTGGTCAATCAATATCCGGCACCACTGCTCACCGAGACCATCGATGTCGGTGGCGCCTTTGCTAACGAAGTGCTTGAGTAACTCGAAGAACTGGGCCGGGCACGAGGTGTTGGGGCAGCGGTGCATGGCTTCGTCTTCGGGCTTCACCACTCCGGTACCGCACTCGGGACAATGGGATGGCATATAGAACTGTTTCTCGGCTCCGGTACGCCGTGCCAGGACCGGCCCTAGGACGTGGGGTATGACGTCGCCAGCGCGCTCAATGGTCACCCAATCGCCCACCCGGATGTCCTTGCGGTGGATGTCCTCTTCGTTGTGCAGCGAGGCGTGTTGCACAGTGGTCCCGCCGACCACCACGGGTTCCAAAACCGCATAAGGGTTTAGGCTGCCCGTTCGACCCACATTTAGTCCAATCTCAAGCAGCCGTGTGACGGCCTGCTCGGCGGGGAACTTATAGGCGATAGCCCAACGCGGTTCCCGGCCCACAACCCCCAAAGCGTTCTGAAGAGCCAAGGAGGAGACCTTCACGACAACACCATCGGCTTCGTAATGCAGGTTGTGGCGCGCTTCGACCCAGTGGTCGTAGAACTCGATGACCTCTTCAATGGTGCGGCAGCGGCGGTTATTCGGGTTAATTCGGAACCCAATACTCTTTAGCCATTCCAGAGCTTCCCAGTGGCCCTCGACCGACTCGGGAACTTCGGCATCTGCGGTTCCACCCAATGCGTACACCCAGATTTCCATGTTTCGAGACGCAGTTACCTTGGGATTTAGCTGCCGCACGCTGCCGGCTCCGGTGTTGCGGGGATTGGCGTATAGCGGTTCTCCAGTGGCGGCACGTTCTTCGTTCAAACGCCGAAACTGAGGTATCGGCAGATAGACTTCGCCCCGAACCTCCAAGCGGTCTGGAGCGCCCGCAAGCAATGATAGCGGGATTGTCTTGATGGTTCGTAGGTTCTGAGTGATATCCTCGCCGACGGTGCCGTCGCCGCGAGTAGCGCCCTGGACGAACACCCCATTCTCATAAATCAGATTGACGGCCAAGCCATCTATCTTCAACTCGCAGACCAGGTCGAACTCGGCATCGTCAACCAAAGCCTTGGTACGATTGAGCCAATTCTCCAGGTCTTCCCGGTCAAAGGCGTTGCCCAGGCTAAGCATCGGAGCAGAGTGTTGCACCTGGGTGAACCCCTCGGCTGGCGCGCCCCCGACTCGCTGAGTAGGTGAGTCGGGAGTCAGCAATTCCGGATATTCTGTTTCGATTCCGCGCAATTCTTGGAGCAACCGGTCATACTCTGCATCGGAAATCACAGAGTCGTCCAACACGTAATAACGGTGGTTGTGGGCGTTTATCTCTCGCCGCAACTCTTCCGCGCGTTTTGCCGCCTGCTCCATGGGGTAAATACCTCGTAACCGGGCTGACCAGAATTATAATATACGCTCGTGGCGGGTTCCCTCTACGGGCGTCGTTCATTAGCAGTGGATTAAGAAATCCAGAATGCCTTTGAAAAACAAAAATGGGTCTGGCGGTTAAACCGCCAGACCCATTTGATTGGTAACAGAGGCCTAGGTTGTGTTCAGTCGCTGATTATAGAACAAAACCAAGGTTCTATCTTGCGCTCGTACCATTGGTAGAAATCAAAGATGTGGTCAACATCGGTCAGCACCCCAACTCCGAGCGCTACCGCTCCGGCGGTGGGAGAACCAGTAATACCCCAGACCCTTGCGCCGATGCCAGCCGAGATGGCAGAGTGCCTTATTGAGCCCAATGGGCGTGGCTGTGGGCGGACAATTGGCGAATTAAAGTTGTCATATATGGTAGCAATCCGGTGGCTTCGCAAATCGATGCGAGTCGATTGGCCTACCGATATTCTGCTGATTTATTGCCCTAATTTGGCATTTGAGTCATCGAGGAGCTGATAGGCGTCGGCCAGTAAAAGAACTACTTCTGGCCTGCGGTTGTCCCACCCTGGCGAATTGAAATTATTTTCAAGAAGTTCGATTGAGCTTTTCGCATCATTCAGAGCCTGGTCTGGTTTCCCAGTCTCGAGGTAGATTTTTCCCCGATTAACAAACGGTTTCGCATGTCGTGGGTCAGTGTAGGCAAACTCTTCTTTCAACGCAATCGCTTCGCTGAAATCCTCTATCGCTGTATCGAATTCAGCCAATTCATAGCGTAGTAACCCTCGCCTGTACAGGTAGTCAGTATTTATTGGTGCCAGATTTATCGCTTGATCCAAGTCATTCAATGCGAGTGACGTTTCGCCAAGTCCAATGTGCGCTTTCGCTCTTTTAAAATAAGCATCGGGGTTGTTCGGAGAGATTTCTATTGCACGGTCAATGTCTGTAAAAGCCAAGGAATAATTTCCTTCTTGAACTGAAAGGTAACCCCGAGATGCATACGCGTCGGATGAATTTGGATTTAATTGGATTGCCGCAGTGAAGTCGACTCGTGCTAAATCATAATCGCCGTTCTCGGCGTAACCGCGTCCTATAGCTAAGAAATTCACGCTATCCAAATTATTTAATGAGACCGCTTGGAAGAAATCGCTCATTGCTTCGTTATTGCGCTTTAAAGCCAGATATGCATTCCCTCTGGCTCTGTATAGTTCCGGCACAGTAGGCGCTCTGGCTATTAGGTTGGAAAAACTCTGGATTGCCGCCTGCCACATCTCTAACTCAAGTTGTGCCTGGCCAATGAACTGTAACGAGGCGGGATAATTAGGATTATTGGGAAGAATAGCCGAATGATATTCAATGTCCTTAAGAGCTTGGCCTTCGAATTGTAATTTGAGAACTAGCTTGGCATCCAAACTAGAGGACGTTGAATCAGTGTAAACGGCAAAATAAAATGAATTGCGTTCGTCAACTGGTGGAACGTCTACTGTACCGAATGCTTTGGCAGCCTCAAAATCGCCTAAGGAACGTTCAGTTTCGCCAAGGAGTTCGTATACAACTCCCCGGTTAATGAAATACCCGGAATTAGCTGGGTCTAGTTGAATAGCAGTATTGAAATCCTCTAGGGCTGCTCTAAAGTCACTAAAGTTCGCATGCGCCTTAGCCCGAGCATCGTAAAACATTGCCTTATTTGGGTTAATGCGAATCGCTTCGTTTAGGTCGGCGAACGCCAAATCATAGCCGCCGAAAAAGACGTATATATTCCCGCGGTCAACGTAGTCTAGGGCGGTTGGAAGCTTCAATTTTGCCGAAGTTTCTAAGACTTCTTTCGCTGTTTCGGCCAGTCCCAAAGAAAGGTAAATCTTGGCACGAACCAAATACGCTAGCCCAAGTTCAGGGTTTAGTGTGTTCGCTTTGTCCAGGTATTGTAAGGCCTGCGAGTAATTCTTATGTGACATCTGGAACTCGCCCTGGTAGGCATTGAACAAAGCATTTTGCGGCTCTGAATTCAACGCCGCATATATTTCGCCGCCCGCACCTAAAGAATCGCCGACTCTGAATCGAGAATAGCCTAGGTTTGCACGTGCTTCGGCTAGGGTAAAGCCAAGACTGATGCTAGTTTCGATGTCGGAGATGGCCAGTTCAGTATTACCGAGTGTTAGGTGGGCAATCCCTCTAAGGTAATATGCCAGCTCATCCTGAGGGTTGTTCTTGATTTCCCTGTCGAAATAGCCAGTATCAAGAGTTACTCCTAGCTCATCATTAATTTCACGAATCAAATCTAGGGTAACCATCGCATGCACTTCACCATATGTCGACATGGATAGGCTATATTTGAGTGTGCTTAGGGCATCATCAAGCTGCCCGAGTCCCTTTAGCGCTTTGCCTTTGAGGTATAACGCAGGAGGCGTCCGTGCTGGTGAATCTCCTGTGATTCCCAATGACCAATCCAATTCCGACAAAGCTTCGTTGTATAGACCGAGTTCAATTTGGGCTTCTGCCAAGTCGTTCCGCATTATCCAGGAGTTTGGCACCATATTCGAGGCAATGGCGTAGGACTCCATGGCAGAATTATTCAATTGCAAGTTGAAGGCCGAATTTCCAGCGGCAATCCTGGTACGGAAATTAAATGGCTGTTGACGTACTGATTCAAGGTTGGATTCTAGGCTTTTGACACCAAGGCACGTCAGGTATGGAAGTTCGGTTTGTTGATTACAGCCTGGTTCCGTGAACAGCCCAGGCCGGAGTTGATAGGCCAGGAATAGTTGTGCTCGGTTGTTGTAGTAATTGGGAACCCCGGGAGCTAATTTGATAGCTTTATCGAGTTCTTTTAGCGTACTTTCTAGATTGCCGTTCCGAAAATGTTCGAGAGCCTGGCCTTCAGCAATCGATGCGCGGACGGAATTGATGCTTTTTTGCCAAGTCACGACGCCAATGCCACCGACCAGCCAAGCCACTATTGCCAACCTGAACATCAAGGCGGAGCCGAAGGATTGATTTGCTGACGATCTTGCGGCTCCACGTTTTCTTCTGAGACTCTTCGGTTTAGGAGACTGATTCGCAGCAGAATTGGTCTCTTCTTGGTGTCCGGCATCAAAACTTACCGTGGCGGCAAATAACCCAAAGATTACCCAAAGGACGGTAAGGTCGGAAATCCGCGCAACGCCCACCATCATTTCCAAGAATCGGCCAATGATGATGGCCATCATGCCAAAGAGAAGCAGTCGGAATATCGGGCTGCCAGTTGTGAGTCGAAATATAATGAGGTGTCCGACGACCCCGAAGACCGAGACGAAGAGCGCTATGGACGCAAGTCCACCGATAAACCCCTGTTCAACGGTTTGGTGGATAAAGAAATTGTGGGCATGATCCGGTTCAAGCGGGAGGAGGCCGAAATCTTCTGGCGGGCTTTCGAGAAGATAAGTATACCGAAATAGGTCTGGGCCGTAGCCGATGAAGGGCCTAAGCCAAGATAGACTGAGGTCATTGAATGCGAACCATGGGCGGTTTTTAATCAGCTTCCAAGACACCTTCCAGTGTGTGCCTCTGCCGCCGACAAATCCGCCAAGGACATCGGTTTTGATTGACGTGATTCGTCCGGTGACTTGTTCCGCTGTTAACCCGCTTATCGGGCTGGCGCTTGTTGTGCCGGTGTCGCTACGGCCTGACAATGCAGACGGAGCGATAACCGATAAGACCACAATAGTGATTATCGCTCCTACCGCCGTTATGAACAAAATTGCCGTACCGTAATTCTTGATAACAAAGAGTACGGATAGGGTTCCGGCAAGACCCAGTATAGCCAGTGCAAACCCCATCCACTCACTGGTGTTGATGACTGAGACACTGCCCTGCCAGTGCAGAAAGGCTACTGAAAGAATGGCCGCGAGTCCCAGCACTAGGCCAGTACGTAGCAGCATTCGGAATCCCAATGAAATAACTACAAGGATAAGAAACACAACCAACGCCAATACTGCGCCGCCCCAGGCACCTCTAGTGAAGGTGAACATTAGTCCGAGGAGTTGAACGCTCAATATTGAGGCCCAGAGGGAGGTAAAAATAAAATCTCGTCCCAGCTGCCCTAATTTTGCCAACGGTCTGAAATTTCCCCAGTTTTCGTCGCGGAAATTCATGGCGGCGGCTACGAGAGTCAATGGGACGGTCATGGCCAGCACTGCGGCGGCGAAAATCGTGTTGCCCATGAAAATTGTGACTCTTGCCGAACCGCCTCCTGATCCTTCTGTAACACCGAAGAAATCATGGTGGTAATGCTGCAAGCCGCCGTAAAGGCCAACTAGGACGCCCATTAGAACCATTGCACCCAGCAACCGACTCAATTGGGCGTTTTTTTTCAGGTGGGTAGCGATAACGGCGAACAGAATGCCATATGATGCTACGGTGTATGCGGAGTATCCATCTTGGCCGGGAATCTCCCCCCATATACTGTTGGTGAATGAGCCTGATAACACAGTGCTCAAGAATGTGGAACCGAAAAACAGCCCTGCGGCTAACAGCAGCCAGCGTGTGGGATGGACCTTCAACCATCGGTTAAATGCCGACAGCCAGTTTGACGGCCGCAATTTCCCGGCAAGAGTCTGAATTGAATTCGATGGGAAAGGATCCTGGAACGCACGCCCTTTGATGGCCCATTCCAGGGCCCAAAGAATGGCAATGAACCCGGCCAGCGTCCGTAGCAGAGCGACCTTGGGGACTTCAACGTACGCAATCTGGGCCTCAGATACAGCGTAATCTTGGCTAAGGAAGATGAGCGGCACTAGGAAAGCCGCCAATATCCATAAGGCTTCAAGTCCCCAACTTATGTAAGGGAGTAGGAAGCTACCGGCGGTGATGGCCGAATTGGCTTCAGTAGGTGTTGCAGTTGGAGTATTCATGTTATGGATTTCGTGTAGTCCGAACAATAGGTTCGGTCGATTCAGCGCGTCCAACGGTATTCGGGGAATGTTGAGCGAATAATTCGTTGGTTCTGCGCAGGATGATAAATTCGTACAGGGGGATTACTTTTTTTAGAATGTCTGTGCCGTGAATTCCAATAAGTCTCCTTTCGTAACTTGGTACTGGATGCAGCAGTATTGTTGCCTCGTAATTTCCCTTTCCTTCGGACGCAAAAAGATAATGACCGCTCAAATGGGGGCGGTCACCAACGATTCGTGAATCCATCATAGGGCTGAGTATCACGTCAGATTAGTCATTGGTTTCGACGTGTCTCGGTACGGCTTTAATCCGGTTCATCCGAAAATTGACTTTCCGAATTTAACGACTCTGATTGCTCAACATCTTTAGCTGGCTTACCATGTCGGTGATCCCACCCTGCTAGTAAGGTATTGCGTACAGAAAGAACTAGGAGTTTCATATCTAACCAGGGACTCATGCATTGGAGGTATTCCGCGTCGTAACGGAATTTTTCGTGGCCGTCATCTGTTGAATCGTAGACTTGGGCCAAACCAGTAAGACCAGGAAGCACTTGAAGTCGATGTTCAAACCCCGGGACTATTCCTTCAAGGTATCGTTGCTCTTCAACGTCGAGCGCTCGCGGCCCGACGAAGCTCATTTCCCTTCTCCAAATATTTAGAATCTCTGGCAATTCGTCTAGTGCTGTCCGCCGCAAAAGTCTGCCGACTCTAGTCACGCGGGGGTCTTTATCAGTCGTCCAGGCAGGCCCTTTGCTCTCAGCATCTTCGACCATGGTTCTGAATTTCAGAACAGATATAACATGTCCGTTTTTTCCGACCCTATTTTGCCTATAGAATACCGGTCCTCGGTCTTCTAGCCGAATAAGTATCGGAATGATTGTCCATAGCACCAACCACACCGGTAGCAAGAGAAGGTGTGACGTCACTAGTAGTGTCAAATCAAACCATGGCTTGTACTTGCAGGAGCACGGTGTCGGAATTTTGTTTTCGGCCACGATAGCTAATGTTTCCCTGCGAAGCATTTGCCTATTCGCTTCCCTAATCCCAGAGGCAAGACCGCCGACGCGGGAATAGCCATCAACTGGTTCCCGAGTATGATGATGTGATGGAACCGTCTTTAATCAATTGCTCCTCTATCCAATGGAACGTAACATCCAAGCCATCTTTAAGAAGGATGGAAGGTTCCCATCCCAGCACCGTCCGTAAACGAGAGTTGTCACTGTTACGACCACGAACCCCTTGTGGCCCTTCCATGTTATGCCGCCGTTTAACGGGTTTGCCAGCAATTGCGGATACCAAATCTACTAGTCCATTAATCGTTATCAAGTAGTCGGTTCCCAAATTAAGGGGCTGGTGGTGTTCCGAGTGCAATAGCCGGAATACTCCCTCGGTGCAGTCGTCTACGTGCATGAAGGAGCGAGTTTGTAATCCGTCTCCCCATACCTCGATTTCATCCCCAGGTGTGGCTAGGGCCACTTTGCGGCAGATTGCGGCCGGGGCTTTCTCCTTGCCCCCGTCGTAGGTTCCCAATGGCCCGTACACGTTGTGGAAACGAGCGACTCTGGTTTCTAGACCGCAATCTTCATAGTAGTACTGGCACAATTTTTCGGTGAACAATTTCTCCCAACCGTATCCTTCGTCGGGGTCGTAGGGGCTGGCGTCCTCCTCTTTCAATGGTTTTACGTCTGGCGAACTCTGCAAGTATTGCGGGTAAACGCAGGCGGAACTAGAGAAAAAGAACCTGGACACGCCGTTTGTTCGGCTGGCCTCCAACATGTGGGTGCTGATTAAGACATTATTGCGGGCTGAGTCAACGTGATGTTCGTTAATATATCCGATGCCGCCCATATCGGCCGCGAAGCTGTACACTTCATCGACCCCCCTGGTGGCCATAAGACAGTTATCCCACCGGCGGAGGTCCAAGAGTTCAAATTCTTGAGCTGCAGAGGGTTCGTACTCGGGCTCCTTAACATCAACTCCTCTGACCCAGTATCCTGCGGCCACCAAGTATTTCACCATATGGTGTCCAATGAACCCACCTGCGCCAGTTACCAGAGCACGGGTCGCCATATTATTCTCCTTATTGTGCCAATCAAGGTTCGGGGGTTAAACCCCAAATTAGTCGTTACTGGAATTTCTTTAGACCAATGAATTGCAGGAAAACCAATGCTATGAACTGAGGCGCATCGATTACCACACGGCGCCAAACCCTGCGGGGTTCTCGAGCCAAACGCCATAACCATTCAAAGCCTAGGTTACACAACAAAGTTGGAGCCCGGGGCACGGTGCCGCTTAAAAATTTGAATGCTGCACCGGCGCCAACGACAACGGGGACGTTCAACGCTTCTCGGTGGTCGAATATCCATTGTTCCTGCTTTGGCATACCAAGTCCAACCCAGAGGACATCTGGCTTTGCTAGGTTAATAGCGGCCACCATCGCAGCGTCTTCCTCCTGAGTCCATTCTCGATAGGGGGGCGAGTTGGCCCCCACAATTCGTAGGTCAGGGAACGCCGCGGCAAGCTTGTTGGACAATCGCTCTAGGGTGTCTTCTGAGTCTCCAAAGAAGAAATAGCTGTATCCTTTGTGGTTGGCAGTCTCGCTGAACCGCCACAATAGGTCTGGACCGGTATCTTGTTTTTTTAGCCGATAGCCATGAAGCCGAGCAATCAAGATGGCTAATATTCCGTCGGGCGCTAGGAGTTCGACCGAGTTGAGGATAGCACTGATGGCCGGGTCCTTGTGGGCGGCCATGATACCGTGCATTCCTGTATTCACGACGTGATGTAGTTGATTGGGCTCAGCGTCAATCCAATTGGCCATGATTGACATCACATCGTCCATTCGGACCATATGCACGTTGGTGCCTAAGATTCGAATGGACGGAGCGATTTGGGTAGCTGAAGTCATTGGGATTCAATCCACCGCTGGGGTTTTACCTTATCACTTAGCGGGTTTGCCATTTTCCATCGAATCCCACATCCTCTTCAGACCTTGCCTTAGGGTGGTTTTGGGAAACCAATCGATTGTTGCCTGCACTTTATCGATATTGGCCATGATTGCCGTGGGTGAAAACGCGATAAATTCTTCCAGGTCGGTAATCTCTACGTTGTCTAAACCGGATGCCTCCACCGCCGCTTTGGCCACATCGGAGATTGATACTATGTGGCCGGACCCAATATTGAATTCTGAGTTCTCCGCAGAAGGGGTTACTGATAATTTGAGTACAGCATCGATGCAATCTTCAACGAAGAGAAGATCTCTCATTACGGTACCGTTTCTGATTTCTATATGGTGGTTTTCTTTAATTTGGCTTAAGACCTGAGGAACTATGTACATGGGCAATTGTCCCGGCCCGAAGATGTTGAAGAATCTTACTATGGTATGGGGGACACCCATTCTCTGGCAGTGAAATTTGACTACCTGCTCACCAACGTTCTTGCTAAGAGCATAGACAGAGGACAAATCCGTTTCGGCTTCTTCCCCAATCGGTGTTTCTGAGGCTTTGTAGACCAAGGCTGTAGAAGGAAATAAGATACGCTTCTTAATCTTGACGTGATTCAGTAAGTTGACTGTTCCCAGGACGTTTACCTCGAACGTATCCACGGGATATCTTTCGGCAAAGCCAGCGTTGGTGATAGCCGCAAGGTGAATCAGATAATCTGCTTCGTACGTCTGGTTCAGATGCCTTAAATCGGCCCACTCGAATTTGACGTGAGGTAATCTCTCGGCGGGCTGCATCCGGTCGATTACCGTGATTTCGGCACCCAACTCCGATAAGACTCGAACCAAGTTCAATCCGATGAAACCGGAAGCGCCTGTTACGATTATCTTGGCGCCAAGGAGCTCATTTGTTAGATTCACAGGGATCCTCAATCAATAACCTCCACCTGTGGTACGGGTAAGATAAATTTGCCTTGGTACCCACGGGACCGGAATTTAGGGATTAAGAAATCGGCCATATTCCAAGAGAGAATCAAGGCATAATCTGGTTGCTCTGCAAACAAAATTTCTTCATCTACTACGGGAATACGTACTCCAGGTACTACCGTTCCAATCTTGAGTTGGTTGACCTCGCCAATGGATCCAAGTAAATCCGGAGTCACTCCATAAAAGTTGAGCAGGGTCGATGCCTTCATTGGAGCGCCAATGCCAACAACACGTTTTCCAGCATTTTGGAGGTCAACCAACAGGCTAAGCAGGCGTGCGCGGTTGTTCAGTAATACCTGCTTCATATTCCGTAAAGACTCTATGATGTTGATTTCGGCCTCTTCGGCCAAAATTGACTTTACGCCCTCTGATTCCCCGCAGGCAGATTTTCTGGTGTAGACGAGAATGGAGCCGCCGTAAAAATCAACAAGCTCAGCGTCTTCTACGTGTAGTCCATGCCTCAAAAAGAGACGCGTCAGACTCGTCAAAGTATAGTATCTTAGGTGCTCATGGTATATGGTATCGAACTCAAATTTCCGCACTAAAGCGGCCAGCCAATGGGACTGGCTGACAAAGACTGTGTCATCCTCCATGAGCTCCCCAACCTCGGCAAGAAACTCATTGATATTGTCGGTGTGGGCCAGCACGTTCATAGCTAGGACGAGACGTATCTTACTCCGCGGTTGAAGCTGCTTTTTGATGGTACCGGACAATCCGCGCCCAAAAAACTGTTGAACCACTGGGATACCGCCCGCCACCGCAATCTCGCAAGACTTACTGGCACCCTCGATACCCAGTACTTCCATGCCAAGGGATTGGAACGCTTTGAGAAATGTTCCGTCGTTGGAGCCTATTTCAATGACGGTATCCCCGGGTTGAAGGCCAAATTTGTCGGTCAATCTTTGGGCTAATTGGGAGTAATACTTAATCAGTGATTCGCTGGAACCTGTGAGGTAGGTATATTGATCCCCAAAGGAAAATTCGGTGGGGATAACGTAGTCGAGCTGGACTAGAGAGCAAGGCTGGCAAAAACAGATACAAAGCGGGTAATAAGTTTGAGGTCCCGGCGCGTCTCCGGCGGGTAGGAAATCATTGCACAATGGCTGGTTTCCCAGGTCCAGTAGTCTCTCCATACCGCCCAAGCCGCACACTTGGCACACAAGTTTACGGCCGGTCATAACATTATTCTCATGCGCGTTTCCCGTGGTCACCATTCACCTCGATTGGCTGGTTCCAGTAGTTCACCACCTGGAGGTACAACATGACAAGAGCCAAGACCAGCCAGTCTACGCCAAAAAATGCCCCGGTGGACTCTGGAAATGATCTCATTGTGAGGAATGCTAAAACCCCGCCGCATTGAATAACCAGGCACTTATGGGCATTGGGAATAAGTGTAAGCCTACGAACGATCCGGAAAAATAGGAGCCAGGCAAGAATTCCAGCGCTTATGAACGGTATCGCTCCGACAAATCCTGCTTGGATTAGGGAATGCATAACTGCGTTGTGCATGTGTGTACCCAGCAACAATCGGTCGGCATTGAATCCGTATCCAAGCAGAGGCGAACGCTTGACGTACTTCCACCCTTCTTTCCAGACAGCCGTGCGGCCCGTGAACTGAAAAAACCCATTATCAACCGAGGGAGATTCCGAGGGCGTTTCCAATCGAACAGTCTGTTCTGCGGGGATTGGAGTGTCCATGCCGTCACTATTTTCGTTGATTGGAGCTGTTGGAACCAGAGCCGTCATTGGAGCTCTTGGAACCGGATCCGTTGACACTAACGGAGTTTCTGGGGCCGCTTCTGCCAATGAGGGAATTTCTGGTACATCTGCTGGTACATCTGCTGGTACATCTGCTGGTACATCTGCTGGTACATCT
>JABMNL010000039.1 GCA_013204585.1 SAR202 cluster bacterium | reverse complement strand
GGCTTCGTCGGCAGGGGCTTCGTCGGCAGGGGCTTCGTCGGCAGGAGCCTCTTCGGCTGTGATTTCCTCTGCAACGGTTTCTTCAGCAGGCACTTCAGCGACTGCGACCGGGGCTTCGACGGCTGCTGCTTCCGCGACTACCGGTTTGCTGCCCCGAGTCCTGATGGTCTGGGTACGCACCATAAGACCGTTTTTGTCCAGGATTCTGGAAACGGCATCGGAGGGCAATGCGCCCATCTTAAGCCAATGGGCGGCACGGTCCTCTTTAAGGGTAATAAGGGGTGGGTCTGCCATCGGATCGTAGTTTCCAATCCACTCTAGGTAGGCACCGTCCCGGGGCGCGGTTACTTCCGCGACCACAATCCTGTAAGAAGGTCGGCCTTTTTTGCCGACTCTAGTAAGCCGAATCCGAATCATTTATTCTCCGAGTCTCCACTATTGCGACACATGTGCGTGGCGATTTTAAGGGGAGTGGTAATTTATTGTCAAACAGACGGCCTGTCAGACAGGCTCCTGTTAGTGTACTCCAATTTCAGGTCCGGGATGACCGTTGGACAATTGTCCGTGTCCAAAATGCCCTTTATGCTAAATGCATCTATTCCAAACGCACCATTCGGTTTAAATAGAAAATTAAATAAAAAAACCGGCAACTCTGCCGGGCAAAAATATCGGGCCCGGCCAACTCCTGGGTTGCTTTTCGTCCTATTTAGGTACATTCCGGGGTCGAGGGACGATGGTAGACATTGGCCTGGGCCCGACGTACGGGTTCTTATTTCGAGCAGTAATGCTACGAAACAATCACCTCGTCGTGTCCAGACTGATGCCTACCATCGCCCCTAAGTGATAAATAACTATCCATATCGCATTCACCTCCTTTTTTTATTCCCGCCAAGCGGTTAATGTATTCTAGCAACCTCTATTTTTGAGTGTCAAGACAATTACGATGGTGTAGCTGCTAATTATGCCGACATCGCGGCCCGTCTATAGCTTGAATATAGCGCGAAAAATGCCCTGAGGTCCTTGCCTTAATGCGACTGGTATTCATGGGAACCCCCGCTTTCGCCGTCCCGGTGCTTGCCGATTTAACCAATCAAGACGGTTTTGAAATAGCTGGGGTCTATACCCCTCCCGATCGCCCAGCAGGCCGAGGCCGCCGTTCGCAAGCCTCACCCGTGAAAGAGTTCGCCCTAGAACACGACCTTCCGGTATTCCAGCCAGCCAGCCTCCGACCCGCAGGGTCACAAGCTGAATTGGCGGCGCTGGCCCCCGACGCGATAATCGTCGCCGCCTACGGCAAGCTGCTTCCGTCGCCAGTTTTGGAACTACCACCCTTGGGCTGTTTGAACATCCACCCTTCACTACTCCCTCGACACCGTGGCCCTTCTCCGGTCGCCACCGCCATTCTTGTAGGCGACCAAGTAACCGGGGTTACGTTGATGCTGCTGAATGAAGGCATGGACACCGGGCCGCTAATCGCACAAACGGAATATCCACTGAATGGGACCGAAACTGCCGAGGGACTGACAACCACCCTCTTTGAGATTGGCGGCACCCTCCTCCAAGCAAACCTTCCCCGCTGGCAGTCGGGCGAACTAAAGGCCGCTCCCCAAGACGATTCCCTGGCCACGGTGACGCGGAAACTGGAACGGGCGGATGGCCTGGCCGACTGGACCTTAACCGCCGAAGAACTGGAACGCCGGGCTAGGGCATTCACTCCCTGGCCAGGGCTTTTCACCAACTGGGACGGCAGCGGGGTCAAACTTGTCGAGGTATCGGTATTTTCCACCGACGCCACCGACAAAAACCCAGGCGAAGTGGTTGATACCGGCGACCCGGCCACTCCGGCGGCGGTGGCGACCGGGCAAGGGCTGCTAGGTCTGAAAACTATTCAACTAGAAGGCAAACGAGCCGTCGCCATCGACGATTTTCTGCGCGGAGCTCCCGCATTTATCGGCGCCCGCCTCTAATCCAACGGTTGACCGGCCCAAATCCCGTTGTAGAATTGGTCGTCGTTAAACGGCGGCACACGCCGATTGAACGAGAATATCAACCAGAGTTAAACGCAGGAGTTTGAGTAATGGCGCAAGCAACTTCCCGGCAGATACCCGACGAAGCCCAGGTGTTGGAATGGATGGAGTCGCTCAGCAACTGGGGCCGCTGGAGCGACGACGACCAGCTTGGCTGTCTAAACCTAATTACTCCCGCCAAACGCCAGCAAGCTGCGGCCCTGGTCAAGGACGGCATCCCGGTTAGCTGCGCCCGCCCAATCAGCACCGACATGCACGCCGATGTCACTTTCCAAGTCCAACGTTTCATGGTCGACAGCGGCGAGGGCCGTAATGAAGACTCACCGGAGCGCCAATACACCCGACGGGGCGCTGCCGAGTTCATCGGCATGGTCTTTCATGGTCAGTCCATCACCCACATCGACGCCATGTCCCACTACTCCTGGCAGGGCCACCTGTACAACGGCAAACCGTCCAGCCTGATTACTTCTAGGGAGGGCGCTCAGACCCACTCCATCGAGGCGGCTGCTGCTGGCATCGTCACCCGAGGAGTTTTGCTGGACCTGCCCAAGTTGCGGGGCGTCGACTACCTAGACCCCAACGAACCGGTGATGCCAATCGACCTACTGGAGGCCGAAGAAGCCCAGGGTGTGAAGGTTGAAGAAGGGGACATTCTGTTTGTCCGCACCGGAAACTACCGGATGCGTTTGGACAATCCACCCGCCAAGGCCGGTGCGCCCATGACCGCTTGCCAGGTGGCCTGTACGCCACTGTTTAAAGAGCGCGGTGTCGCCATGTTAGGCACCGACACCTCCAACGACTTCCGACCCTCTCATTACAGCGGAATCGGCTCACCGCTCCACACCATGTGCCTGGTAACCCTGGGCCTGTGGCTAATCGACAATGCCAACCTAGAAGAACTGGCCGCCGCCTGCGCCGAGCGGAACCGCTACGAGTTCATGCTAACCCTGGCTCCCCTACGCCTCCGCAACGTGACCGGGTCGCCCGTAAATCCGATTGCGATGTTCTAAGGAAACAAGTCAGTCCGAAAACAAAAAAAGAGGGCGGGAAATAATCCCGCCCTTTTTTGTTGGCCTGGGTTAAATTGGCTGCTATTTAACGAACGGTATAAATCGTTTGATGGGGAACACGAAGAACGATGCACCGAACAAGATGGCCCCAATGATTAGCAGCGACAGGGACGGCCCCGCAAATCCGTTAGTCAACTGTGATCCGAAGGAAATCATGATGTCCCCGCCCAAGTCGGTTACCGATGGCGGGATATCAGAGGCCTTATCAGCGCCAGTCTCTATCAGAGAAGTCAGCCGGTCAGGAACCTCGCTTTCGGCAATTTTGCCGATGACGAAGAACACCACACCCGTGAACAGCAGCACAATTCCCGGATACCGCAACATCCCGGCCAGGCTAGGTAGGTAAACCAGCCCAATCAAGACTGACCCGCCAATGACCATAATCAAGGTTGTCAATTCACCAAAGGCACGGGCTTTGGTTAGCCAACCTCGGCCTTCATCCAAGTCGGACCGTATCTGCGCTTCCGACGTGTTGGGATTCCATTTAGCAATCTGTTGAATCAGGTCAAAACGGTCGCCCGCGCTCAGGTTTTCCCGAACACGGTCGATGGCATCATCCATAAGTGGACCAGCCAGAGCTCGAGCGGCAATTTTCAGCATGGCAATGGTGTCGCCAGCCTCGAATGGCCCCCGCATTTCATCGCGGCTATCAGCGAACTGTTGCGTAGTCTCGGCGCTTAGGGTGCTCGACGCCAGCAACAGGTCAAACGATGAGGCGAACAGTATTTGGCGGCAAAGCGGGTCCAAGGCCTTTAGCGACGGCACAGATGTGGGAACTTCACCGTTGGCGATGCCACTGAACTTGTCTACGTAACTCGTGGCTAGCACGGTTACTCCATTGATTGTGCAGGTCGTGGTCCCGGGGTCTTCTTCCTCTAATTCGTCTATCCGCCCGTCAATGTAGGCGAACATGATTGGCTTGACGTTCTTTAAAGGTTCGGACAGGTCGATATAAGCATTCAGTGTCTCCACGTCGTCATTTACGTAGGCAATCGTCCGGTTAATGGTTCCTTCCACCTGTGCTTGGATGTAGGCGGGAGGAATAATCTGGCGCGTCAGGTCAACTATTTCCTGATGGGTGACAATCTTAATGTCCCCCAGTAACTCGGCGGTCCTGTCTAGTAGTTCGTCGTCCACCAGAACATCATCGTAAATGCGGTTGTAGGTGTCCTGCCCGGTAATGGTGTCCTTGTAGAAATCGGCATTGAGCAGCTTGTCGGAGAAGTTGTTCAGGATTAGGAAAAACAAGAACCCGACAAAAACGACTACCCCCAGAACCAAGGTAGCCCCGGCGCGGAAGATTGAAAAAATACAGCCCATATCTAGCTACGATTCTCCGAAATTTTTCCGAAATTTTCAGGAATGATCGCGGTTGGGCCGAAATCAGCCCGTTTCAAGCCCGTATCGCCGATTCTAGCATGGGGTATTCGCTAACTCACGCCACAAGATTGACCGCTACGGGGCAAAGCAAAAGATTACGGAGCGTTCTTCGACACGTCCGATTCGGTCCAGACTCGCGGCCATAAGTTGAATCTCAGAATGAACGGACTGGTGGCTGGCTGCCATCGTGCGGCTTAGTCCCTATCGTTCCGGTGCCAGCTGGAATGACGAATCGCTGACCAACGAGTTGTAGATCAACCACGCAAACGCTCGTCCTGAGCTCCGTCGAAGGGCCTGCACTAGCCAGGTTTATGATGGGAAATGATGCCCCCAAACGGTGGTTCGACAGGTCCGCTTTCATCCCCCGACGCGTCGGGTCAACCGCCGGTCGGAGCTCATCACGAACGGGATATAGCGAGGCTCGCCACCAACACCGTCATTCCGGCCTGCACCGGAATCTAGATTGGCTGCAGCAACCAATCATCATCTCCCCTGAACATCCTGGATTCCAGCATGCTCCGGAATAACGTTGAGGGTCTTGCGAGCCCCTCGGACGAAAGCCGTCTAGTAGTTGGGCTTAATCTCTTGTAGTCGCCGAATTCGCTCTGCCATCGGCGGGTGGGTGGAGAACAGACTGGCCATTTTCGCGCCACTGAGCGGGTTGACGATGAACAAATGGGAAGCACCTTCGGCCACCTTCATGGGTCGCTTCTGAACTCCCACCTCAAGCTTTTGCAGTGCGCTGGCCAGGGCCAACGGGTTGCCGCAAGTCCGTGCGCCGGTGGCGTCTGCCTGGTACTCCCTAGTCCTTGAAACTGCGGCTCGCACTAGGCCGGCAGCAAGGGGCATCACGAATGCGATTATTAGCAGCCCAATAATGTTTCCGCCGCCGCCCCGGCCTCGGCCGCCCATCCCGCCGAACATCGCCGATATTTGGGCAAAGAAGGCCAACATGGAAATGGCCCCGGCCACCGTAGCAACCAACGCCATTATCAGCGTGTCTCGGTTGCCGACGTGGGCCATTTCGTGGGCCAGAACGCCGCCCAACTCCTGACGGTTCAAGATACTTCGAATGCCGGTGGTGACCGCCACGGTGGCGTGCTGGGGGTTGCGACCGGTAGCAAATGCGTTGGGCGAGTCAGACTCTATCTCGTAGACCTTCGGCATGGGCAGACCGGCCAACATCGCCTGTTCGCTGACGATGCTGTATAACTCCGGGTCGTCATTTTCAGTAATTGGCTTGGCGTGGGTCATGCTCAAAGCGATACGGTCAGAGAACCAATAGGCCCCCATATTCATGGCGATAGCCAATACCAGGGCAAATAAGATGCCGCCGATACCCCCAAGCATTGCGCCAACTAACAACAGCAGCGCCGACATGACCATCATCAAGAAAAATGTTTTAACAGTATTCATGGCTAATAAGACCTCGTTAATCGCAGACTTCCGTAATATCCAAAACTTGCCAGAAAATCTCCCTAATTCGCACCCCAAATTATAGCATTTTGATTAGGCTGTTCGTTCATACTACGCCTGCCTGGCCAGTCTCGGTTTCAATTGACACCTGGGATGCTTGGTGATATGTTTCACAACGTTCCGGCAGGCCGATTTCAAGCCCTGCCATTAGGAGAGCTATGGCTGTCAAGATAGGTGTTCTAGCAAAACAAGTAATCGACCCGGAGATGCCCATGGCGGCGTTCCGAATCGATGCTGGTTCCAAAAAAGTTGTGCCACCGCCAAACATTCCGCCGGTGGTTAACGGGTTCGACGAGAACGCGGTGGAAGCCGCACTGAAGATTAAAGACGCCCAGGAAGCCACGGTAACCGTCATCTCGGCCGGCTCCACATTCGCTTTGGACGTCATGAAGAAACCACTTTCCATGGGCGCTGACGAGTTGGTGCTGCTCCAGGATGACGCCTTTGAGAATACTATCGACAGCTTCCTAACCGCTCAACTGCTGGCAGCGGCGATTCGCAAGCTGGGCGGGTTCGACCTCATTATTTGCGGACGCCAAGCTTCGGACTGGGACAATGCCCAGGTACCCCTTGGCGTGGCCGAGATTCTGGGGATGGCGAGCATTTCACTGGGCAAGAAGGTCGACGTTCAAGACGGCAAGGTCCGAGTGGAAAGGATTATTCCCGACGGCTACGAAGTCGTTGAAGCGTCGTTGCCAGCTTTGGTGACTGTGAGTAACGAACTCGGTCAACCCCGTTACCCGACACTGCGCGGCATCATGGCGGCCACCCGGAAAAAGCCGACCATTTGGAGCGCGGCAGACCTGGATCTGGACGCTGCCCAATCGGAACCGCGGATTACACTGCGCGACCTCTTCGTTCCGGTTAGGGATCAAAAGTGCGAAATTATTGAGGGTGAAAATGCGGCTGACTCGGGCCGACTACTGGCCCTGAAACTGCGGGAAGACAAGGTTATTTAGTCTCCTTCACCATGTTCATTAGAAAAGATGGACCGGCTGTGGCTATGTGTCTGCGGCCAAGTTGACCGCAGCCCGACTTAAATTCCAGGCTTAAATTTCAAAGGCACGGGAGGCCGTAATGGCTGATGGCACCGGAGTACTGATACTGGGCGACGCCACGGGCGGAGAACTGGGCAGCACCACCCAAGAGTTGCTGGCTGCCGGACAAACAATCGCCAGCGATTTGGGCGAAGAACTGTCGGTAGCCCTTTTGGGAGACACCCTAGACACGGCGGCCCAACAAGCTATCGCCCACGGCGCTCAGAAGGTTTATGCGGTAAACCACCCGCTGCTGGCCAAATACCAGATTGACTTTCACCTATCAGCCTTGGAAGCCCTCTGCAAAGAAATCGCGCCCCGGGTAGTGCTGGTAGCCCGCACCTCCGAAGGTCGTGAACTGGCACCACGATTGGCCTTCCGATTGGGAGTCGGTCTGGCCCAAGACTGCTTGGAAGTATCAGTGGACGCCGCCGAAAAGCGGTTGCTGGCCAACCGGCCGGTATACGGTGGCAACGCCATCGCCGTGGTGAGCTGCGACCAAACACCCCAGATTGCCGCCATCCGCCCCAAAGCCTACGAACCCACCGCCGCCGACTCCTCGCGGCAGGGCGAGGTCATCTCTTTCCCGGTGGAACTGGACGCCTCTTTGGCCCGCACCATGGTAGTGGATACGGTCATTGAAGAGGCCGAAGGCGTGAAGCTGGAGGACGCGACTATCGTGGTTTCTGGAGGCCGTGGACTCGGTGGCCCGGAGCCATTTGCTCACCTGGAAGAACTGGCCAAGATTATGGGAGGCGCGGTTGGAGCCTCAAGGGCCGCAGTGGACTCTGGTTGGGTGCCATCCAACTATCAGGTGGGGCTAACCGGAAAGACCATTACCCCAGACCTTTACATCACCGTCGCCATCTCCGGCGCCAGCCAGCACATGGCGGGATGTTCGGGTGCCAAGGTCATTGTGGCCATCAACAAGGACGCCGAGGCCAACATCTTCAAAGAAGCCCGATACGGCGTGGTGGGTGACTGGGAAAGCGTTCTTCCGGCGTTGACCGCAGCAGTCAAAGAACTGACTCAAGGCTAGTAAACCGGAACCTGTCTTACTCAGTGACTATTTTTGACCGGGGCTCGTCTTACTCAGTGACTATTTTTGAATAGAAGAGTCGCTGAGTTTTCTACTCCAGGATGATATTATCAATTAGTCGGATGGAGCCCATGCGCACCGCCGCCGAGGCCATCGCCCGGCCATCAACCCGTTTCAACTCGCTCAGCGTCATCATGCCGGCTACGCTCACGTAGTCAATCAGGTCTACTCTAGCCTCAGCCCGCAATAATTCTCTGGCAGCATCTCTTAGAGTATCCCCGTTGTGTTCTCCGTTCATCCATAGCGTATGTACCTGGCACAACGCCCGGTACAGCACGGGTGCCGCTTCTCGTTGTTCCGGAGAGAGTTGAACATTCCGGCTGCTTAGAGCCAGGCCATCCAGTTCCCGAATCGTGGGCATCACAATTAATTCCACGCCCATATCCAGGTCGCGGACCAACTTTTGAATCACCACGGTCTGCTGGCCGTCTTTCTGGCCGAAGTAGGCCCGGTTGGGTTGGGTCACGTTAAACAGCTTGGTGACCACGGTAGCGACTCCACGGAAATGGCCAGGGCGGTGCAGGCCTTCCAGCTTCTCTGCCAAAGGCCCGACGTCCACCCAGGTGTCAAAGCCATCGGGATAGACCTCGTCCACCGTGGGAGCGTAGACCAAGTCCACGCCGTGGCGGCGCAGTAGTTCCAGGTCACCCTCCAAGTCGCGGGGATAATGCTCCAAGTCGGCTTTATCACCGAACTGGGTCGGGTTAACGAAGATGCTCACGGCCACCGTGAGGTTATCCGCCCGAGCCCGGTCAACCAAGCTTAGATGACCAGCATGAAGAGCCCCCATGGTCGGCACCAGTCCGATTGGCTTCACAGCCTCGCGGCAAGCCTGGGACATCTCGCTGTTAGTGCTGATTACCCGCATGCTGTCCGAAATTGTCTGCGCTTGTGCCATTTGGCAACACCTGTAATTTCAGGTTGATTTCGCTATTGAACCGAGACTAATTAAGCTGCTAGCTCGCTGATACTAGGAATTCCCCCCAAGCCGGTGGCCTGCCTGATGGCCCGTAATACCGCCTGAGCCGTGGCCTCCACTGCGGCTGCGCCCAGGGCAGTCAGGTCGGCTGGAGCCTGATTGTGTCCGGTGGACAATGCAAACATTGTATCGCCGTCCCGAACCGTGTGGCAGGGCCGAATGGACATGGCCAGGCCGTCGTGGCTCAGCCGGGCCAGATAATTAACGTCTTCTTTGGATAACTGGGCGTCGGTAGCCACCACTCCGATAGTTGTGTTCACTGGGCCTTCCGGCGCTTTGGACTGGTCTGCCAGCAGCATCGCCACTGGGTCGTCAAATCCGCCTTCGGCCCGCCGTGGTCCAGCAAGAATTTGTCCGTTGTTGTAATCCCAAACACCGCCAACCGCGTTCACCGCCACTGCGGCAGCGACCGTTTGGCCGCTGGATAGGGTGATGGATGATGAACCGATGCCGCCCTTTACCGCGCGGTCAGCGCCACCGAGTTTGGCCACGGTGGCGCCGGTGCCCGCCCCAATGCTGCCTTCGGCCATGGGAGCCGTACTGGCTGCTAGGCAGGCGCTACGGCCCTCTTCTGGGCCGGGCCTGACATCTGACGTTATCAGTCCAAGGTCGAACAAGATTGCAGCGGATACGATGGGAACGATGGCCGGTCCGACTTTAAACCCAATCCCCTCAGACTCCAGATAGGCCATCACGCCGGATGCGGCGTCCAGGCCAAACGCGCTGCCTCCGCTGAGGACGACAGCATGAACCTGGTCTACACGGTGTACCGGACGTAGCAGGTCCGTTTCCCTGGTGCCTGGTGAGCCGCCGCGAACGTCCACGCCACCAACTGCGCCATTGCGGCAAAGGAACACGGTACAGCCGGTGGCGTGTTCCAAGTCGGTGTAGTGGCCCACTTCCAGCCCAGTCACAGCAGTGATTGTCTGGTTCAAGTGGGCATACCGTAAGTCAATTGGCTAGGAGAAGGAGCCTGATTCCAGGCAAAATAAAGACCCCGACGCAGCGGGGCATAATTTTTTATGGGCTTCATATTTTTGGCCGTCTCGGTCATCTCAGATCCCAGCGGCGTATTCGTTTACCGGTCTACGGTCGTGCTCGTCCGTGGCGCTCACCTCCCTCTCGGGTAGATGGCACCTACATTCTAAGCTGGCCCCAAATAGGTGTCAAACGAAACTTAAATCAAATAGCACTCATGGCCGGTACTATTTTGCGAACGAACTAGGCAGCGTCAAACCTTACTTTGTTTTCAGCCATCCATTTCTCGCCGTCTTCCTTGGTCTTACTAGAATCGGCCATTACTTCAGCGTGAGCGTCCCGGTAATGAGGGAAAAGTGCTTCCATCCAGGCTTCGAATGTTTCACCTTCTGCTGTTGCTTCGCATAGGTCGCATTTAAGAGTTTTCATAATGCCGAAATATACCATAGTCGGATGAGATATCGGTTTGGCTACCGTGGAATAGGCTCGTGAACTCAGGCTGCAGCAGGCTTAACTACCCGGTAATTGGGAAAGGGAATAAAAGCGATGATTACCGCCGATATAACGGTCAATATCCCCACGTAGTAGAAAATGGAGCCGTAGCCGCCAAGAACTTCGATAATGAATGCAGCCAGGAACGGCGACCCGAACCCCAAAACTCCATTAATCCCAAAAATCAGACCAGAGGCAGTGGCTTCAGTCCCTCTAGGGACTGAGTCCAGTACCGCAGCCAAGATAATCTGCTGCAGGGCGAAGCTGAACAGCCCGATACCACCGAGCAGAACCGCCAGCATCAAACTGTCCCCGGCGCTAACCACAAAAAAGGTCAAAATCGAAGCCAGAATCAAACCGGGCACCAAGACCTGCTTACGCCCAAATTTGTCGGAGAGATAGCCAAGGATCGGAGCGGACACAATCCCCATCCCCGTCAACAACGATAAGTGGATTCCAACGGTGAAATAGTCCATTTCCAATCCGCCGTCAGTCGCTTTCCTCAAGTAAAATGGGGCCCATTGGAAGAGAGCGTTGTTGCCGACTCCACGGATGGCGGCGGCCAGCACCAGCGCCGCGACCACCGGGTTCTTGAACAGGGCCATGCCATCCCGGTAACCGGTCATCAATTGACGTTTGGGTTTTGCATCCCCCGGTTGGTCTCCGTCCTCAACCCCAAGATCCTTTAATGACCACCAAACAAACACGGCCATGATGGCGGCGGGGATGGTGTAAATCAGCAAGATATGCCGCCACAGCATGAAGGTTAAAAGCCCACCGGCGACCAGCGGAGCCATCACGTTACCGACGTTGGAACCAAAGCCGTGTATCGATATGGCGAACCCGCGACGGTCAGGGAATCGCCGAGAAAGGGCAGCAGTGGAAGGCAGATGCCAGAGGGCTCCGGGGATGGACACCATTACCACCGCCAGAGTCAGAACCCACAGATTGGGGGACGCAGCGACCACCAAAAAACCCAAGGCGGCCCAGATCATGCACCCAATCAGGATTGGCCCCCAGCTGGCTTTCATCTGGTCGACAATTGCCCCGCCAATTAGGTTGACCAGTCCGAAGCCGCCCTGCCGAATGCCCAGCAGGAACGCCACTTGGAAGTTAGTCAGGCCCATGGCCGCCTGAATGGCAGGCATAAAGACCGGGAATCCCTGATCATAAAGATGGGAGATTCCGTGACCAAAGGAAAGGCTACCGAGGATGAAGTTCCGGCTCTGCCGACGGCTCGCCGGTTTCTGTATCGCTTCTGCCATCAAGTCCTTTGCTGGGATGTTACGGCCAGGCCGAGGCACCAGGCCACGGCTGATTCTAAGGTCTCCACTTGGGGCATGCAAGTCTGATACCGCCAGATTACATTTGGAATCCGTTAGGTGCAGCCCGACAAACACCTAGGCGCGTCCGATTTCCTGGCTGATTCCAGGCTCGCGGGCAGTGTGCTATGCTACGGCGGATTTGCCGACCAACGAGCCTGGCAGACCCGTCATTGTCGGCCGATTAGGCCATCAATAATCAGACAATCTATGCGTCAATCTGGCGCAGCCTTCCTAGATTGCGCGGCCCCAACACTTTGGCAATAACACTGGAGGAACCCCATGCCCTACGAGGGACTAAATCTGGCGGGCCAAGTCGCGCTCGTTACCGGGTCAGGCCGTGGTATCGGCGCGGCGCTGGCGGTGGGACTGGCCCAAGCTGGCGCGTCGGTGGCGGTGTCGGACCGACCCGACCGACTCGACTTGGCCGAAGAGACCAAGCGCAAGGTGGAAGCCGAAGGTGTTAAAAGCGGCGTCTACGCCCTGGATGTATTGGATTTGCCCAGCATCCCAAAGACCATCGACCAGGTCGTAAAGGACTTTGGACGGTTGGACATTCTGGTCAATAACGCTGGGATACGGATACCCAAGCCCGCCTTGGAGGTTACCGAAGAGGACTGGGACGCCACCATCGATATTAACCTCAAAGGTGTGTTCTTTTGTGCTCAGGCCGCCGGACGACACATGGTGGACCAGGGATACGGAAGAATCATCAACCTGGGTTCCCAGCTATCGGTAACCGCGTCCAGAGAGCGGGCCTCGTACTGCGCCAGCAAGTTTGGCGTGGCCGGTATAACCAAAGTCTTGGCCGTCGAATGGGCGCCCTTCGGCGTGACGGTTAATGCCATCGGCCCCGGCCCAACCAATACTCCGGGGATGCTGGCGGCCAGCACCAAAACCCCCGAAGAAGTACAGGCCGACCTCGCGGCCCACCTGCCTCTGGGACGCCGCATGGACCCGGAGGAAATGGTCGGCGCGGTAATTTATTTGGCCAGCAAATCCTCGGCTGGCACCACCGGACACCTGCTGTTAATTGACGGCGGCTGGACGGCCATTTAGGAACACAGCATGGTTGATCACTACACCAATAAAATGGACGGAATGGTGGCTATCGTCACCGGGGCCAGCAGGGGCCTGGGTCGGGCCATCGCCAAAGAATTCGCCGCAGAGGGTGCCAAAGTAATGGTCTCCGCCCGCCGAAACTCGCCGACCGGGTTGGCCGGAACTGCCGTGGAGACAGCGGAAGCAATCCGGTTGCGGGGAGGGGAAGCGACGGCCCTGACCTGCGATGTGTCCAACGAAGAACAGGTCATGTTCATGGTGGGCCAGACTCTCGATATTTACGGGCGCATTGACGTACTGGTGAATAACGCCGGAATCATGGTGCTGGGCAAGACTCTTTTGGACATCGTTCCCGAAGAATGGGATGAAAGCGTGGCCGCCAATCTACGGGGGCCGTACCTATGCAGTCGGGCAGTCCTGCCAACGATGATTGAGCAGAAGAAAGGCAGCATCATCAACATTGGCTCACGCATGGGAAGCAGTCACGAGCAGGCGGGCGGTGTTCTCTACAGTGCCACCAAGGCTGCGGTTCACATGTTTAGCCTCTGCCTGGCTGAAGAGGTGCGAGAGCACAACATTGCGGTGAATATCCTGTCGCCAGGGGGACTAAAGACTGAGGGCTCGGCGGCCATCCCCTGGACTCAAGGAGACTGGGAACGGCGAGTCGAACCCGAAGCAGTTGGCCCCAGCGCCGTTTACCTCGCCGTGCAAGACGCCGCGGCGTTCACCGGCCAGTTGGTAAACCGGTCCGATTTCGGGGAGACGTGGGGAGTTTAGCTTTCGGTTTTTGGCCCGTAGTCGTCGGGGAGTTCGGCGATTAGACGCCCGTCTTCAATTGTCACCGGAAATCCCACCATCTTGGCATTGGGGCCGTTGACGCAGACACCCTCGGTGTATTCAAAGCGCCACCCGTGGTCTGGGCACATGAAAACGCCGTTCCAGTCCACGACTGACTTGGCCTGGTGTGGGCAGACATTCGACAGCAGTTGGTAAACGCCCTTCCTACTCTGCACCAAGAAGTACGACCAGTCCCGCACCTCCACCGGTGCGGGCAGCTTGGCGAAGTCGGACACTAGTCCTAGGTCAATGTTGACGGTCTTATACGTAGCCATTGGCTTAATTTCTACCTTACCCCCGATTATGCAGCGGGGCCCGGTTGCGGGTCACGGCCAGTATAGCCGACGGTGTATTTGGCCTCAAGGCAGGCGACCATTAGATGACGCCAATCTTGACGGCGAAGGCTTTATACAGCAATATGTGCTGGAATTAGAAAAGGCTCGGGAGGTTCCAATGGCTGACCTGACCAAAGACGAAATTCGCGCCATGGGCCACGCTGTTAATCTGGAGATTAAAGACCCAGAACTAACCGAAGTGACCTACAGCCTAAACGCCCTGCTAGAGTCGCTGGACGCTATCAACCCGCCAGGCCTGAACGACGTTGAGCCGCTGCCGATTATTCTGCCGCCAGTTTAGTTTTTTGAACTGGCCAAAACGTACAAAAGACTCCCTACAAATTGGGAGTCTTTTCCTTTTCCGGACACACCTAAAACAATCTATTAGCGGAGCGGCAAATCATTGTAGCTGATTAACTTGACCGGAAACGTTAGTTGATTTTCCCAATCAGTTTTCAGCAGATTCGTCTCTTCCTCGTTGCCTTCGTAATCGATTGCTCCGGGATGAATCATAAGTTCGATGATTTTGTGTTTCAACACGGTAGTCGTCGCAATTTCATGAAACGCTTGGAATTCACAAAAGCCGTTGGTCGTAGCTGTTTTGACGTAATGCCGAAGCAAGAAGTTATAAGCTGTTTTTTTGACTCTTAACTGGACAGACGCATGCTGTCTGGGTCCGTATATGTTTTTGCTGATTCTAACCCGCCGGATATTGAACTTCTTCTCGACTCTTTTTAGCGCCCGAAATACCCAAGGAATTGTATGTACATGATGATGGGAATCTATATGACTAACTTCAACTCCCGCCGAAATACACCGTTTCATTTGAGCGCAAAATTCCGTGAACACTGCATCCGTAAGTGCCGCGTTATTGGCTACGGACAAGACCCTACCGTAACCAGAGAACTGGCCATTCTCATCCAATAGCGGCTGAATCGCCTCGGTCTGGACCAATGGACGAAATTCAGTAAGGTTCAGGTGTACGCCAAACGAGCATGAGTCATAGCTGCCGATTCGATGAAATGCGTCCTCCAAATGTGGCGCGTTGGCAATCATAGTTGCGGACGTGACTTTCCCTTGACCAATCAACTCAAAAGTATCGTCGTTCACCTTAGGAGTCGCACCAAGGTCATCTGCATTAACGATAATATTAACGACATTTCGCATGCTTTGATTCCCCAGATATTTGCAGCCAAGAGCCTACGAATCCGTTACCCACCAGTAATCAGAGAGTGCAAATACCTATCACTTAGCTTCAGATTGATTACCAGCCGTCGGACCGATACCCACCAATAAACTCGGCATGGTTATCATACGCTGTGTTCTCCAGCATCCAGCCCGTATGGCGAGGCACAGTTAGAAGCCGATTGGGGAAGTCGTAGGAGAGCAGGAACCGGGGCTTGACCTCTTCCAGACCCAAATCCCCAGCCAAAACTCCGCCCACGGCGTAGCAATTTTCCCGGCGCTTGGCTAAAAGGAAAACCTGCCCGTTTGACCGGCAAACATAGTATTTTTTTGCAGGATGCTGCGCGAACCGCCAATTGGCAAACTCTTGTGGTATATCGCCGGCATCTTGGTAATTTTTGATTGCGCCAGAGACTGAATGAACGGTTACGGGGACTTTTCGCTTAATCACCCAACCTTGGCTCAAAAATCCAGGACGAGACTGCCAGTTCGGGAATGTGTACAAGTAGGCACCGTCTAGGTGTTTAACTCCATTTGTGACCATTTCTCTAAAGATGCCTCGTCCTTGATATCCTGGAACAACACCAAGATCAACACACTGATAGGCTGGTTGATTGCTAACATCATTTCGCCAGAAACTTACCGAGGCGATAGGTGCTCTGCCATCGTAGACAATCACATGGAGCGAATCGCCATACGGATTTTGTGAATACTTCCAGTCGAAAATTGACTTGTCATCCCAACCGGGAAATGCGGAATTCAATACGAACAGTGTGTCGCTAATCTCCTGATTCGTTAATTCAAAAGTGTGCTTACAAATAATTCGTATTGCATTGCCCATTAAAACCTAAGTACGCCCAAAATCTAAATATGCCTTGCAGTAACTTGGCTGACTGCAAGGAATTATTGCAGCGAACCAACATGCCTTAATTTGGGTAATTTTACTACAAACAGCTACGAACACGGCAGTACGGTTCACGATAATTTAGTACCCTTTGGGGTAATCGCATACCCTGACAGATTTCCGCCCTCTCAGTAACGAATAATGCTCCGCGCCACTTCCCCTTGGTCCAATGCCTCGAAGGCGGTATTGATATCGTCAATCTTGAAAGTTGCGCTGATTAGCTCGTCCAGCTTTAGGCGTCGGGCCATGTAGAGGTCGATTAGCATGGGCATATCGGCGCGTGGGTAGCAAGAGCCGTAAGTGCAGCCCATCAGCACCCGGTCCAGGTGCAAGAAGTCGGGGTCGATGGTCAGTTCCGCGCCCGCCGGGGTAACGCCCACCACAACGGTGGTTCCGCCACGCTTGGTGGTCATCATGGCCTGCTTAATGGCCTCTGTGGAGCCGATGACCTCAAATGCGTAGTCAGCCATCTCGCCTCGGGTGATATCCCGAACTTTTTCCATTACGTCTTCGGTGGCGGCGTTAATCAGATGGGTGGCGCCAAACTGTAGGGCATGCTCTAGTTTGCCGCCGTGAATGTCCACACCAATAATCGCCTCCGCCCCGGCCAACACGGCACCCTGAACGACGTTTAGACCCACGCCGCCGGTGCCAATCACAACGACGCTGCTGCCCGGCCTAACCTTGGCGGTGTTGATTACTGCGCCAACGCCGGTGGGCACGCCACAGCCAATTAGGGCCACCCGGTCCAACGGAGCATCCTCTCTAATTTTCACCAGGCTGTCCTCGGGCACCACGGCGTACTCGCCAAAGGTGGACAGGCCGTTGAAGTGGTGAATCTCTTGGGAGCCTTTGCGGAGTCTAGTTGTGCCGTCCTGCATGTTCCCGCGTAGCCCGTACCGAGCTTCACACAGGTTCTGCCGTCCTTTGACGCAGTAGGAGCATTTACCGCAAGTGGGCACAAATGACAACACCACGTGGTCGCCAGGCTGGGCGTAGGTCACGCCGGGGCCAATTTCTTCCACAATGCCTGCCCCTTCATGGCCCAGCACCACCGGCATTGGGTGTTCGCGGTCGCCCTTCATGTAGTGCAAATCACTATGGCACACGCCACTGGCGGTCAGCTTAACCAAGACCTCGTGTTCCTTGGGGCGTTCGAGTTCCAGGTCTTCCACCACCAACGGTTTAAACGCTTCGTACAGTACTGCTGCCTTCATGGCGTCTATCCTTTCGTTACCTGTTCATATCACCGAGCGCAGGCGTACCAGTCGTGCCTGGGGCCGTATTATCCACTACCAAAGCGGCGTGGGCAACCCAAGCCCAAGTCTGTAAAGGGGCACTAAGGATTAACAATTTAGCCCTCGTGTTCGTTGGAATTAACACCTATGCCAGATAGAATTGACTAGGCGGGTAACGGCTGCCATTTGACCAAATGGTTCCGCCGCAGCCTCAGGGGCATACGCAGGAGAACAAAATGGCACAGGCACGTACTTCTACAACATCGGCGATTATGTCCCTGGCTGGGAGCCCAATCTTCTTAATATTGGCGTTCGGAATCGCATTGCCGCTAATTTGGGCGGCTTCGATTTCGACTGCTTCCGCTGACCAACATGCTGACGGACAGAGCGGATTTGGTAATGACGAACTCAAACAATGCGTAATTGACATTGTTGGATTTATGCCTAGCTCATTATCTGAGCTTTCTCCCGAACAGATTCAATCAATCGGCCAGAACTGCGGTCGACCCGGAAATAGCAGCCAAAACCAGGGCCAACAAGGACCCGAAATTGACGATGTGACTCGCCAATGCATCATCGACACCATCGGCTATATGCCCGAGGGCCCCGAGGACATGACCGAAAACCAAAAAATCTCCCTGGGCCAAGCGTGCTTCGCCGACCAGCGCGGCCCGGACGGCCAAGAACCCCAAGGCGACGGGCTGGACGATGCTACCCGCCAGTGCATCATCGACACCCTCGGCTACATGCCCAACGGCCCGGAAGACCTGTCCGAAACTCAGCAAATTGAGCTTGGACAGGCGTGTTTCGCCGATGAACGAGGCAGCGCCAATGACCTGGACCAAGTAACAATCGACTGCATCGTCGGGATTCTGGGATACCTGCCCAACGGCCCGGAAGAGATAAGCGTAGAAAAACAGGAACTGGTCGGGCGCGAATGCTTCGGAGGACAACAGATACAAGCTGATTTGGACGACCCGGTCACCCAGTGCATCATTGGCGTTCTCGGGTCCCTGCCAAGCAACCCAGATGATCTCACCGACGAGCAACGGATTGAGGTTGGCCGGACTTGCTTCCCAGATGAAAACGCACCGGACGACGAGCAAGCTCAGTGCATCATCGACACCATCGGCTACATGCCCAAAGGGCCTCAGGACCTTTCTCAAGAACAGCAAATCGAGATTGGACGGGCCTGCTTCGGAAACGGGAATGAAATTCGTAACGCCGAGGACGAAGAAATCAATCAATGCATCATCGGCATTCTGGGACACCTGCCCACTAACCCCGAGGACCTGTCTTACGACGACAAGACCAGAGTTGGAGCAGAGTGCTTCGGACTAGACCTGAGTAACGCTGACGATTTGGGCGGCGGAGCCGTAGCCTGCATTACTAATTTGCTCGGCTACCTACCTGCCAGCCCCGATGACATGACCCCAGACCAAAAAGACAAGGTTAACCAGGAATGTTTCGGCGAGGAGTTCGTTGGAAACGTCGGAGATGACTCCGGCATGGTTGGTGAAATAGACCAGTGCATCATGGATGTACTTGGCTTCCTGCCCACCGGGCCGAATGACCTAAGCAATCAGCAGCAAATATTGATTGGAAAAGAGTGCTTTAACCAAGAATACGGAATCCCTTACGATGGCCCCGACAGTGTTCCCGGCGGTAATCCTAATGGTAACTTCGGTGAAAAACCGGACGAAAACCCCGAGTTTTTCCTCGGCCCTTTCTCCGGTGATTTCTCCGCTATCATGCCCGGAGGGATACCCGAACTGGCCGAGTGCGCCGCCAAAACGCTGGGTTACACACCCACCGATGCGGGCGCTTTAAGTCCCGAGGAAATGGCGAAGATCACGCAGAACTGCCTGGAAGGACTTGAGATACCCGGCTCATTCCCCGGTGAGTTCCCTAGTGACTTCCCTGGTGCATTCCCCGGTGAGCTTCCCAGCGACTTCCCTGGTGCATTCCCTGGTGAGTTCCCTAGCGAGTTCCCTGGTGCATTCCCCGGTGAGCTTCCCGGCGACTTCCCTGGAGAGTTTCCCGATGAGATCCCCGGTGACTTACTAGACGAGATCCCCACCGACCCGAATTTAACACCGGTTCCAACCAAGTAACTAACCAATCCCAGGAGGGGACTGAACGTACAACAAATAAAAATGGCGCTCCCAAATTGGAGCGCCATTTTTATTAGGTCAACTAATTCAACTTCGGGCTAGGGTGCAATCCCCAATGCGTCCAGTAGGACACAGTTGCCCATGACCTGTTCTTCGGCTGCACTCAGCGGTAGCACGGCAGAAGCCACCACCTGGGCCACGTCAGCGCCTAACTCCTTTGTCAGGCAGTCCATAATACCGGTCGATACCGTACTACTGCTCGTACCCAATGCCGAGCCAAGCTTACAGCCGCCTAAAGCAGCCTGCTGTTTGTCGGTTAAGTTGGTGGCCCCCGACGCCACCGCCTGTGCCGATTCAGCCCCCAGAGAGTTTTCGAGACAGGTAATTACGCTGTCCGATAGAGTCGAGCTGTTGCCACCACCAAGGCTGGTGGAAAACTCGCAGCCTGCCAATAGGGATTCTTGTTCAGCGGTCAAAGGAATTGCCTTTGAAGCAACAGCCTTAGCCAGATTGGAGTCCAAAGTTTTTTCCAGACAGGTAACAATCGGGTCACTCTTCACGATGGAAGATGCGGAAGAAGTTATTGCAGAGAGTACACACTCTCCTAATATGGCCGACTCTTCGTCACTGAGGGGAAGAAGCCCCGAAGCAACAACCTTGGCCACTTCTGCGCCCAACTTCTCAGTTAGACAGGCCAGTGCGCGAGCTTCAGAAGTTTGACCACCCGCCAACGAAGCAGCCAGCAGACATTCCTGAAGGGCCGCTTCCTGCTCGGCTGTGTTGGTTATCAAATTGGACAAAGCGGCTTCCGCTCCGTCTTTTCCGATCCGCGCATCCAGACAGGTAGCAACTTCATCACCCAGAGAAACCGCAACACTTGGCGTTGGCACAAGTGTAGCGGTCGGTTCCGGTTCCGGTTCAGAGGAACCACCACAAGCTGCGAAGGCTAAGACGGATAAGCCAGCAATCAAAGTAACGAATAACATTTTCATAAAAAAATTATAGGAACGCCGCGAATAAAAAGCGAACGCAAACCGCTACCGAATTTGGCCACAATTGCGCGACCGGCACCAAACGACAATCTTTCTTTTATAACGGCTCGATAGTGACTCCGGTAAGGGACCCTTAAAACGCGCAAACCAAAGAAAATAAGGCGGCGACGGCATCCGAATTCAGTTGACACCACTCAGGCGTGGCCGTACAATCGGGCAAACTTCCTGGCCCGCCTGATTAGAAACGTAAATCAAGCGGCGAATCTGCGCTCACGCCCAAATTTCTCGAATTTTGAGTGAGGCAACAAGATAAACAGCAGCCAATTTTAATTCGGACGGAATAGATGAAACGCACCCCGGTTAGCACAGCACTTGGAATCTCATATCCAATCCTACAGGCCGGACTACCCTGGGTCTCAAACCCAGAGTTAGTCGCAGCTGTGTCGACCGCCGGCGGGTTGGGGATTTTACACCATACGTCTGGAATCGAGCCTGGCGCCGACCCCGTGGCCAACCTCCATGCCGTGATTCGCAAGGTACAGCGGTTGACTCAAAAACCCTTTGGCGTCGCCTTCTACCTACCTCATCCCCAGATAGAACAATTGATTGAGGCCGCGGCCCAAGAGGGCGTCAACATCGCCATCACTTACGGCGGCAGTCCCGCGCTGTATACCGGTTCTCTGAAAGAACATGGCATGACGGTCATTCATCAAGTTTCGACCGTCCGCCATGCCCGAGGTGCCGAAGCCCAGGGTGTCGACATGGTCATCGCCGAAGGATTTGAAGGCGGTGGCTTACGCGGCGTCGATAAGGTTTCCACCATGGTGCTGGTGCCCCAAGTTGTGAGTTCCGTCGCCATACCGGTCATAGCGTCCGGCGGCATCGTTGACTCTCGTGGCTACCTGGCCGCGATGGCTTTGGGTGCGATGGGCGTGCAGATGGGCTCCCGTTTCGCTGCCACCAAAGAATGTATCTCCCACCAGAACTACAAGGCAGCAATGGTGGCCTCAATCGACAGCGGAACTGTAGTGGTTGGCGGCGACAAATGGCCAACCAGAGTACTAAAACAGGGCACAGCGTTACAGATGCGGGAGTCCAGCATGGGCGCGCCTGAAGACGACATGACCGCTTGGGACCAACAGCTAGGTATTGACCGGACGAGAGCGGCATTTTTAGATGGCGACTTTGATGCTGGCGTGGCCTACATGGGCGCGGGTGCTGGACTAATCTCCGAGATTCTCACAGTGCCCGAAGTATTTAAAGAACTGATTGACGGCAGACTGTCGCTGGCCCGCAAACTAGTCTAAAACGTACTGGCTAGCTCGAAAGCTGAATAGGTTCGACTATTGCGTCTCTTCCAATTCAGCCGAGTCTAATTCAATGAGCTCCTCGGCCTTCCTCATGATTTTTTCTCGGCGCTCGCCCTCTATATTTCTGCTGTCCAAGTAAAGACCCAGGGCCTGCATCGGCTGGAGGTCTTCGCCCTCGCTGGGGGATATACGAGTTCGCCGGGCATCGGCCACTTCTCTCGAAATAGCGGCAATGAAATGGGCTGGCTCCAAGGCCGCGCGAATCTCGGTCTCCCTCAGATGTGCATTGGCTTCGGCGGGCAACGAGATGCGCACCCGGACCACCGCGTCGGCAATTTCTTTACGGGCGATAGCCCTGACCACCGTAGTTGTTGGGTCGGCATCTTGGGATTCCACCGAAACGTCCACCGTAACAAAACTCCGGGCGCTCAATTTGTGGAACTCAAAATTGGTCATCCGCTGACCTTGGGGTGCCGTAGCGTCCAGGTCCACAACGCAGAACCCCTTCTCGTCGCCTTCTTCGCTGAAATCTACCCGTTGCAGGCTGCCGGAGTAGACAACCATGGGAGGATTGGGGCGCAATATTTGGTGTTTGTGAATGTGTCCTAAGGCAACGTATTCAACCTGGGGACGGTCTAATGCGCTGACTAATAGCACATGATCGTTGCCCAGCATCATGGAGCGTTCGGTGCCAACTGTCGCACCGTTCACCGTTACATGGGCGGTGAGAATCGCCGGAACATTCGGGTCCAAACCCTGGGCTTCCATCTCAATCCCGTTGGTCAACCGCTCTTCCAGGGCCTGACGCACCTGCTCGATGGAAAGTCCCCGCGAATCATCGCGGCTGAGAATGGCGCTGCGTCGAGGCCAAGGAACCGCCAAAATCTGCAACGGCCCAGACGGTGTGTCCACGGTATAGGTCTTCAGGCTGCTGCCCACGTGGACATTGGCAACCTCCAGCGTGGGGAAGATGTCCACGGCTGTGGCCCGGCTCGATGCCGCGGGCAAGTCATGGTTCCCAACCAAGATAAATGTGGGTATTCCAGATCGGGACAGACGGTTCAGCCGCTTGGCGAATTCGCGTTGGTGAGTTTGGGACGGGTCGCGGCCTTTGTACACGTCGCCAGCCAGCAAAACCAGATCGACACCTTGGTTGAGTGCGAATTCCACAACCTGGTCGAGGGAATCCAAAAAATCGCCCAACCGAGTGGAAAGTCCGGTCTCCGGGTCAATCCGACCGTAATTCTCCACGCCAATATGTAGGTCAGAAAAATGAAGGACTCTCATTAGCTCAATAGCCCTATTGCAGCCTTGACTGGCGCTTGTTCATGCAGATGCACAACGTGTCACGGCAAGGATTATGTTGGCTAGGGGGTCTAAGAAACAAGGGGAGGGTCCGCCAAGATTAGCGGCCTCACGGAAGAGCCGCCATTTCCCAATTCGCCGAGGACGGGGTCGCACAAATTTGACAACGGGCCGTTGCATTCCTAGAATCGGGGGTGGTGCTGTGACAAGAAATGGTTCAGATGTAAGGATGGCGTTAATGACTACCGTTAGACAAATGTTTGCGCTACAAGAATTGGACATCATTCTGGACCGAGTCCAGAACGAACGAACGAAAGCCGAAACCGAATTAAACAACGGCGACTCGGTAGGAATGCTTGAATCACAACTGGAACGAGATTCCGAACGGCTGCAAGAAAGTGAGACCCAGCGACAGACCACCAGGCTGGAAGCGGAAACCCAGAAAGAACGGTCCGAGACCCTCAACACCCAGCTATACGGCGGAGAAGTCAGCAATCCCCGGGATTTGGAAAGCTTAGAACGGGAAGCTAACAATGTCCGCCAACTGGTAGAAAAGCACGAGAACACCCTCATTGAGATTACTGTTCGAATAGACGACGCCCACCATAAGCGGAGCGAGTTAGAGAGCAAGCTCAACGAAGCTCGGGCTGCTTGGCAAATTCGCCAGTCCGAATTACAGGCGGCAATCAAGGCACTGAACGAAGAATGTTCGGGGTTCGAGAGCCAACGCTCCAAGTTGACCGAAGTCTTGGATCCTACTTCGCTTCAGCATTACGAGACACTCAGGAAATCCAAGGGCGGTCTGGCGGTGGCCAAGGTGGAACGCGGCCTTTGCCAGGGTTGCCGAATGTCTCTCCCGACTCATCAGCAACAAAGCGTACGCAGCGGACGCCAAACGGTGCTCTGCAGCAGTTGCGGAAGAATACTCTTTCTGAGTTAACACATAACAAGCCCAGGTCGAATTTGATTGTGGAAATGGTCGGCTTACGCCGACCATTTTCTTTTTCCGACACCCGGCCGCAGATTACCGGCCAACGGCACAATTACGTTTGTTTGACCCTCCATAGGGCCTATGCTAGAGTTCGAATCGGAGGGTAATGCAGACTGGGTGACCGCCGCCTCGATTCGTCGTGGGGGAGGAAAGTCCGGGCTCCTCTAGGCATGGTGCTGGGTAACTCCCAGGCCTCTGGCGACGGCCCCGATTCCATCGGGGTCCCGTTGGGGGACGGAAAGTGGCACAGAAACATACCACCTCGACTCGTCGAGGCCAGGGTGAAATCGGACGGTAAGAGCGTCCGGCCGTCTGCGGTGACGCAGCGGCGGCTAAACCCCACCTGGAGCAAGGCCAAATAGGGGGACATAGGCGCCTGGCCCGTCCCCGGGTTGGCTGCTTGACTGCGGCGGCAACGCCGCTCCGCCAAAAGCGGACTTCTGCTGGCTTCACCGCCGTCGGAAGGGCTAGATAGATGGTCACCGTCCTTCCTTAACCGGAAGGATACAAAACCCGGCTTACAGGTCTGCAGCACCCCTCCATCTACCCTACCCAATGCACGCTCCAGTAGGGCTGCCACACGCTACCCGGAGTGTCCCGACTTCGCAATTCGGCTGTCTTCAAAGCAAGCAGTTGATGATTCCGGCGGCAGCTATTATGATTGTCCCAGGCTCTTGGCCGACCCTTGGCAGACCTTTACTGCCCTTTAATTCGTGATTACCAGCCAAATACTGCGGTGATTACCTGGGCCAGAGCCACTCCATAAACGGGAGAACCCCCTCAGCTTGTACCTCGACATGCATAGCCATTCCGTGTCGTCCGACGACTCCCGGGCCACGGTGGAACAGTACGTAAAATGGATTCAAGTGCTGCGAAAACGGGGTCACCAAGTCGACGGCATTGTGCTTACCGAGCACCGAAAGTTCGACTTTGACAAAGACTATTCCGCCTTGGCCGACCAGTACAATGTGCTGATTATCAAGGGCTCCGAACTGGACACACGCTACGGACATTTTCTGGTCTACGGCGTTAGCCAGGGGCTGACCAGAGCAATTGACTTCGCCGACACCCGCATGGACGCCAGAGCCTTGATGCAGGCGGCCCGCCAACACGACGCGATTGCCCTCCCCGCTCACCCCGGTCGCTTTGGCATCGGATTAACCGACTACATTGCCCAGGGCGAGACCTTCGAAGATGTGGAAATAGTCGAACGGTTCAACGGCGGCAGCCGACAGGGCGAAAATGAACGGGCCGACGAACTCTGCGAAAGCCACAATCTGCTGGGCATTGGCGGCAGCGACGCCCACCTTACCAGCCACATTGGCACCTGTATGACCAACTTCAAGGCCGGGATCAAAAATGCCAACGATCTGGTCGATGCCCTGCTCAGCAAAGAATTTCAGCCGGTTTGGCTGGAAGACACTCTAGACGGCTCTTCCCAAGCTTAAGGAGATATACCCATGGCCATGGAACTGGAATACGACCGGTCATTATACGGGGTTGAACACCAAGCCGGTCCCTTTGAAATCACCGACGAAATTATTGACCGGGCCAACAGCAGCATTGGCGAATCTGGCCCTGCCTTCTCCTCCGACGACGGCGCCAAAGAGGCCGGATACCGGGGCAGGATTGCACCACCGACACTCTGCTGCATCCTTGTACGCCAAGTTGCCCTACCCGATGTTAAAGTCCAGTTCGGCAAGACGCAGATGCACGCCGGCCAACGGGTAGAACCCAAAGCCCCGGTGTACGCCGGGGACCAACTTACCGCGTCATCCCACCTGAAAGACGTCTACACCAAAACTGGACGCTCCGGCACCATGGTCTTCGTCGTTTGGGAGACCACATTCAGCAACCAAGACGGCCAGGTGGTCGCCGAAGTCCAAGAGTCATTTGCCCGACGGGAGTGACCCGGCACAGCATCCAAATAGATATTGACTGATATTTAGCAGGATTTGACTGGGAGAAATTTTGCCCTATTACGATGAAATAGAACTGGGAGACGAGATTGGACCCGTGGAGAAGGTGGCCACCGATGATGACGTGGTCAATTTCTGCGATATCTGGGGCGCTCCCAAACCCAACCGCTTCACCGACGCCGACACAGCAGCCAAGTCTGGCATGAAGGGAACCATTGTTCCCGGCATCATGACCATGGCGATGATGGCCCAACTTCTCACCGACTGGGGCGGCCCCGGTTCCCTCAAAGACCTGGACTTGGTTTTCCGGCAGCCGGTGCCCCACAACCGGCCCCTGACCATGGCCGCCACCATCACCGACCTTCGAGAAGAAGACGGTCAAAACTTGGTGGAATGCGACATCCTCATGACCGGCACCGAGGGTGAGCGTTATATCGGCGGTAAAGCCATCGTAGCCCTAGAAGGCCGCTAAGCGGCTCGCCGCGTTTTCATGGGGTCTACTATTCCCGAATAGTTATTCCATCCGACACTTGGCAGGTAGATAAATGCTGGAACGGCTGCGCCAGGTGGCGTTCGTAGTAAAAGACCTGGAAGACGCCAAAGACCTTTACCGGCGGAATCTAGGCATGGAGACCTGCCACTCAGTAGGCATAAATCAGTACGGGCTGCAAAACGCCGTTTTACCAGCGGGCAACGGGACATTCATCGAGCTTCTACAGCCAACCACCGCCGATTCCACCGAACGTTATTTGGGAAAGCGCGGCGAAGCCCCCTACATGTTGGTTTTTGAGACCCGTGATTATGACCGGCTAATCCCCCACCTAAAATCATTGGACGTGCAATTCGCCGAAGAGACCTCAGAAAAGACCATCGGGGGCGAATATCGGCACGCCTTTATCTTCCCCGCATCGGCCAACGGCGCACTGCTTGAGATTGTCGAAGTCACCAGTGAAAGCAACCCCTGGCCCCTCGCTGGGCCGGACTGGCAGTCTTTGGAACACCAACCGCTAACCAAGCAGGTGCGCCAAATGGCGGTCTTAGTGCGAGACCTGGACCAGGCAGTGGCCCGGTGGGAAGAGATGTTCGGGATAAAAGCCACCAAACGCTTTCATGTCAGCTTCACCGACCTGGAGATTGCCGTCCTCCCGCTGAGCGGCAAGGATACCTTCATCGAACTGGCCCAGCCCACCGGCGACGATGTACCGTCGGCCCGGTTCTTAGAGCGGTACGGCGAGGGCATCTACCTAACCATCTACGAGATTGCAGACTCCCTGGCCATGGACGATTACCTCAAAGGACAAGACGCCCGCTACACATCGTCACGGGTGACCTCGAACTACGTAAACCTGGGCTTCAACAGCATCTGGCTTCATCCCGCCGGAATGAAAGGGGCCTTTACGCAACTGTCCCAGGTGCTGGCAGACGGCAACCCCTGGCCTCCCGCCGGAGATACCTGGCACCTGGAATAGGCTCCAGTTCGGCGCGGTATTGCCGCAAATTGACTCCCAAATATTCCTGTGATAACATTTTGATAGCGTATAGATACCTAGTATCAATAAGCCTCAATTCCGAGACTAGGTACCCCAACTGATAGCGAAAAGGATTAGATGCCGACGCGGGTAAACGCCCTGGCCGAACAACTGTTGGAAACCCTGGAAGAACAGGGCTACCGGTCCACGTCGCCCCGGCGGGCGGTGGCCCAGGCCATTGCCAACCAGGACAAGCACTTCACCGCCGAAGACCTGCGGGAGCAACTGCCCTCGCTGGGACGGGCAACCATCTTCCGGTCACTGAAACTGCTGGTTGAAACGGGCGTGGTCTGCCGGGTGCTGCTGGAAGACGGCGATTTGCATTACCAGTTGAGCCACCGAGGACACCACCATCATCTGCTCTGCGTCGAATGCGGCGCATCCCAAGATTTGCTTGGCTGCGACATTGAGGCCGTATTGAAACAGACTTCCGCCAGCCATGGGTTTGAACTTAGCGGCCACTGGCTTGAGGTCTACGGACGCTGCAAATCATGCAGCTCTGGAGAATTAGCGGCGGTCTAGTCTCTTTTTTTACCCCTATTGATACTTAATCTCAAAAGGAATCCCAATTGATACTTAGTCTAATTAACCGGGCGGTCAGGTGGAATCGCCGCCGCCGCCGCACAACAATCTTGGCGTTCTTCGCCGTAATACTAGCGGTTCTGCCGGTCATTGCCTGCGGCTCGTCTCAACCCGCCCAAACTACCGATAAAAACGCGCTGCTGGTGGTCACCACGACCGCTCTTTTGGCGGACCTGGTGCGAAACGTTGGCGGTGACTTGGTGGAAGTGACTCCTCTGGTGCCACCGGGAACCGAGGTGCATTCATTTCAGAGCACTCCGGCTGACAGTGTGGCCATCAGCCGGGCCGCCCTGGTGGTCTCCAATGGCGGCGAACTGGACGAATTCTTGGACCCTTTAATACAAGGCTCAATAGCAGACAGCGCGGTGTGGGCGGTGGCGGCCGCACAGCTCCTAGACCAGGACGAAACGGACCCCCATTTCTGGCAGAACCCGTTGTTCACAGTGAAATACGTGGCGGAGATTAGGGACGGGCTGACCGCCGCTGATCCGGAGAACACAGCCGCCTACGAAGAAAATTTCAACTCATACAAAGATGAGCTAACCAAGCTGGACTTCGACATCGCCAGCACACTCGACACGGTTGATCCCGCGCTCCGCCACTTGATTACCTTCCACGACGCCTTTGGCCACTTCGCCCGGCGTTACGACTGGGAGATTACTGCCTTCTCCGCCAGCGACGGCAGCGAGGTCTCTCCCGGCGCGGTGGTTGAGATACTGGAGAAAGTGCGGGACCAGGGTATACCCGCAGTCTTCGCCGAGCCCCAATTCCGCGCCGACGTGCTGGAGAACACTGCCCAAGAAGCGGGTGTCGAAGTTGGACTCATCTATTCCGACGTGTTAGACGGCGAGGTAACCAGCTATATCGACATGATGCTCTTCAATGCCAAAAGCCTGGCCAGGTATCTCAGATAAATTGGAACACGTCATAAGATTATGAGCACTGACATTAAAGAGAAAAAACAAACCAAACCAGCCTTGGCGGTCCGCAATCTGTGGGCCGGTTACAACGGCAAGCCCGTCTTGGAGGCGGTGAACTTCCAGGTTGACCGGGGCGACATGGTCGGCGTCATTGGCCCCAACGGCTCAGGAAAATCTACTCTCATCAAGACCATCTTGGGACTGATAAAACCGATGCGCGGCGAGATATCGGTGCTTGGCAGCGAAGGCGGATCGGAACGTCATCTGGTGGGTTACACGCCGCAAACGGAACTGGTGGATTGGGACTTCCCTGTGACCGTCGCCGACGTGGCGTTGATGGGCCGTTATTCCCGACGCGGGCTGTTCCGGTGGACGACCAAAGAGGACCGCGAGGCCGCCGACGACGCACTGGAAATGGTCAAAATGTTTGACCTGCGGGACCGACTAATTGGCGAGTTGTCCGGCGGTCAAAGACGTCGGGTACTCCTGGCCAGGGCCATGGCCCACAAGCCGGAACTGCTGCTATTGGACGAGCCAATGGCGGGGTTGGATGCCACCGCCCAACACCAACTGTTAGACCTGCTGGACGACCTGCGGTCCAAGGGCGCAACGGTAGTTCTCAGCACCCATGACCTGTCCTGTGTATCGCAACGCTGCGACAAAGCGGCCTGCCTCAACCGAAGGTTGATTGCCTTCGGCAAGCCTTCTGAAATTCTTAACGAACAAGTACTGGGCGACACGTTCGGCACCCACCTGCTAATGGTGCACCTAGACGGCCAGGCCTACGCCTACCAGCATCACACCCACCCTGACGGCTCTCCGTCTGATTTTCAGGCAGAAGGGTAAGCCGACCATGATTGATTTCATCAGCGAACCCTGGCAATTCGAATTCATGCAGCGGGCGTTACTCGCCGCATCCTTCGCCGCGCTGGTCTGCTCGGTGGTCGGCGTTTTTGTGGTGCTCCGGGGCATGGCCTTCATGGGCGATGCCGTGGCGCACTCGTCTTTGGCCGGAATGTCGGTGGCCTATTTCTTCGGCGGCAGCGTCTTTTGGGGCGCCTTTGCCTGGGCAGTGCCTGCATCGTTGGCCATCACCTTCATCAGCCGCCGCGCCAACCTGCGATTGGACACAGCCATCGGGATAATCTTCGCCAGCGGGTTTGCCGTCGGAATTATCTTGATGAGCCAGGTTAGTAACTACACCGCCGACTTGTTTGGACTGCTCTTCGGCAATGTTCTGGGTGTGTCGTGGGGCGAGGTTGCTCTAATTGGATTGGTCGCCGGTGGAGTGGTGATAACAATCGCCGCTTTATACAAAGAACTGCTTTTCACCGCCTACGACGCCACCATGTCCGCTGCGTCGGGCATCCCCGTGCGATTCATGCAGTATCTGCTGCCCTTGCTAGTAGGCATCACGACTGTCGCGTCTCTCAAAGCGGTGGGTATTGTCTTGGTATTAGCGCTACTAGTAACCCCGGCGGCTACCGCGGCTTTGTTGGCCCGCCGACTCCCCGGAATCATGGCCTACAGCGTGCTCACGGGGCTGATTGCAACCGTCGCCGGGCTCTACCTGTCCTTCCATGCCGATCTTCCCGCCGGTCCCAGCATTGTGGTTGTCGCCACCGGCTTATTCCTCGCGGCGATGTTGTTTTCCCCCAGCAAGGGAGTCGTCTGGAACCTATGGCGCTCCTCTCCCCTTCCTATAGACAATTCCATCTAAGTCCGGCTAAGTCCGGCTAAGTCCGGCTAAGTCCGGCTAAGTCCGGCTAAGTCCGGCTAAGTCCGGCTAAGTCCGGCCACCCCTGGCACACACCGCCTCCATTCGCTAAACTGCATTAGCTTTCGAAGCTGCATGCTTTTGTGAGGAAAATGATGTACGACCTGAATGGAAAAGTAGCCCTGGTAACCGGCGCAGGCGGGCGGCACGGCATTGGCCGTAGCATTGCTGTGCGTCTGGCCGAAGAAGGGGCCGACGTGGTGGTAACCGATGTTGAAGCTAGCCTAAACGCCATCCGAGCCGCGGACCGACAGGCCGGTTGGGCTGGCTTGCCCAGCGTGGTGGCAGAGATTGAGTCCAAGGGCCGTCAGTCACTGGGCCTATTCTCGGATGTCTCCGACGGCGCACAGGTGGCCGACATGGTGGCCAAGACCCTGGACCAGTTCGGGAAGATAGACATCCTGGTCAACAACGCCGGGTCCAGGCCGGGAAAAGACCGGGTGCCGGTATTGGAACTGGAGGAAGAGGCTTTCGACGAGGTGCAACGGGTCAACGTGCGCGGCACCTATCTGGTGTCACGGGCGGTGGCAACGCACATGGTCAATCGGGGCGGCGGCGGCAAGATAATCAACATATCTTCCGGCGCAGGCAAAAAGGGCATCGCCCGGTACGCCGCCTATTGCGCCTCCAAGTTCGCTGTCATCGGCTTCACTCAAGCCATGGCCCAAGAGATGGCCGAACACAGGATTAACGTGAACGCCGTCTGTCCTGGGCTGGTGGACACCGAACGAGTGGACTTCATCGCCAGCGCCCTTGCCCCTGAAGGCGAATCTTCCGAAGAGTACCGGGCGGGCATGGTGCAAGAGCGGGCCTTTAGGGTTCCCATGGGCCGCATCGCCCAAGGCGACGACATCGCACGGATGGCGGTATTTTTGGCCTCCGGCGAATCCGATTACGTCACCGGACTGTCAATCAGCGTGTCTGGCGGCTCGGAGATGAATTAGGTAGCCCCTAAAGCCGGTAGCAGATTCGTGTGAGACTGAACCATGCCGGGGGAGTCCCTTCCCCCGGCGCGGGGGAAGGTTAGGTCCCCCGATGCATCGGGGAGACTCACGACATTGTCGGAGATGGGGGCGTAGGGCTTGGCGTAGACCAATCTGGGTTTTAGTCCCCAGCGGAAACCGCCTCGGCAGCTGCCCTCAGGGGACGCCGGGGCGGCCTGGCAATGTACATCAGCACCGCCGAGGCGAAATAGGCAATCATCATAGCAACGTACAGAACGTAATAGTTGCCAGCCATCAGTTTGACCGTCGAAGCCAGGGCTGGCCCCAAACCTAGGGCGACCATTTGCAGGGGCGAAAATATTCCCAGGATGGTCCCGTAGGAATTGCGACCGTAGTATTCGGCCAGCACCATGTTCTCCAGTGAGCCAAGTCCCCCGGAAAATACCCCCCAAATTAGGGCGAACACCAACGCAGCAGACAGCGAGTGGACCGAAAGTAGGTAGGCCATCATTGTTCCGGAGCCAATCATCATGACCATCAGACATCGGCGGGGCGTGAACCGGTCCGAAAGATAGCCCCAAAGAATATTGGCAACCGCCAGGAATGTGCCCAAACTCAACACACCGGCGGCGGCGGCAACGGACAACCCGGCATCCTCAACCAAGAAAGGCACTAAGCTGAAACTCGTAGCGCTGGAACCCATCGTCCCCAAGCAGGCGATGATTACCATCAGCCAGAAGGCGCGCGTCCTGACTGCTTCTTTAGCCGTCCAGCTAAACTCGGGTATGACTGCTCGGGGCCTGGCTACCCCGCCAGAGTCCGTAACTTCTTCTGGACTGGCCCCGTCGGGCAATAGACCAATATCCTCGGGCCTGCGGCGCATGAACACCACCACTGGCAGGACCAGAATCAGGCTCAACACGCCCAGGTAGCGGTAGGCTGCCCGGTAACCATGGTGGATGGCAATCAATGAGATTATCTGGATGTTAATCGCGCCCGCCGCAGGGCGAAACACCGAGACCATCGCCAATGCCATGTTGCGCCGTCGCCGGAAGAAGTTGACCGCCGCAGTCCGGGGCACCAACCCGACTAATACCGGGTTGCTCACCGCCCGTCCCACAATATAGCCGATGTAGAACTGCCAGACCGCGCTGGAGCCGGAGAGGACGAAGAAACTGACCCCGGCAATCACCAGTCCGCAGGGCATGAGCCACCGTGGGCCAAACCGGTCGGCCAACCGACCGATTAGCGGGGCCACCATCCCCGAAGCCCAGGTTCCGATGGAGGCGGCGAAGGCCAGACTGCCTTTGTCCCATCCCGTTTCATCGGTTATGTAAACCTGCACGCCGCCCAACACCACCTGGGTTAGTCCACTGGCAGCAAAAGTGGCCAGAGCGGTGATGCCCAGCACCAACCACCCATAATAAAAAGGCGTCTTTAGACGCCAGTTAAATATCGATTTAAGCATTTATTGTGAAGAATCGCAGGCTTGGAGAATTGCCTGACACCGCCGAGCCTAGCCCTTGTCCCAGACCCTTGTCAGGTTAACCTTCGAATAATACAGCAAACCATACCGGCCAGCCACGAACGAATCCGACCGTTCCCGACAGAACACCGTAATGCCCCGCTCCGGTCTCAGTCTCGGCTACGGTCGCGGGTCCGCCAAGTGATAAATTGGAGCTGTAGGTGTCAGAGCAGATGCACTCCCACAACCAACCAGAAAATATTACTCCCGCCAACCACGGCCATAACCATGGCGCCGTGAATGGCGAAGTATTGTCCAGCGAACGGGGAATCTGGGCCACCAAAATTTCGCTGGCCGTCCTACTGGCGACGGCCATTGCCCAGTTGGTGATTGTCTGGTTCACCGGCAGCGTGGCCCTCTTGGCCGACACCATCCACAACTTCGGCGACGCTGCCACCGCCCTCCCATTGTGGGCGGCTTTTACACTGTCCCGAAGACTCCCCACCAAACGTTTCAACTACGGTTACGGTAGGGCTGAGGACTTGGCTGGGTTGCTTATCGTGGTTGCCATCTTGGCCAGCGGAATCATCGCGGCCTACCAGTCCTTCAACCGCTTGAGCGACCCACCAGAGATTGACTACGTTTGGATCGTGGCGCTGGCCGCTATTATTGGGTTCGCGGGGAACGAAGGGGTGGCCCTATTTCGCATTAAAATAGGTAAGGAAATTGGCAGCGCAGCCCTGATTGCCGACGGTCACCACGCCCGGGCCGACGGGTTGACCAGCTTGGCAGTATTGTTCGGAGCCATCGGCGTTTGGCTAGGATACCCCCTGGCCGACCCAATTGTGGGCCTGGTGATATCCGTCGCCATTTTGCGTATAGTTGTTGAGACCTCCAAATCGGTGTTCTCCCGTCTGCTGGACGGCGTAGAACCCGAGGTTCCCGACGAGGTCCGCAGCGTGGCCGCAGTCACCGACGGAGTGCAGGAAGTCGCCGAGGTCAGGGTTCGCTGGCTGGGTCATAAGATGTTGGCGGAAGTGAACATATCCGTAGACGCCGATATTTCAGTGGAGGCCGGGCACGATATCGCCGAAGACGTGCATCACCGGCTGCTCCACCAACTGAAATATCTTTCCAACGCCACGGTGCACGTTGACCCCGTAGGTCTGGCTGGCGAGGAACACCACCGGCACGGTGTCGGCAACACCGAGCACGAAGATGAACAGGTCGATACCCGTGAACACGAGCATGGGCACGGCCATTCCCATAATTAATTGAACCGAGGTTCCATGCCCCTAGAACGGTCGCAGGTTGAACACATCGCCGCCCTCGCCCGCATCGGTCTCACCGAAGAAGAAATCCTGATGTTTGGTGAGCAACTGTCCCACATCCTAGAGCAGTTCGAAGTTCTTGAAGAACTCGACACCACCGGAGTTGCCCCCACCGGCCACGCCGGAGGGCTTCAGACCGTGATGCGCGAAGACGTTCCCCAAGATTCTCTGGACTCGGAAGACGTGCTAAAAAATGCGCCGAACCGGGAAGGGGAATTCTTCCGGGTGAACGCGGTTCTGGAGGAATAGGGGTGACCGAACTCAACTGGCTCAGCATCAAAGAAGCCCACGACCAACTAACATCGCGCCAGATTAGCTCGGTGGAGCTTACCCAGGCCTGTTTGGACCGCATCGACGCGGTGGAAGACCGCGTCCAGTCTTTCCTAACCCTGACTCCTGAAATTGCCCTAGCCCAAGCTAAGGAAGCCGACCGCATGCTGGCGGCGGGCGAGGGCGGGCCGTTGACCGGAGTGCCGGTGCAGATTAAGGACGTGATGTGCACCAAGGGCGTGACCACAACCTGCGCTTCCCGCATGTTGGAGAATTTCGTGCCGGTCTACGACGCCACCGTCGTCGAGCGGCTCACGACCCAGGGCGCAGTGATGCTTGGCAAGGGCAACATGGACGAATTCGCCATGGGGTCTTCCTGTGAAAATTCGGCCTTCCATCCGACCCACAACCCCTGGGATTTGGACCGGGTTCCCGGCGGCAGTAGCGGCGGCGCGGCGGCTTCGGTTGCCAGCGGAGAGGCCATTTATGCTCTCGGGTCAGACACTGGCGGCAGCGTCCGGCAGCCCGCAGCATTCTGCGGTGTGGTTGGGTTAAAGCCGACCTACGGGCTGGTGAGCCGCTACGGACTCATCGCATTCGCGTCTTCTTTGGACCAGATTGGCCCAGTCGGACGCTCCGTAGCAGACTGCGCCACAGTGCTCAACGCCATCGCCGGGCACGACCCACGGGACGCAACATCGGTGGCCAGAGAGCCCCAGGATTACACGGCCAATCTGGGCCAGAATATTAAGGGAATGCGCCTGGGAGTCCCCGAAGAGTATTTCGTGGACGGGATGGAGCCCGGCATTCGGAAGGCCATTGATGATGCCTTGGCCACCCTGGAGGGGCTAGGTGCTTCGGTGCGACCGGTTTCCCTCCCCACCACCCGCTACGCGCTGGCCTGTTATTACATCATCGCGCCCTCGGAATGTTCGGCCAACCTGGCCCGCTACGACGGCGTTAAATACGGCTATTCCTATCAGGGCACCACCGATATGTGGGAGGCCATGGAGAAGACCCGCGAATACGGGTTCGGGCCAGAGGTCACTCGCCGGGTAATGCTGGGAACATATGCTTTATCCACCGGTTATTACGACGCCTATTACCTAAAGGCCCAGCAGGCCCGGACGCTGATTAGACAGGACTTCGAGCGGGTGTTCCAAGATGTGGACGCATTGGTGACGCCAACTTCTCCGGTCACAGCTTTCAAGATTGGGGCGATGGTCGACGACCCCGTCCAGATGTACCTGACCGACGTTTGCACATTGCCAGTCAACATCGCTGGGCTACCTGGGTTGTCGGTGCCTTGCGGGTTCTCCGACGGTCTGCCGGTGGGGATGCAGTTAATCGGCCCCCATTTCTCGGAAGAAACTCTGCTCCGGACTGCCCATGCTTACGAATCGGCCACCCAGTGGAGCCAAGCCAGGGCCGCCCTTTAATCGGGTGCGAGCCCTTAACGGGGCGCTAAACAGTAGACTCATGGGCGCGACCGATATTAGACTTTAGCCAGGTATTAAGAAGTTCAGGCTAGGAGGCGCTGATGAAGCGCTCCAAGATTAAAGATATTTTCAGCAGCGGCCAAGCCGGTGGCGATGTATTGGTCCAAGGATGGGTTAAGACCCGCCGGACGTCCAAGTCGGTCACCTTCATCCAGATCACCGACGGCTCGACCCTGCAGGACTTGCAGATTGTTGTCGACGAGTCCAATCCCGGCCACGAACAGGCAGCTGGCCTGACCACCGGCTGCAGCGTGAGTGTGGAAGGCATGTTAGTCGACTCTCCAGGCCAGGGTCAGAAGTACGAAGTCCAGGCCAAAACCCTGGAAGTTTTGGGCGGCTCCGACCCCGAAACCTACCCCCTACAGAAAAAACGCCACTCCCCAGAATTCCTCCGGGAGATTGCCCACCTGCGGCCCCGCACCAACACCTTTGGCGCCATGGCCAGGATACGAAACTCCATGGCGTACGCCATTCACTCTTTCTACCAAGAGCGGGGATTCCAGTTTATTCAAACGCCAATCATCACCGCCAGCGACGCCGAGGGCGCAGGATCAATGTTCCAGGTAACCACCCTCGACCTAAACGACCCGCCCAAGAATGGCAATGTGGTTAACCACGAAGAGGACTTCTTCGGGAAGCCGGCCTTCTTAACTGTGAGCGGCCAACTGGAAGCGGAGATTTTCGCCCTAGCCCTGTCAGACGTGTACACCTTTGGCCCAACTTTTCGGGCTGAGAACTCTAACACCTCACGCCACCTAGCCGAGTTCTGGATGGTGGAGCCCGAAGTTGCGTTCTGCCAGTTGGATGGATTAACCGAGCTGGCCGAAGATTTCTTGAAGCACCTGTGTGGCCACGTATTGGACAAATGCCCGGAGGACATGGAGTTCTTCAACAAGTGGTATGACAACACGACCATTGCCACTCTGAAGGGCATCGCCAACGCCGATTTCGAGCGCATCACCTACACCGAAGCCGTAGACTTATTGCAGAAGTCGGGCGAGAAATTTGAATTCCCGGTCACCTGGGGTATCGACCTTCAGTCCGAACACGAACGCTATCTGACTGAAACGAAAATCCAGAAGCCAGTGATTGTCACCGACTACCCCAAAGGCATCAAAGCCTTCTACATGCGGATGAACGACGACGGGGAGACCGTCCGGGCCATGGACGTATTGGTGCCCAGGATTGGCGAAATTATCGGCGGCAGCCAGCGCGAAGAACGCCGGGACGTTTTAGCGACTCGTATGACCGAGGCTGGGATGTCCCACGACGCCTACTCCTGGTACCTGGATCTCAGAAGCTATGGTACCGTTCCCCATGCTGGCTTCGGCCTCGGGTTTGAGCGCACAGTGCAGTTCGTGACCGGGGTTCCCAACATCCGGGACGTTATCCCCTTCCCCAGAACGCCCAAAAACGCGGAGTTCTAGACTGACACCGCCAAATCCCAATGACGGCTCTTTGCCTAACCAGGGTCCGTCGGCCGCAGATATGGATGCCGCCTTTGGCCTCGGCAGCCCCGTCTTCAACCAGACCATGGAGCGGCTCAGCCACATCTTCTCCCAGGCTGGCCACGTCCCGCCCGTCGCGGCCCGGCTCCGCGAGCGGCAGCGATTTTGGGCGGGCACCCACGGTCAAGAGACTCCCGATGAGTCGCTTTTCATCCACCAAACATACCTGGCATTGTTGGCCCGACTTGTCGCCCGAAGATTCATTGTGCCCCGACGACCAATCGCCACCGCCGAGGAACTACAAGAGATTATCAGCGGCGACTACTTCAGCCGTCAGGGTCTTGGCAATTACGGGGAAGGTGATTTCTTTTCTTGGGTCGTTTTGGAAGACCGGTGGGAGTTGGGTCTCGAATCACGGGTCTTGGAAACCGTACGGGGTCTGGTGGATGCCATGGCTCCCTACGACTTCACCCAGGCGTCTCCCGGAATCTTGGACGGCCTGTACCGCCAAACTGTTCCCGATTCACATTCAATGCCCCGCTGGCTAGCAGAGTACATCGTTGAAGAGGAATTAGGACTGGCGGACGATAATCCGCTGGGCGGAAATCCTGGCCAGTCGCTTCTTGACCCAGCTTGCGGCACCGGCGCTTTTCTAGCCGCCGCCGTTAGAGCGATTTCGCGGACCATGATGGAACGGGGCAGCGACCAGTTGGACGTGTTCTTCGAAGTACCGACCATGGTTCGGGGAATGGATAGCGACCCGTTGGCTGTTGCCATGGCCAGGCTCAACTACCTCCTGGCCTTGGGGAGTCTAGTCCAAGAACAACATCCACCAATCTTGGTGCCGGTGTATTTGGCCGACGCCTCCCAAATTCCGGCCTCCCATCCGACTGGGTCAGAGGATGGGGCGGTATCCTTATCAACGCCGGCCGGTGATTTCCCTTTGCCCGCCCCCATCATCGAAAACCCCATGATGCTCGACTGGATTCTGGGACGGCTGACCAACTACATGGGCGGAGCCCAGTTGCGGCTGCACATGCAGTCGGAAGAAGAGGCGGTGCAGGAGGTGATGAACGCCTACTACAACTACCTGACCGCTCCAAAAGCACGCACTCCAGTCCCAGACCCGCTGACACCGGCCGATGCCGACATCCTGTTGGAAACCGCCCGCAGTTTGGTAAAGCTACACATCCAAGGCGAGGGCACTCTCTGGCTACACGCGGTTCAAAATTACGCGGCACCGGCAATTTTCTCCCGTCGTCGATTCGACCTATTGGCTGGTCGCGGTACAGTAGCCCTTCTTGAATCGTGCTCTGGCCTGTACCTGGCACCACAAGGACGGGCGGCAATGGTTATGACAAGTAATGAGGCCGCTACTGCCTCGGCAGGACGGCGATTGGTTCGTCTGGAAGCCGTGCTGCCTGATACTTGCCTCATAGTCACCGGCATAGTCACCGGCGCCGAGCAACGAGCCAACCTCGAACTAACCGGAGGCCCAATTCCCGACAATAGCTCTTGGGCCGATGCCAAGCCATCGCTTCGAGTAACTGAAGGCCCTTAACTGCCTTATTTGACGCAATTTCCCGCAGGCGAATATAATACGCTGTCCTCTCACCGTAGCTGGACAGGCTGGAATTCCCCAGTCAGCTTTCACTGGTAAGGAGCTAAAATGACTACTCAAGAGGTCATACTGCATCCCGCGTCGGTAGTCGCGGAGTTAAAAAAGAACAACATCAGTCACGTTGTCTGGCTTCCAGACAGCGAGACAAACTTCATGTTCCAACTGTTGACCAACGAGCCGTCTCTCTCATTAGTCCCGGTCTGTCGCGAAGGCGAGACCATGGCTGTTTCCGCCGGACTTTGGGTGGGCGGGAAGCGTCCCATAGTCCTAATCCAGAACACCGGCATCTTCGAATCCGGCGACTCCATCCGCGGCCTGGGCTTGGACATTAACCAGCCTCTGGTGATGCTGGTGGGCTACCGGGGTTGGAGCCGACACGGTTTGACCAAAGACTCGGCCGCCCGGTTCATCGAACACATTCTTCACGCCTGGGGCATCAGCTACTACCTGATTGAGACCGACGAGGATGCCGACCGTATCAGCCTAGCCATCGAGGAGGCCGAACGGACGTCGAAACCCGTGGCCGTCTTGGTCGGAACTGAATTCGGGTCCTAAGCCTCCGATTTATATTTGGGCACTGAACCTGGTTCCCGATCAGTCCCAATAAAGAGAGAAATTTATGATTGACAACATTGACGCAGTAAAACTTCTGGACAGTAAGCGCGGCAACGCAGTATTCGTGGCCACCATGAACGCCAACAACGTCCACTTTGGACTGCCCACCATCACTTCGAACGAGAAGTTGGACTTTCCCATCTCCGGCGCAATGAGCAAGGCTTCAAACGTTGCTCTGGGACTGGCCCTAGCCCAACCCGACCGCAAAATTTTCTGCCTGGACGGCGACGGCAGTCTGCTGATGAACCTGGGTTCCATGGTAACCATCAGCAACACGGCGCCAAAGAACTTGATTCACGTCTTGTTCAACAATAAGGTCTACGCAGTCACCGGCGGGCAACCCATCCCAGGCGCCGAAAAGTCTGACTGGGAAGGCATGGCCAAATCGGCCGGTTACGCCAATGTGTTCTCCTTCGACAATCTGGAAGACTTGACCAACGGTATCGACGAAGCCATGGCCGCAGTCGGCCCGGTTTTCATCCACCTAGTCGTCAAGCCTGAGATTGAGAACACTCCCGTGCAGTTCCGCACACCGGCCAAGCGCAACGTGCACACCGCAATTGCCGACCTGCCAGAGACTCTGGGCGTAAAACGCTAAGCAAGAGGCCAACGTCACAATTGGGACGAACTACCGGGGCAGCGTAATATCGCTTGCCCCGGTTTACTTTTGCACTGGTCTATTTTCAGTTAACCCCAATAGGACGGCATAAATTAAGGAGTTCGAGGCGTATGCTTGGTAAAGGACTTTTTCCAAGGATTGGGGCCTACGCTGTACTGGCGTTGGGGTTCTACCTGCTCTTCCAGGCCTTCGAACGCTCCCATCTGTTAATCGGCATATTGGGCGGTGTTATCGTCTTGGTGGGAATGTATCTGATGACCGGGGTCTGGCGCGATACCTTCGCCCGGTTCGGCGGAGGCCCAAAGCAGCCAGCAAGAAGCTACAAGATACCAAAGGAGACCAGGCCCAGTGACAACACACCGGAGGACACTACCGGGGGGACCGGTAATTCCATCGATGGAAGCGACCAAGGCGGTCAACTACCACCGTAACGGCGCGTTGGTGGTTTCTACTTCATCTGCGCTACGAGAATGGAGCCAGGTGTCGGAACGCCGCGACTTGGACGTCGATATGTCCGATTGCATGGACCGCGCTCCGGCAGTGGGCCTGGGACTGGCGCTCGCCCGGCCCGAGGCTAAAGTCTTGGTTTTAGACTGCGATTCCACAATCAGAACCAACTTGGGCGGCCTGGCAACCATTGGCGAGTCCAGCCCTGAAAACCTCGTCCACTTCGTATTCGACGACGTGTCCAGTGTCTCCACATCCGGCCTACCAATCAGAGAAATGGATAACCTGGACTTGGTGCAGATAGCCAAAAGCTCGGGTTACGCCAAGACCTACGAGTTTGACCGGCTGGAAGAGTTTCTGATTGGCCTGGAAGATGTGATGCGGCAGACTGGGCCAGTGTTCGTCCGGGTGAAGGTCTTCCGGGACGGTATCCAACTTCCATTCCCAGAGCGGTCGATGGCCGAGGGTTGGGCCGAAGTTAAGGAAAGCCTCAGTCCATTAGAGGGAGCACCAGCAGTCAAGGAAATCCGGAATCCATTGGAAGAAAACCCAGCGGGGAAAAATCCGGAGTAACGGTACTCCCCTTATTCCCCGGTCACCCCACCATTTGGCGTGCCTTTGTTGGGCCGGACCACTATCTGCCGGGCCACGTTATAACCAATAGAAACCCGGTCGTGCTGGGTAGTAACTTCCATGACCCCCAGATATGGAGTAGCCTCGGCCACGGTGACCGTTTGTTCCGGAATAATCATCGAGTCGGCCAGGAACTTCAGCAACTGAGAATCTTCCTCGGGCACTCTATCCACCACATAGGCCTCGCCGGTCTGGGCCGCGTCCAGGGTTAGACCATTGGCTGGCATCTTGGGCTCGCCGGTGCCGGGGATGGGCCGCCCAAATGGGGAACGCTTGGGATAGCCCAGCCGCTCCACCAACTTCTCCTGGAAGTCGTAGGACATGCCGTGTTCTAGCCGGTGGGCCTCGTTATGGGCCTGGTGCAGTTCCATTCCCAGCAGCTTCACAACTAGCCATTCGGCCAACCGGTGCCGCCGAGCGATGTCCTCTCCCCCTGCCATACCTTGTTTGGTAAAACGAATCCGTTTGTCGGAACCAACTTCAACCAAGTCCTGCCGCTGCATCCGGCGAATCATACCGGCAACGGAAGGCACGGAAGTTCCCAGCCCTTCCGTCTCGGGCAATTGACGCAGGGTGTCGGTCAACTGGGTGATGGTGGGAATCTCATCGTCTTCCCATAGCTTGTAGAGGCACAGCAGGTAGTTCTCGGTGCCTGGAGACAGCCGCAGGTCACTGTCATGGGAGTGACCGTTGCCGTTTTGTTTTCTTGGTGGGGCCATTGGTACCTTATATCTTTTACTGTGCGGGATATGCACGGCGAATTGGCTACTAAAAATTAAAGAGTTAATGGATTGCTAAGAAGGGCCACGTTCGCCCTTCCAGAAGTCCAGGTCGAAGTCTAGGTTAATGACCTGGGGCATTCCCGTTGTGGGAAACCGCCACCAGATGGTCTCCGATGAACGGTCGCAAATGATGACCGTCCCGCAGACTGACCGAAACGCTGGCCCCCAAGGGATACTCAGCAGTGTGGGATAGCAGGCACCGGACCGTTGCGCCCGATGGCAATTGGACTCGGTACAGGTAGAAGGCACCCCGGAATTCTCTTTCCACGACCACACCCAAGCCATCTTCGGCGGGCAGGCAGTTCAAGCAGTCGGGCCGGACCATTACTTCAAGTTGGGCAAAGCCATTGCGGTTCACACCGGCCAGTTCTTCTAACTCAAGCTCCGGCCACTCTACAGAACCAACCTCGGTGCTCAGTCTGCCGGCATCGTGGCTGGCAGGTAGAAAGTCCACCATGCCAATAAACTGGGCCACGAATTTGGTGGCCGGATGGTGGAAGATGGACTCAGGGGAACCGACCTGCTCAACCTTGCCCCCGTTCATCACGGCGACCACATCCCCCACAAATAGGGCTTCTTCTTGGTCGTGGGTTACAAAGATTGCGGTAGCGTGACTGGCCTTGAGAATGCCCATGACGTCGCGCCGAACCTGTTCTCTTAGCTTAGGGTCAAGGTTGGAGAAGGGCTCGTCTAGCAGCAGAATTTCAGGTTGGGGAGCCAAGGCTCGACCCAGGGCCACTCGCTGCTGTTGACCACCCGATAATTCATGGGGCATCCGTTCCCGCAGGGCGCTTAGTCCGATTAATTCGAGGACTTCACCAACGCGCTCGTCCCGCCCTTGGCCTTTCGTCAGGCCGTAAGCAATATTCTGTTCAACCGAGAGGTGGGGGAATAATGCGCCTTCCTGAAAAACCATGCCGACGCGGCGACGTTCGGGAGGGGTGTTCTGGTTTGCTCCACTAACGGTGTGGCCACCGATGTTTATGAAGCCGTCATCAGGCTCTTCAAAACCGGCTATGAGTCGTAGGGCAGTGGTCTTGCCACAACCGCTGGGCCCCAGCAAGGCCATTACCTGCCCCTCAGGAAGGGTCAGGTCGAGCCCGGCGACTGCTTGCGCGCCGCCAAAGTGCTTGACCAGTCCGATACACTCTAGCGCCGGAGCAATGACACCTTGGCTGTCAGTCTGTTTTAAGTCCGCCTGTTTCATTTAAGCCCTAAACCGCAAGCCTTAAACCCAGTAAATCCGAAACTAACCAAATCATAAATCTGGTAAAAACCCGCCTCGCACGCTCAGAAAAGCCACCGCTGCGAATTAAGATAAGTGTAGGTGTAGTGATTTACAATGTCAATGTATATATCTCGATTATCAGTGTGCGATTTCTTGCCAATCTATATACTTAACCATGAGCAAAATACCGGCTCTACGTTATGCCAATTACGCTAGGGCCGCCGTAAGTAAAGCATCTATTTAGCCAGTAGCTATCCTCAGTCTAGGTAGGCGTACATCACACGGTACCCCATTGACACTGAAGACCTGGAGTCGTATGCTCATTGGCAGTTTGTCGTGCATACGTTTTATTATTATTAGTCTACCCATTTAATATAATGCAATACAGACGATTTTAACGGTAAGCCAAGACAAACGATTTTCTCGTAAGCCAAGCGTAAGGAGCAAACATGGATACACGTAATCGAAATCGGGCCATCTTCTGGACAATTCTGCTGTCATTGCTGGTGCCAGTATTAATGGCAGCCTGCGGAGGTTCGGACGACGGTCCCGGGTCTCTAACGGTATACTCAGGACGTAGCGAAACTCTGGTCGGCCCGTTGATGCAACGGTTTGAAGAGGCAACCGACATTACAGTCTCGGTGAAGTACGCCGGCACGCCACAACTTGCCGCCACGCTATTGGAAGAAGGCGGCAACACCCCTGCTGATGTGTTCTTTGCTCAGGACCCAGGCGGCCTTAGCGCCGTGTCCGGGCTATTAGTGCCGTTGCCAGCTAGCACTTTGGGAATGGTGCCCGAATGGGCTTCTTCTCCCACTGGCGTTTGGGTGGGCGTTTCTGGACGGGCCCGCACCGTTGTCTACAACACAGAACGGTTAACCCCAGATGACTTACCGGCAGATATGGCCGGGTTTACCGACCCCAAATGGAAGGGCCGCATCGGATGGGCTCCCAGCAACGCCTCGTTCCAGACCATGGTTACCGCCATGCGCTCTATGTGGGGCGAAGCCAAGACCCTCCAATGGTTAAAGGACATCCAGGCTAACAACCCTTCGGTCTACCCAAAAAATACTCCCATCGTCGCAGCGACCGCAGCAGGCGAGATTGACGTAGGTTTTGTGAACCACTATTACCTCCACCGGTTCCTGGCCGAAGAGGGCGATTCATTTACTGCCCGCAACTATCATCCGAACGCCGGAGGGCCGGGAGCCATCGTGATGGTATCGGGCGTTGGTATACTATCGGCATCAGATAATAAGGATAACGCCCAACGGTTCGTAGACTTCTTGCTGTCTGAGCCGTCGCAGCAATATTTCGTAAGCGAAACCTTCGAATACCCCTTATCCGCCGGAATACCCGTGGCTAAAGGCGTTACTCCACTGTCCGAAGTTAATAACCCCGACCTATCGTCCGCCGACCTGGCCGACTTGGAGGGCACCCAAACTTTGCTCCGTGAGGCTGGAATTATTCCGTGATTATCCCTTGAGCATCTCCACGTGAGTATCTCGTCCCTGACGGCAGCTGGGCTGCGGTCATTGACCGGCGGCGCGAACACCCCACCAGCGGTAATCTGGGCTCCTGCAGTGGCTGTGGGAGCCGTGCTCTTGCTGCCGCTGGTCTACTTGGTGGTGCGGACTTTTGACTCTGGCGGCGAGGTCTGGGACCTGCTGTTCCGCCAACGGGTGGCAGCGATACTGGGCCGGACAATTCTCTTGGTAGTAACGGTCACCGGAGCATCCGTGATGCTGGCGCTACCCTTGGCCTGGCTTACCACGCGCACCGACCTGCCGTTCCGCCGGGCCTGGGTCGTCCTGTCCGCCCTGCCGTTGGTTATTCCCAGTTACGTGGCCGGGTTTATCGTAATCGCCGCCCTTGGTCCAAGAGGCATGCTCCAACAGGCCTTGGACGGACCATTCGGAATTGATCGTCTGCCCGATATTCACGGCTTCGCGGGTGCGTTGCTGACCCTCACATTCCTGAGCTTTCCTTATGTGGTGTTGACTGTACGGGCGGCCTTGCTCCGCATCGACCCATCCCTGGAGGAGTCATCCCGGGGCCTGGGTCACAACAATTGGACCACCTTTTTCTCGGTTACCCTGCCCCTGCTACGGCCCGGAATTGCCGCTGGGGGCCTGCTGGTCGCCCTGTATGCCCTCTCCGACTTCGGTGCGGTGTCGTTGTTGCGTTACGAAACCTTTACCTGGGCCATCTTCGTGCAGTACGAGTCGGCCTTGGACCGGACATTGGGCGCCGGACTGTCCTTATCCCTAGTTGTGCTGGCCTTGGCCATTGTGGGCCTAGAGGTGTACAGCCGCGGCCGCGCCCGTTATTACAGCAGCTCGTCTTCCGCGTCCCGTCCGCCTTCAATAGTCCCGCTTGGCCGCTGGCGGTGGCCGGCGTTGGCATTCTGCGCCACAGTGGTAGCCTTCTCCCTGGCCGCACCCATGTCCGTATTGGTCTATTGGGCAGCCCGGGGAATCTCTGCTGGCGAACCGTTGAACCTAGTCTGGGAAGCGGTCAGAAACTCGGTCTACATCTCAGCTTTGGCGGCGGTGGCCGCTGTGATTGCTGCCTTGCCAGTAGCTGTCCTCTCGGTGCGCTATCCCGGCGTCTTAAGCGGATTCTTGGAGCGGCTCAGCTACGTGGGCTTTGCCCTGCCCGGCATTGCCATTGCGTTGGCATTGGTCTTCTTCGGGGCCAACTATGCCCCAGCAATCTACCAGACCACCGGATTGTTGTTATTGGCTTACGTGGTGTTGTTCTTGTCGCCGGCGTTGGGCGCGGTGCGCACTTCTCTGTTGCAAATTAATCCCAGAATCGAGGAAGCGGCCCGGGGTCTGGGCAACAGTCCGTTGCGCGCCTTCTCTTCGGTCACATTACCGGTTGCCAGACCAGGGATTATGGCCGGAGCGGCCTTGGTTTTCCTTCTGGTGATGAAAGAGTTGCCAGCGACACTCATCCTCAGTCCCACGGGTTTCAACACCCTGGCCACATCCATCTGGTCGGCGGCATCGGAGGCATTCTTTGCCCGCGCTGCACTACCTGCCCTGTTACTTATCGCGGCGTCGGCTGTGCCTTTGTCATTTCTCATGCTTCGAGAACGCCGGTAGGTCTCATGCTTCGAGAACGCCGGTAGGTCTCATGCTTCGAGAACGCCAGTAGGCTATAATCTACCCGACTTGGCCCAATCGTTCCCCGGCCTATTCGTTCAACAAGATTCAGGAGGAGTGCATTGCCTCAGACTGACAACACCCTCAGAGTTATTCTGCCCGGCAAACTCATCGACGGCGTGCATGACAATGTCATGGAAGGCACGGCAGTGGCAATCCAGGGAAACGTCATCAAATGGATTGGCCCGGCATCCCAAGCCGAGAGTTTAGACAGCGCCGGAGCTGAACGGGAGACACTGGAATTTCCCAACGCTACTTTGTTGGCGGGGCTGTTCGACATTCACACCCACACCAACATGCCCGGCGACGGCCGCACCGGCGAACAGGTTAACGAAGACGACAACGATGAAATTCGCCTGCTACGGGCAGCGCGCAACGTCGCCGCCGCTTTGGCATCCGGAGTCACTACAATGTGCGATTGCGGCTCTTGGAACCGCACCGGATTCGCGCTGAAAGAAGGACTGGCCCAGGGCATCGTCGAAGGCCCTAGAGTCTTGGTATCTGGGCCACCGCTAACCGTGACCGGCGGCCATCTCTGGTACATGGGCGGCGAAGCCGACGGCATTGAAGCGGTGCGTACGCGAGTGCGTAACATGATTAAGCAGGGGGCCGATTTCATTAAGATTGCTGCCTCAGGCGGGAGCACCTCGACCAGCGATCCTTACCGGGCGGCCTACTCAGTCCCAGAGTTGACGACTATTGTTAACGAGGCCCACAACCGGGGCCGCTCCGTTCTGGCCCATTGCCGCTGCACCGACGCCATTAACTCGGCCCTGGATGCTGGGGTTGACGCAATTTTGCATTGCTCCTTCTACGACAACGACGGCACCTATCGGTTCGACCAGAAAACTGCCGACCGATTGGCAGCTTCCGAAGTATGGCTGAATCCAACTATGGGCCTGGGACGGGCCAACCGGAACCGGCTGATTAAAATTAAGGAAGAGCGCTCCCTCACTTCAGACGAAGAGACCCGACTCGATCGGTCAACCATCTCGGGTGGGAACTCCCTGGCACAGTTCAGCACCCTGGTTAAAGCAGGAGTGAAGCTGGTCGGTGGCTCCGATTGCGGTTGGAGCTATTACCCGTTCGGCGACTTCCAGGGTGAAGTCCTATCCCTTCACGAGGCTGGCCTATCGCCCCTTGAAGCCATCTACGCCGGGACGCGCAGTCCTGCGGCAGCCCTGGGCATCAAGGATTCCATCGGCACCATCGAACCGGGCAAAGAAGCCGACCTGTTGGTGGTGAACGGCGACCCCAGCCAAAACCTTGAACAGCTTCGAGATGTCGCCGCCGTCTTCAAGGGTGGAGTTCGGGTACCTACCGTTAAAGAACGGGCAGGTAAAGAACGGGCAGGTCTGGGCTAGAAGTCATGCACCATTGGGAGAAAGGCGGGCCCATTGGCATTGGATGGCCCGACCATGACGTGCCGGAGCGGGACTACATCATCGTGGAAGAGGAGCGGGTTGGTCAGGTCTTCCGGGCCCGCGTCACTGACGGCAAGAAAGAAGGCGGGTTCCTGGTGGTCTTCGACTGCCCGGAAGTGGTGCTAGAGATGCTGGCCGACCGGGCCACCGAGAGACTGGGTTTCAAGGTTATCGTGTCCAATCTTCGGTGCAGCATTGAAGGCACCGTTCTCCGCAGTTTCGATTACGAATGGTATCCCACACCCGAGTTTGCCAATCGCCCCAGAAACTTAGCCCGGACCATTGCGGAAACCCTGGACGAGATGCGCAATTCCGGGTGAGTCAGCCGGAGAATTTAGTACGTCGCGGGGCGGTAGACTTACCCCAGACTGGATTGTATTATTATGTCCGGCTAAATCACCCACTATAGGTGGGCCAACAGCAGGAGGACATCTTGAAAAAAGTTACTATGAGCAGCGTGGAGAAGACCAAGGCTCCAATGACCGGAGGTCTGATGACCGGGACCCAGGTCTGGCGCCAGTCCATCTTGGCTCCCGAAGACAGCAGCAATTTCAACTTCGCCATTGTTGCTTTCGACGCCGGTTCCAGGAACAAGTTCCACAAGCACTCCGGTGACCAAATCCTGGTCGTCACCGAAGGCACCGGCACGGTTGCCAACGACACCGAGTCCCTAACCGTAACCGAGGGAGACGTTGTCGTCATCCCCGCCGGTGAGAACCACTGGCACGGCGCGCCCGACGCCACATCGATGGCCCACATCACCATCACCGTAAAGGGCAGCCAAACCGAGCAGACCGAAGCCTAGGGCCCCTTCGGCCAGGCAGAATCATAAATAGCCCCGGATACGGTAATCGTATCCGGGGCTATTTTTTTCCGTTTATATCGAGCAAGTCCATGCGCCGGAGGATTCCGCTATTGACTCAGCCATCATATGTTGTCGCACCAGGAGAATTAACCTAAAATTAGAAACTCCAGCCCAGATATTGAATCCCAGCTAAATGGACCGTGCGGCATGGACAACTGTTGCCAGGACAAAGAATGCGAACTGGAATCACTGCGAGAACAGCGGTCTCGTACCCTTTGGATGGTGCTGGGCATCAACGGGACCATGTTCGGGCTGGAGGTGATTGTAGGGTTGATGGCCGGTTCCACGGCACTGTTGGCTGACTCTCTGGACATGCTGGGGGATGCCATGGTCTACGGGTTCAGCCTGTATGTGGTAGCCCGTAGCCCCCGGTGGCGGGCCAGTGCTGCCCTGCTTAAAGGAATCATAATGGCGGGGTTCGGTTTGATGATACTAGCCCAAGTGGGCTATCACCTCACTTCGCCAGAAGTCCCGGATTTCCGGTTGATGGGAATTATTGGAGCATTGGCCCTAGCGGCCAATGTCGTTTGTTTACTGTTGCTGACGCGGCACAAGAACGATGACCTGAATATGAATTCAACCTGGATATGCTCTCGTAACGACATCATCGCCAACGTTGGAATCTTGGTGGCGGCAGCCGCTGTTTTTGCCACCGGCTCCAGGTGGCCGGATCTAGCCATAGGATTGCTGATTGCGGTGGTATTCATGAGGTCGGCGGTTCATGTGGTGAGGTTGGCGGTAAGCGAGTTGCGCAGATTGGCGATTCAAGGAAGTGTCCCTCAGCGCGGATTCAGCCGATAACGCTGATTCTCAGAAGTTGCACAGCGGGCATCTGCCCAACTAATTCCTGCCGTTGTGAGACCGGCTGAACCTAAAGATGGTACTAAAGCGGACTCCAAACCACCGTGCGGGTTGGCCGCTATTTGAGAAATACAGCCCTTCCAACTCGGTAAAATTAAATACAAAAGAGCCCCAGACACGGTCGCCGTGTCTAGGGCTCTTTCTTTAGAGTTTGTGGTGAACCGACTTATTCGCTGGTGTGTTCGGCTATCAGCTTGATGGTCTCGGCCAGGTTTCTGGCTTTGTCCCTGCTCTCTGGGTTCTCATTGCCCAACGGGGTACCACCAATCATGCGGTACATGTCGGCCACGCCTTTGAATATGTTGGGAGTCAGACCAAGATCACGGAATGTGGCCTCAATCTCTTCCATCTCACTAACCCAACGGCGTGACTTAGCCGGCATTCCCGGCATCCAACCTTCCATCCGCTCAATGACCGCCGGTTGGCTACCGGCGAACTCGGCCATTAGCTCCTCGGTCAAGCCCATTTTCTCGGCGGCAATCAGGAGTTCTGCCTGCAAGGCCGTAGTGCCCTTGGTCATGGCGGCATAGCACATTTTAATGCCCGACGCCCGGCCCAACTTGGGGCCAAGGTTACGGACGTCCAACCCAAAGTCGCGGAGCTGTTCAAACTCGGCCACGTTGTCGCCGGATGCGTAGACCCTGGGGCTAGAGCCGTTCCGAGGCGGAGGGCCGATAATCGAAGCATCGACATATCGAGCGCCGCCTTCCTGCAACACCTTTGCCATCTCCTGGCTCAAAGTCGGGGCGATGGCGTTGCACTCAGCAAATAGCATGTCGGTCCCGGTGGCCTTCACGGCATCGGCAATCTCGTGGCACAGGCCAGGCACGGCCTCGGAGACAGTCACCGACATTATCACGTCGGACTGCTCAACCAAGTCATTCAGGTTTGGCACGTCGATGATTCCAGCTTTTTCAGAAAGCTCGCGGGTCCGTCCACTGCGGCCCGCTAGGCAGGTTAAAACCCGCAGTTCATTTTCTCTAAGCAGTTGCCCTATGGCATGCCCCATGTCGCCGGGGCTAAGTATGGCTAAAGATTCAATTGACATATCTGCCTCCCTTCACTATCACCTATAAGTATATCTCGGCCTCAACTGTATCTGCTAATCGGATTCTCCCGGATTTGGCTGACCCGCACGAACCGGCTCAGCGTTCTGTAGCGGGCTGGGCACCCGGCGCGGCCTGAGATTGGTGTAGGCCATGACCAGCGCGAACAACGCGGCTTCCACCAATACCACACTGGCCCCCGAGGAAACGTCGATGAAATAACTGACATAGATTCCCACAAACCCGCAGGCAGCGCCCAGCATCGTCGAAAGCAGCAACACAGCCTGGAACCGGTCGCTCAGCATGCGGGCAATGATGGGCGGTATCACAGTGGCCCCAGCGATGAGCAGCACTCCCAATACCTGCATCGAAACCACAATTGTCCCGGCCAAGACCAGCGAGAATAGGGTTTCAACCCAGCCGGTGGGGACTCCGTAGAACTGGGCCACGTCACCGTCAAATGTGGCAAACAGGAAATGTTTGTAGGCTACGAACAGCACCGTTGCGGTAGCAATCGTCACGACGACGATGGCCAACAGGTCTCCCCCACTTACCCCCAGGATGTTACCGAAGAGGGCAGCTTCAAAGTCCCGCGTAAAGCTCTTGTACCGGCTGATAAGCACGATACCCAAGGCAAAGCTGGCCGTGGTTATCACGCCGATGGCGGCGTCGGCGGCTATCTTCTGCTTCTTGGCAGTCAAGGTAATCAACTGGGCGCAGAGGAATCCCCATATCGTCGCTCCAACCAGGAAGTTGATGGACAGAACGAAACTGACCACCGCCCCGCCTAACACGGCATGGGACAGGCCATGCCCGATGTAGGCCATTCGCTTGAGCACGATGTAGACGCCAATCATGCCGCACAGTCCGCCAACCAAGGTCGCGGCAATGAGGCCACGGACAAAGAATTCATATTCAAAGGGCTCAAACATGGCTGGCCCCTTGTTCGGTCTCTCCGCCAGCATCATGAACGTGACTAATTTCTTCTTCTGGGTCGCCGCCTGGCTGATGGACATGGACTGGAGGCGCAGTTGTCTTCCCGTTGACTGCGTAAGAGTGGGGGCTCTCGGCCACGATGGTCATGCCGTCGTAGTGGATGACCGGCATCTCTGCGCCGTAGGTCATCTTCAAGACCTCGGTTGTTATCACCTCGGACGGCGGCCCCTCGGCCAATATCCGCCCCGCCAAGCACACGACCCAGGGCAGGTGTACCGCCACCGCATTTATCTCGTGGGTGGTGATGATGATGGTCACACCTTGGTGGTTAAGGTCGTGGAGCAGATGCATCACATCGTCACGGGTCTTAATGTCGACTCCAGAGGTTGGTTCATCCAAGAGCAACAGTTCTGGGTTGCTAACCAGAGCGCGTGCCAAGAACACCCGCTGCTGCTGCCCGCCAGAAAGCTCTCGAATATGACGTTCCGCCAGGTCGAGGATGCCCAACCGGCCCATCATTTCGGCGGCCAGGTCCTTCTCCTCTTTGCGGTACCAGGGGAAGAACCGGTTCTCCATGGTGCGGCCCATCATTACAACTTCTTGGACAGTGACCGGGAAGTTCCAATCGATGGTCTCCAATTGGGGCACGTAGCCAACCCTGGGCCGCTTCTTCGAGGTGGCGACGCCGTTAACCAGGCACTCGCCTTCATAGACGTCAACCGCCCCTAGAATGGTACGCAGCAGAGTGGTCTTGCCCGAGCCGCTGGGGCCAAGCAGTCCAACGAAATCTCCGGGCATTATCCGTAGGCTAACGCCAGTTAGCACTCGCTGCTTCTCGTAACCGCAGGTGACGTTGATAATTTCAACTACGGGCTCTCCGGGCCCTCGTTTGTGGGGCAGGGGATGTAGCATTGTCTTCCTTTATTATTTGGTAAACGGACGCAATTGTCCGGATTTATTGTGGGTAAATGGCCCCGCTGGGACCGTCGAACACGTTCCTGACATCAACGTCGGCCATCACGCTGGCGTCTCCGCCCAGGGCCGGAATCATCACCACCAAATTCTGTCGCATTAACCCCAAGTAAGAATGCTCCGGGTCGCCAGGCTTCCCTGGCAGATCGTCATCGGCCAAATCATCAACGAACTGGGCATCGGACTCGCGGGCGATGGCTTCGAGCACATCACTGGGAAATACTTCCGAACCAAATACGGCCGGCAGGCCCAGCGATTTCACTTGATCTATCAGTCCGGCAACTTCTTTCACAGAAGGCTGGGAGAAGTTAGACGGCTGAACCGCTCCGATAACTTCCATACCGTACTGTTTGGCAAAGTAGGCCCAGGAGTCATGGTAGGTTAGCAACTTGCGGTTTTGTTCTGGGACCGTCGCCACCGCCGCTCTGATAGCCTCGTCCAACTGTTTGACCCTGACGCGGAACCCGGCCAGATTCTTCGCGTAATATTCGGCATTCTTCGGGTCCATGGCGACCAATTGGTCGTAGACCAACTCTGCGTAACGCAGTCCCAGGTTGGGATCCGGCCAAAGATGGGGGTTGGGGTGGCCCGCAGCCTCGGGAAATGTGAAGTCAAACTGCCAATTTTCCTTGGTGACTGCCTGGTCTCCCAGCGATAGAATCACGGCGTCGTCTCGCTTGTTGGATTCGGCCAAGGCCAAAGTCGGTTCTTCAAGAAAGAGCCCGTTTATGATGATTAGGTCGGCCTCGGACATTAGCTTGGCCATGGAGGGGACCGGCTCAAATGTATGGGAATTTACGCCCTCGGGCACCACGCCCTCCAATCGTATCCGCGAACCTCCAATGTTCTCAACAATGCTGGTGATTGGCGACACCGTGGTTACCACCGTCAAGAGTTGGTCTTCCTGGTTTCCATCTTGAGACTGGTCTGCCGTTCCACCGCCACAGGCTGCGATGGCCAATACCGTGAACAATAGCGCCCATAGTTTTACGCCAGCAAAGATGTTCTCCATCGAACGAATTGCACCTCTTAATCTTGAATCTGTTGCTCTTGACTGCTTTCTTGGCATTCGGCGCACACGCCGCTGACGGCGAAATGCTCTAAGTCTGGCTCAAAGCCGAATTCCTTGTTCAAGGTGTCACGGAACTCCGCCAGGTAGTGGGGGCTAAGATTGAACGCGCCGTTGCATACCCGGCAGACCATGTGATGATGACGCCCATTCGGGTCGGTGAGTTCGAAATGCAGCCGGTCGCCGATGGCCACTTCGGTCACCACTCCCAAGTCCTTGAATAAATGCAGGGTACGGTAGACCGTGGCGATGTCCATGTAGGGATAGGCCTTTTTAGCAGCCTGGAAAACCTCGTCAACGCCCATGTGACCATCGCCCGAGGCCCCATCGCCAGAGGCAATAATTGACAGCACAATCAGCCGTTGCGGCGTTAGGCGATGTCCCTTAAGGCGAAGGGTTTCAATGGCTTTTTCGTGCTTAATCGTCAAATTTCTAGTGCAGGAATATCAGTGCGAATGAAAGTTATTGCAAACGTTTGCGGAAACTTATTCTAGCACTGTAGTGTGGGTTGTCAATCGGAATCTAAAGGGAGCAGCGGGATTGGGGTTAGAAGCTAAACTTTGACGCGGGAAATCATGACGCCCGAGATTACCCTGGTAACCGCCATGGCGACAAATACTATTGGCCAGGGACTGCCGGCCATGTCCAGCACCACGCTAAAAATGATGGCCTGGGCTCCGGCGTAAGCGTAGCCGTGGGCATCCATCAGGCCAGAAGAAGTGCCCGACATGTGGCGTCCCGCGATGTCGACAGCCACGGTGGACATGGGAGACATACCCATGGAGAACCCACCAACCAGCAACAAAACCGCGCCAAGCGTCACGTTTACCGGCGGAGCCAAAGCGATACAAACGAGGATAACGGCGCTCACGGCGCAGGAAAAAATTACCATGGGCTGACGTCGGCTGCCCAAGTAGCGGTCGGAAAATATCCCCGCGATTGGCGGCGCAAGCAGGTAGCCCACCGGCAGCAAGATGGTGAGCAAGATGGTGGACTCTATCGAATGGCCGCCCTCTTCAAAGTAGTAGATGGGCACCCAAGTTGTTAGTCCATAACGAACAACGTTCTCCAGTCCCTTCACGTGGCTGGCCAACAGAAACCTGGGGTTGGACAACAATTCTTTGTAGGGGCCAAAGCCCTTGAGTCGTTCGGGGTCTATCGCTTCGGGGGTGGCTGAAACCTCATCTTCTTCTACGTACTCGGGTAGGTTGACGTCCGAAGGCCGATCCCGAGCGATGAAATAGAACGCGACTCCCAGCACGGCGATTATCAGCGGTGGGTAGCGAAAAGACGCCCGCCAGCCCCACTCTGCGCCCACGTATCCAGAGATCCACCACATCATCACCATCGCCCCACCCGCAGCAGTGCCCACGATGCCCATGGCCATGCCCCGGTTCTGGCGGGGCCACCACTGAGAAACCATGCTAATACCGGGGGCCCAACAGGCGGCGTTCACAAAGCCCGCAATACCCCATGGAATGGCCATGGTGACCGCTGAAGTGGCAAAGCTGGTAATCCAATTGAATACAGTTGTGAGGATGGCACCAATTAATACCCACAACCGCAGACCATAGCTCTCGCTGAGTCGGCCATGAACCAGGTCGCCAAGACCAAAGCCCCACAGGAGCATGGCGTTTATCAGGCCAATCTCAAAGTGAGTGAGCCCCAAATCTTCTTTGACCAACGGGGCCACGGGCCAGAAATTAAACCGGCCTAGATAGAGGAAGAGATAGAAGCCCGCAAAGGCCAGCAATACCCGCCACTTAAAGATGTGGTAGCTGCGGGGAAGGTCTGCGTACCGTCCCGCTTCGGTTCTGCTCATAGAGCCTGCACCAAACAGGGACGGCCAGGGTGATGTAACAGGTGGCTATTCATATATCTTCTAAATGCAAAGGCCGAGAGGCGAAGCCACAATTATCTACGTGACGGTGCGCCTTTCGGCCTAGTACCGGGATGTTGGGCAGCGTCCCAGAAGGGTGAGTTCCAACTCCAAACGGGCGTGATGTTTAACGCAACGCCCCCACTCTAACTCTCCCCATGTAGGGGGAGAGAACTGGCCCCTTCCCCCTTTCAGAGGCTTTGCCTCAAAACTGTCATTCTGAGGAGTTAAGTCCCGACGCATCGGGAAAGAATCTTACAAGCACTGCCTTGGCAGACCCTTCGCTACGCTCAGG